>CALBMX010000025.1 GCA_937896235.1 uncultured bacterium
CCCGTTTGCCGTTTTAACGCCACTCCGAGTTCGCGGCGCGGAGAGTGCTGGAAACAAGCCATTCGACTTCTGGAGTTGGCCCGTTTGCCGTTTTAACGCCACTCCGAGTTCGCGGCGCGGAGAGTGCTGGAAACAAGCCATTCGACTTCTGGAGTTGGCCCGTTTGCCGTTTTAACGCCACTCCGAGTTCGCGGCGCGGAGAGTGCTGGAAACTAGCCGTTCGGCTTCTGGAGGTGGCCCGTTTACCACTCCTGCCCGCTCCAATCCCGCTTCAACGCCACTCCAAGTTCGCGGCGCATGAGAGTGGTAGAACCTAGGTCGCCCCACAAATCGTGTGCGCTTGGTAGCGGGCCTCTACGGCTTCACTTCAAACGTCGTCAAGGTCTTGCCCGCGGGTGTGACAAGCGACAGCTCGCTCGTCAATGGATCGTGAGTCCAGTTGAGAGAGGGCAACCCGCCCTCGGTGACAACACTTGGCGCGACTGCGTAACCCGTGAGGATCAGAGTGTCGGTCGTGCTATCCACCGTCGACCAGTTGACTGTCAATTTCGACTTTGCGCTAAGCCCCATGTCCCTGACATCTAAGGCGAGTACGTCGAGATCCCTGGTCTTCTTGACCGTAACCTGATTGCGGACGGTATTGATCTCTATCCTGTATAACGCGGAGCGCAGATCGGGCTTCTTGCGGACTTCGGTGAACAGGTAGTTGGCCTCTTGATCCGCACTAAACCAGGCGCTAGCTGGATCCTGCGCTAGAGGCGAGCGGTCGATCCAGTTGAACGCCGCGTTGAGATCCATAGTGGACCAATCGTGGATTGCCGCCTGAGAATTGGACACAAGCTGCATATTCACGCCTGACGCAAGGAGCTCGTTTCCAACCGCCAAGTTGTCTAGTACGAGGTGATTCAACGGGTCGTTCAGGTTGACGTACGTGTACATCGCCAGGTGGCCCAGATTGCGGATCGGCATCTTGTCTAGGTCCAAGATCGAGCTCGAGAAGACGCCGGGACTCACGCGCTCATAAGGGAACGCCCCATCTGCGGTGCTCGGCGCTCCGTGAAAGTGGTCGACATCTGCGAGCATAAGCTTCGTCGCCAAGGTGCCGTTGTTGTACACGTCCACCAGATCCATCGTCCCGGTGTGGTTGATCACCCCGGCAACCCGCAGATCATCTTTGTCCTGCTTGCGCATGGCGTAGCTTGTCGCCGCGCCTCCGCCCATCGAAAAGCCTACGGTATAGACACGCTGCGGGTCGTACTTGAAGTACTTCTTCACCGTCTTGAGGACGGCGTCCAAGCTCTCCTGACTTTCGACGTTGCCGTAGTGCGTATCAACAAGCCCGTAGGGCGCGACCATTAGCCATCCGCGCTGCGCACAATATTGAGCGATTTGCGTGTTGAGGAAGATCTCTTTTTCGGTGTGGCTATAGGAGTGAAAGGCGATCACAAGCGCCCCCGAATCCGGTATCGAGCCGGGCTTCAGAGGGAACTGGAAGGTGATGCGTTCCGCGCGCGTCGGGTGTCCCGACGCGGGGGGATAAAAAATCGCTTCAATCGTCGGATCGCCCGTCAAACTGGGGACAATACGCGCCTCAAGATTGTCTTCCTGCACGACAAACCATCCATATAGTCCCGGCAAGGGCACCTTGACAGGGCCAACTCCTAGAGTTGACGACCACTTGAAGGCGGTGGGTGCAGTCACGAGGGGATGCCCGCCAACAGGGCCTTGGTAGCCGCCTCCTGCGCCTTGAGCTCGGGACGCCGCCGGGGTCAAAGCTATGGCAATGCTAGCCAGAACCAAGCCGGAGAGGCCCTTGGCAAGTGATTGGGGACGAGTTAGGAAGAGGCTAAACATGGCAGGACTGGCGCTTAGACGTGAAAGGAGTGCGGGGGGTTCCCCTCCTATCGACGCTCGATCCTACCAAACTTTGTCTAAAGCGGGTTTCGTAGCTCTTAGCAGCCCAGAGCCTCCGCCGCACTTGTTCTAGCCTAGGGCTGAATCAGCCAGGTGTGGGACTGAATGCTCTGCTCGAAGATCACGACAGTCCCCGTGGTCGGCTCCCAATTCCAAGCGCTGCTGGGGACCCCCGCTCGCAAGACCTGCTTTGGGGCCTGGGCATATCCGTCAAGCTCGACGGTGTCGGCGAAGAAGTCACCTGCGGACAAGACCACCTCCAGGTCTTTCTCCGTGTCGAGTTGAGCCAAGTCGGTGTCAACAGAGAACACATCCACGTTCTTAGTGGCCTGCAGGCTCAGTCGATTCGCGGCGATATCGATGGCCCAGTCAAAAGTGGAAAACACTCCACTTTGGCCCTGCTCAATATCGAACGCAAAAAACTTGCCGTCTCGATCGGCCAGAGTATGCCCTGACTGAGGGTGCTCTAACACGAATGCGGACAGGAAGTCGCACGCATCCCTGGCCTTAAGGGTCTTCCAATCGTGCACGCCCGCAGAGGATTTCTTGTAGACCACCGTGCCGCCGATCGAAATCAGGAAATCCTTAAGGACGATCGATTGATCGACGAGATAGGCGAGCGGGTCTTGGTCCGCGTGAGAGACCATGGTCGGAACGTGCTTCAGGTTCCAGGCTAGGCAAACGTCTGGATAAACGGCCAGAGTCGTTTTGTCAAACTCGACCACAGAGGAGCGCTGATAGAAAAATGGCGTCTGCCAAGGCTCACCCTCGAACCAGTATTCCAGGATGTAGCGCACTGGCGAGTCGAGCTGCCAGGTGTTGAGTTGGGAGACGGAGCCGGTGTGATCAACAATCGCCGCAAGCTGAACTCCGTCGGGATCAAGATGGCGCGCCGCGTAGTTTGCAACGGAGCCTCCGCCCATAGAGAAGCCGACGCCGTAGACGCGCTCCGTATCGATCTTCGGGCCAAACATGGACATCAGCCACTCGAGGGAGGTCTCACGATTTTCCTGGCTGGCGAGACTGCTGAAGCTCTTCTTCGTGGCCCCCAAAGAGCTGATCATGAACCAGTTGCGATCTGCGCACTCCTGGGGATAGCCCGTGTTGTTGTACGGGTCGTCAGCCTTGGACCCAAACTTATGGAAGACCATCAGGAGCGGGTTCTTCTCCGGTAAGAACACACGTGGAAGCTGGACGACGAAGTTCTCTGCAAAGCCGGTACTGAGCCCTGTCAAAAGGACCTCGATAACCGGCGCCCGTCCGCCGAGTCCAACGCCAAAGGCAAGGGGCGAGATCACCGTTGCTCCGAAGCCTTGGGCAACAAAGCTGGTTGCTACCGGCAGCGCACCTAGGCTGCGCGGATCATCTTCGCGGTCCGCGGTGTCTACCATGGACGTAATCTTTTTCGGGGGTTCCTCCCCCCCTCCGCGTACAGGCTCAACGGAGGTCACCGGAAACTGAATGGAGGCAGCAAGTAAGAGAATGCTCAGCATAATTTTAGCAAGGCCACTTCCTAGGAGGGGAACGAGGTGGTCTTTTGCAATCCAGTCAGGGGGGGGGAAGGACGACTCAAGGGATTCAGCTTACCCTAAGAAAGTCTTTTTCGGATCAATCCATACCTAAGACCCTTTCCAGTAACCAAAAGTTCCGTTGCACCGAGCTTAAGTGCGACTTCACCCAGGCACGCGAGCCCCGCGGGTAGAACAGAAGCGCGCTCTGCTTCGATGGGTAAGGCCCTACGAGCCGCCAAATCCTTTCCCGCCAGCTCATGCGCCCATTTCCAGGCCCCCGAGCTTAGAAATCGCCTCCCTTCGGGAACCTTGCGGTCGTGTTTTTCCAAACCGAGCTCCAAGGAGCCCAGATTGCTCGCCGTGCCCCCAAGAGCCAAGAGGAGGGGCTCTTTAGGCGGGCCTCCGGATCGATGGCCTCCGGCAACCGAACCGAGAGTTTTCGATTTCCCGAGCTCGCAGAAGGCCTCCTTCACCGCTCTCTCCAGTCCATCCCAGTCGCCGCCCCCGGGGCTCAAGCCGTCCGTAGCGAAGGCTTCGGTCAAGACGACCCCACCCAGGGGGAAGGAGGCCACCCAGCGCCCCCCGTCGGTCACGACCTCCGTACTTCCCCCACCGACATCTACAACGACGACGTCTTCCAAGCTCATCTCCAGGCCGATCGTCGCGGCGATCCAGCCGACCTCCGCCTCTTCCAGCTCACTGATCACCGTAATCTCTAAGCCGAGCTCCTCTCGCGCTCGCTGAACGATCACATCCGCATTCTTCGCGCGCCGCATCGCAGCGGTCCCCGCAATGAATAGAGACGCAACGCCGAGCTCACGAGCACGCTCTTGGAAGTTGGCGAGAGCAGCGATTGTGCGATCCATACCCGCCTGGCTGAGAGCTCCCGTCTTCGCCAGTCCCTCCCCGAGACGCGGAACCTCACAGAGGTCAGAGACGACTTCGATTTCGCCCCGCTCGTCGCGCCTCCCCACAAGCATGAGGCAGGAATAAGTGCCTAGGTCGACAACACCGTGGAGGAGACTCGAATCGGAGACTGGCAATATTTTCATTGACGGCCGGGGGGGCTATTTTGATCGCAATCGCTTTCAAGGACGTTTGGAGGCAAGCTTCACCGTTGTGCTCATCTTGAGTGCATCAACAACAAGAGGAGTAGTGTAGCGCTTGTATCCATCTCGATCGACACGAAGTCGCCAAGAGCCGAGCGGCACGCCCGAGATGCGATAGCGTCCCTCTCCCATCGACTTGGCCTTGAACGCTGTGACCTCTTCACCGAAGCCGCCCATGTTCACTGCGACACCCAGCAGCTTGACGCTCGCCTTCGATAGCGTTTGGCTACCTTTCTGATTCTTGACGGTCACGGTTAGGGTGGCTCCAGGATCAAGCCGCACGAGTCCAAGGGGATAGTTCTCACCTGGAACGAGTTCAAGCTCGATCAACTTCGGAGCACAGTCCCTCGCACTCAAGATAATCCGAACAGGGCCCGGTGCAAGTCCAGAGGCGTGCACCTCACTTCCATCCAAGATCACCATCCCATTGAGGCCCTTGACCTCGAGATCCTCCGGGACCAGCCCGGTCTGGCTCGCGATCGCGACGAATGTCACGGAGCACGTGTCGACTCGATCTCGCCGCTGGACAACGACCTCCATCGTCTCCTCCGAGGAGGCGCTGAGCTCGTCCATAACTCGAGGCGCCGTACGCACGAGCTCCCAGTCCGAACTCACCGGTGATAAGTAATAGGCACCTGGCAAGAGACCCTCCAAACGAAAGCGTCCGAACTCATCCGCGTGTGTTAGGCGCGCCTCCGCACCCGACTTCTCGGCGGTGCGCTTTTGCCCCGCTTTGCGATTTTCCCGCTCGACGTCCGGGTCGTCAAACGAAGCGCGAATGCGCAATCCCGAGACCGCCGCTCCGCTCTCATCCACGACGATCCCCGCGAAGCTCATGGCCTTTACCAGGGACAGGTCCACGCCCTCTTGATCCGAGTCGCCCACGACTACCGCGAGGGATTCATCGATGTACCCCTCGCAAGATGCCTCCAAGCGGAATGCGCCCCCGATCAGGGGACCGATTTCGTAGCTGCCGTCCTGCTCCGAGTAGCCGACCTGCAAGGTGTGCTCCTTACCATCGGACGAGAACTTCGCTTGGATCCGGGCTCCGGACAGGTGGTCGCCCACCGCATCTAGAGCGCCCGCAACGCGCACATGGCCGCGGAGGTAGCGCGGAGCCTCGAACCGCAAGGAGACGCCGCTGCGCGCCTCTCCGGGCGCCACGGGGGCGATGGTGGACCACATCGGGGCCGGAGCGTCTTCGCTGGGCGGTGCTGTCGCCACTGCGTACAGCTCTTCGCCAACGGGGACGACCCCCAGGAAGAACGCGCCGTCGTCGCCCGTCACCACTGGCCCTTGGAATAGTCTGGAGTCGCCGTCGTCCTGCACTTGGGTGTCCAGGGAGTTGAAGAGGCCGCTCTTGTCCTTGCGCCGCACAACGGAAACGCGGGCACCTGGCATCGGACTGCCCTGCGAGTCGAGCACGTGCCCAGACAAGCTGCCCGGAGCCTGCACCTTGAACTCCTGCTCCATCCGATCGCCGCTCGCGTCCACCTCTACCTGAAAGCTCGGCTTGGCTCCCCACGGCGTCTCCAAGACGAGCCGGTGCCTACCCGGAGCGATCCCCTCCACACGAAATGCGCCGCCTTCCGCGACGACAGCGGTGAGCTCGCGCTCTTCGCGGAGAACCGTGGGTAGCCCTTTATCGCGGGGAGAGAGGGTGAGCTCGATAAGCTCAAGCAACCGATTCGCCTCGTCCGTCGCGGGGGTTTCACTCCACGACAACATGCCGTCGAGAGTCGCGCCTTGCGCGCAGACCAACTCGACAAACTTGGACTCGCCACCTTCGACATGAACTCCGGATTCGAGCCTTCCTGTCCAAGCTCCGGCGAATGCGCATAACGAATAGTTCCCGGGGCCGAGGTCCTCAAATTCAAACTGCCCGCGCTCATCGACGAGTGCGGTTGTTCGGGGCCAGTCCTTCCCGCCCTTCGAGGTCTCCCGCCAAAGGTCAACGCGCGTCGGCTCGTCCGCATCGGCATCCACGGGGGGAACCGGAGACAGGTGCCCCCGGATTTTGGCGGAGGGCAGAAGCTCGAATTCCGCCTCGGGCTCAAGCTCGAGCGCCGCCATGGTGAGGTCGAGGTAAGAGGCGTGCTCTACGCGCAAGTCCGCGGGCAAACCCTCAAACCAGTCCACCTCGAAAAAACCGTCTTCGTTGGAGACCCCCTCCGAGCGTCGGTCTCCAGCTGTCAGAATGACAATAGCGTCCGCAATCTCGCCACGAAGGACGCCGTCGCGAAGGCGGCCTCTCCAAGAGAATGGGACGCCCCCCGGCGAGGAGGCGAAGACCGCCTCACGCGCACTCACCAGACTCGAGGAGCCGACACTCGCACCGAAGCCCGCCTCTGCCGAAGTGCCCAACGCACTCTTCGCTGCGCGCCCTTGAGCGGCCTGTGCTCCGCGCAGCGCAGTCGACCGACTGCCCTTGGAGGGCCCGCTCTCTTCCCGATCGACATACATGCCATTCGAAGGCGCGCCCGACTCGATCGAGCCGGCTCCATCTAGCCCGCTTTTGCCGTCAACCCCATCGGCTGCGAGCGTCCAATAGGTCGCTAGAGATAAAATTGCGGCCAGTGCAATCAGCAGGAGAGAGTGGGGTCGAATCATGGGTAAACAAGCCTATCTCCCCTAATGCCGATCCGGGGGTTCCAGCTTAACTTTGGAGTGGCTTTTCCAAGGGCACCCTCGATTTTTGGCACTCCCCGAACTCGGGGAATGCACCGTAACAGCGGCCCGCCATGTTGAACACCTGGATGCGGTCCCCATCCCGGTCGAGCACGAGGATCCTCCGGCGGCGATCGACCTCGGCTTCGCTCTCGTGAGGCCAAGGGCGGATTTCTTCAACCACAACATCGACGGGGTGCGAGATCCTCCCCTCCTCGGTGCCTGTCGCTGCGAGCTGGCACAGCGGCTTACCTCGCTCTGAGACCAAAAACAGCCCCGTGTTTGCGCTGGCGCATCCCTCCGTAGACTCTTCGACGACCACAACGACGCGCCCATCTCCAACGGGCGCAAGCGCGCGCGGGATCCCCTCTGGTTCCAAGGCGCGGTCACTTAGCCTCCCCCCATCAAAGCAGAAGTGAAACTCTCCGTCGCGGAAGACCTGTATGCGCCGCGCGCCCGCCTCTACCACCCAAAGAATATTGCGAAACGAGGTCAAGCCAGAGATGCGATCAAACGGCGCCTTGGGATTCCCTAGGCTCCGCAAGACCAGCAGACGGTGGCCATTTGCCAAATAGAGCCCGACTGCGCCCACGCTCTTCCCCGAGGTAGCAACAAACACACCGGTCCACTTCGAGGTCTCGGCAAGAGCTATGCCGATAGGAGCCGCTGCGCTGCTAGCTGACAACAGGACACTCATTGGCGCTTCGAGTTTCCCCGGAGCGGGAGCGAAATCCGCACCCTCTCTCCCAAACAGGTTCGCACAACGTACGCGACCGGATTGGACGTCGGCCATCCATAGCTTACGGTCGCTATCGACAGCGAGCCCGGCAAGGGCAACACCACTCGCCCCCTGCATCGGCGGCAGATGAAAGCCCGCTTCGAGCTGCCGCCCATCGAGGTCGAAAACGAGGACCTCACCGCCACTTGTGTAGCGACCTACAAACAGGACTCCCTCGTGAAGTGCCAAGGCCCCGGTACTCACGCGTCCACCTTTGGAGCCGTTAGGCGAACCAGGACGATCTCGGGCCGAACGCGCACGCGCAGCGGAACTCCAATGACGCCAATCCCGTGGCTTGTAATCAGCGGAACTCCGTCGACATCGACGCGATCGCCAGGGTGATGCGGGCCGAGGTCGCGTAAAACCGGTAGATCGATCTGTCGACCGTGGGTGTGCCCCGATAGCACAAGCCCGGTCACCGGAGAGAGCAGTGCGCGAGCCCCGCTTGGATTGTGAGAGAGGACAACCTCAAAATCGCAATCCCGAAGCTCCTCGCGAGCAGGTTGGATGTCTAGGCTCTTTGCCTCTTCCAAATCTTCCACGCCGAGCAGAACCAGCGGAGAGTCAGGTCCCAGGGGGCGGACCGACTCGTTGCGCAAAAAGTGAATCCCACGCAGCTCATAAGTGGCTGCGATTTCACTCTCGCGACGGTGTCGGTAGTCGTGATTACCAAAGACGGCATAGAAGCCGAACCGCGCGCGAATCCTCGCAAGGTCCTCAATCACAAGCAGGGACTCGTCGGCATTGCGAGAGATCAGGTCACCAGTAAAGACGACGAGGTCCGGCTCCAAATCATTGACTGCATCGGCGATCGCGCCCAAATCGCCCTCGCGCAAGAAGGCGCCGGCGTGGATGTCCGAGAGTTGAACAATAGAGACGCCATCCAGAGCGGAGCAGTGAGGTGGTAAAGCCACGAGCTCCTCCCGCACATCAAACCGCCCCGGCCGCAGGTTGAGGCTGCGATAAAAGGCACGCCCCCCCAGCATGCGGGCTAAGGTCTCTGCCGCTTTAAAAACAAACAGGCGCAAGGTGCTGTGACGGCGCGGCGGTTGGCGAAGATTCGAACTCACTGGTCGATATAGCCAAGGCTGTCTAGAAGTTCGCGCCGCGCCGCCCTCTCCGCTTCGGTGCGTTTCGCGCCGCCGCTTTGGATTCCCGCCAGGGATTCACCAAAGGTCTCAATGCGGGCGCTCATGGCCGCAATGCGCGCGGGATCATCTACCGTCTGCAGTTCGAGGGGATCCACAGATAGGTCGTAAAGTTCGGGGAGTGCCCCCTGCTCGTCCCTTCGAAAAGCCGCCGGTAGATGCAAGCGCCAGCGCCCCTCCAGTGTCAGCGAGAGACTGCGCGAACAAATCGAGAACACCTCTGACGGCTCGGCAAGCGACCCGAAGCGGTCCTCCTGGAGCAAGCTCCGCCCGCTGTGCTCTGGTTCATAGGGCAAGTCGCAAAGCTCGTAGAGAGTTGGCGCAAGGTCGATCAAGGAGATGCTGTCCTTGACCCGCAATCCAGAGGCGATGCCGGGACCGGATAGAGCGAGCGGGACATGAACTTGCTCGGAGTAAACCTGTGTGCCATGGTCGTCGTAGAGCGGTGGAAAAGGGTTGGACTTCTTGGGGACCTCGCCGCTCAGTCGCGCCCGGGTCCAAAGTCCCTCGCCATGATCCGAAGTGAAGACAACGATCGTATTTTCAGCGAGGCCTGTTGCCTCCAGCCACGTGAAGAGGTCCCCCATCGCGGCGTCAACCCCTAGCACCTCCTCGTCGTATTTTGCGATCTCCTCTTCGATGCCTCGATACACATCTTCCGTGAAGAGATGCCGTGACGATGGTCTAACGGCAGCCTCGAAAGATTCGAATCTTGCGGGAGAGCTCAGTGGAGGCAAGCTGTCTGCCAGCTGGGGGTCACGCGGAAAGTGCGGATCAAAGAAATGCAGCCACAGGAAGAATGGTCGGTCCCCTGTAGCCTTGCTGTCCACCCACGAAGTTCCTCGATTGACGAGCTCCCGAGCATACCAGTTGTGCTCTTGATGATTTTTCCAAGGGGGCGTCACATCAAAGAAATCAAAACCCTGACCAAAACCTGGGTCGACCACCGTTCGCACTTTCGTTTGTGGGTTCGTCCTTTTGTACGGTCCCAAAAGTGGGTTCGCGACAACGGCGCCAGTTTGGTAGCCGGCAGCTTGGAAGGCTACGGAGAGGGTCTTTTCGTCCTCGCCGAGGTCCCCTTCATTTGCCAACCGATAGGCACCCGTAAACGTCATCGCCATCGACGGTAAAGTCCAAGAGCTCGTCGTGGATGCGGATTCGAAAACGGTTCCGCCAGCGAAGTACTCACTGATTTCCGGCGTGGTGTCGCGCTGATAAGTACCAAGAGACGTGTGGTCCGCGCGAAGCGTATCCACCACAACCAAAATGACATTGGGGCGCGACTCGCCCTGGGAACAACCGACCGCACCGAAGAGTGCAGCTAGGACGAGGGCCTTCGCGAGGCCGCTGGTGGAGTTAGAGCGCTTCATGAGCAAGCACAAGAGGATAACCGCCTACGAAGAGAGGGGCGCGAACAATGTCCGCCCCCCTCTCTTCCTTGGCAAGATTAACGCAGGGCCTAGATGTCGAGCTTGTCCTCTTGGAGCGCGTCGAGCATCTTCACGACCGTACGCGCCGTGCGGCGAATCTTGTCGCAGTCGATCTTGTCGGGCGTGTCACCGGGTTGGTGGTAGTCCTCGTGCTCTCCCGCAAAGAAGAAGCAGACCGGAATCCCCATCTTGGCGAACTCAGCGTGATCCGAGCGAGAGTAATACGGGTCGGCGCTGCCGAGGCCTTCAAAGCCCTGCTCGCGGCCCTCGGGGAAGTCGCCGAAGCCCTCCTCTAAGGCAAACTTCTCCGCAAGACGAGTCAAGCCGTTGTAGTCCTTGTGTTTTGCGCTGGGGGTGATGTACAGGACATTCGGGGCGTTGCGACCGATCATGTCGATGTTGATATCCGCGACGGCCCGGTAGCCCTCTGGAAGGCTGGGGTTCGTCGCCCAAGCTTTTGAACCCCACAGCCCCTTCTCCTCACCGGAGACCCAAATCAACATCACCGAGCGACGCATCGGGCCGTACTCCTTTAGCGCAGAGGCAATCGAAAGAAGGCCGGTCGTACCAGAGCCGTTATCGTCAGCACCGTTGTAAACCACCCCATCGCGCGTACCGACGTGGTCGTAATGTGCCGAGACAATAAGGACTTCTTTTGAGAGTTCGGGATCGCTGCCGGGCCAGAAACCACAGACGTCTTCGGCAAGGATCGTACCTCCACCAACAATCGAACGCTTCTCGCTAAACGTGTTCGCAATGGCCGCCCCTGTAGTGAGCTCCGAGTCGCCAACGAGCTTGCCTCGCGTCTCCTTGGATAGGACGAGGACCGGAAAGGGCTCTCGGGAGCTTGACTGATTACCGCCGGTAGAAGGATAGCTGACGCGTCCGGTAAAACTGGCCTCCCCATTTTTGGCGAAGAGCTCCATCAACGGTGCTCCTTCATAGCCTTCGCCCGCGGCAATCAAGATACCCGCAGCATTGCCTTTGCGTGCTCGGCTGCGAATGCGATAGACATTCTGGTCATCCCAATCGATAAGGGCCCACATTCCGCTGAGCTCTTTCGAGTCGAAGTCGCCCTGCTCTCCTTTACCGCAGTAGACCACCCCTGCATCCGTCATGAGGTCGGCGACGCCGAACGCATCGGGAAAGCAGTAGTCTGTGCCGTAGGCCAAGTCGGTGCTAGCCGAGATCGTGGCGCCTAGGGCATCGCGATCCAATGCCTTTTGAGCAAGCGGGTATTCGTACAAATACTTCTCGCCGTTGCCCGGCTTGAGGCCGAGGTATTGCAATCGACCCCGAAGAAAGCGAGCTGCGATTCTCTGCTCTGCGGAAACGGTGTCTCGGCCCCCCATTGCATCGGATGCAATGAAGAATATGTCAGCCTTGATCTCCTCAACTTGGATGTCATCCAAAGCGCGATCCAGGGCGGAGACCTCTTGACCTTGGGGAAGCGCAAGCGGCTCCGGGGCTCTGGTCGAAACGGAGAATGACATCAATCCCAAGCCAGCGGCTAGGGTGAGGGTCGACAGGAGCAAATTCTTCGAAAGCATAAGAGCGCTTGGTAGGGGGTCAAGTCAGTGATTGCGTAAGGCAGGATAGCCGATCGTCCCCAAATCGGAGAAAAGGGATGGCAGTCTTACGCAAACCTGCCTTTCACGTGTCCGATTAGGCTATTTGGCTAGCCTAGCTAGCAGTGCGTCAACAAGTGCCGAGTCGTTGGTCAGGTCGTCTAGGTTCGCGCGACAGTTCTCGCACTTGATTGCCGTAAGGTGAAACCCAAGGAACTCCTCGGCCTTGGCATCCAAAACTCCAGCGAGCAGCTCGCCAAGGACTTTACGCCCCATGCAGCCAACAAAGTGCTCCGTCCAAATCGCCGTCACGTCGAGGTCGAGTAGGCGGCCACCGCCATCCTCAGCTATCGCCAAGAAGTCGAGCAGGTCACCACCCGACTCACGCTGGGCGGCCAGCTGCTGTAGCCGTTTGATCGCCCGAAATTTAATCCCGGCGACCGCCGTCTCGTCGCGGAGTCCGAACGCGCGCCAGACGTCTCGGTTGCGCCACCCCCCCGAGAAGAGCGCTTCCAACACCGTAAGCCGTTGGAACTCACCCGAGCTCCAAGTCTCACCCACCCACTCCTTTAGGATGATGCCTAAGAGCTCCTGGGCGCGTCCCGAGAGTTCGAGTCCTCGAACGATTGCGCTCGGCGTATCGTCGTTGTGAATGAACGCGTCTAAATCGGGAAAGTCCTCGTTCTCTGCATCACCCATCAGGGTGCGCAACTTGCGCCGCCGCATGAAGTCGATCGACCGGTTGCGAACGATTCCAAACATGTACTGCTCGAAAGTGTACGCGGGATTGAAGTTCTGTATCCCGCGCACGGCGCCAAGTAAGGTCTCTTGCAGGATGTCTTCAGCAGCTTGGATGTCCCCGGCGGTCCGCCTTTGGGCATAGGCCAAGAGGCGCCCCCCGAAGTGCTGCTCGACTAGGCACCACTCAGCTTCATCCCCCCCTTGCAGGAGCTCGACATTAGGCTTCCAGGAGGCCAATAGTGACTACTCGGTTGCGGTCACTAGACCGGCACCCGCTTCGCGAGCTCTGTAGAAAGCATCGCGGGCACGACTGAAGAGGTCCTCGCGCTTTGCAATATGCACGTGAGGATAGAACGCGATACCAGCAGAGATCTCCAGCGGATCGCCGACGATATCTTTCAAGCCGCGATCGTTGGCGATTGCCTTAATGCGCTCGGCCATAACGGTCGCGCCGTCGGGCCCGGTGTTTGGAAGGAAGAACAAAAAGGAGCTCTCGTCAAATCGCCCAAGCACGTCTGTATCCCGCGAGGTCTCCAAGAAGGCGCCAGCGAGCTGACGAAGTACGTCCTCGCTAGCCTGCCCCTCGAAGCCGAGCATCACGCACGAGAGTGGCGTTCCAAATCGTCGGGCTCGCTTGAACTCTTCATCGAGTTTGAAGGTGAGGAACTCGTAGTTGAAGAGGCCGGTCTCCGGATCGACAAGAGCGCGCAAGATGGGCTGGGTGCTGCCACTCATCAAGTCCTGCAACAGGGACTCTGGAAGCCCGTGGGCGGCATCTTGGCCGCGCTCCGATGTCTGAAGAGCGGGGCGCGCCTCGGAGCCCGCAAGAGCTTCGCGAAGCGCACTCGCCGTCACCGGCTTGGAGAGCACCTTGGAAGCTCCGCAGAAGGAAGCGATCGCACCGGCTACACCGGCCGAGCTGGAGTCCCCGTTACCCACGATAAAAATACGGGCGCGCGAAGTCCCCGTCAGGCGGCGACAGGACTCGTAGGCGTTCTCGGGTCCCGAGTTCACGTCTAGCAGGATCACATCACCAGGCGCGCATGCACCTTCGCGAAGGGCGTCCACGGTTGCTTTGCCGCCGAACTCCCAACCTTCAAGGTTTTCCGAGGCAGCGCTGGTGGAGTTCAAAAGGACCTCGTCGGAGGTCACTATACGAATGGTTCGAAGGCCGTCGCCCATGGGGAGAACTCGGAAAGTAGAAGAGGGGGAACAAGAATGCGATTTGCAGCCTCTCAGGCTAGCCAGATTCACGGACAGAATCACGCGGCAGGCCCGGGTAATCTGCGTTTATGGGAGCTTTTCCTACGAAGGAAGCCCAGCCGCGCCTTATTGGGCGGCCGGGCTCCTTCCAACGGGGCGCGTTGGGGGCGCTACAGCTCCCCGAGCCAATCGGGGTTGATGTGGTGGTTTCCCGAGACCGTCTGGACGTCCTCGTTCTCCTCTAATGCGTCGATCAACTTCTGCACCTTGCGGGCCTCTTCAATCGAGGCGACATCGGTGACACTCTGGGGAACGTAGCTAACCTCGGCACTAAGAAACTCATCAAAGCCGGCCTTCTCTAGCTCCGCTTTGAGCGTGATAAACTCCGTCGGATCCCCCAAGAAGGTTGCGATTCCGTCCTCGATTTTGACGTCCTCCGCCCCCGCCTCGAGAGCGATCTCCATCAACTCGTCTTCCTCTTTCTCACCGGCGTCTACGACAAATACCGAGCGGAGATCGAACAGGAACGAGACGGACCCTTGCGCGCCCAAGTTGCCGCCGCGCTTTTCAAGGCAGAACTTGATGTCGGGAGCAGTGCGCTTGCGATTGTCGGTGAGGCACACGATCATTAGAGCGAATCCACCCGGTGTGTACCCCTCGTAGACGAGCTCCTCGAACTCCTCGCCATCCTTGCTACCTGCACCCTTCTTGATCGCACGTTCGATGTTATCCCTCGGCATGTTGGCCGCGCGCGCTTTTTCAACCGCAAGGGCAAGACGGGGGTTCATCTCGATATCAGCACCGCCGACTCGACAAGCGGAGACGATGTGTCGAGCACACTTCGTGAAGATCTTTGCCTTCTTGGCGTTAACCGCGTCCTTGCGGTGCTTGACGTTTGCTGCGTGTGAGTGACCGGCCATAGGAAATTCCGAAAACGCGATTTAGGGGAGTGATTTAAGCAAACAACGGGCCCGTCGGGGAAACCCCAACGGAGCCCGTTGCCTTTGTATGCGTGAAAATACGCAGATCGAAGTTTAGCGCTTCGAGAACTGGAAACCACGACGCGCGCCGGCACGACCAGGTTTCTTACGTTCGACCTGACGCGAGTCACGAGTCAGAAGACCCGCATCGCGGAGGCTTTCGAAGTGAGCCGGATTGATCTCTTTAAGGGCACGGGCAATCCCGAGAAGAACTGCACCAGCTTGACCGTTCTGCCCGCCGCCTTTGACGTTGACATGCACGTCGTAAGATTCGGTGGACTCCGTCAGTACCAAGGGAGCCTTGGCCTGAGTCTGGTCGCGGTTGGTGACGAAATACTCGTCAACCGGCTTCTTGTTGACTATGAATACGCCAGTACCTGGCTTCAGACGGACACGAGCTACAGCCGTCTTGCGTCGGCCGAGTCCCCAAGTCCAAGGATTGATAACTACCATTAGAGAGTTGCCCCAACTTTGTTGTCAGGAGCTTGAGCTTGGTGAGGGTGTTCTAGACCCGGATAGACCTTCAGGTTCCGGAGCATATCCCGGCCGATACGGTTTTTCGGGAGCATACGGCGAACGGCTTCGCGAACGATGTCGATCGGGCGGTTCTCGCGAACGTAATCAATCGAAGTCGACTTGAGCCCGCCAGCGTAGCCGGAGTAGCTCTTGTAGACCTTCTGCTGGTTCTTTTTACCCGAGAGACGGGCGCCTTTAGCATTGACAACAACAACGTGAGCCCCGTTAAGCATGTTCGGGGTGTACGTCGGGCGGTCCTTGCCCATGAGTTGCATAGCGATCTTGGAGGCCATGCGACCGAGGGCGTGCTCCGAAGCGTCGTAGACGTACCAACGTGTTTCGACTTCTTCGGGCTTGAGGTTAGTGGTCTTCATCAGAAATGAGAGGGGCTGCTGTTGCAGCGGCATCTAGTGTCTTTCGGTGTAGGCTTTGAGCCAAATCCCATCCGGGCGTATCGCAAGATGGCTTTTCAGCCAAGTCATGAGACTCACGTCACCCGGGGCCCGGGCGCGATGGGCCGAACAGATTAGCGAGGGTGCAACGTACGGGCAATGGTTTTTCGAAGGTTCCTTGAATTCCAATGCTCTTCGGCCAAGTTCCGGAAGGCTTCGCAGCCTCAAGGTGCCGTCCAAGTCGCGCGAACAAAGGTCTCGGATGCTTCGAGGAGCCCGAGAAAAAACTCACGCCCCATCGGCAGACCCGACAGGAGCCATGAGGGGGGGGTCATGAGGCCTTCCGTTGCCTCGGGGCGCGCCTCATCGGCCCTCCATGGGCCTAGGGCGAAGATTTCCGAGGCCGAGTTGCGAAGCCAAGCCGCTTGGAAGTCCCCCAAGTTCTGAGCCGTCCCAGTCCCCGGATGAAGCCAGTCCCCCTGGATTCCGGACCAAGGTCGGCGGACCCACATCTTCGAGGCTCGGGGGCCTTCGGCCTTCCAAGTACCCGCCATAAAATCCTCAAGGTGGGCCGTGAAAAGGAGCTTGGCGCCAATCGGTTGTGTCTCTAGGGAGAGGGTGTCCGCCTCGAAATGAATCATTTCGAGATTCCCTTCGGTCACCACACCCGCCCAGGACGCCGGTTGACCAACCACACCCGAGAAGTCGACGACGCTCGCTACCGTGCGGTCGGTCTTGACCAAAAAGGAGGCCCCCACCACAAATGCTCCAGCGCTCACACCTCCGAGTAGAGCGGCAACTTGGAACCAGATCGCCCTGGGGGCGCGGCGTGCACTCCAAATTGCAAAGCTCGTTAGAACAACAAGCAATAAGGAGAGCACACTCGGGCGAGGGAGCGCGCGCAAGACCGGCGGACGAGAGCGCGCGCGAAGAGTCGAAGAGAGCCCTGCGGGTTCACTGTCCCATCCGAGGTAGCGCGCCTCTCCACCACCGCTGCACACCACTGTGGGAGTCAGTAGAGCCCCCGCTTCTCCCGCGGCGGGTAGGGGGATGCGAAAAGTCGTACCGGTAAAATTGCGGCCGCCCTCTTCACTGAGGAGTCGGGTTTTCCCGTAGGAGCCGAAATCAAACTCGACACTCTCAACGTGGCCATCCAGCACGATCCGTCCAAATCCGAGCCTGTTGTCATCGGCACTTGCAAGCGTGCAAGAGAACAGGACGATGAAGAGGCAGAGGAGCGGCCTCATGATTCCTCCTCGGAGCCGGTGCTCGCGGCGCGTCCGAAGTAGGGCACCAGTGCGAGCAGTCCTGTGGTGAGGAGTGCGGCAAATGGGGTGGCGGGAAGGCGGGGTTCAAGGCCCGGGTTTTCGGCAGCCCACATCAGGCACCACCCCACCGGACTCCACTTTAGAAAAGCGTGCGCGCCCTCGGGACTGAGAGGAGCGCCCGCGTTCGCAAAACCCAAAGCGAGGCCGACCCCTACGGGCCCCAACACCAAGAGAAACCAAAGGGCTGCGTACAGGGGCCGAGCCGCTACGCGGGCTCCCCAGCCCAAGAGGAACACCATCGAGACCGCGGCCACGCCTCCAGAGACCAGCGCACTCCAAGGCACGCCGGCTTGCACATCACAAGCTATCGCCAAACCAAAAAGGGGCAGTCCAAGGGCACCATCCAGTGCGCGCAGGCCATCGCTGCTACGGCGCGGAAGGCCCATCAAAAGCAACCAAGGCAACAACGCTAAAGAGGCTCGGGAGATCCCTGCTGGGAGCGAGCCTCGAGGCCAATTGCCTCCCAAGGCTCCAAACGCATCCAGGACAAGGGGGAGCGCTCCTAAAACGAAGCAGACCACGGGGAGCCCCCCTAATGAGCGCCTCTCCACTAGTCTTCTTCGCTCCGGCGAAGGACCTGCTCTGGGCGATCCCAGCGCACGTCTAAGGACTCCCAGTCCACACCGTTTTCCAGCTCCTGTAATCCGATGCGAATCGATTGCCACTTGTCTGCTACGGGAAGTGCGCCCGGCGCATCCTGCGCTGGACTTCTACCAAAGAAGACGACGCGCTGACCCTCAAGCTCAATCCGTGTTCCGGGCTCTTCAACGGAGGTGTCTCTTGCGCGCCGAGCATCGATAACGATCCGTCCAAGGCGGCGGTAATCGTCGTCGTCCAGAGAGCTCCACATCGAGTCCGCGATGGAGAGTGCGTCGAGCAGTACGCGCTCTTCTAGCCAGACGCTCGAGGGCACCTCTTCTAGCCGATCGATGACCGGTAAATAGCGCGTTCCCACGTTCGGCGGCGTGTTCCATGGGCCCTCGAGGATCACCCCTCGCGGGACCCCCGTCGACCAGTCCACGGCTACGGCAAAATAGCTGTCGTGCCAGGCGATGCAAGCGACGGGACGGCGAATACGGAGCGGGACTTCCAGCCCGTTGGGCCAGATCACCCGGGGCTCTCCAAGCTCCTCGATAAACGCGAGCTCGCGCAAGTTCGCCAGGATACTCTCGACGCCGGAGGGATCCTCTGCTTCGAAGTCTGCGACGGCGGACATGCGCTCGGATAGCAGCTGCTCCCAGCGTGGGTCGATCCACTCCGTCCGAACGCCACCGTCTTCGGTCTGCAGGACCCGCCCATATTCGAGCAACATGCGATTGGTCTCGATCCGGGTGAATCCGACGCTCTCCGCCCCGTCTTCGAGTTGGTTGCCAAAGTAGAGCGCAGAAGTAAGCAACCCCACAAATAAAACCGGCCCCACAAGGACCCTTGCGGCGAGGCCTGATTGGGAGGTAAACCTAGGCCGAGCCACAGCGCTG
Source organism: uncultured bacterium (assembly GCA_937896235.1). GTDB lineage: Bacteria > Planctomycetota > UBA1135 > UBA1135 > CALBMX01. Next base: position 18,764 of record CALBMX010000025.1, read on the forward strand.
GACATACTCACGGAATGTGAACCCATTGTTGTGGCAAGGCGCAGAAATCGCGATGGAGAGCGATTTAGTTGACGCGTGAGACGACGGGGTTCGTCTCGATGCTGGACACCTGGGGTGACGCCTTGCGGCCAGCGGCCATAGACTCAATGAAGAGGTCCAGGCTGGTTTGAATCTCTTGCACGGAGTCGCGGGAGAGCTGAATGCGGGGACTATTCTGGCTGTGCATCTCATGGCCGAGCAGGCGCGAGATGATCTTCAAATGTGCGAGTTCACGGTCGAGGCGGTGTGCAGAAGCTGCTTTTGAGGTCATATCCATAGGAAGAAGTGGTGAAGGCGTGGGATCCCGGATGGGAGCTAATTTGAAATCGATGAGCAAGGATCCGCTTCAAGCAGTGCATCCGGGTACTCGGTGTAGCTATCTTGGCAGGCGAACAGCGCGACCTCAACAAACGCCTCTATGAATCCTTCCTCAGATCGCCATAAAAGTCCTAAGTCCGGCAACGGGCAGCGCCCGCGAACGGGTATCCCACAAAAACCGACCGATGATCAGGGGGGAGAGACCCGGGTTACGACTTTTAAGGGCTTTCAGCTCAGCGCATTCCAGATCCAGTCTGTAGAGGCGATTCGCCGGGGGGAGAACCTGCTCGTCAGCGCCCCCACCGGCGCCGGAAAAACCCTAGTCGCCGAATACGCGATCTTCGAGGCGATCAAGCGGGGAAAACGTGTGATCTACACCGCGCCGATCAAGGCACTCTCCAACCAAAAGTACCGGGACTTCCGGGATGAGCCCGATGTGGACGTCGGGTTGATGACAGGTGACGTCACGATCAACCCGGAAGGGCAAGTCCTAATCATGACCACGGAGATCCTTCGCAACCAGATCTTCGAGAGCCCCGCGATGCTACATGACGTCGACTACGTCATCTTCGACGAGGTCCATTTCATGGACGATATCGAGCGGGGAACCGTCTGGGAGGAGACCTTCATTTTTGCTCCCAGGGGCATCAAGTTTGTGTCCCTATCCGCCACGATCCAAAACCTCGACCAGCTCGGCTCATGGATTCGAGAAATCCGCGAAGAGGACCTTACGGTCGTCCGTTCGGACAAGCGACCGGTCCCTCTTAAGCATCGCCTGTTCACCGAGAAGAGCGGCCTATTTGATTTGGGTCGCCTCCCCGCAATCGCCAAGCACGAGCTCGAAGCTGAGAAGCACAAGAAACAAGGCGGCCGAGAGGGCGGGCGTGGCCGTGGCCGTGGGCGAGTCTTCCGGCAACCACCGAAGCTGGACCGCTTGCTTGACGAGGTCCAAGACAACGACGCGATTCCTGTACTGGTCTTCTCCTTCAGCAGGAAAGACGTCGAGCGACTCGCGTATGCCAACCAGCATCGCGAGCTACTTAATGAGGAGGAGTCCGATCGCATGGAGGTCCTTCAGCGCGAGCTGATCAGCAGCTACGAAATGGACGAGGGCGAATACATCGGTGAGGTCTTTCGCCTAGCGCGCCATGGCATCGGCTATCACCACGCCGGCATGCTGCCCATCCACAAGGAAGTTGTCGAGCGCATGTTCTGCACCGGCCTCCTCAAAATGATCTTCACCACGGAGACCTTTGCGATTGGCATCAACATGCCTGCCCGCACCGTAGTCTTCGCCAGCCTGAAAAAGTACGACGGTGTGAGCATGGACTACCTGCGCACCCGCGACTACCTACAAATGGCGGGACGCGCGGGCCGGCAGGGCATTGACAAGGAAGGCCTCGTCATCTCCATGTTAGGTCTAAAGGACTTAGAGGAGGCCCCCCTAAAGCGCATCCTCTCGGGAAACCCAGAGCCCGTCCAAAGTCGCTTCAAGCTTGCCTATTCCACCCTTTTGCACCTCATCTCCCACATGGGGAGAAACCACATCCACGAGGCCTGGGACAAATCCTTCAACCGCTATCAGCACAGAGAAGGCAGCCGCAAAGCCAGGGAATACAACCGCCAACGGCAACACGAGCTCCTAGACAACCACCTGGATTTCCTAGAGGAGCTTGGCTACTTTGAACCCGAGGGGCCAGAGGTCGGCCGCGGAAGCCTCACCGGAAGAGGCAAGCTCTCCAGTCACATCTATGGGTACGAGATTCAAGTGACCGAGCTGCTCTACCAGGGCGTTTTAGAAGATCTCCCCGCAAAACCCCTAGCGATGATCTTCACAGCCCTGATCTACGAAGAGCGCCGCCGAGAAGGAGCCCCAAGGCTCCCCGCCCGCCTCTACGGAGACCTAAGAAACAAGGTCGACCGAGCCATCCGAGACATGCAAAAAGTCGAGGCGCGATTCGGCATTGAGAGCCCCATGAAGACCTGCGACTGGGGCCTAACTCGCCCCCTCTTCGACTGGATCCGAGGCGGCACCCTTGAAGAGATCGAAGAGCGCATGGACACCGGTGCCGGAGACTTCGTTCGCACCCTCCGCATGAGCGTCCAACTCCTCCGCAATGTCCGCCGTGCCATCCCAAAAGACTGGAGCATGTACGACTCTATTGGCGACGCCATCCAGCTTCTCAACCGAGACGAGGTCGACGCCACCCGCCAGCTAGAGCTCGGGTAAAAGCGAGGGAGGCGCCCTGCTTTTGCAGTGCGTAGGTGGGTTGGCCTGGCGAGGGCCGGTCTGTTTGTCGGGGGTGTGCTTCGCGCGCGGCGGGCACATTGCTTGGGGAGAGAGGTCTCGACGCAGTGGACGGAGCTCTGGAGCCCAGAGGGCCGACTCGGGTTGGGATGAGGTTCGGCGACAGGGCGCCCCCAAAGAGCTCGGCCGCCCCTCCGGCTGCGATGAGCCTTTGCTACGTCGTGGTGTGAAAGGGAACTCCAATTCGGCCCTCAGAGGACCCAGGAGAGGAATGATCGGTCAACAACTCGCACCCAAACACAACACCTAGGTGTAACGGACATTTCGGTGGGTAGAAAGTGTTGGATGAACGCACAAAAAAGAAGGAGAAGTGACCGTTACATCACAGAAATTGGCGCCTAGAAGGGGTTGCGGACCTGAGAAGAAGCCGGCAAGATGTTTCGCAGCACACATCGGCCGGAAAAAGCCTTGGATTCGCCCCTAAGCGCTACCGCACCGAACAACGTCCCACCCCCCCCGGACAACTCTCTCTAGACCATGCTGGACAAACTCCTGCTTGCCGCCTTGCTTATTGTCACGAGCGCGGCGACTCCTTCCACAGCTACTGTTCCCGTCCCGACGTCTCCGCTATCAGCTCCTCGTGGGAGTGAGCCCACGATTGAGGTCGTGGACATTCAGGTCTCCGAGACCATGATTCTCAAGGCCAGCTTTTATGTCCCGAAAGGCGACGAGAAGGCTCCTGCTGCTCTTTTGATTCACGATGCAGGCTCGGATCGCAAGAGCATGGCCGCCTTGGCTGAGAGCATGTGGAAAGCTGGTTACGCTGTGCTGACCATTGACCTGCGGGGCCATGGCGAGAGCATCAATGAAGAGTCAGACGACTACCGAAAACTAGAGTCGGACAAGGACCGCGAGGCTATGTGGGCTTTCGCCTACCGCGACATCGAATCTGCTGTGCGTTGGTTGCGCTCAAACAAGCTTGTTCACTCCTCGAACCTCAACGTGATTGGCAACGGCGCTGGCTGCGCTCTTGCTGTGCGCCATGCCGCTCGCGACGAGAACGTTCGCACCGTGACGCTGATCAATCCGAAGGCGACCATACTCGGCTTCAGTCTCTCCGAGGACTTGCTCGACCTCGAAGGTATTCCCACTTACTTCTTGGCCTCCAAAGAGAGCCGGAAATCCGTGGAGACCCTAGCCGCTAAGATTCATGAAGATCTTGACTGCACTCCTTTCATTGAACTGGTCTATCTGAAAGCGAAGACGGATGCGGAGACGTTGGAAGACAAGAAGCTTGCCAGCTCGATCACTCGTCCCCTCAAGGACCAGGCATTCCCAAAGAAAGGTCCTCGCAATCGCGACTAGGGACTCGACCGGAACCGTACAAAAGCCCCTGCTCATACGTTTGTATGGGCAGGGGCTTTTTCGTGGGGGACTGCGCATCTCCACGTCGATGAGCACGTCTTTGCTGGAGCCAACGGCTGAGGGAGAGCGCTTCGGCTTCTACTCCCCTTCTGGCGTCATCACAAGCGGGGTCGCCAGACGCCAGGACCTGTCGAACCAACCGGCTCCGATGACACCAGCGTCCCCACCGGTTGCCCCTGAGGCAATCACTTCGGGGGAGTTGCTGCCGAGGATACCGGGGCCGATCAGTGTCCAGTCGGGCAAACCAACCCCGGAGACGAACACCGGCACTTCGTAGCCGAGGCGCGCGCCTCGAACGCCGGTGCTCGCAAAGGCCCCAACCAGAGCGTTCGCTCCTTGTGGAGAGTCGCGACGAGGCCTGACCGCCAGCAGCAACAGGTCGTCACCGTGGTAGGTTTCCGAACCGATCCGTGCGGAACCCGCGGAGACTTCGATGGCCTCTCCACCATCAAAAACGGCCGACCACGCTGCGTTAGAATCGGAGTTTCCAAAGAGGATGACGTTGCAGGACTGCAGAGACCTGTCGCCCGAAGCTACCATGCGATTGAAGTCGAGATCCGACATGAGCCTGGCCTCTCCTGCCGCGCGGTAACTCCAGCGCTCGAGGTCGTAGCGGGCACGCTCGAGCAACTCTTGATCCTCATCGGCCTCCCCGCCTGTTCCAAACACCAGGACGAAGTTGTTGTCGAATGCGCGCTTGAATGGGCCTGCGAATTCCGGAGACTTTTCTCCCGCAACCGGTCGCCCCTTTATCCAGTCGCCGTGTTCACTCCGCACAACACTCAAGCGGCGTTGCGTTGATGACCCTGAAAAAGTCGCAGTCCCAACTCTCCACTCAATCGGTCGGCCACGATTGGGAGCCGACAGGATCATCGCCGCAGCGTTGGGCGCGCTAACGGTCAAGATTCGAGAGTCCTCATCCCATTCGCCGAACACGTCGACGGGTTCACCGTAGGTCATTGGCTGCAAGACCTCTAGCCAGTAGTGCACCGAGTCCACCGCGGGGTCTACCGTCCGAAAATGCAGGGTCTTCGGCTGAGGGCGATACGCGTCTTGAGGTAGAGCCTGCGCGATTTCGGTAAACATCTCAAAGATCCCTGGCCAATCGACACACTGGTTGCCCCACCAGTGCCCCGCGCCCTCTTCAAAATGCGAGCGTAGCTCAGCCTTCCCCACAAGGTTCGACTGCTCGCGCTTTGCCATCACCAGCTCAGCCTCCGATGCGGGCACATTGTCATCCGCAGTACCATGCAAGACAAAGGTCGGGACCTGTGCAAGGTTGTCGATCAAGTCGAGGGTTAGTGAGGTCCCGTCAGCGGCCCGCCAAATGGAGTTGAGGATGCCATCGGGTCGCCCTCCATAGGAGTCAAAGCTCGACCAACCCGCGCTTGGCGCGATGGCCATAAAACGGTCGGGGTCGTTTGCGCCCAGGTGCCACGTGCCATGTCCACCCATGGAATGCCCCGTCAGGAAGACCCTCTCCTCATCTACGCCGGAGGCCTCGAGGGCGTGCTCCAACGCCTCATACGCGTCCTCGCGGCCCCAGTCCTGCCAGTCAAATCCGAAGGGTCGGCGGTTCAGAGCCGCGGCAATCCAGAAGTCACCCTTGCGTCCGTAGGCACGCGCCTGATTCATCGCCGGAACACTTGCGCCGTGCAGGGAGAGCACAAGCGAAGGCGCCAAACCCTCGGTGGCGAGTGAGGCATCCCGCTCGACCAATCCGTACTCTTGCAAGCTGCCGTCAATCGCACTTGGAAAGACGACATTGTGCGTCTCTCCATGTCCCCTAGCGGCCATCTTTAGCTGTATTGGAGGTCCCGCAACCGCGGCCGCATCTTCTCCTTTCTCTGCCGGTTGGTCCCACACTCCGACTATCGCGAGCTCCAAGTTCGGGGCGGAGGACTCGGTGAGCTCGAGCAAAGATTTCACCGGGATGCGCAAGGCGAAAGGTGCAAGAGGTATCACTGCTGGTAGGAGACCACCAGCGGGCTCCAAGTCAACGAAGGCGACGCCATCCACATCGCGAGGGAGCCCTGCTGCGCTCCATGTGCCACCGAGCAGCGGCTTCGTACTTGCGTTAAAAACGGGCAACTCCGACACGCTATCAGCCCTCTCTCCACGCACAAGATCCGGAGTAAGTGCATCCCAAGTTGCACCAACAAGGGAGTCCGCCTCTACAGGAGTCAGAGTCAGCCTGGGGTTACCGCGCGCACCTGAGAGATAGACGTGGTTGACACCTCGTTCCAAGGCCACGGGCACCCCTCCAAATCCGTACCCATAGGGGTCTCCCGCGAATCCCGCTCCGCCGACAAACAGGCGCGATGCACCGGTCAACTTCGCCATGTAGACTCCTGGCTCGCTAACTTCGATTGCAGTGTAGGCCCACCCCATCGCAAACTCGGTGTCGAGGAGCCCCCCTTCTTTTGAGGTATGAGATGTCCAAGTCGCGTCCCGATTCTCGCCATACATTTGGTCTCCACCTCGCGGCGGAGCACTGTCGCGATCAAGCAAGTACCTGGCAAAAACGCGATCGGGGCGAAAGGGGCGGCGGCCACTTCCATCGACGGATGGCAGGACTAGCCACTCGCTCGGAGCAATCGTCTCTGGGATGACTGGAGCGGGTGATGGCGACTCGTGCCCACGGATCAGGGCCACATTCAAGTCGCCTTGCGTGTGAGGAGCGAGTGCGCTCAAAGTGAGAGCGAGAGCGAAAAAAGAGGCGTATTGCATGGTGGTGTCTAAGGAACGAGGTGCGCAGAGCATCGTAAAAGATACCACCCACGAACGAGGTAAAAACCTCATCTGTGGGCGGTATCTTTATCGTGTTTCCGCGGCCGCTAGGCCCGGCCAACTCGCCGAGACCGATTTTGTCAAGCTAGGGGCAGATGATCAGCTCGAGACCGTTGGAAAGCGCGTATCCACCGGGTTGCGTCGCATCGAGAGCAAATGCCTGGAAGTAGACGGAGAGCCCCGCAAAAGTAGGTCCCGCAGGTATGGGGAGACTCCATGTCGTTGTCCCTGTCAGTCCGACCACAAAGTGAATTGGGAGCAGCATCTGGAACGGGTCGATCAGGACAACCCCCCCTAAGAGTGGGAGGCTACTTGGGCCCAAGGAGATAGCGTCGAATGTTCCGAGGCCTGGCACGCTAGTCGCCACGATGTCCACCATGGTGCCCGTGCCTGCACCGCCGACTCCGATCAAGCCGATCGTATTGGCTGGAGAAGCCCCAAGGCTATACGCGGTAAATCCGCAGGCGCTTAGGCAGCCTCCACTGAAGCCCTGCCCTTGGTTGGGCATTCCCGGAGTTTCAGCCAAAGCGCTCTGCCAAGTGAAGTCCGTCGAAGCCGCTCCCACCCCACCGAGCTGCAAGGATTCCCCAACGAGGGTCAGGGAGTCTTCGGACACGCCGATATCTGTCGAGGTCATGCCGGTAGCTGGGCCATCGTTTGCCGTAAAGCTACCTTCGTAGCTGAGGAACTCAATCACGACGCCCAGGGGATCAACAAGAGCGATGCCATCCGGCGCGCCATTTTGAAACCCCGGCAAGGAATAGGAGGTAGCGCCAACGCACCCTCCCATATCTGTCAATGTGCCGGAGAGTAGGATGGTCGAGTATGCCAGTCCACCGCTGCCGTTATAGGCGACGAGGGTATATCCGGTCAGACTCAAACCTGCTGGACCGGCGACTTCGATAAACTCGCCGACGTCCGCGCCGCCATTGTCATAGTGCAGCTCGTTAATCCACGGGTCCCCCGAACCACCGCCGCCAGTTCCACCTGACACCGGTGTCGCATTTGCCTCTTGGCTGGCTCCCGATTCGTTCCCGGAGAAGTCCTCTGCGGTCACTGTGTAATAGAGAGTCATGCCGTTCGTGAGGCCCGAGTCGCTGAAGCTGCTGGAGGTCGCAAGGTTCCCAGTTTGGGAATAGGGGCCACCGGGAGCCGTTCCCCGGTAAACGCGGTAGCCAGCGAAATCCGGCTCCGTGTTGTCTGCCCAATCCAAGGTCACGACCGAGTCACCACCTGTCGCCACTAAACCAGTAGGTACTGCGGGCGGGAGGGTGTCACTCACACAACCTCCGCCAAAGAGACAAGCTACCCACTCGGGATGATCGGTAAATGGGTTGCGATTACCTTGGAATCCAAATACAGCGTTGTTCCGCGCACTCTCCTTGGCATCGACCGGATCTTCCGCGTGCCATGCGAGCAGCACGCTCAAGAGCCCCATGTAGGCAACAGATTCGTTGCTGCCTGTCGCGGCCCCGTACATCAACGCGGTGTTGTCGGTCAAGATTAAGTTGGGCTCTGGCCAGCCAGTGACTCCGTGGTTGCCTCCCTCATAGCGCACATCCATATAAAACATCGCGCGTGCAATATCACCGCGCCTTCCCTTCCACACCTCGAAACTCTGGGCGCTATTGCTGAACCAATCTGAGTTTCCCGGATACACGCCACTCCCACCACCCGCGCCATCGTTGAAGAGAGTGCTTAGCTCGGACCATGATGAGTTGCCCGACGCAAAAGGAAAGTTTGCCCGCGCCGAGTTGTAGTTCGTGTCACAGAGGAAGAGTTGGTGGCAATCCACGTAGGGATAGTTCTGACCGTTGTCGCTGGGGAAGCCAAAAGACTTCGGCCAGGAGTGCTCCCGGTTAAAGGAACCGCTGCTCTTCGCGTAGCTTTTGTTGTGATAGACGTCGAGGATGTTCGCGCTATTGGAGGGGTCCTGATCTGCCAGCTTGAGGATGTCGAGCGTATCGGTTGCGCCTCCTGAATAGCTAAAAAGCTGGTGATCATCTATCACCGCATTTAAAGTGGCTCGCAAGGTTGCAGACGAGCTGGGGTCAACGGAGTTGTAGTACCCAGAAGGCGCCTGCCCGGAAGCAGGAGTGACAAATGAGAATGCTAGAAAGACGAGTGCGCCAAGGGCCGAGTTGACACTTACACGAAGCTGATGGAGGTGCAGCATTTGAGGAATCTGAGGAATTGAGGGGGGGGCGACGAGACAGACTCTCGCTTCTACAGACTAACTCCAAATGGCCCATAGGGGGGCGAGATCCCACCTAGGCATTCCTCCAGGGCTACACGTTGCGTTCGAAGAGTCGCATAAGGCACTCCGCAACCAACTCCTTGCGGATCGGCTTTGAGATGTAATCGTCCATTCCAGCCGCGAGGCAACGTTCGCGATCGCCAGACATCGCGTTCGCGGTCATCGCGATGATCGTGAAATGGACACCGCCCGCGACTTCATGGCGCATCGTCCGAGTGGCTTCAAAGCCGTCCATCACCGGCATTTGGCAGTCCATAAACACAACATCGAACGACTTCTTCCGTGTTGCTTCGACACCTTCGAGCCCGTTGTTCGCCACTTGAACCGTACATCCGAGTCCCTGAAGAATCTTGCACGCAACCATCTGATTCACGCGGTTGTCTTCAACCAACAGCACCGAGAGCCCAACCGAGGATTCCGAACTAATGAGCTTCTCACCGTTTGCGGCGGAAGGAGTCACGCCTTGGGGGCCTCCTTCTTTCCCCAAGAATCGCTCGACTCGTTCGTCAAATGCACCTCGTCGAAGAGGTTTGCTCAAGCGCACCGTGCGGGTCATCGCTTCCAGCCGCTCTCGATCGCCCTCGACCTTGGACGAGCCCGATGCGTCAAGTTGAATGATCATGGGGGAACCCGCAGACCATCCCGCTCTGTGAATGCGTTCCGCGAGGTCCAGCTTGCCCGTGAGGATCACAAGCACAAAGGGCTGGCCTTCAAGAGCTGCGGCCTCCGCGGAATCCAGGGCCTGGTCCCCTGTGACGAGTGCAACAAGGAACCCTCTAGACTCAAGAGTGCGCCGCACGGAATCTGCAGCTTCGGCGTTAGGCTCAACAAGTAGTGCGCGCATTCCCGTATAGGCTGGAGTCGTCGCAGCCAGCTCTGCCTGTCCCAAAGCAAAAGGCACGTGGAAGTAAAACGTTGAACCTGCACCCTGCTTGCTCGTGAGTCCAATCTCCCCACCCATCAGCTCGACGAGCTGACGACAAATGGCAAGCCCGAGCCCCGTCCCGCCAAACTTTCTTGTTGTCGATCCGTCGGCCTGACTGAACTTTTGGAAGATCTTCGCCTGTGCGCTCTCAGCGATTCCGACTCCGCTATCGGAGACGGCAAACCTTATCGTCATGGCACCCTCTGCATCGTGGAGGAGCTCAACACTGAGAATGACCTCTCCCTCCATGGTGAATTTCGAGGCATTCCCAAGTAGGTTCACCAGGACTTGGCGTAAGCGCCCGGGGTCCCCCAAGAGGGCCTTGGGCAAGGTCGGGTCGAGGTTGGAGACCAACTCGATTCCCTTTGCGTGGAGGACGGGAGCGACGACCTCAAGCGCCTCTTCCGCCACTTTCGTGGGGTCAAAATTGATCGACTCGATCTCCATCTTTCCCGCCTCGATTTTCGAGAAGTCCAAGATGTCGTTAATGATCGCCAAAAGCGCTTCCCCCGAAGATCGTACAGTTTCTGCGTACTCACGCTGCTCAACGCTTAGCTCCGTTTCCAATAAGACTCCGGTCATCCCTATCACGCCGTTCATCGGCGTGCGAATCTCATGGCTCATTGTCGCTAGGAAATCACTCTTCGCTTGATTCGCCCTCTCTGCGTTTACCAAAGCGACCCCGAGCTGCTCTGTTCGTTGAACGACCTTTGACTCCAGCTGGCCATTTAACTTGGTGACTTGGTCCCTAGAGAGGCTCGCGAAATCTGCCGCTTCCCGCGCCTCCGCCATACTTCTTTGGAGGCTGTCCACGAGGTTCGAGAAGGCTGTCGCCAGGCGGTCCACCTCCGAACTGCCTTTCCCCGGGTAGAACTCGAGACACTCCTCTCCTCGAGCGAGCCGGTCCGCTTTTAGTGCCAACCCGTTGAGTGGCTTGGTAACTCTCCGAGCTATCAAGTAGCTAAAAAATCCCATCGTCAAGCAGGCGCCGAGTGAGAGCAGCACCATGCGCGCACGCAAGCTGGAAACTTCGCTATGTAGCTCGTCCGTAGCTTGAGAGAGGACCAAAAAGTGAGGGCCATTGTTCCGATTGGAGCCAATCCAGACCGGTTCGGCGATGTACACCTGGTCATCATCCAAGACGGCCTTGGTACCCTCTCCACTCTGCAATAGACTCCAAAGTTCTGCTTGCTCTGCCTCTAATGAAAATCGCTTCCGACCAAGCTCGCTTTCGAAACCCCATTGGTAGTTCGGATTGTCGTGGCTCAGAAAGTAGCCATGGCTATCCACAAGCCAGGTACTCCGCCCAACCCGGTGTTCGAGCTTTTGGAGGAGGGCAACACCCTCGGTATTGATTACAACGAGGCCTAGCAGCTCCTTCCCCAAGTTTTGAAACATGGATTCGAGCCCGTCTCGATACTCCTCCTTAAGTTCCCCATACTCCAGAGATCCGACCTCCAAACGTGCCTGATTCGTCTTGCCTTGGGCTACGAAGGTAAACGCGCGTTGCTCCAATCGGAGGAGCTCGCTGTTTGCGGCAGAGACCCGATCTAGGCCAGCTTTGGCCTCGGCTCCTCCCTGCAAGAGCACGAAGCCGAGGGCCTCCTCTAGACTCTTGGCATCTCGATCATATTGGTCCTTCCAAGAGAGCGCTCCCGTTTCCGCTGCCATACGCGCTGCATTCGTCAGCTTAGAGTTAAGCTCGCGAATCAAGGCTTTTTGTTCAAGCACTGCATTGATCTCGGGTTGCTGCCCTTCGACCTCGTCGATGGAGCCATAGACCGGAGCGGCAAAACGTTGCGTCAACCAGTGGGGAACTGAGATCTCACCATTTTCTCGATTCAGGGTAATGTCGGAGACATACACGCCACCCGGCTCCTGGATGGCCCCAAGAGTCACATAGTCGCGCGTACTCTTATTTTGAAGTCCCTCTTCGGGGATGACCCGGTAACCCAGTGGATCCAACGAATCCAGGATGACGTTGCACATCTCCATTCCTGATTGGGGATCGATAAGCCTGACCTGGGAATACCCATTGGCTCGGGCGATCGCGCCGAGATTCCGCTCTATCCGATCTTTGACCTCTCCAAGATCCTCCAGAAATCCAGGCTCGCCCGACTTTCCATTTGAGCTAAATAAATGCAGGACGTCCTCTGAGCGTGTCAGATATCTCGCATCTGCTTTCGTTTCTTCCAAGCTCACCCCCAAACTCTTGACCTGACTTTGAACGGACGCAGTCATGCTCGTGGTGGCCCTATCGATGAGGGCGTCTCGGGCATCCGAATAAGCCATCCGACTGACCGCCCCTACACTCAGGACGGTCATCAGCATCGAACCTCCCGCGAGCTTCTGTGCCATCGAGAGTTTGGAAATCCATTCCAACGCCTTACTCACAGAGCCTCCCTAGAGTTGCGTAGAGAAGGGCGTGGCTGTGCGCGACTCCCCCACCACTGCATTGAACAAGTGCAACAAAATCAGGAACGAGGGTCATCGTTGAGCATCCCCGAAAGTAGGGAAAGGACGGTAAATGCGGGGTAGGAAAGAGGCAGCTCCAGCCTTGCTGGAAGCCTATCATCGGCAACTCATTTGGCTTCCCTGAGACCTTTGGGGGGGGGGAGCCTACAGCGACACCTCCGGCCACTACCTCCAGAGAACTCTCAGCAGTACGACGCTGGGTGTACATGCCGTGCCCACCCACCTGCTTACTGGGGGCGAGTTTCCAATCCAGACGGCCCTAAGCGCCCCAGGAGTGCATTTAAGGGTCGAAACGAGAGCTCCACAACCAAGTCCCAGTCACCCGCCTTCCCTTGTTGCGTTGAGTCCCACATATGAACCAACCCAGCCAGACACTCGCTCGAATCACCCCCCTCTAGAGGGCACCACCAGCCTTTCCGATGGCTTGGGACCGTTGGGAGAATTCGGGAGTGCTGGAAAAAGACGCCTTGCCTGTCGAGCAACAGTCCTAGCGTGAAGGGGCTGCGGAGTCTGCTTCACGTTTGGAGTCACATGGAGTGAGTCCCCAAAGTCAAAGCTCCAGAATCGGAGCCGTTCTACAAGCCAGCTACCCTCCCAAACCGAGCGCACGCCAGGAGTGACGATGTCGAAACAGAGCGGGTACCGGGTGACCTTGACATCCGGTTCGATTCCCAACCGCCTCTCGAACCGAACCCTGAAAATCCCTGCGCCGACAACGCGGCGGGAAGCTCCATGGAAGCTCCCCGCCGCGCGGCCCCCTAAAGAGAGGAGGGCTGGAGTCTCTGCTCGCCTAGCCGCCGAATTCAGCCTTGATCAAACCGCCAAATGCTTGAACTGCGACACGCTGCAAGTACTCGGAAAGCCCGCGTAGACCGCCGAGCTCTTGGCCTCCTCCCGCACGCCCTGGCCCACCGTGGGTCATCGACGGAAGAACCATGCCCGGGAAGGTCGCCTGACCTGCGACGCGCTCGGAAACAGTCCAGATCCGACCATGCCAGGGCGCCATCGCAAGTATGCAATCACGGGCCCACTCGGGGTCGTCGCAATAGATGGCACCAAGCAAACTGCCGCCGCCCTTGTTGGCGAGGCGCGCCGCTTCGAGGGCGGAGTTCTTAGCATCGCCGTCATAGGGCAAAATCGTCGTGATGGGGCCAAAGAGCTCGCGTTCATGAAAAATGGCCTCGTCGGCATCGTTTGCGATGATGACCGTCGGCTCTAGGAACCATCCTTGCTCGCGTGCCGGCGTGGAGCCTCCGCAAAGCAAAGTCCCCTTCTCGCTAAAGGCGTCGATCCCCTCACGCAATTCGTCAAACTGAGATTGGCTCGTGACGGGCCCCATCCCCGTTGACTTGTCCGCTGGGTCGCCAACGGTAATCCGACTGAGAGCTACTTTGAACTCAGCCGCAACCTCTTCGACACGGTCCTTTGGCACAAATACACGCCGGGCGGCTGTACATTTCTGGCCAGACTTTTGAGTCATCTCACGCACTGTGTTTGCGATGAATTCACCGAACGTGTCCGAGCTCGTCTTGAGGCTCGGGGCAAAGATCACAGCGTTCAAGCTGTCTGCCTCGATGTTCACATGCACGTTGTTTTGAATCAGGTTGGGATGCCCTTTCAACTTGGCACCCGTCCACGCGGAACCGGTGAATGCGAGTTGATCCTGAGGCCCTAAATGGTCGAGAAGGTCGCCGACCGAGCCCGCAATAAACTGAAAACTTCCCTCGGGAAGGATTCCAGAGGCCACTGCGATTTGAGCCATTCGCCAGGCGACTGCGGCCGTCGGCGTCCCTGGTTTCTCAATCACGGGGACGCCAGCGAGGATCGCACAAGCGACCTTTTCAAACATCCCCCATCCAGGGAAGTTGAACGCGTTGATATGGAGAGCTACGCCTTCGCGAGGGACAAGAATGTGCTGGCCTAGCCATCTCTTGGTTCGACCCAACTGGATGCTCTCCCCGTCGGTCAAGAACTTCGCGTCGGGAAGCTCTTTTGCAAAGTGCGCGTAGGCGGCAAGGGTTCCCGTTGCACCATCGATATCAAACTTAGCGTCACCGCGTGTGTTTCCGCAATTCTGAATAGAGAGCGCGATGAGCTCCTCACGGTGTTCGTGAAGGGCCGCCGCAAGCTCTTTCAACAACTTGCCGCGCTCGGCAAAAGTTAGGGCACGCAAAGCGGGGCCACCAACTTCGCGAGCGTAGGTGGCCGCCGCGGCGAAATCGATACCATCCGAGTTGCACTCGGCGATCGCCTCGGCAGTCGTCGGATTAAAAAGAGAGGCTGGGGCACCTGTTCCTGTGTGCCATTTGCCGGAAACATAACTTTGCAGAGTGATCATCGTTGGGGCGCCCTGGGGAGAGCGAGGCTAGTCTTCTTTCGAGGAATAGGGCAGGTGAATGGGCACGATCCCGCGCTCCACACCTGCCATCTGGGTCGAGCAGTCTAACCGATTCTGCAGATGGGTTCGCCCGTCAGCTTGCACTTGCGTTGCAGCATGGCAACCTATCCCCATGACAACTGAAGCACCAGCACCACTTCCCCACTCCCCATTCGCCCCCGACCTGTTCCAGGGAAAGCGGGCCTTTGTCACTGGCGGGGGCACCGGCCTTGGCCTGCAGATCTCCCGGCGGCTGGCAGCCTTAGGTGCCCATGTTTCGATCGCCTCTCGGAACTCGGAGCACCACGCCGCCTTCTTGCAGGAGGCCGAGGCGAACGGCTGGAGCGCCTCGGCATTTGTCCTCGACGTGCGTAAGCTTGGCGATATCGCAGCACTCGTCAAGCAACTACGCGAGGACGGGCCCATCGATCTACTGGTCAACAACGCCGCAGGTAACTTCGTCTGCCCAGCCGAACGCCTTACGGAAGGTGCTTGGCGCGCTGTCCTCGGCATCGTCCTGGACGGCACCTTCTATTGCACTCGCGAATTCGGCAAAGGCATGATTCGAGATGGCGGAGGAGTGATGCTCAACGTCGTCGCCACCTATGCCTGGACAGGGATGCCCGGCGTTGTCCATTCCGCTAGCGCAAAGGCCGGCGTCCTCGCCATGACACGCACCTTGGCGGTGGAGTGGGCCCGCCACAAGATTCGCGTAAATGCCATCGCTCCCGGGCCTTTCGAATCCACTGGAGCAAGCGAGAACCTATGGCCGGACGAGGGGGTCAAGGAGCGTATGGTGCGGGGCATACCCGCGGGCCGCTTTGCGACGGCAGGAGAGGTCGCCGATCACGCCGTGTGGCTGCTGTCTAGCGCCTCTGATTACGTGACGGGCGAGTGCTTCACCATGGACGGCGGCGCAAGCCTCGGGCAAGGCATGTGGCAGCCGGGCGAGCGCGT
This sequence comes from uncultured bacterium, assembly GCA_937896235.1. Taxonomy (GTDB): domain Bacteria; phylum Planctomycetota; class UBA1135; order UBA1135; genus CALBMX01. Next base: position 34,575 of record CALBMX010000025.1, read on the forward strand.
TCGCTAGCGCAGCTCGCGGGCTCGCCTCAGCAGGCCCTCCCAATTGAACGCCGGACCTGGATCGATCTTCCGCTCCGTCACGTGATAGTGACCGAGCAGACCCTGATACGCCTCCCACTCCTCTTCGCTCAGAGCGTCGCTGCGGATCTCTCCGCTACCATCGCGGGGCACCTCGAGTTGGATGCCTGGCAGCTCTCGATTGAGGGCAGCGGCGAGGTGCGCGAGAGTCTCATATTGTGCGGCAGTGAAGTCGTATTGCTCGAGCTCCTGCCCTTGAAGCCGGCCTGTAATCCGGCCGTTTGTCGCGGGCTTCAAGAGCGGGTCAGACCTGTAAAAGTGCCCGCCATCAAAACGTGCAGGCAGCGTGATGCGCGTCTCGCCGGCCTCGTCATCCTCGTACCACTCACCGAGGGGCTGATCCTCTTGGAGTGCGGTCCCTGGGGGATAGGCTCCGATTTGAGCGATTTCGACACCGACCGAGCGGCCATTCGCCTTCGCTGCATGCCAGGCCGCCTCTTTGAGGTCCAAGGTCTGATACAGCGTTCCATCGAGATCGAGCAGGAAGTGCACCGACAAGCTGCGCACGTCCTGCAACACCTTGAAACACACCCGACTGGTGCCGCAGACGTCGTAGTGAATCACAAACTGGTCCACCACCTCTGCAAGCTCGCCAACACTCGCCGTGCCCGCCTCTAAACGTGAGGCGACATCCGCCGCAAGATCCAGCCCGACTCCACTCCGCCCGGGGCGATAACGCAGGCCGACCTCACCCACTTCCGAGAAGCGCGGCTTCTGACGATAGGCGTCATATCCCCCAGGCTCGAACCACAAGACAACGGGCGCTCCGATATCGACGCGCCTACCCGCAATCACAATCTGCGAGCCGGTCAACAAGGGTGAAGCTGAGGCGCTCTCCAAAGTAGAAGAGATCGATCGTTTTGGAGGCACCTGGCAGGAGGTCGCCCAAAAGGGAAGTGCACATGCCAACAGCCATAGACCACCTACTTTCACTCCGTCAAACTCCCGCCACAAGAAGAGCCGCTACCAGCCGTACAACCAAAGCAGTGGCGGTTGGTCACGATCCGTCTCTTCGCAAGTCGAGACACATCAAAATCGGACAGGTGCGTCGGGGAGCCGAACCCTGTTTTCAGTTCCAACATTTGATTGAAGTCGCAGTCGTATAGGTAGCCTCTCCAGTCCACGCTTATCGTGTTCTTGCACATCACGCCGTCCGCCGCCACGGGGTTGTACGCGTCCTTCAATTTACGCAGGTAACCATCGAGGTTGTTTGTGCGCTCCAGCCACTCGAGATACCGACTGATCGGCATATTGGTGATCGAGAATAGCTCGTTGAACTCAATGCCATAGGTCTCGAGGAGTCGCTCTTTCCACTCCGCCTCGAGAGACCCTTGCCCGGCCGGTAAAAACGCCCCCACAGGGTTGGTCACGATCACGATCCGGAGTCCCGTGCCAGGCTTTCCGTAGCCCAACTTATTGAGCATCTGGAGAGCGCGAATGGACTTTTCGAAGACGCCATCACCACGTTGCTTGTCGGTATTCAAAGCCCTGTGATGGGGCAGCGAGCAGATGATTTCAACCTCGTTTTCGAGGAAGAACTCGGGAAGATCCTCAAAACCCTTGGCGAACAAAATCGTGAGGTTGCAGCGATTCAGGACCTTGCGGCCAAGCGCGCGCGACTCCCGCACGATGTACTTAAACTCCGGGCACATCTCGGGAGCGCCGCCGGTGATATCGACCACGGGGATGTCGGTTTGTGCGAGTACGCTCATCGCAAGCTCCGCCGTAGCGTGGTCCATGTTTTCTCTCCGGTCTGGGCCGGCGTCTACATGGCAGTGGATGCAGGTTTGATTGCAAACTCGGCCCAAGTTCAGTTGAAACGTGTCGACACTGCTCGCCTGTAGAGGGAATCGACCAGTGCTCTGCAGGGACAGATCAAATGCGTTTTGCGGACTGCTCGCAGCGGTCGTCAGGAGGCTCTCATCGACACCTAGGTCCGTGCGGTTTAGGAGGTTGATCTGCGCCTCGACCGAAGCCAGGGGATCTTTGCGAAACAGCAGGCTCGTACGGGGTGCAGTCGTTTGGGGAGGAGTTGCCATAATTACATCCCAAGGTCGTTGACGACCTTCTTCATTTGCATGCCATGAATAAGGGAGGCGCCGCCGCGAATCGCAGTGGCGACGTGGACGGCTTCCGTCAGTTGCTCGGGATCGCAGCCTTTCTCAAGGGTCGCTTTCGTGTACGCGTCGATGCAATACGGACATTGTATAGCGTGCGCGACACCCAGTGCGATCAGGGCTTTTTCGCGCGCGGTGAGCGCACCGTCCGCAAAAACGGCGCCGTAGTAGTCGAAGAACTTGGCGGACAGCGCGGAGGCGTGCTCGCCGATCTCGCCAAAGTGCTCGAGATGTTTGGGGTCGTAATAGGAGTCCATAGTTGCTCTCGCGGGAAGAGGTGCCGCATTGTCTTTCTGGGGGGCCGAGCCTATAGCAGAACGAAACCGGGGCAAAAGGGTGAGGGGAGTTTTGGGTTTCTGGGGCACGGCTTGCGCAACTCGATCACCCGATTGAAAATTTCTTGCTCGAGGAGTGTCACGAGCGCTGTTCTAGTCCGTCTATGAGCGATGAATGTTCCCCCACCTGTTGGCCACTCGCGCGCTCGTCGTCACGCCCGGGTTATGGGCGCAACTCTTCACGCTTCGGGTGCGACCTTAGTGACCGTCGAAGCTCGCTTTGATCCTGCCGAGCGCTCCGAAAAAGCCACGACGGAGATCGTCCTCTCCGGGCTCCCCGATGCGGTCATCCGGGAAAGTCGTGGACGAATGCTTGCCGCTCTACGTGAATGCCACCTCGCCTTGCCCCCTGGAAAGTTGCTCTTACATCTAGGCCCTGCGGGACTCAAGAAGTCGGGGGAGCTCCTAGACTTGGCCCTCGCCCTCGGCACAGCTGCTGCGTCAGGTCACATTCCCCCCGAAGCACTGCTCGGTATTGTGTTCCTGGGTGAGCTCACTTTAGATGGCAAGTTGAGGTCAGTACCCGGTGGCCTAGCAACGGCCGATGCCGCCATGAACGCAGGCATCAAGACTCTTATCGCTCCCCCCCATACGGCGCTTGAGGCTGCTGCACTTCCCGGGATAAGGGCGTTCGAGGCTGAGACGCTCGACCAGGTCGTCGCGATCCTTTCGGGATGCCCTGTCAGCCCGCTCTCCATCCCCGAAGAGGACCTTACCGAACGGTCGCGAGCCACACCTCGGATGGATGCAATCAGGGGTCAAGCCGCTGGCAAGCGCGCCCTAGAGGTCGCTGCTGCGGGCGGTCACGGCACCCTTTTCTTTGGGCCGCCGGGCGCTGGAAAAAGTTTACTCGCACGTGCGCTGGCAGAGCTCATGCCGCCCCCCACAACCGAAGAGCGCATCGACATGACACGCGTACTTTCGGCGTCCGGTCGGTGGCCGGGCGGGCTCGCGCGCGAACGCGCTTTCCGGGCTCCTCACCACACGACAAGCCATGCTGGCTTAGTTGGTGGAGGCTCTCCTCCCATGGCCGGAGAGATCACACTAGCCCACCACGGCGTCTTGTTTCTCGATGAGCTCCCTGAGTTTCGCCGCGAGGTTCTCGAAGCCCTTCGCCAGCCGATTGAGAATGGCGAGATCCACATTTCACGTGCGGGTCGTCAGATCACACTACCTGCAAACTTCCACCTCATCTGCGCGATGAACCCCTGTCCGTGTGGCTACTTGGGACACCCCAAAATACCTTGTAAATGCGCGCCTACCGCCATCGCTCGCTATCGGCAGCGCATCTCGGGACCACTTCTTGACCGTATCGATTTGCGCCTCGAACTGACGCCACCCAGCTTGGCTGATCTCCTTGGCGAGGCGCACCAACCATCGAGTCCTGAGGCCACCTCCACTCCTGGAATGATCCAAGCGCAGCGCGCTCGGGACGCTCGGCTGCTCTCACTAGAACGACAGCAGTGCCTCAACAGTCGCCTCGGTACCAAAGGGTTAGACCGCTACTCTCCGATAACGTCTGCCATGCGTGACCTCTTGGCAAAAGCGACAGAGCGCCATGGGTTATCCGCTCGCGCGATCCAAAGCCTGCGCAGTGTTGCCCGCACCCTCGCCGACTTGGAACAGGTAGATATGCCCACCCGGTCCCACTTGGCAGAGGCCTTAGCGCTGCGAGCTCCGGTGCGCTAACACCGCCGAAGCTCGCAGCTTGTTACTCGTGCCTAAGCGCGTCAACAGGATCCATATGGCTCGCACGCCACGCGGGGTAGATCCCGAAGAGCACACCAATACCTGCCGAAATCGTGAACGCTAAGATCGGTGCCTCTAAGGTCACCAATGTCGGCATGTCGGTATACCACTGAACAATCTTGGGGATCAACAAACCTAAAGCGACACCAAACAGGCCACCACCGACAGAGAGCACCACGGTCTCCACTAGGAACTGCGCGACAATGTCGCGCCGTTTTGCGCCAAGTGCACGGCGAATTCCGATCTCGCGGGTACGCTCGGTCACAGTAGCCAGCATGACATTCATGATGCCGATGCCCCCGACGAGCAAGCTGATGCCAGCAATGGAGCCCAATACAATGTTGAAGATCCGTTTGGTTTTTTCGGCTTGGGCCAACAGCTCCAACGGCACAACAACCTCCCAATCCTTGTCGTCGTGGAAGCGATCTAACATCTCTCGAGAAGCGTTGGCTATTCCGATCACATCATCGATGTTGGTTACACCGATCAGAAGTTCGTGGAGCTCGACCTCCTCTGCATTAAAGCTACCTGCGCGGCGGCTCATGTTCATGTTGCCGAACCAATTGTCCGCTGTGGGCAGCGGGATAAAGAGCTCCTTTGTAGTCTCTTCTCCAGCACCGGGAGCGTCACTATCGAAACGCATGCGCGGCTCGATGGTCCCAATCACATCAAAATAGTCGGCGCCCAACTTCACCCGCTTGCCAATCGGGTTGGCAAACAGGAACAGATCGCGGGCGACTTCGGTTCCGAGCACACAAACGTTCTTGGCACCCGACATGTCACTCTCCGTGAGGAAACGTCCGGCGGAGACTTCCCGACCTGAAACCGTGAGCCAATCAGGGATCGTGGCCACAATGCGCGGCTGGGTGATCACACGATCTTCAAAGCGTGCCTCTTGCGTAACTAAACGCGAAGGCACGACCCTCCCTACAGACGGGAAATTGACCTCCACTCGCTCGCGGTCCTCTTGCGTCAGCCCGTAGCTGAGGATCCTTGTAGTCTGGCTGCCCTGGTTCTGATCCTCCAGCGGCTTAACGCTGCGCATGATCACGTTCTGGCTGCCCATATTCTTGATCTGCTCTTGCGCTTGCGCGCTCGCACCCTCGCCGATTGCAAGCATTGCAATCACGCTACTGGTACCAAACAACACACCAAGAGTCGTCAAGCCACTGCGTAGCTTGTGCAGCATGAGGCTACTTACGCCGAGTTGAATCGACGCCAGGAGTCCCGACCCCCTCACGCTCTGGGCTCCTTCGCGGTCTCGCGAATCTCGCACACGCGGCCGTCACCCATAACAAGGACGCGCTCTGCACGCTCAGAGACGATCGCCTCATGGGTCACAAAGACGATGGTCTTCCCTTCCTTATGAAGCTCGTCGAACAAATTGAGAATCTCCCGCGAAGTTTGACTATCTAGGTTTCCCGTCGCTTCGTCCGCAAGGATCATGTCGGGATCATTCACAAGGGCGCGTGCAATAGCAACCCGCTGCATCTGGCCGCCGGACAGCTCGCGCGGGCGGTGATCGAGGCGATCTTGCAACCCCACGCGACCAGCTAAATGCCGAGCCCGCTCCTCGCCATCCTTTGGAGGGTTGGACTGATACAAGAGCGGAACCATGATGTTGTCCAATACGTTGAGCTGTGGAATCAGATTGTACGATTGAAAGATGAAGCCCAGCCGGCGACTGCGAAGCTCGGAGAGAGCGTCGTCATCCAACAAGCCCGTATCTTCGCCACCGAGCTCGTAGAGACCTTTCGATGGGCGATCCAAGCAGCCCAGCACATTGAGCATGGTGGATTTGCCACTTCCAGAGGGGCCAATAATCGACCAGTACTCGCCTTTGCGGAAGACGAGATCGATGTGATCCAAAGCGCGCACCTCCTGGTTTCCCATTCGATAGACACGCTCCACTCCCCGGAATTCGGCAACTGGATCGGCGTGACTTCCGCTATCCGCGCGGATCAAGATTCTCTCCAAGGGTGCTTCTCCTACAACGGCTGAGGGGTCGTTTCTCACTTCTCCGTTCCCGAGTTCGGAGCTGAATCTTCCGGAAGCACTGCAGTTTGTTGGGCAGCTTCTGCGCCACTAGGACTTTGCGCCGAATGGCCTCCGGAATCGGGAGTCTTGCCAAAGGAACCAGAAGCTGGGCGTTCACCGGACGACTGACTTTGAGACTCGCCGCCGGGCCGATTGCCCGACTGGCGCCCTCCGCCATACCCACGGTCTCCGCTGGGCCTCTCGCCGCCACCCTCTAGCTCTCCTCCGTTGGAACCTCCGAATTCAGAGGGGGCAGGCATGGCTCCTGGGTCTTCCTCCAGATTCTCTTCCGGATAGGTCCCCTCACGAACAGGAGCTGGTGCAAGCACCTGTCCCAAGGGAACGCTCAATGCGACGCGGTCTCCTTCGGCAACGCCTGAGAGGACTTGCGCCCAGAGGTGGCTAAAACTTCCGACCTCTACGTTTACTTTTCTAGGCGGACCATCGTTAGTCAGAACAAACATTATGGACTCACCACCATCGCGGAAGATCGATTGCACGGGAACATAGAGAGTGTCCCGAACGGTCTCGACGTGAATCTCGATGCTACAGGACATTCCCGGGCGCATCCGAAGATCGGATTCCTCAATTGTGATCTCTGTGCGATAGAGCCGTTGATTCGGATTCGCCATCCAGCTGTTCCTATCCGGAAGTACAGCCTTAAACTTGACGCGGCCGCTCAACTCGATGTCGCTGAGTGCGTCGACCTTGACTGTGCAGATCATCCCCACTTGAACTTTTTCAAGTACCGATTCGTGTAGGCTCACGGCGGCGACCATGCCCTCACTGGACGGAATCGTCACGATGTCTTGACGTTCACGAACGCTGGACCCCTCTCGCAAGGGCTCCCCGGTGCTCATACGCCCGCCCTCTGGCTGCGCGTGAACAACCATGCCGGCGGAAGGCGCGTAGATCTTTGCCTTGCCAATCTGATCCGCTAGACGGTCATACTTCTCCGTCTCGAGTTGAAGTTTCGCAAAGGTGGAGCGAACCTCTGCCTCGTAGTCGACGAGTCGAGCCTTCGACTGCAACGCGACACGATCGATCTCGCGCTGAGCCTCGATGATGTCGGCCTCAAGGGACTGCAACTCCCGGGGGTGAGCGTACTTGGTCAAAACGAGAAGCGCGCGTCGCGCTTTCTCAGCTGCGAACTCACGACTCTGCTTAGCGAGCTCGTCTCCTTCGAAGTCTGTCCTGGTGATGAAGCCGCGTTCAAACAACTTCGTCGAGTGCGTCAACTTGTCGATGGCGCGCTTCAGCTCTTCTTCTGCCAACACAATGTTGTCATTCGCGGACTGCTCTTCGTTGAGCCAGTCCCCCTCGGAGTACTTCTGCATGTCGATCTCAGCAAAGTCAAATTTACGCTGAGCGGCCGCCTGGTCACTTTCGTTTTGGCTCTTTTGAATCTCGAGGTTTTGCGTGCTCTTAATCCACGAAGCGTCTGCATTCTCACGAGTGATCTCTTGGGACACGAGCTTCTCGGCCATGCTCGTTGCATCCAGCTCGCAAAGTAGCTCGCCCTCTTCGACATAAGCACCCTCTTCAATCAGATAGAGGATCGTCACCGAACCCTCGATCTCACTCTTAAGCTCGATACTCTTCGCCGCCTTTAGGTTGCCTCGTTCGACAACAGAGATCGGGAGATCACCGCGACGAACTTCGCCCGCTACCTCTAACCTCTCACTGTTGCCCCCTTGATTCTTGTCGGAGTTAATTTTCCACGCGCCACCCGCAAGAGCAACAATGACGACACCAACTGTAATACCACGCCAACCCATTAGCGTTCTTCCTTGACCGGTTCACCGGCATTTGGAGAGGAGGACTCCCCGTTTAGATTTGCGTCCAAGCCAGACCCTGCTGTCACCGCGGCAACCTTACGAAGGGTCACGATTGGCAGGGCGCGAGGTTCGACACCAGAGTCGTCAACGTCGAGCTGCTCCATGTCCAGGAACAGCTCCAAATTGGCGAGTTTGTAATCCACGAGCGCGTTAATTCGCGCGTTCCGTGCTTGTAATAGGGATGCTCGTGCATCCAACAGGGGATTCGTATTGATCAGTCCAGCTTCGAGGCGAAGGTTGGCACTCTCCACGCGGCGCTCGGCCAGAGGCACCGAGTTTTCGGCGATCAGGAAGTTATCCTCGGCGGCCTTTAGCCTGCGCAGGTCATCCCGAATGTCCAACCGAATACGGTCGGATGTCTCAAATGCGGACCGTTTGGCCACCTCCAAAGAGATGCGCGCGGCGCGCAGCTGGTTGCGCTCGGACATCCGATCGATAGGGAAATTGACATCAAAGCCAACGTTCCAATCGATCTCCGTTGGGTCGGAAGAGCCATCGCTGTAAACGCGCCTCCCGCCGTCTGCGGCAACCGTCATGTCTAAACTTGTCCCCATGTCTTCGGTGGCGATACGCAAGCTGCGCTCCGCATCACTTACGGTGGCAAGGTCCGTGGCCATGTCATAGCGCGAGACCATCGCCAGTGCGACAGCATCGTTCTCATCGATATCGAAGGGGACAATTCCCTCGTTGTTCATTGCTTGGAAAGAGCTGGCATCCAATCCGAGTTCGACATCTACCGGCAAGCCGAGAAAGAACTTGAGATCATCCATCAGTCCGTCCAAGCGCTGCTTGGCGCTAACAACTCGCGCCTCTGCGCTAAGCTCCGACTGGAGAGCCTCACCAACTTCGATGTCAGCCATCCGCCCCGCCTCGCCAAGTGCGAAGTTCCGTTCGCGAAGGTCTTGCAGCTGTTGAAAGTTGGTCTCTTCGTTTTTGACGACCTCGACCTCTTCGAGTACGCGCCAATAGCGACTGAACATATCAACGGCGAACGTGCGCCGGAATCGCTCATAGGAGCGAGCCTGATCCACGACCCTTCGCTCTGCGCGTGTTAGCGATTCAAAGACAGCTTCTTTACTCGCGCCAGCGAGCAGGGGCTTAGTGATCGTCAAGCCGATGCTGCTAAAGAGCTCGCTTAGATCTCCGTGCGCCAAGCTGCTAAAAATATTGGCTCCGAGGTCGAGCACGACGTTCGCGCCGTTTCCCATGACGCGACGCAAAGACAAGTTGCCATCCGCGTTCAGACTCTCGGCGCCGTCATCGGTACCGGAGACACTAAGTCCTGCGCCACCGTCGATTTTATAGCCAAACTGGTAGCGCTCAAGGGTCAAATCCAAGGCGGCAAGGTAGAGCGATTCGCGTCGCGCTTGGTAGTCGCGCGAGTTTTCGGCGGCGATTTGCTGGCATTGCACGAGTGTCAGCGCGGAGAGGCCCATGATCTCCTCGCCTCGCAAGATTCGCTGGCGCAAGCTGTTGGGGAGAGGTGTGATGGAAAACTGGGTGGACTCGCCGAGTTCGGCGCGCCGTTCCGAGACAATCGCATAGACCTCGTCATCAGCTGCCGACTCGTGCTCGTCGGCGCTTTTGCAAGCGGGAAATAAGGCGAGAACGCCAGTAAGGGCAAGCACGTAGGGCAGGGCCACACGTGAAGGGGAGGGGGGGTTCTGAGAGGACATGAAGCTAGCCAGGGGGAAGGCAAAAATGCCAAGCGTCGCAAAGCATAGCGCAACTCCCCCAGAGTCCAAGCTTACAGGGGTGTTCGATAACCCCTTTGCTACCGCAGTCTTACAACGAGGAGCGCTCTGCGCTCACAAGCGTGACCCCAAGCGGCCCCAAGTCCCTGCATCCTTCTAGGTTGCCCTCCAGGAATCCTAGCAGCTGCTCACCCTGAAAAAGCCAGCGCGAGTGCCGTGCGCCGGAGCTCGGAAATACATCAACCAGCCGCGCCCCGCGCAACAGGCCGCCGATCCCAAGCGGTGTCCTCAGGATAAGAGCGGGCCCCCATGTCCCCTCTAGGTCGTCGAATAAGGGCTGCCAGCTAGCCGGCGCTCCACCCTTTCCCTCATCCAATGCTCCGCGAACGCGCTCTTGTTCGACGAACTGAAGCATCGACAAGCTCCCGGCAGGTACGTTGGGTTGCCCGTGTCGAACGGCGCCACCCGCCCACTCCCGAAGCAGCGCCTTGGCGCCTACCGGCCCCGTCGGCAGGCCCTCTAGGATTAGGCTATGCCCCGCCTGACTCCCGCCACCACTCTGGCGCCATTCGCGATAGACAAAGGTCCCATCGGAGCCGTCGTCCGAGCGATACGTGCGCTGAATTCGAGTGGCGATATCCGTCAACTCCAGCTCCATTTCGAGCAAGACTCCACTGCCCTCCCTGCGGCTTACGATCTTCCCGCTCCCCAAAGAGACACGCTCGGCTTTCCAGCGCTTGCCCCGAGGAAACAGCTGGAAGCGCTCCACATGGGGAGGGGCCTCCGCAAGCAAGACCGGCGCATTTGCGACTTCCATCCCGCCGAGCCCCCCACCGCTGTCCTCCAACGGACCGCTAGCTAGAGCGACAGAAAGGGAGCCAAGGAGAATTAGCAGGGTGCGATGAGTCATGTCTTAAGAGGGGCGGATAACCCCGCAGGTCTCATCGACAGTTCAGCACTCGCACTTGAGAGGTGGGTCTAGTGGTCGGTGGAGCGCACGAAGAGGCGAAAAGCGCCGACGAAGAGCAGGAGTATGGCAAACCCTATCGGCCACACCTTCCCCCCCAAATTACGCGAGTAGTCGTACCAGCCAAAGTGAGCGAAGGTAGCCCGCATTTCGGGGTTCGGAACAAGCGAGACAGCCTCGTCCGCATAGAAAATCTCAGTCGAGTCGAAGGTCTCCCCTAACCCCGCAAGTCGGTGGCGAAGGATCCGCCAATGCGCCCACGGCGCAGCGTAGCGCACGGACCACTGGATGTTCTGGAATCGCACGTTCTCCCCGCTTTGATCGCCTTCGGCCATGCCGAGGTCTTCGTTAGGCCAGTCCACCCGAGCGGATTGCACAGCGAGATCCTGGTGTGTCATGTGATCGACCAAGACCCCAGGCGCATTCGTAAGTACGCCAAACCCGAGCACGAGGACCAACACAATGCGGCCCAGGATAGTTTGCCTAAGCCGCTCCATCGCAAGTGCGACACACAGCCAAAGAAAGGGAAGCGCCGGAAGGATGTAGCGAGGGCCATACGTCCATGCGCCGTGCCAAGTCTCAAGCCCGACAATCGGAGCAAAGACGGCAATCGTGACGGCCAAGATCACCCAGCGTGTGAATCCCGCGACCCGATTCTCAACGTTCATCCAACCCTTGGGGACCAGGACAAGTGCGGGCGCCAAGAATAGGAGCCCCTTGCCAGGTGCCAGGCAAAGGGAGACTAGCCCGAGGGCCATCGGGTACTTCCAAAAACCATCGAGCGAAACTGCAGCGCCATACCCGCTCTCAAGTGCGTCCCCAAAGCGTGCGTAGTTGAAGAACAGGTAGAGCCCGAAACCCAGCAGTGCAGGGCTCACGAACGCCAAGCACTGAAGGCGCAGCTGACTGTTGGTGGAGGCGGCCCAGCGCTTGTGCGCACCCACGAGTACGACAAGCATAGCGATGACCAAGACCAAGATTGCCGGTGCGGTGACAAGCCTTGTTAGAAAAGCCATTCCAAGGCATGCGCCCGCGAGCATCAGATGGTGGTATGCAGGCTGTCGCACACGCTCGAGAGCTTCGCGGACGGTCAGGATTAAGTAGAAGGCACCAAACAATAGTGTGGTGGCCTGAACGTCACTCAACGTGGATCTCGCTTGCGGCATTGCAAACGTGGCGAGTCCATAGCTAAGACCCGCAACGATGGCGACGTGCCGCGAGAGGCCAAGGCGCGAGGCGCACAGCACGATCAGCCAGACACAGAGGGCTGCCATCAGCGGGTTGCGGAGGCCAACCGCCAAATGAGAGTAGTATTCGCTTCGGTGGACGCCCTCAATCGTTCGTGTGGCGAAGCGCGCCTCCACTTCATCAGAGCCGGGGGCGATTGCACTGTACATGCGACCAAGCCAATAGAAGGGGACTCCGACCAAGGCCTGGCCTGTTCCAAACCAAGAGTACGCCTTGCCATCCACTCCGACGCGAACGGGGATATTGGCGTTGTCTGGCTGGGACAAGCGCACCGCGACGAGGGCGTCCGACTCGGGCGTCCCGCCTAAGGCGAACCCCTCACCGCGCGCCAATGCACTTGTGGTTTGGTACTCCGTCTCCGAATCAAGGTGGTCCGGCAATCCCGTAAAGATCAACACATAGAAGGCGAAGATCGCGCAGAACACGGCGCGCGCGACAAGGCGCTCCCCGCGGCGAATGCGGGCAAAGCGCCGCATACCTTTCCCTGCGAGACTCATCGAAGCTCCCGCCTTTGTTGCTTTCTATTCACCGTGCTGATCATGGGACGTTCTCTATGTGCCGAGCTAGGTTGCACAGGCTACTGACTCGCGTCCTTATCGAGCCACAAAGTTGCAGTGGAATCGCAGAGGATCGCAAAGTGTCCGAATTCGGCACACGCCACAAAGCCGAGCTCCGCTTCCAATGGATTGGGCTCAGGCGGGCCTTCCCGCAGCAGAAATAGGGGGCGATTTAGCTCTTGGAGCGCCGCTCGCAGCCCTTCTAGAGAGCGCCGGTCCCCCGCGAAAAAGGCGCGTGTTAGGGCGAGCCTTGGCGCCCATCGGGGGTCCGCCTCGACCAGATACGACCCGCGATCCACGAAGAGGGACATTCCCGAAAAGGCCGCTGCCTCGTGCCCTTGGAGATTAAAGGAGTTGCTGAAGCGCGTGTTTCCGTATGCCGGTCCGGCAGCACCCTGTTGCGGCGGATTGAGGATCAGAATGGCGCGCCCGTTTGTTGTGCTCCCTTGCGCTTGTGTCGCTCGCAACCACACCATCGCTCGCGCGAGATCACTCTCACCCGCAGGCAAGAGGCCCGACTCGGTCTCTAGTAACGGCATCGGAACCCTGCTCCATGCCGCGTAGCTGCAAGCGCCCAAGATGGAAGTCGCGAGTGCGCCGACACAAAGGACAAGACAGAGAAGGCCGCCAACACTCCGTGCAAGAGCTCGCCCCGCGCCTCGCCAACCCAGCAGCTCGCCTAGCCCCCCCGCCGCAAGCAGCGACAACGTAATTTGAGCCGTGCGTACAAACTTATACTGGTTGTCTTCGGGCAAGATGACAACAGCGGCGAGAAAGAGGGATAGGGTCGAGGCGCAAACCAGAAGCAAGAAAACCGTGCGGCGCGGCAAGTCTGTTTTGGGGCCCGCACTGCCTCGCCGAAAAACGAGCACAAGAGCCGCTAGGAGAAGTGGTAGGACGGGCGCCAGTGTGCCCCATAGGCTCTTCATCGAAAGCGCGAACCGAACGGACTCGCCCTCGCGGCCGCGACTTGCGCCAAGTACCTCGAAAAAACCCGGGAGAGCGCCGAGTGCGAGCAGGACCGCGAACTCAATTTTGGAGGGGCTGAAGTCTCGATTGAGAAGGAGGACGACCGCCACACTTCCGAACCCCACGGCCCCGACCAATGGGTTGACTGCAAAAGATGCTCCGATGCAAAGCGCAGCAAGAAGACTCCAAGCCCGTAAGGAGGCGCGCTGCTCGTGACTCCGCGGGGCGAGGGCATGGGCCGCAGCGAGCCAACCTCCGACCAACAGTGCAAGGGAAGCAGGGTAACTTGAGAGGTTGCCAAACTTGCTCGGGCCCCAAGCCAGACGACGGTCCCATTCGCCAACCGAACCTGCGAGATTGTTCAGCAGTGAAAGGGAATCAGTGGGCGCCTCCAGCGGCGCGTGTGCGCGCAACCAAAGCCAGCCGCCGAGCGCGTTGAGCCCCAAAAGGGCGAGCAGGACACCACCGAGAGCGCGCCGCGCGTCCCTCCAAAGGGGAGCGCCAAGGAAGTACAGAGCAAGCGGCAAGCAACACGCGGCCCAGACTCCCAGTGCGGCCAGCGCAAACGTAGGTGCGACCCTCAGAGATCCGGCGATTAGGGAGCCGAGCGCGTGCCAAACCCAGTAGTACTGAAGTGTCCCACCGGCGAGCCATGGGTTTTCCGGAGGTACGCCTCCCGCAGTAGCCTCGACAATTGACGCGTGGAGCAGGCCGTGAAAGCTAGCGCGGATCGAGGCCTCGCCCAAAAGCGCGAAGGCGACCACCAGAGCGAAGGAGATGGAGAGGAACAGGGCCGCATGTGCAGCCGGACCCGCCGGTGGAGCTTTCCGGCTGCAGGCATTGGAAGCGGTGCGTCTGCACTCCCCCCAGATCCCCCACAACTGAAGCCCGCCGATGGCGAGGTAGGCTCCCCCCATAGGGATCCCAAAGGGGCCACCGGCTCCGGCGGGGAGTACGGCACGAGCTACCAGCCAGATCGCTAAGGTGAACACGGGAGAGAGCAGGCACGCGAACAGTATCGCCTTCAGAAGTGCGGGCTCGGCGGGGGCCATCCTGCGCAGGATGGGTGCACCGGTTCCAAAAAACAGGAGCGCCGCCGCACCCGAGCTGAGCGCCGGGGGAAGGACTCCAAAACACGCGCCAGCGACAAGCAACGAGAGAACAAGCAGTGCTCCAAAAAGTGCGGTCCACCAGCTCGTTTGTATTGATGTCTCTCTCACGTTACTCGTCACCGATCTCCAAGTATCCGAGTCCGGCAAGCGCGGCATCAAGCTCAGCGCTTGTCGCAGCGGCAGCGGCGAGGTCTTGGTTCTGAAGCCACTCAGCGATTGCGGCCTGTAGGCGCTTCGCTAGCTCGGGATAGTCATTCGCGACATTGCGCTGCTCTTTGGGATCCGCCGATACATCAAAGAGGGCGAGCTCGGGAATGTTGTAGTCCCCCGGCGGATTCTCCTCCGGTTGGAGATTCTCCGGATTCCAGACCAGGCGCCAGCTCCCACCATCGACATCGGCGCGCACCGAAAAGATGCGGTTCCGCCAAGCGCTCATCGCTGGGCGTGACTCGAATTCCAACGCCTCGTAGGTATCGACCAAGGGCAAAAGAGAGCGCCCGCTTATCCGACTCTGCGGAGCAATCCGAAACCAGTCGAGCAACGTCGGCATCACGTCTTCAAGCGTGACGAGCTCGTCAACGACGCGGCGCCCGGTCAAGCTGCCGGGATGATGAAGGATCAGCGGGACATGCAGCACAGAAGAGTAGACGGACTTCGAGTGCGCCCAGTACCCAGAGTGCTCGTAAAGCTCTTCACCGTGATCGGCTGCAAAGACGATCGCTGTATCGTCTAGGCGATGCGCAGGAGTCGCTTCGTAAACACCGGAATAGAGCTGGAGAAACGTGCGGACGATATGGTTGATGCGTGCAACTTCGCCATCGTATTGAGCGACAATTTCGTTCACATCCAGCCCATTCAGAGGCTTGTGATTCAGGTAGGCGTCGTCCAGAAAGTCACGGCTCCCGTTGGCAGCTCCCGCGTAGTCGGGGTCTGTAAACATGGTCCCGAAGTTCAACTCAGCGCCCCCCACTAACATCGATGGTGCGGCATAGGGAAGGTGCGGTCCCATCAGGTGGATCCACAAAAAGAGCGGAGGCCCTTCGTCTCGATCTTGTGTCCCAAGCCACTTCATCGCACCGGTCACAACCTTCACGTCCCGGTCCTCGCCATCAAAATTCTCGAAGACGTCAAACCCCTGGCCTAAGCCGGAAGGTGCAACGAGTAGAGCATTCGAGGTGAAGCCGGCGGTAGCGAATCCCGCGTCCTGGAAGCGCTCGGCGAGTGTCGAGGCGTCCTCGGCAAGCACGTTCCCGTTCTTCAACACGCCGTGCTCCAAAGGTGAGCGGCCCGTCATCAGGCTCGCAATCGCAGGAGTCGTCTGCCCACGAGGGGTGAACGCGTTTCGAAACATCACGCCAGCACCTGCGAGGTCATCGATCGCGAGCGCGATGCCTTTCCCACGCTCCTCTTCGTTCGTCGGCACGAAACTCGTGGGCCTCCCATAGAGCCAAGAAGAGAGGTGGTCTGCCCGCAGCGTGTCTACGGTTATCAGGATCAGGTTTTTGGGGGGTGTTCCAGGACGTTTGGCTTCACTGCAACCGAAAATCGCAAGAAGAAGGGCACCAAACACAGCTGAGGATGCGCGAAGTAGCATGGCAGCATTCTACGCATGGCGTCCTAGGTCTGCTAACCTTCCCCGCATGGGACCTCACCAAGCTCTCCAAAACACCGCAAAATCAAGCTCGCTCTGGCGCGACCGCCGGCTGTGGATCCTCATAGGGGTGGCCGCGCTCTTGCGCCTCGCTATCGGCGTGGACCTATGGCTTCACGACCCGACAACTCGCGCACTTTTGTCGGACTCAAGCTACTACTACCAATGGGCGGGAGCGCTCTCCGGTGGCGCGGACTTTGCTTTCGAAAACCCGGGGCAGCCCTTTTGGATGCCCCCGCTATACCCCTACTTGCTTTCGGTCCTCTTCCCCTCGATCAAGGGGATGCTATTCGCGCAAGGTGTGGTTGGACTCGGGACCCTAGCCCTACTTGTGCGGTTTAGCGAGAGGCTTCTCGCCACCGCTCTTAGCCCAGAAAGCACGCGACGCGTGGCCCTTGCTGCGGGCGCTTTGTGGACCCTTTACGCTCCCGTCATCTACTTTGAGAATCGGCTACTTGGAGTCACGGTCGCTCTGTTTCTCGCCACCCTCACCCTCGACCTCCTCCTTGGCCTGCTTCGACGGCCAGCCCTACGCCTAGCTGTCATCGCAGGCGTCACTTGCGGTCTACTCGCACTCATTCGGCCCAACACCCTGCTCTCCATTCCCGCCGTCGCCATTGCCATGTATGTTGCGACGCGCACGAACCTTCCCACCGCAAGGCCTCGCCTTGCCCTCGTCGCCTCCTTCTGCGCTGCCGCTCTCCTAACCCTCGCGCCAGCCCTCGCCAAGAATCACGCTGCCGAAGGTGAATGGATCCCCCTCACCGCGAATAGTGGCGTCAACTTCTACTTCGGCAACAACCCCGAAGCGCACGGCACGTTCCATGCGCCCGGCCCGGAGTGGGGTGCGATCGAGGCGCAACGCAGCACGTCGATCCGCCTTGCCGAGGCTGCCTTAGGTCGTAAGCTGACCCACGGAGAGGCCTCGGACTACTGGTATGACCAAGCCTTCGAATGGCTTGCCTCCAATCCTGTCAACGCGGCACAAGTGGTTGCTCTCAAGCTCGCGGACAGCCTCTCCTCAACAGAGTTCGGCATCCAATACAACCTGCGGGCGAGTCGCGAGGTCGCCCCCACCCTTTGGTCCGCGCCGCTGCCCTTCGGGCTCCTGCTTTTCCTCGCCGCCTTAGGTATCGTGAGGATTCGCGCCACTCAATCCGAGTTCAAAGCTGAGGGTCTCCTGCTCGGCTCATGGCTCGCCGCTGGCCTGCTTGGCGCGCTCTTATTCTTCACCTATTCGCGCTTTCGCCTACCGCTTCTGCCCACCCTCTTCCCCCTCGCAGGGCTAGGCGCCATGGCCCTCTTTGGCGCCCACAAACCCAAACCAAAGGCACTCGCCCTCTCCGCGCTTCTGCTCGTCCAGTCGCTCATCCCATTTGAGGGGACCTACACCGACCACCTGCGCTCTCACGCGTTTGTCGACATGGCTCACGCCGTCGAGGCGAATGCCATCGCGCGCCGTGAAACCGACAGCGACAAGGTGCGCGCAGAAGCTAGCGCACTCCTAATGCGAGCCCTTGCGATCACACCGGGTAACAAACCCGCCTTGGTCATGTTAGCTCGCCTGCTCTCGCACTCGGACCCAACCGCCGCGTTGGACGCGATCGAGCGTGCCGCTCTCCTACCTATCACCTATCCGCTGGCCGACTATTGGCTCGCCAGGTTACTGATTGAGACGCCTTTGCCTGACCGTAGCGACAAGCAACGTGCCGTGCAAATCGCCCAGAATTGGCTCCTTCAGAACGGCCAAGATCACGATCTCGCTGGCGACTTCCAACAGCTAATCCAATGGGCCCAATAGCCACGCCTGATAGCTAGGCTCGACGTGGGCCGCTTCCAACACGACAAACTCGGGGGTGGTATAAGGATGCAGAGCGAGCAGGGCGCGCTCCAGCTCGGGGATTGCCTGCGCGCTTGCCTTCAGGATCAAGAGCGCCTCGGAATCCTCGCACAGCTCCCCCTCCCAAACATAGATGCTGGTAAGGCCTGGGAGCACATTTGCGCAGCCCACTTTCCCTGAGCGCACCAGCTCGCGAGCGATGGTCTTCCCCACATCAACGGAGGGCACCGTAACCAAAACAACTCGAACGCCCTGTTCTTCGTTTCCCATGGGATTCAAACTTACCACCCGCCGCCCTCCCTGGCTAGAATATCGCCCATGTCCATCCTTAGCGATCTCATAGTTCGTGTCCTGTCGACAATGCCGACTCCGGTCATGCGGTATTTCTCCTCAAAATACATCGCAGGGGTCACTGTGGAGGAGGCGCTGGAGCGCCTGCAATCCATCAACGATGAAGGGTTTGCGGGCATCCTCGATATCCTTGGCGAAGATGCCGACGGTGAGCGAGGCGCTCGCGCTGCTTTGGAGGCGTACAAGGTTGCCTGTTCGAAGCTCGCCGCGAGTAAGCTCATCTCGTACGTCTCGGCGAAACCTACGCACTTTGGTTTGCGCACGGGGGAAGACCTCTGCTTCGAGATCTACAGCGCGCTTGCCACACATTGCCAGGGCTTGGGCCAGTTCCTTCGGGTGGAGATGGAAGACCACACGACCACCGATGGCACCTTGCGGGTTTTCAATCGCCTGCTCCAAAAGCACGGTAATGTAGGCATCGTGCTCCAATCGCGCCTGTTCCGCAACGGCTCGGATATCGAGGCGCTACTCGCCAAGCTCCCCGCCGACCGCACGCTGAACGTGCGCATGGTAAAGGGGATCTACCTTGAACCTTCCAACATCGCCCACACAAGCTACGAGTCCATCGCGCGTGCATATGTCGACCAATCTCGACAGCTTTTTGAAGGTGGCGCAAAGGTCTGCCTAGCTACGCACGACAGCCAGATGGCCGAAGAGCTGGTCGCCTTAGTCTCCGAACTCCAGATCCCCAAGGAGCGCTATGAATTCCAAGTGCTCATGGGTGTTCTCAAGCCAATTTGGAAGGTCTGGCTAGACGCCGGACACCCCGTGCGCGTCTATGTCCCCTTCGGGCCCGACTGGAAGGCCTATAGCCTGCGTCGCCTCAAGAAGAATCCGAAGCTGCTCACGCAGATCACACTGGGCATCTTCCGCCGCTAGCTAGCGGCCGACGGACAGGCGACGCGCCAAAACTTCGGGGAGCTCCGCGATCTCCAAGATGCGCTCCATGGTCACGCGGAAGTCGTAGGGAACCCGACGCCAGGTGATCCGCTCGTCTTCGAGGATGACATAGCACGCTCGATTGTCGCCATCTCGAGGTTGCCCAACGGAGCCCACGTTTAGGAAAAACTGCTCATCCTTCGGCAGGTCGAAGATCATCTCATCAGCCCCACCTAGACCTTGGAAGCGAAGGTTCGGCCAGAAGATTCCGGGTTGATGCGTGTGCCCCGCGAGACAGACGCCTTCATACGCTTCGAAAACGGCTCGCAGCTTGGTCGGGTTCAAGATGCCGTCCGTAGACAACACGTACTCTCGAACGGGGTTGCGCGGGGAGCCGTGCACAAACAGGAATCGATCCTCGCGCCAAGTCGTCGGCAGGTTGCGCAACCAGCTCCAGCGCTCTTTTGTGCGCGCCCCCCGATACCACCTTGGCCGGAGGCGCTTGCGCGTGTAGCTCATAGCCGCGCGCGCGTAGGAATTGAAATCCGAAGCACCGGAAAAAAGCGCCTCGTCGTGATTTCCCATGATCGTCCACTCGCAACGCTCCATCACCGCGTCGATGCACCACTCGGGCTCCGGACCGTAACCGATAATGTCGCCAAGGCATGCAATACGCGTTACGCCCTGGGCAGCGATATCCTCAAACACGGCTTCCAGTGCCGGTCGATTAGAGTGCAGGTCTGAGATGAGGGCGATCTTCACCGAGCCACAGCTCCCCCGGAGAGTTCACTCGCATACTGCTCCAGTGCGGCTTCAAGAAGTTCACTACGCGCCCTATCCATGGGCCCCTGTAATGTTGCGCCTGACGCCTTGACGTGCCCGCCTCCGCCGAAACGCCGTGCGAGAGCGTTCACGTTCCAATCGTTTTTACTGCGTGCAGAGAGTTTGATCCTTCCGTCCGAGGTTTGCCGCAAGAACAGCACGACTTCAACGACCTCGACCGACCGCAAGATGTCGTGCAGAACGTCGGTGTTACTTTCAAAGGGGCCGTGATCAGGGTCTGCTGCGAGTAGGGCAATCTTGCCGCCGCCGAAGTATTCCAAGCCGCGCAGGAGCTCGCCAAGCTCAACGGGGAGGGCTGAGAGGTTGCGCTGAAAAATAGAGGCGTACAGGCGATCGGACTTCACACCGAGGCCAATCATCTCCCCCGCAATGCGAAGGGTCTCGGCATCTGTGTTGCTGTATTTGAACCAACCCGTATCTGTGACCAGAGACGTGAACACCCCGTTGGCGGCGACGGTATCGAGTTCGACTCCCAAAGCTTTGGCAAGGCGGTACACAAGAAGGCCCGTAGCGGACGCCGTTCGATCCACATACGCGAGGTCCCACCACTCTTCACCGTGATGTACGTGATGGTCCACCACAAGCTTCGTCGAGGGGTGCGCTCCAAGTGGACCGGAGAGCGCGCCACAGCGCCCCAGCTCGGAGATGTCAGTCAGGACGCACAGGTCGTGGTCAGGCAAGTCGCCGCCCTGGAACGTCCCGTAGGCGACCTCGCAGCTGAGGTAGTCGAAGACGGCTTCGGGTGGGTCGGGGTTCAAGATGTGAACCGTCTTCCCCATTGCCTCCAGGACTCGCGCGAGCGCAGCTTGTGCGCCGATGCAATCGCCGTCGGGATTTTCGTGCCCAGAGAGCAGCACCGTCTTGGCATTTTGGAATGCCTTCAGGACGGCTGCGGACGGAAGCGAGGTCTCCGCGGAGGATTGAGAGGTTTGGGGCACAGTCGGATCAGTAGGTAGAGGGGGGATGATTGGCACTTGGGGGAGTCGAACGAGCTGTTCAACTCCCCCAAGCCTATCGAAACTGTGCGGCTTTGGCACAGTTGCATTGACCGAGCCTGAGTTGGCAAGAGCTCTTAGTCGGGCTTCGCAAGGATCTCAAAAGACTCAAGGCCGCCAAAAGCGGACCAGCTCGGTGAAGCACGGTCGAAAACAATGCTGTAACGAATGAGGTTGGGGCGCCTCGACTCGGCCTCTTGAGGATCGCCTGGAAGGGCCGTATCCCAATAGGAGTTGAGCTCGGAAGGATGGCGGACCCACGGGGTTAGGGACTCCAGTGCAATCGAACCGCCATTTTCGACAAAGTCAGCGTCGCACAAATTTTCAGGGAGCTCGCCGATACGCGCACCCTGGAACCTAACGAGGACAGGGGCTGGAGTCAGTCCTCCCAAATCCGTTCCAAAGAGTGCCTCGGGAGAGTCCGCGAAAGGGTTGTTCGGATCGTTTTTATCCCGATAGGAGAAAGATGTGCTGGGATCGCCCGGCGTGAACATCTTCATGTCCCAGCCCAAGGCCGGGTCGAGAGGGTCAGAGAGATCTTCTGGGCCATAAATCACCTGGAAGAAGAATCCAGAAGGCCGTAGCCAACAAGATTGTGCACCAGAGCGGCTACCCGCCCCATCTAGATCCGTGGTCCAACTACTGGAAGTAAAGATGTTCGACGAATCGGGACCACCGAACTCGCTTCCGGCGGTTCCATCAAAGGGGCTCACCTTCGCGGCGATCTCCAAGGGGTTCACAGCGAACTCAGACTCAATGCGCAAGACTCCGGCTCCACCAGCGCCACCTTTCGAGAGCCCAACGCCAGTTCCACCAGGTCCACCTGACAGATCCAACGCAGTGGTTAATGCTGAGAACAACACTTGCCGCGATTGAATCAGCATGGCCCCGCCGGAGCCACCTCCACCGGGCGAGGCGTGTGCGTCGAGTCCAAAGCCACCGGGGTCCGTCGCGTTTCCACCAGGTCCGCCAGACAGGTCGATTAGGCCTGTGATGCGCACCTCGGAACCGGCCTGTAGCTGAATCGCGCCTCCGCCTCCACCACCACCAGCCGCGCTGTGGGATACATAGAAATTGATAGAGCCCAGCAGGCAGTTCCCGAAGGCTGGGCCATTGGTCCGCGTCAAGTGAACGTGGGCTCCGCCTCCGCCTCCGCCAGATCCGCCGCGCAAGTTACCCAGCTCGGGAGATAGCTCCATCATCAAGGGGGTCAGTCCGATGTCCAGAGGGTCTCCCCCAATGGCGTCGCTAGGTGGCGTTAGGCCAACTCCCGCGGGGTCGTTGGCTAGCGGATTGGGCCAAATCGCATTGGAGACTTTGCCAGAGGTCGAATAGCCGCCGCCCGCTCCCGGGTTGGCAACTTGGTCTCCCTGACAGAGATCGCTGGGTTGGAAATCACCAAAATCCGTCCACCCGAAAGGCATCACATTAGGCCAGTGAACCCCGCCTTCACCACCACCAAGGTTGAGTGCGGCAGCGGCGCCACCGACGCCTTCACCCTCAAATCCGTCAACAACGGCCCCGGGATTGGGTACACCATTGCCCGGTCCTGGCAAAAAGAGAAGGGTTGTCCCGGAGTTGTCCGGTCGGTCTGCACCACGCCCGCCGGAGCCGGCGGCAGCACCGCCGAAGCCGGGAAGGCCACCAGCTAATTCGTTAGACAAGTGTCCCGTGCCTGAGCCCGAGTCATCCGGTGGGGTCTGTCCGATAGAGCTCAAGAGACCTTGGATCAAAGCTTGGCCACGGACAAAGATGCGCGCGGGGTTGGAGCCCACCACAAACACTTGTCCATCGTTCTCGATTTCAAGAGAGGAAAACTCGAAGACTCCGTCGGTCACCGTCACTGAAGGTGCGGTGGTACTCGGGGGGAAGGTAGCCCCGCCCTCGACGATCACGCCGAAGTTTTGAAACTGCTGGCTATCGGTGTCGAGGGTGAAAGGAGAGTTCGAGAGATTCACTCGAAGGGGGCCGTGTTGCCCCGCGCCTCCGCCATAGCCAGCTGTCATCTGCCCGCTGCCGAGGAGCGCTCCGGAGCTGCTGACATCAAGGAACTGGAAATCTGCAAAGTCCTCGCCGCCAGCCGGTAATTGGACTTCGCCAAAGAGCTGTGCCTCTGGGATGAACGAGTACACACCCGGGTTGGCGAGAGGGAATCCCGCGAGGTCCATCACGCCATCTAAGACCTCAATGACAATCCTTCTCGGAAGCGCGCCACTGCCGGCGGACGGAAAGCCCGAATCGGGGCGAAACGTCAGAGTTGAGCTTAGCGTGCTCTCGTCAAGATCCAGTTCAAGCGCACCCGTTAGCTTGATCCAGTCGTCGGACCCACCGACCAAACCATCGGGGTCGATATAGACACGGACATTGGGCGAAGTCTCGCCGCCCGGACTTAGCAAGGTCACCGGGCTGATGATGTCGTTGAAGTACAGGCGAATCGAACTCAGGTTCCAAACATCGGTGAGAACGCTCGGCCCATTGACAATATCCTCTTCGGTACTGAGGACCTCTCCATCCGGCCCGTAAGAGGTGACGCGATCCACTAGGATCGTCAACTCCGAAGGTCCTGGTGATGGGTCTACGAGACCGGAAGTTACGGAGATATTGCAGTTGAGTGCAGAGAGGTTCTCGCGCCCAGATGTGCTTGTGACATAGGGGCCGGTAGTGTGCAACTCTCCATTCAAGCGGATGGAGTAGGAGTGGCCTAGGTCGAATCCGAATTCCGGCGAGCCTGCGCTATCGAAGGAAATCTTCGGGCGAAAAATCACGCGCCGGGCATTAGACGGGTCGATGATGAACACACCGGGAGGCGACAACCCAGTCAACGCGTCTTTGATTCGAAAGGAAGTCTTCGTGACAGAGGCCAAGTCCACAGGCTGTGTGAACTCAATCGCGATCTCTTCGTTTGCCTTTATGGTTGCCGTACCGCAGGTGACTGGATACCCGAGAGTTCCGGTAGAGCACCCAAGCGAACAAGACAAGATCGCCATGATATTGCCAAGTCCGCCCCCAATCGATCCTTCAGTAACTTTGGTATCGCTACCGCAGCCGCCTGTTAGCATCGAGCTAGCGATTAGCGAAATGAAAATTAACGACGTGGCACCGAGGGTGCGCAGCACAGATTTGCCGTCGAGCATGGAAAAACGAGGAATTGTAGGGAAGTCGGAAGCCAAGGGGACCCTGAGAGTACACCTAACTAGGGGACAACGCACACGCCTAAGCCCACTTTCCATTCGGGCTGCCTGAGTTGTCTTCGACACCGCTACGGTATCCGAATCCCCCATTGGCATTTCGCCGTACCGTGAAGACCGCGACTTCCCGTCAGTGAGCTTGTCCAGGCTCGGAGACAAGCTGGAGCCCGCCCCCCAATAAGGCCTCTAAAGTGGAGCGAGCTACGACGGGAGAGGGCCACCCTCCGACCACTTCCCATATGTTGTAATCTGCAAATGCGCCCAGTCGGAGCGCTCCGACACGCCCATCGAGCCCAAGCGCTTGGGCCGCGTTTGTGGTCATCATCTCAAAGAGGCGCTCTGGGGACAGCAAGGGGTAGCGGGCCCAAAGTAGCCGCGCCTCACGAACAAGGTCTAGGTCGTCATTACTTGCTAGCGAGTCCGTCCCTAACGCCAGCGGAACTCCCTTTAGAAGGTACTCCTCCAGGGGGAACTCCGGACGCTCAAAAAACCGATGAGTTCCCGGACAGTGCACGACAGTTGCGCCAGCTTCGGCGATACGCTCGACTTCACCTGAACTGGGGAGATTCCCATGCACTAGCGCCATCTGGGGCCCCAGCAAACCGGCCTCTTCGAGCAGGTCGAGGCCAGACCTTCGGGGCGACTCGCCAAGCACTTGGGCGAGGGGCCCCGTCCCCGACTCCAGCCACAACAGCTCCTCCTCCATCTCGGCCCAATGCATCGAAAGCTGTCGCGGGCGCCTGCGCTGTTGCTCGGCTATCAAGTGAAACAGCTGGGAGCTCACCGTGTAGGGAGCGTGAGGAGAATAACCTTCAAAGAGAGCGTCCGACTCGAGGAGCGGCTCACGAAAGACAGCCGCCGCACCAGGAGTTCTCGAAATGTCCCAAGCATCAAGCGCCTCGCGAAATAAGCGGACCCGAGGATAAGAGTCAGAGCGACCTGAACTCGCGAGTGCAGCCAGTGTCGCTTCGGACGAGGCGATGTCTCCTACCGTCGTGGTTCCAGTCTCTGCAGCTCTGCGCAAACCTTGGCGTGCACCCTCAATCATCTCTTCTGGAGAGCTTCGAGCTCGCTCGCGAATCACGCCGCCGACCCAATCGAAGAAGTGTTGACCGGCGGCGACCTTGCCCTGCATCGCGCTCAGCTCGAGGTGCGCATGGGCGTTCACAAGGCCCGGTGCAAGGAGGACCTCTCCCAAATCGATCCGGTCGGCTCCATGGGAAATGGCAGCACGCTTTATCGCAGCGTGTCCGTCAAACAAACCGCCTACACAACCATCGACAACAAGGAGTCCCGCTATGCCGGAACTGCCTAGAAACGAGTCCGCCCGTGGCAAAATGCCACGGGCGGTCAGGAGTTGTGGCCTCGTCATTACGAGGATTCCTCCATCAGTCGGGGCGGCCCTTGATCACGACATTGGTGACACCAGCGATGATGCCGGAGTACTGCGCGTTACGATCAAAAATGATCTGGAAACGGATCATGTTTGGCTTCCTCTTGGCAGCCAGTTCGAGCTGCGTAGGCAAGGCTAAGTCCCAATAGGAGTTTAGCTCGGAGGGATGACGAACCCAGGGAGTCAGCGATTGGACATCGACCACGCCTTCTTGGTCTTCGAGGTCGATTTGACAGGCGTCTTCGACGGCTTTCGTCGAGTGAACGCCTTGGAAGCGAACTACAATCGCAGAGGGAGTGCCGCCGCCGAGGTCCGAACCAATCAGCGCCTCAGGTGCCACACCCAAGAAGTTATCGGGATCATTAGCGTCGCGGAAGGAGAAGGGGGGGAACCCGACGATGTTTAGGACAACATCCAAATCCCAGCCCAAATCCAAATCAAGAGGGTCCGTCAGATCGTCGTCCTGAAACTCCAAGACGAAGAAGTTTCCCTCTGGAATGATCCAGCAAGACTGAGCACCCGAACGGCCAGAGGGCCCAGTTGGGATCGGTTGATATTCGCCAACTGACAAAATCACTGACGAGGTGAGGCCCCCGGTCTCTGACCCCGGAGTTGGATCGTAGGGAGTAACCTTCTTGGCCTCATTGACCGGGTCCAGTCCGAACTCAGACTCGATTCTCACAAGTCCCGCGCCACCATTGCCGGCGAAAGTGCCGGGGAAGGCGCCAGAGCCTCGACCACCAACTCCACCCGAGACATTCAGACGGTCGCCCGTGTCCGCGATTTGAACGCTACGGCCACGCACAAGTATAGCCCCTCCGGAACCACCCCCACCTGGGGCTGCTTGGTCCTCCTGGGCAAAAGAAGACGGGGCCTTTTGACCACTGGCGCCGTCGCCGCCGTTGGCAGCGATTGTGCCGTCAACTTTGATGAGGTTACCAGCTTGCAGTTCGAGTGCCCCGCCACCGCCGCCACCGCCAGCGCCGCTGTGGGACCAGTACGTCTTCAGCTTTTTCCCGAGTTTGCACTCACCGAAAGCCGGGCCGTCGGTTTGAGAGCGCAGGAAACTAAGTCCGCCTCCACCACCAGCAGCCCCACCACGAAGGTCGCCGTTTTCGGGGGACAATTTCTTGTCTTCAAGTGACAGTCCGATAGACGCTGCATCACCACCTTGTGTCGGGGGCGGGATGAGGCCCGGAGGCGAGCCCGGGTTAAGAATCGGATCGACCAAAACCGGAACACCTGCCGTGCCTGATGTGCCGTAAGCACCACCACTGCCGGGGCCAGCTGTCATGTCAATCTTGCAGACGGTGTCGGGGAAGAGCGCGTCCAAGTCCGATGAACTTGTCGGAAGGTCGAGGGGCCAGTGTGTGCCGCCCAGCCCGCTACCGAGACCGACAACTCCGCCGACGCCACCGCCCGCGGTCCCATCAACAATCGCGCCAGGATTGGCAGACCCACCCAAGGCAATCAATGTGGAATCCGAATCGTCGGGACGGTCTCCACCGCGACCGCCAAATCCGCCCGAAGGGCCTGCCGTACCGCCAGCACCACCAGCGAGTTCTGTAGAGTTATGCCCGGCTGGAGTCGTGAAGGAGTCGTCGGGAGCGCCGCCGGAGACGTCTATCTTGCCAGCGCCTTGGATCACAGCGTTTCCACGAGCGAATAGACGGGCGGGGTTGGAACCTTTGAAAATCAACTGGGAGCCAGGCCCGATCGAGATGCTGGAAAATTCAAAGACACCGTCTGTTATCGTTGCCTCGGGAGGACTTGTACTCGGCGGGAATGCGGCGCTACCTTCAGTTATGACGTTGAAGTTAGCCCAAACCTGAGCGTCGGTGTCTAAAATCATCGGAGAGACGCTGGAATCCACAACGAGTGGGCCCAGCCGTCCTGAGCCGCCAAGGTCGCCTCGTAGCAGCGCGCCGCCACCCCAAGATGCACCTGAGTTGTCAGCGTCCAGGTAAGTGGTCGAGACAAATTGCTCACCGTTGGGCCCGGGCATTACCACAGAGGGGAACTGAACGAATTCTGGAGTGAAGACTACCACTCCCCCGTTGATCAAAGGGTTCGAGCCAAGGTCGGAAACGGTCGATGGAATCTCAACTACGATTGCGCGCGGGATCAGTCCGCTACCCGAGGAGGGCAAGCCGACAGAGGGCTTGAACGTAACGCTGGTGGTAAAGTTATTCTCGTCAATACTGATCGAGTACTTACCGAATAGCTCCACTCGGTCCGAAGGATCGTTGATGTTGCCATCGGGGTCTACGAACACTTTCAGCGTTGCAGAGGCGCCCGTTACAGGGTTCACCAAAGTCGCTGGGTTCATGATGTCATTGAACATCATGCGAATCTCGGTGTCGTGCCAAACGTCATGCAAGAAGGCCCCTCCACTTGCGATTTGGCTCTCAACGACATAGGGGTCTTTCGATTGGACCACATCTACGCTTACGGTTACGGAAGGAGACCCAGGAACTGGGTCCAAAATCCCTTTCGCCACGACAGTGCAGGACATACGTGCGAGGTTTTCCTTGCCGCTAATTCCACGGATGTACGTGCCGCCCGGGTCTTGGTTCTCCCCGGGAAGGTAGACCTGATAGGAGCTGTCGTCCGTAAGTCCAAAAATGGGGTTGCCGCTGGCGTCGAACGTCATCTGCGGGCGAAAGATCAACACCTTATTGTTCAGGGGGTCAATCGAGAAGGTGCCCGACGGGGTCTTCCCCGTAGCGAGGTTGATCACTTGAAAGGTGTTCTTGTTCACCGAACTGAGATCCACAGCTTGGCTGAAGAGAATAGAGATCCCCTCGTTGACAGCCACCTGGTTGACACCACAGCTGATCTGAGAGCCAGCTTCGCCACCGTTGCACGACAGCGAACAAGACTGAATGATCATGCTGCTCGAAGTTCCACCGGCAGGCAATGAACTTGAACCGCCTGAGCAGCTTGCGGAGAAGAGGGAGAGGCCTGCGAGCAGTGCAGCACTAGCGTTCGTCCGAGAACCTATTCGCATCCTAGAAATACCTTGGGAGGGGAGCTTCATCAATCAATGACAGAGAGGAGACATTCGATGGGCGCTGCACCGTCCGTCGAAGGCAGCGCCTGTCGAGGTTCGAAACAGCAGATCCTTAGCCGGGGGGGACCAGGCTACAGAGGGTAAGAACTATAGAACGGAACGGGCCTGTTGTTGCCAAGGAAACCTGTCCGCATTCGCCTGAACCTCACACTCACCCTACAAAAAGGGGGCCGAAGGTAAAAAAATCCACCCCAACCTCCCCCAAGATCCCCACAAAGTAGATTCTCCGGCCGCCTCGGTCGCAGTCGTGCGATTCCGCTCTCTTTCGAACTGTGTAGAATCGCACGGCATGCAAAGTCAGATAGCCGATGCCGTTTCCTAGCCCGAGAGCGCTAACATCGCTGATATAGTGGCGCCCCAAAGAGCGTAATCCTCCATTCGGGTACGGGTTTTGCACTTGTAAGCGATCCTAAGCCCTACGCAAGCACGAGATCTATGGGGACAACCAAAGAGCTCCCAACCCAACAACCGCCCGATGCATCGCCACTTTATCCTGATCGCTTTCCTCGCATTCGCTTTCCTAAACTGCGGAGGAACCGAGGAAGTCGGAGCATCCAGCAAGGACGCCGATCGCCAGATCCGGGACCTGATCTCCGCTCTCACTCCTGCGTCCCCCACTGCAAACAGCGCCATCGTAAGTGATTGGGTGGATCACCGCCGGGAGGTGGAAGGTCGACTCGCAACCGCCGGCCCCGAAGTCGGGCAAGCAGCGCTCGACAAATTCCTGTCCGATGACGACATGATCCTCGACATACGTCGTGGTCTCCTGCGAGTCGCCGCCCGGAATATGCCAAAAGACACCATTGGCCTGTTGGAAACCCTCTTTGAGGAGTACGGCGAACAAATGGGCATCCGGACATGCGCTATCGAGCTGCTTGCCGAAAATTCCCCGCTGGATGCCATCCGCCTCATTGGACCGATCCTGGAGGCGCGCCGACCCGGCAAAACGTATCCCTCCGCAGAGCGGCTTGTTGCCTGCTACGCCAACGCCGCAAAAATCGCTGGAATCGACGAGGACGCGGCGATCGCACTCGCCGATTACGCGAGTAACCTCTTCCTAGATCAGGCCGGCCGGGTCGTCGCAGTCAAAGCTCTAAGTAACTATCCCGGATCACGCACGCGCGCTACTTTGAGGACTGTGCTTGTTGAGTCTACTGGCGATGCCTACTTGCGCCGAATGGCTGGTGACTCCCTCGTGAGGCTGGCGAAGATTGATCCGGAAACCGATGCCGTTCTCTGCGACATTTTGAATGAGATCATGAACAAGGAAGCCGACGTCAACTTCCAACTCTATCTTGTAAGCATGATCACCAAGTATTGCTCGTGATTACAGACTCCCATACCCACCTCTACTGGCCGACCTTTGACCAAGACCGCGCAGAAGTTCTCGAGCGTGCTCGGGCCGCAGGCGTCACGCGGATGATCGTTGTGGGGACGACTCTTGAGACGTCTCGCTCCGCCCTCGCTCTGGCTCACTCCGAAGAGGGAATCTTCGCCGCCGTCGGGATTCACCCCAACGACTTGGGTGGACCCGAGGACGAGGGACCGAGCGCAGGAACGCTGGGAGCAATCGCTGAACTCGCACGCGATCCGCTCTGCGTCGCTGTGGGCGAGACGGGCTTGGACTTCTACTGGGACAGTGTCACGAAGGAACGCCAAATTGAAGGTTTCCGCTGGCACCTAGAGCTGTCTGCTGCCGTTGGCAAACCTGTCATCATCCACTCTCGCGATGCTCATCAGGAGACCCTTCGAATCCTAAAAGAGGACCTGTCCCCCACCGGCCCAGGTGGAGTGATGCACTGCTTTACGATGGGCGGTGAAGAGGCGTTAGCCTATGCCGAAATGGGCCTCTACATCTCATTTTCGGGCGTAGTCACCTTCAAGAAGAACGACGCCAATCGAGCTGCGGCACGCTTGGTACCAGACGATCGGTTGCTCGTAGAAACAGACTGCCCCTTCCTCGCTCCGCAACACAAGCGCGGTAAACGGAACGAGCCGTCATTTGTTACCGGAGTCATCGAGTGCGTCGCCCGTGAACGAGGGTCCAATGAAGACACCATCGCTAGACTGACAACGGAAAACGCGGCTCGCCTCTTCGGATTAAAATGAGAAACCCGGAGCTCCTTTGAAGAGAGCTCCGGGCTTCATGACCTTGCCTTTCAGGAGGCAAGGCTCAGGCGGCTTGCCTACTGAACCGGAGTCCAGACGCCGGTGTCGATTGCTGCGACACCGTTGATGCCAAGGGGAGACCCCATGTCACCAGCGATAGAGAACGCCGCGTCAAAAGCGGGTCCGGCTGCAGTACCGTTGTACGGTGCGGCTAGGCGGTTGTTCATCTGTAGGAGGTCGCCCTCTTGGTTGATGAAGAAAGCGCGGTTACCCGTTTTGTTGACATCCTTGGGCCAAGCGTAGGCAGCCCACAAGATCTCACAGTTGTCTGCATCCGGAAGGTTAGCAGCGTCTGCGCCACCGCCGATGGCTTCGGCCTCTCCATCGGTCACACCAGCGACGGTAGCCGCAGGAAGGAAGATTTGATAGACGTAACCCGAACGCTGAACCGTGCTGAGGTCGACGTCACCAAAGGCGCTCGACAACATAGCAGGGTTAAGTTCGTCGGTTCCGACAGCTCCTGCCGCAGGGACACCAGCCGCGCTGACGCGAAGCGGGAAAGCGCCGGAGAGTTCGCCAAAGAATGCGTACTCACCGCCACCGTCGGCGTCGGAGTCAACTGCCGCTGATGATTGAATCTGCGCTTGCGCAGAGGCAATCGAGCGAAGCGTGGAGATCGCCGCAGACTCGTTGGCTGCAAGACGAGCGCTCATCAGCTTCGGAATAGCGATCGATGCGATAATGGCGATGATGGCGACAACGATCATCAATTCGATGAGCGTAAAGCCTGATTTTTTATTGTTCCTGATTTGCACTGGTTTGATTCCCTTTGTGTTTTATGAAATTCGCCGGGAGGCGACGCTTCGTTCCCTTTTGAAGTGAGTAGTTCAAGGGGCCAAGAGTTTGAAGCTCTAGACCCGCCGGGGAGCCCGCTTCAAAAGAACAGGCCCGGCACTCCACTTATCGGGAGGGCCGGGCCCATGGCTTTAGGCGCTGACTTATTTATCACCAAGTTGTCCGACAATATTGATGATCGGCAAGAACACGCTCATAACTACTCCACCGACGATGACACCCATTACGGAGATCAGAATCGGCTCAATAAGGCTGGTAAGGGCCTTAATCTGCGCTTTCACCTCGCGGTCGTAGAACTCGGCGATCTTTTCGAGGAGCACCTCCAAAGCACCAGATCGCTCGCCAATAGCGATCATGCGAACGACCATAGGGGGGAACACCTTGCTCTCAGAGAGAGGCTCCGAAAGAAGGTCTCCGGACTTCACAGACTCACTAGCTGCACGAACCGCCTCGGCAACGACCTCGTTGCCGGCTGTTCGCGCAACGATGTCCAACGTGCCAAGGATGGGCACACCCGACTTGATCAGGGTTCCGAAGGTACGCGAGAAACGAGCTAGCGCAACTTTTTGAAGGAGCGGCCCAAACACGGGGAGCTTCAACTGAAGGACGTCAAATGTTCTTTGCCCGCGCGGAGTTTTCTTGTACGAAGTGAGCCCCACGCCAATAGCGATGATGCCAAGAACTTGATACATGATGTTGGCCCGCATCCAGTCTGACAGGCCTAGAACAAACGATGTGAGTGCAGGTAAGTCCGCGTCCATCTCATCGAAAATCTGAGCGAAGGTCGGAACGATGTAGAGCATCAGGAATGCCGTAATGCCGAACACGAGGCACATCGAAATGACGGGGTAGGTCATCGCGGCTTTGACCTCCTTCACCAGCTCGTCGGACGCCTCTTGGTAGTCGGCTAGACGATCGAGAACTATGTCCATTTGGCCAGAGAGCTCACCTGCGGCTACCATCGAGACGTATAAAGTGTTGAACACTTTTGGGCACGACTCAAGAGCTGCCGAGAGGTCAGAGCCTCCGCGCAACTCATCAGCTACCGTCTCACAAGTCAGCCGCATCCCTGGAGTCTCGGCTTGAGCTTTTAGCACATCGATCGCCTCCAAGAGGCTAATGCCAGCGCCAACCATGGTGGAGAGCTGTCGTGTGAAGATAACGAGCTCGATTCGCGACGCGCTAGGCTTCGCTCTTCCGAGAGTGAGCGAACTGAACCCGCCCCCTTTCTTCTTGGCCTTCTTTTTAGAAGCTCCTTCGTCGAGCGAAAGAACGATCAAGTTCTTCTTCTGAAGCTCGGCAACAGCCTCACCACGATCGGGAGCTGTCAGGTTTCCCAGAACCGTTTTGCCCTGCTTGTCTTTTGCCTTGTATGTCCAGTTGCTCATTTGAAGGGTGCTCCAGTAGCTTTCCTAACGGTCGGGTGTTGTTACCCGAAGTATTTCTTCCAAAGACGTGAGGCCCCGCATCACGTTCATTAACCCCACCCGGCGAAGAGTGAGCATTCCACTTTCGATACCTTTTTGTTTAATGTCCGCTGCACTTGCTTTCTCCACCACCATGCGCCGAAGGTCCTTATTTAGCGAGAGTGTTTCGACAACGGCGAGCCTGCCCCGATAGCCACTCTTGCAGCGCGGGCACCCCTCGACGCGCGGCCGATAGATAATCAAGTCAAGGGCTTCTTCCTTTGTGTAGCCGACACCGATCAGCTCTTCTTCCGGTAGCGTGTCCTCAATTTTGCAGGACGGGCAAAGACGGCGCACAAGTCTCTGCGCGACAACGCAGTTCACGGAACTCGAAACAAGGAAAGGGTCGATCCCCATGTCAACGAGACGCGTAATCGTGCTTGGCGCATCGTTTGTATGTAGGGTCGAAAGTACCATATGACCCGTAAGCGCGGCCTTTACTGCGATCTCTGCGGTCTCTGTATCTCGGATCTCACCGACCAAGACGACGTCGGGGTCCTGCCGAAGAATCGAGCGTAATGCACCCGCAAAGGTGAGCCCACGTTTCGGATTCACTGGCACCTGATTGATGCCATCCATCCGGTACTCAACGGGATCTTCAACCGTGACGATATTGATCTCCGGACTCGCCACCGTTTTGACGCAAGAGTAGAGCGTTGTTGATTTTCCAGAGCCTGTAGGACCCGTCACGAGGAGCATGCCATGTGCAGCACCCGCCGCTTCCAGGATGTCCGCGAGGCAGGCCGGCTCTAATCCCATGCTGTCCAAACTAAGGGCGACACCTGCCGAATCCAAGATACGCATGACTGCTTTCTCTCCACCGACAACGGGGAGAGTCGATAGTCGCAAATCGATGTTACGCCCCTCGTAACGAATCTGGAACTTGCCATCTTGCGGTTTGAATCGCTCCGCAATGTCAAGGTCTGCCAGGATCTTCAGGCGTGACGAGAGCGAAGGTCCCAACCCTTTGGGGGGCCGCATCGCCTCAACAAGCCGCCCATCCACGCGATACCTGACACGCATGTGGTTTTCGCCCGGTTCGATATGGATGTCACTCGCTCGCTCTTTGAGAGCGCGAAGGAGGATCAGGTTCACAAGTTTCACAGCGGGCACATCATCGCCAGCCGCCAGCGCTTCTACGTCGAGTTCGGCCTCTTCTTCTTCTTGATTGCGAACCTCAATCTCAGCGGAGTTCACGCCTTCCAGGAGCTGCTCAACCGCGGCGCTCCCATCGTCTTCCATGCCTTCCAGGAAGGCGCGAATCGCCGCTGGATGAGAGAGAACGGGTCTTACCCGACAACCGGAAAGAAGAGAGAGATCGTCAAAAAGCAGGACGTCAAATGGATCCGAAACCGCGACGGTCAAGCTGTTCCCATTGCGGGCGAGAGGAATCACGCACATTTGTGCGCACACTTCCGCGGAGAGTGATTCCACCGCGCTCGAACTGGGAGTGCACTTGGTGAGGTCTACTGGAGCAACACCCGAAATCGCCCCAACAGTGCTTAGGAAGCGACTTCCGTCAAGACCCTCGCCATCTAGCAACACCTCGAGAATAGGCTTCCCCGTCTCAACGGCGGATGCCCATGACTCTGGTGTCACCAGTCCTTGATCAAGAAGGATGCGACGAATTTTTCCGGATACGCGAACCATGCTTTAGGCCGCGCCCAGGAGGGATCGGAATTCTGTGGGATCGGAGAGGACGCGCTCTGCGTCCTTTGTATCCACGCGGCCCGCGCGAACGTGGGTTGCCAGAGCTGAGCTCATCGTCTGCATGCCAAGGCGCGCACCGGTCTGGATTTGGGAGTAGATCTGGTGCGCTTTGCCGTCTCGAATGAGCGCCCGAATACCGGGTGTCATGCGCAGTAGTTCTGCGGTGAGAGCACGGCCGCGCCCCGAAGCAAGGGGAAGAAGCTGCTGGCAAAAAACAGCCTCCAGACTAAAGCTAAGCTGTGTGCGAACCTGATGCTGTTGGTGAGGCGGGAAGACGTCAATAACGCGGTTGATCGTCTGGACGGCGTCGGAGGTGTGAAGTGTGGCAAAGGTTAGGTGACCTGTCTCAGCCAGCGTTAGAGCCGCCTCCACTGTCTCGCGGTCGCGAAGCTCACCAATCAGAACGATGTCTGGGTCTTGGCGAAGCACACTGCGCAGGGCGTTGTGAAAGTTGTGAGAGTCCGTACCAATCTCTCGCTGGGTCACGAGGCACTCCCGACTCTGGTGCACGAACTCGACAGGATCTTCGATCGTGACAATGTGCTCTTTACGAGTGCGATTGACGTAGTCCACCATCGCAGCGAGGGTGGTTGACTTGCCGGAACCCGTTGCGCCCGTTACCAAGATTAGCCCCGAGCGCAAACCGCAAATCGACTTGCAGAATTTGATCGGTAAGCGAAGCTCCTCGAATCCAGCGATCTCGTGCGGAACGAGGCGCAACACACAGCCCATCGAGCCTTGCTCGTTAAAAACGTTCGCCCGGAAGCGTCCCTGCCCCTCCAAGCCGAATGAGCAGTCGAGCTCTAGGTCCTTGTCGAGCCTTGCGATCTGATCTGCGGTCAAGAAACTTGTAGCCAACCGTCGCACGTCCTCGCCGGCCATGATTCCCGCGTCCACGGGCTCAAGAACGCCGTCGATGCGGATACGTGGAGGACCGCCTGCCCTCAAGTGGAGGTCTGAGCCTCCTTTCCGGACCATAAGGGCCAGAAGGTCTTCAATAACGATCATGATGCGGAGCGCTCCAGATATGGGTGGGCAGCTGAACTAGGACTTGGTGCACGAAGTCCTGATGCGGATAGGCATTAGGTAACCTCCCGCATGGGCTTCTGCTTCTGTTTCGGCGGAACATGCCCCTTGGCCTGAGCCGAAAACTGCGTTCCCTCGTTCTTTCGAGCCCCTCAATTGAGAGCATGCCCCGGGAGACAGCTCTCCCGGGGCACGCTCTCTAGCCAACCAGCACCTTTCTTAGTCGTCGTCGTGCTCAAGCGTGGCCGCCGCCAGAATCCGGGTCTGCTCCCCTTTTGGCATCGCCGAGTAGTCCAAAGGCTCGACCGAATACGTCCCCTCGCCTGCGGTTTGTGACTTCAAGTCCCGCTGGTAGGTTTGCATGCACGCAAGCGGAACAGTGGCTTCAATCACAGTTGTGTGACCATCATCCTCACTAGTTTGATCGACAACATGCCCGCGACGTTGACTGGTGATGTCCGCGAAGATTACGCCGGCATCATTCGCAGGAACATGGATCTCCACCTTCAGGATGGGTTCGAGCAAAACAGGACTCGCCTTTTCGAAACCGTCCCGGAACGCTCGCGCACCAGCACGCCTAAAGCTAGCTTCGTCAGAGTCTACAGCGTGGAACTTGCCGTCGCAGAGTTCGACTTCAACGTCGACGACGCGGCTTTGCGTAAGGATCCCGATCTCGCAAACCTCGCGAATTCCCTTCTCTACTGCGGGGATGAAGTTCCGCGGGATCGCCCCGCCAACGACTTTATCAACAAATACGATTCCCGAGCCGGGAACCGCAGGCTTGACGCGCAGGGAGACCTCGGCGAACTGCCCGCGACCGCCCGACTGCTTGCGATGGCGAAAGTGCCCCTCGGCAGACTTCGAGATCGTCTCTTGGTAAGCGATCCGCGGTAGACGCGTCTCGATTTGCACGCCATACCTCCGCTCGAGGCGCGCCTCCAATACCTGGAGATGCAGCTCGCTCATTCCGCTGATCACCAGCTCATGGGTGAGCGCATCGTGGGTCGTCACAAAGGATGGATCCTCTGTCTCAAGCTTCCGAAGCGCCTCTCCGATCTTTTGCTCGTCTTTGATCGTCTTTGGCGTAACGGCGGCAGAGACAGAGGGTCGTGGCATTTTTGGAAACACGACCTCGTGCATCGGGTCCCCCTCCAAAGCGAAGACCTCGTGATGCCCGACATGCTCAACCTTCGTGAAGGCAACGATATCCCCTGCTCTTGCAGATTCGACTGCGACGCGATCTTTGCCCCCGATCAAGGCGAACAAACCTCCGATCTTTTCAGCCTTCGCCTCACCGTTCGCGATCACTGCTCCTGAGTGAATCGTACCGCGCAAGACCCGTGCAGTGCATATTCTGCCGACGTGAGGGTCAGACCTTACGCCGAATACCATTCCGAGCAGGCCCCCTTCGTCATCTGGAATGACAACCTTCCCGTCCACTTCAAAGCGCGGGTTCGAGACGGGGGTTGGGGCGAATTCCTCAAGGAATTCGAGCACGTCCTTCACGCCCAAACCCGAGTCGGGATTGCAGCAAAGGATTGGGATCAAAGTACCTTTTGCTATGGCTGGTGGCATTTGCGCATCTAGTTGTGCGCGAGTAAGAGTGCCGCCTTCCATGTAGCTCAGCATCAGCTCTTCATCATCGCAGTTGTCCATCACACGATCCATGACACGTGTTCGCCAATCCGCCACCTCTTCATCAAGAACGCAGCGAACTCTAGAGAACCCCGGACCACTCTGGTCCGGGACATCAAGAGGCACGCAGGTATGCCCGATTTTCTCTCTCAGCTCCTCCACCAGTCCGTCAAAGTCGGCGTTGTCGCCGTCAACATGGGTCACAACAAGGATGCGTCCTAGCCCCATTTTCTCTGCGGCCTCGAGCTTCTTGCGAAGGTTGAACGTCAGTCCGCTCGCGCAGCTAACCACGGCAACAGCACAGTCCGAGGCGTGCATTCCCGACAGGGCCTCCGCCATAAAATCGGGGTATCCGGGAGTGTCGATCAAGTTCCAGGCTTTCCCGTCCTTGTTCGCGTGGACCACACTCAGTTGGAGCGTATGCCCCTTCGCTTGCTCTTCCGGCTCAGTGTCGCAAATGCTCGTTTTGTCGGCCACCGAACCTTTACGGTTCGTCGCGCCGAGTTCAAAAGCAAGGGCGTCCACCAAGGTGGTCTTACCGGAAGAGGGATGTCCCACAAAGGAAAGGTTCCTAAGGGTGGCAGGATTCGTCTTCAAAGTAATAGCCTCCTAATGGGCTAATGGGGGGTTAGAGGGCCCTCCCCATGCCGATGGCACGGTGTGATCAGGTCGAAGGGCCGGTGGGTATTGTGGCTTCCTCACCTATAGGACGGTGGCGTCCGAGACTCTAGGCATACAGCCACATTTAGCCTCGTGGGACAGACTTCGCTCCCGGACAGACCCGATTGAGATTCCGATCCCTACGAACAAGGCGACCTGCCCTCACCATAAGCGCCACTGAAGTGGCCCATCTGGCAAAGGCAGGTCGCCTAGTCTTGTAGAGACCTTCGGAGAAGACCTCTACGGCTCACTCGAGGTGAGCTTCTGAATCTCAGAGCTACCGAAGTGCGTTTACTCGTGGACTACGATCTCAACACGACGGTTTTGGGCTTTGCCACTTTTGGAGTCGTTACTTGTCACGGGGCTATACTCACCGTGTCCAACGACGACACATGAGGAATCCTCGATGCCACAATTCGAGACGAAATAGTTCAGAACACTCATCGCGCGTTTTTGTGAGAGCTCACGGTTTGAAGCGAACTTCGACTTGGAGATCCGATCGTTGTCCGTATGCCCTTCGATCCAAAACTGGCCGTTAGGGTGCTCGCGACGGAGTAGGTCCGCAACTCCATCAAGCGCGCTTTTGCCGGCGTTCGACAAGGAGTCTTGCCCCGAGGCAAAGGAGATCGAGGAGGGGATCATGATGACCAAGTTACCGTTGCGCATGCCGACTTCCACGCCGTTGTCGAACGTGGGCAATACGGGTGCGCTGGCGACCTGAACCCTGGCGTTTTCCAGCTCGCCGTTGGTGTTCGAAAGAGCCATTTGCGTCTGGTCGAGTTGACTGCGCAGGTTTTGATTTTCGCCCATCAAGGCGGTGCGCTCTTCACGGAGAGCGCCGAGTTCAGCCTCGTAGTCATCGAGAACTTTTTGGGATGCGCAGCTGCCCAGGAGCGGGAGCAACGCGAGCAAAGCAAGGGCGTTGAATTTCATGGTGGTGCTAGGGGCTAAAGGCGCCATTCTAAGGCCGATATCAGACGGCGCTTGTAGAGTCGAAAAGAGAACGTGAGCCGCCTACTATCGCCAAAATCCAGGTGGTTTTCTAGTAGGCGAAGAACCGCTCCACTACATTCTTCCAAGCGAGCAGGACGACTCCAATACCTATTCCCAAATAGGGACCGAAAGGCAGGTATCGACCTGCAATTCTTGCGGCGGCAAGGCTCCGACGGAAGGGTTTACCGTTTCCTCGCTCCCTTGTCCGCTTCCGAAGCAGGCACAGAAAGCGCAGAACATTCCCGAGTCCAGCGAGACTCGCTGCAAAAGACGCCACCAGTAGGGCCAAGAGTGCGCCGCCCGGGCCGATGAAGCCTCCGGCTGCGGCCAGGAGCTTCACGTCTCCAAAGCCCATGGCGTCCCGCTTGTAGATGAGCCGTCCTAGCCATGAAATGCCAAT
The DNA here is from genome assembly GCA_937896235.1 of uncultured bacterium. GTDB lineage: Bacteria > Planctomycetota > UBA1135 > UBA1135 > CALBMX01. The sequence goes on from CALBMX010000025.1 coordinate 74,343, forward strand.
CAGGACTCCACCCCCTACAGCCATACCGGCGAAGCAAGCGATGAGTGAGGAGACCCGGTCTACGCCTCCGGTTGCCAAGGCTTCATCGCCGGTCAAGACTTGAGCGATCCACGTCTCTTGGTGTAAGGCCGGCACAAGGAATGCACACAACGGTGCCAGGAACATCCCACCAATAGAGATCTCATCCGGAATCTCTAAGAAATCGAAATCGACAAACGTGGCGACAACGATGCCGGCCAAGACCACACACCGGACGGCCAAGAGGAGCGAAGGGGGTGGCCCAGTGACATAGGCCGATGCAAAAAACAGAGCGGCCGTAATGACCTCAACAAGCGGGTAGCGCCAAGCGATCGGTGCTTTGCAGGAGCGGCAGCGCCCTCGCTGTAGGAGCCACGAAAACAGAGGGACATTCTCCTTCCAAGTCAGTGTCGCATCGCACTTTGGACAAACCGAGCGCTTGGGGTGGGATATCGTCATTCCCTCACGCGGCAGCCTGTGAATGGCTGCATTGAGGAACGACCCGACGATCAAACCCAATAGGATCCAAGTCACGTACCAGAATGAATCTGGAATGGCGACGTCCCCCTCCGGTCTCCACAAGCCTAAAACGTGTTGCACAACCACTAGTCCCTCTTGTCCTCGTTCCAACTGATCTCCACGAAGTCCACCATCGGCGGATCCCAAGCTTGACCGGGGCCAATTTCCAATTCAATCCACAAACGTACAGCGCCGCACCGATCAAGTAGGCTGAGATCGTCCACCGGTCCGACATTTTCAACGCGCCCACCCGCCAGATCTCTCTCTCCCAGATACCGAACCCGCAGGCTCCCGGCCCCCGATCTAGCCCCGATGGCCGCCGCCCGCCATTGGATGTTGTCTCCACTCGGACGAATAGGTGCCGAGAGGACACCCACTCGCAAAATCTCCTTCAGTGGATTCCTCTCCGGCTCATCGAAATGGAGCATGGCCAGGCCCTCGCCGCTTCGCACGTAAGCACTCTTCGACGGTGGCTGAAGCGATGCGCCTCCGCCATCCCCGAGTATCCAAATCTCCCTTGCCTCGACTTTGCCACTGATACGGATTCGCCCACCCGCGGCGAGAAGAAGAGGACCGTCCAAGGTTAGGTCCCCATCGATTACGAGGTCGCTGCCAGCTACGAGAATCGTCCACTTGTGCTGGCTCTCTCGCGCCTCTTCAATCCACCGATCTAGGCTCATTCCTCCGGGGAATGACATCCTCTCCGCCTGTGTCAATTGAGGATCCGAACTGACGCGACCGTACCACACCCCCCAAGGTTCTCCATCTGTCCGAGTACCCTCGCCAGATTCAACCATGCGAGTCATGTTTCCGGAGATCTCCATCCGTCCTTGAGAGCGAACGACTAAGCAGCCTTCCAAATCACTGAGATCGAGCGTCCTCTTCGGTTCCAGTGTCAACGAACTGCTGTGCAGGTCTCCACCGGCGGCTCGAAGCGGAGTGGCGTCGTCGCTTAGGACCATAGCACCTGCCCGCCCATCACCTGCGGCTTTGGGCAATCGGATGCCAACAAATCCACGGCCGTCCCACATGGCCATACCGCGGCCACCGGGCATCTCTGCGGGTGAGCGTAAGCTTTGTGACAAGAACTCGAAGCGGTGGAAACGGTTCCCTCCTGCGCCACGATAGGGGATGACTTCAAGGGGGAACGGCATCTGAGAGAGTGCCCACGCCGAGCGAACAGGGTGGCCCCCAAAATCCATCAAGCCATTCTCAACACGATCTTCTTGCGGCTCGCGAACAACGAGGTGGTACTCACCTTGCTCAAGGATCCTAGGCAGAACACTGTCTCCGCTAACGCCGAGGCCCTCGACGGCTCGCAATTCAATTCGTGCTCCGTCCCGCCGATTGGACACAAGGACGGCATGAACTGCGATATCTTCGAGAGTGGCCCCGCTGTCCTCCGGGCCTTCCTCGCCTTCGCGAAAATACCGCAAGACGAAGTCACCATCAAAAACGGTTCGCGGGTCTAACGGCTCACTCGAGATCAGCTCGATGGGTTCGGCTCCACCAAAAGCACTCTCAACGACCGAGAGTGAAGCGGCCCCACCGGGGGTATCATCAAAAAAAACACGCTCCCCTTGGGAGCCGGAGACCGTAGAGAATACGGAGCGATAGCAGGACTCGAGCACCCTTCCGTCGCGCGCACGCAACCCAGAGACCAACGGAAAACCACCAAGCTCGCAGCTGTAGGTCTCCTTGGGCCGAAAGCCACCGTCCAATAAATCTTTGGCCAAAGCTAGAGCCGGTCGAAAAAGGAGCTGGTCTCTTCGAACCTCAAACTCACCCGGCACGGAGTGCCCATGAGCATCCGAAATTCGGGCACTGGCCATCGTTACCGAGGACGGGTCGAGCTCCTCCGAGAAGTGAAAGACAAGGGTCTCATTAAGCAGAACTCCGCTCTGACCTTCTTGATCAAAGCGCTCGAGCGTGAACTCCTTGGCTTCCGTCTGATCCTTCACACAGGAAGCAACCAGAACAACACAACCGGCAGTGAATACGAGGTTCCTCCAAAGCAAAGCAAGAGATGTGAATGTCGAGTCGGGCACCATGTCCGACATTGAACCAGACGCGAGGCCCTCGCTCCTAGCAGCCCGGCAGAAAAAGTCGCGTTGTAAGGAACTGCCCGTAATTCACCGCTTCCATCTAGCCTTCCCTAAGAGACACCAAGAGCCCCTCGACAAGTCACCCCAAGCTGGACGTGAGCACATGGTGTGGCCCCATCTTCCCTCCATGGATGGAGCTGAGGCCCCACAGGTCGTAGACGAGGGAGTCTGCACTAGACCCAAGGTAGCCCACCTGGTCAGGTGTCCCGGGCACCCCTCCAGCCAAACCACACCGCATCGGGACGCCGCTTTGCCAGGTGAGTGTCTCTTCTCCCACCTTACCATCCGCCCCGAGGAAGAACCCCGAAACAGAATCGGCCCCGATTCGCCTTTTGGCGAATCGGGGCCGATTGAAGAAGGCATTACGCCTTTGGATTGCGACTTAGAAGCGCCAGGTCACCCGGGAGAAGTCCAAACTTGGTCGCGGGCTAGTAGCCGAAAGGCCTGCCCCCAGTGCGTCCAAGTCAAAGAGGACTTCAAAGCGGATGAACTCGACAGTTCCAGCACCCTTTGCGTTGATCAGTCCAATGTCGGACGTCCAATCTTGGAAGCCCAAAGCGGTGACATCAGGAGCACCACTTGCGTCCACTCCTGCAGATTGGAATGTGAACTGAACATCAACACTATCCGGTAGGAAGCGATCGGTCCCACTTGTGGAGACCAAGAACGAAACGGGGTGCAAGCTAAAGTCCACGCCAGCGGGAGGGTTGAAGCTAGTCATAGCAAGTGACGGTGCACCGCTCACTTCCAAAACCAACTGCATGGTCCCAATGTCAAAGGAGGCCGAGGCGACATTGAAGCGCGCTAGGTTCGTTGGATTCCCAGTTTCGCTTAGCACCAAGAGGCTATCACGCAGAAGCTGCGGATTGCGCAGATAGAGGTCATCTGGCGTACCCGCCAGAGCAGCCGCGTCAACCGTCAACGTCCGACCATCGACACTGATGTTCGGCAGCGCCGGACCGGCAACAACAGTAGTCGGGCCAAGCACTGAGTCTAAGTCATCTTGGAAGTCGTCGCTGTTCAGATCAAGCGCGCTGCCCGTCGTGGTGTTGATACCAGCGAAACCGAACAGAAGAGGATCCGCAGGCAAACCGGGATTGATGGCTGCTTGACCAACTGCGATCCACTTGGTACGGGCACGTGAGCGCGCACCAAATGAAGGCACTAGGGTCATCGCATCGGGGAACGTAACCTCGGGAAGAGAGTTTGCAGAACCTACAGGGTTAACAAACTGAATATCACCAGAAGGGTCAAGGACATGAATCTGAATGATACCCGGTCCGCCGGATCCCCCCGCATTGATGCTGGAGACCCCTGACTTACCATTTCCGCCTTTGCCACCTTGTGCAGAGATGCACTTCGCGACGACTGAGTCGAAAATAAGAGCAGAGCCCGCTTCAATAATGATATGACCACCAGATCCGCCACCGGAGCCGCCACCTAGGTGGTCGTTTCCGATCGTGTTCTCGCCAGCGCCTCCCTTGCCACCTTGAGCAAGGATGGTACCTTCATCGCGGATGGTTACGGTACCAAGGCTAAGGATATGCAGGCTACCGCCACCACCAGCGCCGCCACAGCCCTTCTCATCAGAGGCCGGGGCCCAGTTCTTGTGTGGGAATACGTTGTCACCTACCGCGTCGCCACCGGCACCACCGCCGCCGCCAGCCCATGGCTTGGTCAACTCGCCGACAATCACTTTGCCGAGTCCAGCACTGAACTGAGTTCCATAGAAATCGTTGTCGGTTTCACTGTCAAAGAACGGCTGGTTGCCGGGAGGACCCCCCAATGGGGGTTTATTACCATAAACGGCGCCCGTGGCCAGTGGACCACCATCCCAACCAGAGTCTGCAATCATGCCGAAAGTGACGCCGGACAAGTCCGTGGACCCCGTAGCGTCGGCACCTAGTTTGCCACCACCGCCGCCGCCCGGTCGGCGTTGATCTTTTCCGCCTAGGCCAAAGCCACTCTCGCCGCCTTTGCCGCCGAAGTTAGCTTGAGAGAAAGGACCAAACCCGTTGCCGCCTTGTGGCGTTGATGTGGTCGTCAGGAAACTAGCAGTGCCGCCACTACCACCACCTGCTGAACCGGCCGAACCGACTTCAGGTTGGTTACCAGTCTGCAAGGTCGCAACGTCGGGCCGGTCGAAACCGCTTAGGTCAATTTTGCCTTCAATGACGATATTACCCGACGCTTGGATTCTTACTGGGTTCACACCTTGAGCTTTAATCGTCGCCCCCGCTTCCACCACAAGGTGACGAACGTTGACTTGACCACCGACTACCGGTTGATCTTTGGTGTGAACAAAAGGCAGAGACATATCGGCGCCAATATCGCCACCTTCAATCGTGAGGGCACCGCTTGTATCGAGCAGGATGACCACGCCGCCAGGGATAACCCAGTCAAATGCGCCGTCACTTCCACCGGTACCTGAGAAGCTAAATGCTGCACTTAGGGAACCATTTTCCCAGATTGCAAGAGGCTCTGCGAAGGGGGCCGTTGTGTCCTCAAGGCTGTTGAAGTCTTCACCCGACAGATCGTAGTCGAGCTTGACCTCGTCGGCCATGTCGGTGGTCGGGACCAACCCGGGAAAGTCCACAATCGTGGTTTGAAAGTGAGCGAAGTTATTGACTTCAAGTTGGTTGCGGTCACCGACGAGGTCCTCGAACTCCGTGGTGACGACAGCTCGTATCTCACTGGACTGGGGAAGCATACCGAGTGGCTGCAACCGCAAGGTCGCACCGGTCTCGCTGCAGTTGCGCTCAAGGAGCACGTCGGTAGCGACGGGAACCCAGTTGTTGGGGCCGCCCGCTATGTCGAGGTACTCCAAGAATACCCGCTTGCTTGAGATGTTCGCATTGGCCGGATTGACAGGCTGGTTGAACTCAATCAAGACCGAAACCTTTGTCATTTCGTCGCTGTAGAGGTTCAGTCCCTGTCCAACGGGAACACTAAACGTCTGCGACACGGTGTCAAAAGTAAATTCGACATCAGACCCTGCGCCAGCGGCCACTTCAATATGAGTGACCTCATCTTCAGGATTGATAGCCGCCCCGCCACCATCGAGTTGGCGAACAACTGGTGTCGCGGGACCGGTTTGGGTATCGATGAATGCAACGGCGGGCACGGAGGATAAAGGCGTAACAAAGGTACGAACTTGAGCATCCTTAAGGCCGACTCCGGCGGTGGACTTGACCGTCAGGCCACTTCCAGAAGCAGATCCGAAAACCGCAATCTGATAGTTGATTCCACCAATTTTCAAGCCCGAATCCGACAAGTCGTCAAGCACAGGGCAAGTCGGCTGGAAGCGAACTTTGGTCGGGTTCAGCAAGGTGAACGCGCCCGATGCAGGCAGTCCGTTCAAGTCACGAATTGAGATCGTATTTAGGCTGACGCTGGAGAACTCCACCGGCGAACTAAACACAAAATCAATGGGACGGTTCACTTGCCAGATGGCGGCCTGTTGGACCGACATCGAAATCAGTTGAAAGCCGTTCCCAACAAGAGGCCCACCGGAAGTGCTGGAACCACCACAGGCAACGGGTAAGAAAGAGAGAGCAGCAAGCGCTGTCAGACGAATAGGATTCATGAGTGACTTGGTTTGGGCCATGTCGGCCCGACTCCAAAATTGAAGGCGGGCCCTTTTGGGGGGGAGTTGAGAGGAGACCATTTTACAGGCGCTCGTAGGCAAAGCCGAGTCCTGACAGTTCCGGGAAGGTCCCGGCTGCGGCGTTATTGATAAGGGTCATGCGCACTTGGTAGAAGCGCATCGAGTTAAGCTCGCTGAGGTTCTCGGTCCAGCGCTGGCCTAAAGTCGTGTCAAAGGTAATCGCGCCATTGTCCGCAGCAGGGTCACCAAAGACCAAGGGATCACCAGAGGCCGGAACGTTGCCGTACATGTTAAGCTGCTCGGCATCGGTCGTTGCCACTCCACCCGCGACCTGGATGGCCCCACGGAAGTGCAAGTTGACGCTCGTGCCTGCTGGCTGATTCTCATTACGAGGTTCGATCACGGGCTCTGCGTAGGTAGGGGTTGCAATCGCAGTTTGGTGCCAGACCGTGTGGATGCGACTGACGCGAATCACGAAGTCGAGTTGGCCCATGTAGAAAATATTATCCGCAGAACCGGTGGCGACACCTAGAGGCGCAAGTAGTGGCTCGTAGTTGAAGCCACCAGAAGGGATCGGTTCAAGGTCCGGGTCCTTGTAGACATCATTACCGCTGGTGTCGGCACCACCTGAGGAGAAGATGCGCTGGAAAGGTCGGTTCGTCCCGAACACTAGGCCCGTCACTCCACCACCAGTCCAACTGGGATCCATCGCAAGAGATGTATCTAAGCGGTTGATGCCGATCGCCTCGTCCGAAGAGTAACAGCGGAACTCGGTGAGAATCGGAAGTCCGAAGGAAGGGATCACCAAGCCTGGAGAGATTTGGTAGTCCGAAATGATCGGAACGCCATTTTCATCCAATTCAACTGTGATCGTAGAGGACCCCGCACCAAGCGGCAACAGCGGGTCCTGGAGGGAGCCGAGTGGGGTGTCATAAAGCACAGGTTGTTCAAGACCAATCTCGATATCGCTACCACCGACAGCGGTAATAGCCGTATCTCGGTAGGTCCAGTAGAGGAAGTCATCCGGCTGACGATACTTGTTCATCGGGTACGGGAACATCAGCGTCTGTGAATCCGACTTGAACTTCTCGATAGGATCGATGAAATAGCCCTCCTCCTTTTGGTGAACTGTAGTGAGAGGATTGTTCGCATCGAGGAGGATGTTCTCGTTATAGGACGCAGTCAGAAACCCCGAATTAGGGAAGATCAGGGTGTTCGGAGGTGCGACCCAAGTCTCATCAGGCGTACGATTGCTAGTAGCAAACGAAATCGAGAAATCGGGGTAATATTCGCTGATTACCTTGGTGCCAATCGGAGCCCAGTTTACGTGCTCAACATCGATGTTCACGAAGGCTTCGTCGACCACATCCAACCCCATGTCGAAATAACGCCAAAGGGTCATCATTTTGCAACCAAGGGGATTGAGGGGCTCTTGGAAAGTTCCAATGAGCTGCCCTGGGTTCTTTACGACTTCCGCGTTCGGAACCATCCAGCCGGGGACTCCAACGTTTCTGTCAATCGTTTGGGAGAAGCGGTCAACGGGACGAGGCTTCACTTTGCCACGTACGGAGTCATAAACAAACTGCCCACGCATATCTGCGAGGCTGTTGCCATCGTCGTCAATGACTTTCCCACCCAAAGGCTGATCGAAGAACGTTCCAAAACGGAAAGCTTCGTGATCTGTGTCGTAGGTGGGCGCGTCCGCATCCATAAAGAACGGAACGGCTGGGAAGGGGTTCGCCAGCTCGTTACCTGCGAGGTCGACGACGCCCTCTTCCTCGAAGATGTGGACATAGAAGTCCTCCGTAGCGCCGACGCTATGTTCCATAGGCACCCTTGAGGTGAACCTATAAAGCTTAAGGTCTGGTGAGGGGAAGGCTTCCCCTATAACAAACGTTCGCGTGCCCATATCTTTGAGGGCTAAATCCTGGCGCGAAACAACGAAAGCATCAAACGTGCTCATCCATTCCGGGTCCATGGGTTCGCTAAAGCGCAAGATCACAGAGGCCGTAGGATCCACGTCGACGTTGGTACCCAGTCCAGCCGGAGGATCGAACTCAACAAAGCAGTCCGCGCCGATAGGGCCACTCGGTTGCCAAGTTGTGAAGTAGTTGCCACCAGAAGGGAACGGTACTCCGGAGTCGGTAGTGAGAAGGCGAACCTTCACGCCGCTTACACTTCCGCCTACAGGGGACGAGCCGGCGGCGGTCACCTCTGCAAATACACCTGGTTGGGTGAGGATGTCTCCGACCTTGGCGGCGATGGAGCAGTTTGCATTAGCATAAGTCAGGCCGACAAGATAGTTGCCGGCAGGGGCACCGATGTCGATGGCGATTGAGTCGATTGTGATCGACTGGTTACCGACCACTTGAGGAGCTATGCCATCGGGTAGGAAGCCGTTGTTGGGATCTTGAACTTTGTCGGTCGGCCCACCTGTTCGCAAAGCTCGGATGACGTCACTCGTGGGTGAATCGTAATCAATGGGCTGGTTGCCCGCGCCGTTAAGGGCGTGACTCGTAATGTTCTCAAGACGACTAAACTGCCCCACACCAAAATCCAATTTTGTTGGAATCCGGATGGCCAAGTTGGGCGAACCGGTATTGATCGCGCCAGGCAGACCCAAACCGTTTATTGGAAGGCCCGTAGCCTGAGACTCCATTTCAGAGACCACGGGGTCAATGAGCACTCGGGTTGAGTAGAACGTTCCCGCAACAGATGCGCCAAAGTTCACATCAGGCACCATGCGCGATGAGAATGGGGTTGTCGGGGTATAACCTGACAAGACGCGAATATTGTCTTGAGTCACCGTTGCTGGATCAAGCAGATCAGAGAACCGCAGTACGATCACCGAGTTCCGTGGAACCATTGAATAAGGCGGCAACTCAAAGGAGGCTAGGCTCTTCGGAAGAAGATCATCCATGCCCAAGAACAGTGCCTCAAAAGCTGCAGAGTAATCGGTCGTGCCGAAGTTGTGCAGAATGGTGAGGGTCGTGCGCTGGCTGATCGGATTCGTAGACACCTGATAGTCCAAACCGTCCGAATCGATGTCCGGCCCGATAGCGAGATCGCGGTGAACCAAAGTTCCGGCGGCGTCGTAGACCTCATCAATCAAGCGGCCCCAGCTCACGCTGAGCAAAGTCATATTGGATGCCGCGCCCGCAGAGTTGTTTTCCACAACGTAATGGGTCCCGTCTGCGTGCGGAAGGGTCGCTCCAATTAGGTCGAGAGCCGCTGACTTACCTGCGGATGGACCGCAAGCTGGCAAAAGGGTGGCAGCACAAACTGCGAAGGCAAAGGCCTTGAGATGAGTAGAGGTCATTTTGAGATCAAAGTAGCTGGGGAGCATCAGGAATTCCTCAAGTAGGCAAGGCCAAACGCTGAGAGTTCCGGGGTTAGCCCGGTCTCCGTATTGCCGATCAAAGAAAAGCGCACCTGGATGTATTGTCCACCGTCGACACTGTCAACGCTGTCTTGCCACGGGGCAATCTTACTCACTGGATCTTGCTGCAAGAAGCCGTTGATGTGCGGGTTCTTGCTTACAGTAGCACCGTATTGAATCGGTGCGGGAGCGGGGGGGGCGCCGGCGTGAAGTTCATCACCATAAGCGTCGAGACTACTAGCATTCAGCAGAGGGTCTTTGGACTTGTCGGTCACCGTGCCTATTGCCGTAGAACCACGGTACGCCAGGACAAGCTGGCTTCCGGAGGGCTGCTCACTCGGACGAGGCTCCAGTACCGGCGACAAGAAGTCTGGGTTCGACTCGTCGGTATCAAGCCAGCGGGTATAAGAGCGACTCACACGGATGACCAAGTCAAGCTGGCCAAAGTAGAAGACGTTGTCTTGCTTCGGAGTAGGCGCGCCAATCGGCAACCCAGAGGTCGAGCTTTGGTTATAGCCACCGCTTGGACCGGGCTGCGTATCAGGGTTCTTAATGATTGGGTTTCCGCCAGGATCGTATCCGCCCGTCGAGAAGATCCGGAAGGTCGGCTTGGAGGAAGAGTTAATCGCGATTGCGCAATCAAGAGAGTTGAGACCAATACCCGTGTCGGACGGGTAGCACTTGAACTCCATGAGGAGGGGCAGGCCAATGGTTGGCACGTTGCCCTGGCCGGCGACGGTGCCCGTGTCGGCCGTACTCGTCAAGCCAACCACAGCCTCGATAGCTGCGGGGACACCAAAGCTGGAGACGCCGCCAACAGCCTGAACGGAAGTGTCGCGCCAAGTGAAGTAAGCAAACTCGGAAACCGGCAGGTTGCGATTCATGGGGTACGGCATGAACTTCGCGCCAGACGCACCGATGAACAGCTCTGCCGGGTCAATCAAGTAACCAAGCGCCTTTGGGTGGACCGAATCGCCCGTGGCCGCCGGATCGGGGAGTATGTTTTCTGCAAACGTGCTCGAAAGAAGGCCGGAGGTCGGCTTGGCCGGAAGCAGGGCCGAGTTGCGCTGCTCGTCAGGCATCTTGAGGCAATGAGAGAGGTTGATCTCAAACTCCTCGAAGAAGTCAGCTTGCAACTGACCCGCCAATGGCGCCCAGTTCAGCCCTTCGATATCCATGTTGTAACCAGACGAATCGGTCACGGAGAGTCCGACGTCAAAGTAACGGTAGACATCCATCATACGGCTCCCCAGTGGTGACAGAGGAGTCTGCACGCCAGCGGGCAGAGCAATCATAATACTCGGCACGGCCTGTGATGGATCCGCGACGGCCGCTGTACGTTCAACGGGACGAGCGCGAATCAAGCCGCGGATAGGATCAAGCAAGAACTGTCCCGCGTATTCCGTCAGCGGAACCGTCCCCAAGAAGTCGCCATCTTCGTTCGGGTTGTTGAACCTCAAGACAATGCTTCCATTGCGTTCGGTCGCTGCATCGACTTTCATGTCGAACACGACTTGATCCAGACTTTCGGACAGGGCGTTCCCGGCGAGGTCCGTTAGGCCGAACTCGCCATCGAGCAAGTTCATGAAGTAAGACTCGCCTGAGCCCTGGCTGTGCGCCAACGGCAACGATGGAATAAAACGAAACTCTTTCAGGTCCGCGGAGGGGCTGATGTCCCCCACTACAAACCCAGTAATGCCCGGATTCGTCGAGAGGCGTGTCACCGTGAACGTGTCAAAGGGACGGACGCTGCTCGGGTCCATAGGTTCACTAAAGCGAACGACCATGTGCGCGTCAGGTGAGACCCCTGTGCTAGGCAGACTCGTCGCCAAGGGCGAGAAGGTCATAAAACAATCCGAGAAATCCCCGCCCGCCTTATCAAAGGTGGAGAGCACTTGCCCCGAACCGGTGTGGAAGTCGATCGGATCGCCCGCAAGAAGTTTCACTCGAACGTCCGCAAGCAGGCCAAGCGATGGAGGTGAAGACGGTGCCGTAGCTTCCGCGAAGACCCCAGGTAGGCTGAGGACATCACCGATTTCAATCGCCGCTGCACACGCTAAAGACGCGTACTCGAACGACACGACGTAATCGCCGGGCCCCCCCGAGACGTCGGCGACGACACTAAGAATAGTCACCGGCTGGGAGCCGACGATTTGAGGTGCGTTGAGGTCGAGAAGGAAGCCATTGTTCGTGTCGCCCGTCGTGAGCGCATCACCACCGGAGCGCATCGCGCGGATGACCTCCTTGGTTGGCAGAGAGAAGTCAACCGGACCATTCCCAGAAGACGAAAGTCCGTTGCCGACTAGGTTGGTGAGGACTTGAAACTGGCCCGTGCTGAAGTCGAGAATGCTGGGGATACGCAGCGAGACGTTGGGCAGTGCAGTGGTCTTACTTGGAGGAAGGCCTAGCGAGTTCAAAGGCAAGAGGCTCTCCCCCGCCTCGAGCTCCGAAACCGTCGTGTCGAGCAGAACACGGGTGGGATAAAAGACCCCGCCCACCGTGTCCCCGTAATTGGGGTCGACCGTCAGGCGCGCCTCGAAGGGAAGCTCCGGTGGGTTTCCCACAAGTAGTTTCAACGTAGAGGAGTTGATCGTCCCCGGCTTGATCAAGTCCGAAAAGCGAACGCCAATCGTCGCGTTGCGCGGTACGAATGAGAACGGAGGTGCCGAACCGGAATCCGACTTGGGTAGGATCGGCCCCAAGTTCTGATCGAGGCGATCGAATGCCAAAGTGTAGAGGCCCGTTCCGTGCGGGTGCAGGATCGTCAGCGACGCCTGCTCCGTGACCGCGTTGATGTCGAGTTGATAGTCAACACCATCGGAGCGAATATCCTCGCCAATCAAGTAATCGCGGTGGCGAAGGTTGCCATTCCCGTCAAATACGTTGACGAGCCGCCCCCAAAAAACGTCGGTGATATACAGCTTGGAAGCCGAACCGCCGAAGTTCGCCTCGGTAAACCACCCCGTGCCGTCTGGATTCGCGTGCTCGGAACCAACCGAGGTGCCGGAGCTACCGCCAGAAGGAGAACTACCACCGCAAGCAGTCATGCTTACCGCGAGGAGCAGTGAGGTCAAGGACGCGCCAAATAGGCTGCGCGAACGCTTTGGTTGGGTATCGAGAATCTTTTTCATAGCGGGGAGTTGTTTCGCTTCTGGCTTCTCTGAAGGTGGGGAGAGACTTCTAGGGGGGAGGTGGAGAGGCCGGACTACGGCGACTAGGTGATTAGTCCTAATCATCAAGACCCGAAGACAGATAAGCGCGCCACGCGGGCGGAGCCTGTTCTGAGTTCGTGGTCGTGAACCATAGCGGGGAAGACTGTGATTGTTTCATTTATAAGCGACTCGGGCAAGAACAAGGCCGAAAGGACTGCCTGATGCCGTCCAAAAGGACCCACAAAACACGAGTCGACTAACTAAGTACAAGTAGCGTGCCAAATAGCGTTTGAGGCCTAACCTGCAGGGTCCGGGCAACCGGAGAAAGGTTGGGATATGGCCCTAAAAGTGACCTGAGGGCCCATTCCCACGGGAACCGGAAGATATTTCCAAAACTTCCAGGAATAGCTCTCCGAGCGATTCCGCTCAAGTGGGTTAGGTGAAGTCGAACATCTCTGTGCCGTAGCGGTAATCCCGAGAAATTTGGAGCGTTGAGTGGCCCCCACCCTTGGCTGCATAGCTCCCCACGGGGGAATCGACGGGCTAGACACCGGTACCAACGGTAAAGCCAGCGCTTGCAGCCTCGGCCAAATCCCGGAAGAAGACGAGCTCCGCTGGCTCGATTCGTCGGGCCTCAGCCGCATCCGGACGAAAGGCGACCGGCCGACCGACCGCGCCGACTAGCGTGAGGTTCAGCTCTCTAGAGCAGTAGGCGCAAATGGCTCGCACCGGAAATCTTGAGACGATCCGATAAGAGGCGGGAGCCTGGCGGACCTCTGTGTGAGAGACGCACCCCATGTTTGGGCAGGGATTCCCCATGGCGTTCACCGGATAGGTCGCCTCGAGGTGGCGTCTTGGTGAGTGCGTAAAATCGAGTCTTCCAAGCAGCATGCCTAAAATGGCCATGCGAATGGGAACGCCTCGAGCGGCCTGCTTGAAGTAGATGCTACGAGGGTCCGCGTCGAACTCCGGAGAGATCTCGTCGCGACGGGGAAGCGGGTGCATCACCACCGCCTCGCGGAGTGCTTCTCCCGACATGATGTCCGTATCGAGATGGATGTAGCCTGTGGCGGAATCGGCTTCACCAAAGCGTTCGGTCTGCGGCCGTGTCATGTAAACCGCGTCGACGTGATCAACGAGGCGTAATCCGCGCTGCGCCTCGGTGTAAAGCGAGAGCTGGTGAGGCTTAGTCGGCGTGATGTATACAGCGTCTGAAGAAGACGCCAAGTCCCCCAAGCACGATGCATCCGCAGCTTGTGGCTCGGCCCCGTATTCCTCGCGGAGGCGCTTTACTACGTAATCGGGAAGCTCAAGCCCTTGGTGAGGAACACAAACCAAGTTGGCGCCAAATCGTGCGAGCGCGTAGACGAACGAGTGAATCGTACGGCTATACCGAAGGTCGCCGGAGAGTACGATGTCGAGCCCTTCCAGCCGGCCTTTCTCGATCCAAAGTGTGTAGAGATCGCACAGAGTCTGAGTCGGGTGTTCGTGACTTCCATCCCCTGCGTTGATTACGGGCACCTCCGAATACTGAGCAGCCAAACGCGCCGCCCCCTCACTCGGATGGCGCAGAATAAGGACATCTGCATAAGCCCCACTCACAACACGCACGGTGTCTGCGAGCGACTCACCTTTTGAAGCACTAGAAACACTCATGTCCGCGGCCGTAATCACCCCTCCACCAAGGCGAAGCATAGCGGATTCGAAAGACAATCGCGTTCGAGTTGAAGGCTCGTAAAAGATGCTCGCCGCGATCAGCCCCCGGCAGGTTTCAGCAGAGTCCCGGAGGTTCTCTGAAAAAATTCTAGCGTGCTCAAAAAGCTGCGAGATCTCCGCGAGGGAGAGGTCGTCGATCGAGACGAGGTGGCGCAGACCAGGCATGATGGACTTAGCTTGAAGGAAAAGCGGTCAGGGACAGTCAGGGGTGAATCCTTGCCCTCGCCCCTATGGATGCGGGAGGCACAGTCACTAGGCAGAGGATACACCTCAAATGCACGGGATCCACAGTAGTTTGTCCCCCCGGGTAAAATCAGGAGAGAAGCAGGTTGGCCAGTGCCGCTTGGAAGCTCGCTTCGTCCTTGAGTGCCGCCAGCTCCGCAACACACTCCCTAAGAGGAATATCGAAGGGCGCTGGGGCGCCCGGCTTCCATGGACTCCTCGGGAGCCCCAGGGCCTGGCGAAATGCGCCTTCGACGAGCTCTCTGGCCCCAACCGGGTCGCGATGGGAGGAGATTCGGAGGGCGTCGACTGCTGACTCTCCCCCTTCGGCTTTGGAAGAAAGGCGAATCAGGGGCGCATGGGAGAAATTACGGGGATCGGGGGCTTCCCCGTTGCTGGACAGCCAGATCACAACGTCGGCCGCAGACGCTTCCGTTTGACCTTGGGCTTGCCCGTCGCGCTCGACTTCCGCCGCTACCCCTGTGGCTTCGCGTGCTCCGGCCGTATCCACCAGATCCACGGCGTATGCACCAAACCGAACACGCGCCTGTACAGCGTCGCGTGTTGTCCCCTCCTCATGGGAGACAACGACCCGCTCTTGGCCGACGAGTAAATTGAATAGTGTCGATTTCCCCGCATTGACCGGCCCCGCAAGCACGACTCGTGGAACGTCGATCAGGCGTGCGGCGACACGACCATTTTCAACAAGCTCTTGGAGTCTTTCCGCCCGGGCAGCCGGCTCAATGATTGCGAGTTGAGCCAGCGCACTCATCAGCGCTCCGCTCGCCTGGTCTAGCAAAGTTCGAGCGGCCGAATCGCTTGGTGCGCTGGCGAGCAGCAGCTCTGCACGCTGCTCAAATCTCATCCCAAAACGAGAGGACACCTGCCCTTTAGAGGCGGGTGTCGCCCTTGTGCTCTGCGGCCCCTCCAAGAGAGTAATCACTCGCTCCAAGAGAACGGGACTCCCGTGCAAGTGTAACTCAAAGCAATCGTCAGCCCGCTGCCAGACGAGGGCCTCATCCAGATCCTCCTCGACGGGCCCACCGTCCCCGCAAGGGACTCGAAGACGTACGAGTGTGGCATTTCGAAGCGAATCTACACTTTTGCCAAGTAGCTCGGGTGCCAGTCGAGACAGCTGAATGAGGGCGCCACGACCTTCGATCTCCAGGATCGAAACCCCGCCTCGGCCACGCGGAGTCAACTCCCGAATGAGAACGGGACTAGGCCTTGATGTCGAAGTTGCGTTCACGCTCTGCCCTGCTCGAGTTCGCTCCAAAGTGAGGCCAAAAGGCCGCGGTGAACCAAGTCCTCTTCGACGCGTAAAATTGCGTCTACAAAGGGCTCGGGCTCCATCAAAAAATGCCTTGCGCCACCTGTCAAAAAGACGGAGTAAGAAGAGCTGCCAAGCATTGCCGCATCCGCGAGCTGGCAACGCACCAGCTCCTTTGCGGCGCCGCGGAATCCGACGACCACGCCGGCTTCGAGCGCCTCTCGGCTCTCCCGCCCTAGCGCTGAGACTCCGGGAACCGGAACGACACCAAACAACAGGGCCCCTCCTCCTGCAAGCGCTTCGCTGAGAAGCAAAGGACCCGGCGCAATCGCACCTCCTAAGAATACACCGTCACGTACACAGTCCACGGTGAGTGCCGTTCCCGCGTCGACGACGATTAGCGCACCCTCGGTGGAGCCAACCAACTCGACCGCCCCACGTGCCGCAAAGAGCCTGTCCGTGCCGATGGTTTCAGGGTGTCGAACCTCCAGTGCAAGTCCGCAGCTCGGGCGGACGATAGGCCCCAATCCGTCCAGGCAGCGAAGGAGCGCTTCGAGGTCTGATTCGCCCGCCACCGAGGAGAGAGCGATGCCCTGAAACCTACTCCGCGTAAAGGTTGCCGGCAGCCCGCCGCGCAATAGATCGCAGTGCTTGATCGTCGCGCGCTCTTCCACGCAAGGAGCGCCCGAGCTTCCCCTCCAAGTCACCAACTTCGTCGTTGAGTTACCTTGATCTACGGTCAGCCACTCGCCCGAGCTGAGTCCTATGCTTTCAGCATCCATGGCCAAGAGAATAACAGTAAGGGCGTCCCCGGAAACGAGAATACGGCTTCCGAGCGAGGTCGCCCAGAAGCCGTATGTCTAAAGACTCCGTCGAGGAGCTACTCCTCGGGAACTTCGTAGTAGACCGTCCGCTCGACACCCTGGTTCTCCACGAGGATCTCCCAAGTGCTGTACTTCTCAGCATTGTTTTGCGCGTACTTGATGGCCTCTTGGGTCGTGGTGACCGCATGGCCGTTCACGCTCTTGATGATGTCGCCCTCTTTCGCGCCATGCTTTGCCGCGATTGAGCCGCCTGGGACCTTCGTGAGCTCAATACCGTCCGGCTGACGAGTGTTTGGGTCGCGGTGCTGACGGTGGTCGGTATTGGCGATAATCGACGCAAAGTTATCCCGAAACTGCTTCGCGTCATCCGTGCCAACCAAGAAACGGTCTGGCCCCGTCTGGATGGTCTCTAGTGGATTGTAGGCAGGTGCGTTGAGACCTGGGCCAAAGAGAGATTCAACGGTCGGGGCAAGCGCCCCGTCTGGCCCCGCTTCGACGATTACGATCCCTGAATCGAGCTCGGGGGTGGAGAGAAGCTCGGGCTCACGCGGGTCCTCGCCTTCGGCGACCTCGAAACCAAAAAGCACTCCCTTACCAAGAATCTTCTTCACGAAAATCGCCTGGTGGGGCTCGGGTAGGTGGTCACCGATGTTCAGCTGCGCCATGCCATCTTTGGCCTTACGCTTTAGCCCTTGATCGGTATAACTGACCAAAGCCAGACTTTGAGCTGAATCGAAATTCGCAGACCTAATAAACAAAACGTCCAGAAGAGATGCCACGCTAATCTTCGGCCGCTCGACGGTCACCGGACCTTCCACTGCGGCCTCAACGACCTTGGGCTTGGGCTTGCCGGTCCAGTTCATCTGGTGGTAGAGCAGCTCGACTATCGGGAAATCAAAGTCCGCCGTATCGATGGGGTCGGGTCGAACCACGTTGGTCAGAGCCGCCTCAAAAATCGAGTTGGGCTGCACCGACAGACGCTCAAACTGGTGCTGTTTGAAATCGAATAAGTACCAGCCAAGGTACCCCGCCAGAGCGGCAGAGCCAAGCCAAGCGACATTTTGAATCAGAGAGAGGTTCATAGGGCTTCCATGCTAGCAAAGGAAAACACACCAGAGCGACATAGGAATCTCGCTTCCGGTGGATGAACGCCCCGCTTACCCAGAATCGCGGCTGTGGGGCTTCCGACCTATAGACGCTCGGAGCCCTTTTCCCTTCCCGCTTTACGCCATTCGTAGACGAGATTTTGTGCCCGTAGAGAACCCACGCAAAGCTAGGGTCAGCTCTTCGGGTCGATCGCTAGCCGCCAAGGCGACATCCATCTCGACCAATCCCTGCTCTACAAGACGTGCTAGGGACTCGTTAAAAGAGATCAAGCCCTCCAAACCGCCCTTGGCAAGGAGTCGGTCGATCTCGACCGTCTCGCCCTCAAGGAGGATCTCTTTCACCCTGGGGACCGAGGTCAGCAGCTCGATCGCTGGAATCAAGCCCGCTACGTTTCTACGTGGTACTAGCCTCTGGGACACGATACCGGCCAGATTGTCCGAAAGACGCATACAGATCTGGGAATGCTGGCGAGACGGGAAGAACGATAGGATTCGATCCAGTGTGCGGGCCGCATTGACCGTGTGCAGCGTCGACAAGACGAGGTGCCCGGTTTCGGCCGCATCCAAGGCTGCCGCAACGGTCTCAGCATCTCGCATTTCGCCGATCAAGATCACATCTGGGCTCTGGCGGAGCGCGTGGCTAAGGCCCTGTTGGAATTCGTCAAAATCCGTTCCCAGCTCGCGTTGGCTAATCACGCAGCGCTCTTCCCGGTAGATGATCTCAACAGGATCTTCCAACGTGATCACGTGGCGGGATTTGCTTACGTTGAGGTGCTGAATCATGGACGAGAGTGTCGTCGACTTACCAGACCCAGCAATCCCGGTCACCAAGACCAAGCCACGCTTTCGCTCAACTAGCTTCGAAAGGTATTTCGTTGGCAGGTCGAGGGAGCGCAGCTCCGGTGCATCGCTCGCAACACGCCGTAAAACGGCGGCAGGCTCACCTAGCTGCCGAAATGCATTCAGGCGATAGCGTCCGTAGAGAGGATGCGAAACCGAAGCATCGAGGTTACCTGTTCTCATCCAGATATCCATGTTGCGACTACCTAGATAAGGCCGAAGCGTCTCAACCAATCCCTCTGCGGGGGGGACATCTCCTTTCAGGAAGGTGACTTCGCCGTCGATTCGGCAGCATGCTCGCTTGCCTGATCGAAGAATCAGATCGCTCGCCTCGCTGTCGACGACGGCCTTCAGCCAAAACTCGAGTAGGTCTAACGCCTCACCAGCGTTCTCCTTGTTCACTTCTATTGCGCCCATTTATGATGCCCCTTTCGGCTTGCAAAATGAGTCTTCGATTAGACCTCCACCGGCGGGGGCCCATAGGACTCATCCACCTTCCTAATCGACACTCCAGCGGCTCGAACTTGGCCTCATCTGGAGAATGGCGCAGAATATTTAGGCTTTGGCTGCCGCTTCCGCAGCATCTGCCTCGCGGACAAGTTTTTGCGCAGCTGTGAGCAGCTCGGTCAATCCGTCGCCACGCAAAGAGGAGATCCGGAACACCTTGTGGCCCGTCGCCGCTTCCAAAAGGGCGATGCCTTCATCGGCCCCCTCGTCCTCGCACTTCGTCGCCACAATGAGATTCGGACGACCGGACAAATCCACTTCGTAGTTTCTCAACTCGGCTTCAATCACGCGCCAAGCCTCGTCCGGACCTTGCCCTCCACGACCTTCATTTGCAGCGGCGGAGACATCGACAAGGTGCAGAAGAACTCGGCAACGCTCTACATGGCGAAGGAACTGATGGCCTAGCCCAATACCCTCTGCAGCACCTTCAATCAGTCCCGGCAAGTCGGCGATACAGAGCGTGTCGTAGTCTCCAACTTGCGCAATGCCGACCTGGGGTTCGAGGGTGGTGAAGGGGTAGTCGGCGATCTTAGGCCGGGCCGCACTCACGCGCGATAAGAACGTAGACTTACCTGCGTTTGGCAGACCGATCAGACCGACCTCAGCTACGATTTTGAGCACGAGGCGAAGCTCGCGGACCTCACCTTCACGGCCCAGCTCGTGGTGCCGTGGAGCTTGTACGATCGAGTTTGCGAATTGAGAGTTTCCGCGGCCGCCGCGACCTCCTTGCGCAATCACAATCTCATCACCGAGTTCCGTCAGGTCACGGAGTACGTGCCCACGCTTGGCGTCGCAGACCTCCGTCCCCACAGGCACTTCGATACGCAGGTCCTCTCCGCGAGCACCAGCGCAGTTGCGTGTGGATCCCGGGCGACCTTTGTCACCGCGATAAGTCCTGCGCCTTCCAACGTCTAATAGCGAATTAACGCGATCCGACGTGTAGAGAACAATACTGCCGCCGTCGCCGCCATCTCCCCCATCGGGACCGCCGCGTTGCACGTACTTCTCACGACGGAACGACATCATGCCGTCACCGCCTTTGCCGGCGCGGACTTCGATTTCACACTCGTCGCGAAACATGGAAAATGGGCTTGGGTAGCTGGAAAACTAGAAAGAGGGGCAGCCTGTTTGCGGCTGCCCCTCCTATATGTACGACTTCAAGCGGAGGCTTGGAGTTAGGCGGGGTCAACCGTAATACGGCGACGGCTCTGGAAGCGAACGGTCCCGTTCACAAGAGCGAAGAGCGTGTAATCGTTGCCCATGCCGACGTTCTCACCTGGGTGGAACTTCGTGCCGCATTGGCGAACGAGAATATTGCCGGGAACAACGGACTCACCGCCGTAGCGCTTGACGCCGCGGAATTGAGGGTTGGAGGTACGACCGTTGCGGGTTGAACCCTGTCCTTTCTTATGTGCCATGGAATCGTTCCTCGGTTAGGCGTTGATGCTTGTGATACGCACTGCGACGTAAGCTTGACGGTGACCGCGCTTGACACGGACGTTCTTGCGACGCTTGAAGCGGAAGACCACAAGCTTAGGACCCTTAGTCAAGGCGATGACCTCGGCGGTCACGGTAGCACCTTTCACTTGAGGGGTACCGAGAGTGACGTTGCCTTCGTTTGACACGAGAAGAACGTTGTCGAAAGTGATCGTCGAGCCGGGCTCGAATGTGGACTCGGAGTCACACTGGATCACATCGCCCTCGCGGACTGTGATCTGGCGGCTGCGGTCAGAGATGATTGCGTACAAAGTATTCGTATGGGTTGGCCGCGGTGGAAACCCTCCCGCGGGGACCTAGATGTGTGCCAACTGCAGACTGCAGCGGCCTCCCCCACTCGAGGAATAGGGGCGAAAAGCATATCAGGGAGCTAGCTGGAAGGCAAGCAATCTGCGCGATTAGCGCTTCTTGCGTCGCCCACCAGGTCGGACCTCTCGCCCATCAGTCCTCAGATAGCGCAAAACGCTCTCCTCGATCTGATCGGCCATCTCAACAAACACCAGCTCGCGTCCATGAGTTTGTGAGAGCGTGTCCAATTCCGGCTTGCAGTTCCGATTGAGGAACTCGATGACATCCAGCTGAGTTCGAATTTCGACCCTAGAAAAGCCCTTTTGCGTAAGCGCAGAGCCCAACCGGCGCACAATACTTTGCGCGCGGGCTTCGGGGGTACGCTGCCGGCCCGTCCCTTTGCAGTGCGGACAGCCCGTGTACAGCAGCTTGGATATGCCGGGGCCGAGGCGCTGGCGAGTGAGCTCGAGCAAACCAAACTGGGAGATGCGCCCGACCTTGTGGCGAGCGCGATCCCCATGCAGGGCTTCTCTCAAGCAGCGCTCAACTTTGAGGCGACTGCTCTTGCGCATCATGTCGATGAAGTCGAGTACAAGAATGCCGCCAAGATCTCGCAAGCGGATCTGGAGGGCGATCTCCTCGACGGCCTCGAGGTTGGCCTTCAGTGCGATGTCTTCAAAAACAGCGCCGTCCTCACGGGTTCTCCCCGAGTTGACGTCAATGGCGACAAGCGCCTCGGTCTGGTCGATCACAATCGAGCCGCCCGAGGGGAGCTCCACCCGCCGGTTGAAGATCTTTTCGTAGTCCTGCTCGACCTCATACGTGTGGAACAAAGGCCTAGGGCCTTCATGCCGCACGATCCGCTCAACGTGCTCAGGCATGAGCTTCTTGGCGAACCCACGCATGCGCTCGCAAACCTCGTCGTCGTCCACTACCACCTTCTCGGTGCGGCGCGAAAACAGGTCGCGCATCGTACGCACTGCCAAATCGTTCTCTTGGTAGAGGGGGGTCGGAGTCTTTCCTTGCAAGAGTTTCTTGGAGAAGCTCTCCCACAGGGCCAGCAGGTACTCCAGGTCGCGGCGTAGGTCATCTGCGGCCTTGCCGATTCCAGCGGTCCGCACGATGAGCCCCATCCCTCCGGGGATGTCGAAAGACTTGAGGATTTTCCTCAGTCGACGGCGCTCCTTTTCCTCTTCGATTTTACGGCTTACACCCACCATCTCAAGCGACGGCATCAACACGAGGTACCGTCCAGGGATCGAGACGTAGGTCGTCAGCGCGGGCCCTTTATCCCCGATTGCGTCTTTGGTGATCTGCACGGCGACCTTGTCACCGACCTTTAGGAGGTCGCCGATTGCAGGCCGCTTACCAGAGCGCTCCGCACGGCCCCGGCCACGCTTTCCGTTCGATTTCTCATCGTCATCGTCACTTTCGACACCGGAGAGATCGACGTCTTCGTGATCGCCCTCGCGAGCTTCGAGCAATTTTGAGAGATCCCAACCCTTCTCCCCGTACTCGGGAAGGACGTCAGAGACGTGAAGGAAACCGTTCTTTCCCTGACCGAAGTCGACAAATGCAGCCCCAATAGCCGCCTCGATATTGACAACCTTGCCACGGTAGATGTTGTGCACAAAAGACTGCACACGGTTCACTTCCAGGTAGAGGTCATGAATGCGCTCCTCGTAAACGAGCGCCACGCGTGACTCGAGCTTGTCCACGGCGTTCACCAGGATGATCTGGTCTCGCTTAACCTCTTGCACCGTGGACTCCACGGTGCTCTTCTCGCCTTTCTTTTTTGTCAGACGGCGGCCTTTGCGGCCGACCGAATCGACGAGCTCCGCGTCCGGCGGCAGCTCAGAGAGCTCGGGGAAATCATCGTCTTCGCCCGGAAGGATCTCCACCGCAACGGGCCCATCGAGACGAGGCGCTTTCGGCGAATGACGTCCCCGACTGGATTTGCGCTCGCCGGACTCGGAGGCACCACCCTTTTCAGCCGAAGCTTTCTTACGGCGACCACCACGGGCACCGCGACGTCTGCGCGGGCCGTCCGTTTTCTCGTCGGAATCCCGTGACTCGTCGGACTCGACTTCGGGTCGGTCCTCTCTCTTTGCCTCGGGTTCGGCTTTCTTCCCGCGGCTTCCGCCACGTGACCTGCGTTTGCGTGTTGCCCCACCCTCCTGGGGTTCAGGTTCTCGCTTCACATCCATCACCGCTGTCGCCTCGCCAGAGGTGTCGACTTCAGCAGCAGCGCTTTCGGCCACCGGCTTCTTGCGTGTTCGGCGTGGTCTTTTAGGCTTCTCGCCCCCCTCGTCGTTGTCGCTTTTGGACGCGGGCCGCTTCGTGGCCTTTACCTTACGGCGATCCACCCTTGGCTCGGGCTTGCTCTGAAGATCAGAGCTACCTTCCGCTTTGCTAAGGGGAGTCTCCGTCGTGGGGGCATCCTTGGCCTTAGGATTGGTCCTTCGAGGCCTGCGACGAGGCTTCGCATCTTTAGGCGAGCCTGAGTTTGCTGCGGCGGCGCCTGCGACGCCCTCTCCAAAGGAGGTAGAGGCTGAAGAGCCCTGGGCGGGCCTCCGGCTTGTGGAAGCGCGATCCTCGCGGGGTACGGCGGTTTCACCGCCCCCTGGATTCGAGGTGTCCTTCATGGGAATAATCGGGTTGTAAGTCCGAGGTCTCGACCCTGCTGTCCCGTGGCTCATCGATGAGCGCTCGCGGACGCGGGGGAGGCGTTCGGTAGTGTGCGAGTCCTGCAGGTCAGCCCGAAAATCGGAAGACAGCCGCCTGAACCCGTTGAAAGTGCGTTTGGGTTAAGGGAAACAACGATTCATCGTCGCTCCGTTGGTTTCCAAAGTACGTGCAGGCAACGATTGAGCCGCTGCATGAGCTTTGTCCTAGCCCTAGTGAAACCAATATCACGGCCTAGGGCGAGCGCAGATTCTAAAAAGAAAGAAACCGGCTCCCCGAAGTCGATCGGGGAGCCGGCTCACCCCCTCTGAGGGGGCCTAGGGGGCCGTTGGGCCCCAGCGTCCACGTGGACTATTCGTCCTTGCCTACATAGTTGCGGCTTAGACCTAAGTCCTCTTCGAGGAGTGAGATAAGGCCGCCATCCACTGCGCGACGGCGCTCTTCTAGCTCCGCTTGGAGTAGGGCTGCTGAATCTTCACTCGAACGCAAAATCGTGGGCGTGATGAACACGATCAGGCTGCGCCGCTCTTGCGTCGACGATTCATGCTTGAAGAGCTCGCCGAGGAACGGGATAGCTGCCAAGAATGGGATTCGGCTTTCGCTGTCGACGTTCGTATCCGTGGTCAGTCCGCCGATCACCGCAGTTTGTCCCGACTCGAGAATCATCGATGTCACGATGGTTGACGAGCGCTTACGGGGCAGAGCAATCGAACCCTCAAGTCCGCTTGCACCGATGGTGAAGACATCGAAGCCTGCTGGTGCAAGGCTCGAATCGCCAGTTCCGGAGAGACTGGTCTCCTTCGGAATGACGTCGAGCATCAGTCGGTCCGTACCGGGCACGACATGCGGAACCACAAGCAACTGGAAGCCGACCTCTACGGGAGACGAGCTTGCCTCGACGACAGAGAGAGAGAGTCCACCGGCTTGGCCCTGCTCCGTCTTTGCCTCTGCGTAGCGGATGGTCTCACCCACAAAGATTGTGGCGGCCTTTCCGTCAAGGGCGATCAACTTCGGGGCTTGCACGACTTCGGTGGACGTGTCCCGCTGCATCATGCGCAACGTCGCGGCCACTTGAGTGAAGGAGAGCGCTCCGAAGACTGTATCGGGAATCGAAGTGGAGCCACCGTTGCCGGCTCCGACAAAGGGGCCGTTTCCAGACTCCGTGGCAATCAAGGAGTCTTCAAATCCGCCGTTCCCGATATCAAAGGGGAACGTGATAGGGATCTGTCCACCTGAAGCGGAGATGCCAATACCGTTGTCGCCATAGTCGACCCCGAGGTCGTAGAGGTCTGCATTCGTAGTCGAGACAAACTTGACGTCGATAAAGACCTGGGCAGGCTCGATGTCAATCTCTTTAATAATCTCGCCAATGCGCTTATGCATCTGGACCGTGTCGCGAATCAAAAGGGTATTTGCCGATTGAACGTAGTCGAGCTTGGCGCCTTCGCTGAGCACGTTTCGCAGGGCGGCCAGCAGTGGGAAGTCCTTCTCGACATCACCGCTCGGGGCCTGTGATCCACCCATTACAAACTCGGAAGTCATCACCGGAACCCACTCGCGTGGGGGGCGCACGTACTTCAGGCGATAGGAGTGAGTCTCCATCTGCGCCTGGAGCGACAGGGGGTCGACGACGCGCAAGATTCCGCGCGCCTCCTCCACCACCGTGTATCCAAGAGTCTTCGTGGCGACCTCTAGGGCATCGCGCCATGGAATCTCGTTGAGACGCAAGGAGATCGTTCCGGAGACCTCGGGTGCCCAAACAATATTGGCACCGCTCATTTTACCGATGAGGTCAATCACCTCACGGATGTCTTGGTCTTGTAGCTGGAAGGAGATCTTCGGAGGACGAGAGACGAACAGAATGTCCATCTCCCCCTCTTCGATCACACATCCGGCAAGCTCGGCGGCTAGGTCCAGGGCTTTGCGCCATGGGACGTTATCCACTTGGATGCGCTCAATCATGAGCTTGCTGAGTGGCTCTTCGCCTTCCGGCGTACGGTACAGAATATTTGCGCCTGAGATCTCACGGATCCGGTCGACGATCGCCTCAAGAGGAATCTCCTCTTGGGCCATTGTCAGTCGGGCGTGATCACTTTGGGCGACGGCGAAACTACCTGTAAAAAAGATAGCTCCGAGCGCAAAAGCGACTCGCAATGGGTGGTTCATTTGGTGCTCCCTAAATGTTGAGTACACGCCGGCTCCATCCGGCGTGTAGCGAGAGGCAAGGGGCCTCTCTACTCGATGGTGTGAACGGTGATTTGGTACTTGACGTTGTCCCCTTGCCCGCTCGAACTTGGGGACAACGCGTTCGTGATTTGCTCTAGTCTTCGACGTAGCGCGCCAAGACGATTCCGCGGAAGATGAACTCCACTTGATCGGCCCCGATGCTCCGCACGAAGAGTTCAGGCCCAACCATCTCCCCTTCAGAAACGGACTTGCCGTTGATGAGGGCGACGGAGTAGTCGCCGACGATGACGCCTCCCAGATCCAGGCCGAGGTTGTCAAAATCCATCGCCGTACGGGCGCGCATCTCTAGGTCGCGCAGGCCCGCAACAAGCCCCGCTCTCTCCTCGTCTTCCGCAGCTCGATCCAGCCCGGACTCCAAAGGAAGGAACGCTGCAAGTGCTTGCTCGAAATCGCCAACATCTAGGTGGTTTGCCATCACGCGCTGGGCCTCTTCAAGAAGCTCGAAACTGGGCCCCTCGCCGTATTGAGACTCCCCCATTGCAATGCGCAGCTCATCCATGACGGGTACGACTTCATCCCTAAAGCGCCGCTCCGCAGGCATGTGGTTGAGGCTCCCCTCCGTCTTGATGACGCGGACGTCTTCTTCGAGGACAAACATCATCTCTTCGAACGTCGAGCTCGCGACCATGCGCGCCTGGAAGTCGTCGAGCAGACTGTAGTCGGCCCAAAGCTCGCGCAACTCTTCAGCGCGCGCCGCGAGGAGCGCGACGGCTTCCATTTGCTGGTCCACCGACATCATTGGCCCGATCAGGTCTTCCGCCGGAGTGCGTGGGTCGATGAATGGGTCACGGCGACCACGACGGCCGAGGTACTCGTAGCGCGGAATGAGAATCTCCGCCTTGCGCTTATCAATTTCGGCGGCGAGCTGGTCAACGCGACGGTCGTAGCCGTCGATTTTGATTGCTGCTGGGCCGTCTTTGGGCTCATAGACGTAAGTCTCGACATCAAGGGTGACTTTGTGAGCGACCTTGTCTCCGTTCAATCCGCCATCAGATCGAGAGGAGGCCAACTTGAAGTCGGGGATGCTCATGAAGCGCTGGTCACTTTCAACTTGATGCATGAAGGACAGAAGCTCGAAGGCGTCGCCCTCAAACGTCAGCTGATAGACGACACGATCGAAATCTTTCTTTTCGCGCGTACCCAACTTCTTCTTCTTGACGGCAGTGATGCGAACACCCG
This sequence comes from uncultured bacterium, assembly GCA_937896235.1. Lineage (GTDB taxonomy): Bacteria > Planctomycetota > UBA1135 > UBA1135 > CALBMX01. The sequence goes on from CALBMX010000025.1 coordinate 101,504, forward strand.
AACCCTCTTCGAAAGTGCGCAGAGTGCGGACGAAGTTGTTGATGTCCTCTTCATTGGGAAGGATCTCAGCGACCATCGCGTCCGTTTCGCGCTGAAGCACGACTTTTTCGACGAGGTCCGGAGTCCCCTTTACAAGCGCGCGCGCCGCCGTGATCTGCCCGGTTACTCCAGCGACTTCGGCTTCAACTTCGGCGATGTGCTCCATCTCGAAATAGATCCCGCCGCCAAAAAATCCCGTCAGCAGAACGCCACCGGCAATGGAGAGGAACAGTTTGTTCCTTATCAACTCACTTAGTTCCATCGTCATTGCGCTCCTCAGGTGATTTCAGGGATAACTCAACAGGGAAGCTCCAGACCTCGGACGGGACGAGCTCTTCGTCCACCTTGCTCTGGGAACCTTCGGGGGGTGCTGGCGGGTTAAACCCGCGTGCAAAACTGGACTCCTCGAGGTCTTCGAGGAAGTTGGCCACATTGGCAAAGTTGCCGGTGCCGGAGAAGCCGTCGGCCCGCAGGCTGCCAAAGTCCTTACGGCGGGCGTCGCTGACCTGAGTCACGTTTAGGTTTCCAAACCAAACAAGATATTGGCTGGTATCACTTCCAATGTGCGCCAGGTCGATGAACTCATCGAGCTTCTTCGTCCACGAGATTCGCTCGCCTGTGATGGTGTCGAGCGTGGTTTCGCGAGACACGTACACACGGTGCTCGGTCTCGAGGCCGCGGTGATAGTTCACCTGCGGAGTCAGGCCCGCCATTTGCTCCTTCACCTGCTCCAGTTCAGCGTCTACACGCTGCCCCACGCCGATGGCGAGCCAACCCCACCATGCGAGTAGCGAGGCGTTGACAAGCGCGCCGATGGCGATTGCCGCGGCTTTTTTAGGTGTAATCCCCGGCTGAGGCCGGAGCTCTTCTGGGAGTAAGTTGATGAGGATCATGCTGCCACCACCCGAGCGGCAAGGCCGATTGCGACTGCTAAAGTCGCGCCAAATTGCTCAAGCTCCTCTTTGTCGACAGCTTCTTCGTCAACCTTGATATTTTCAAACAGGCTCCACAGGGCCACTTCGCATTCCGTGCTCTGCACAATGGCTTCAAACAAGCCGGGCGTTGAGGCCCCGCCCCCCGTCAGAAGGATCTTGCCAACGCTGAGACCCTCGTGGCTCTCTACGAAATCAAGCGACATCGAGAGCTCACCAACCAGATCGTCGATAACCGACTCCAGGGCTTCCCGCACTTCATCGGCATGCTCTGAAGGCATGCGCTTGACTTGCTCTGCCTCTTCCGTTTCAACCGAAAGGCGCCTCGCGATGGCTTGGGTCATATCCGCACCACCAACGCCGATGTCACGGCTGAAGCAGGTCTCGCCTCCAATCAAAACGGAGATCTGCGTACGTGTAGACCCGACATCGGCGATCGCGACCGCACAACCGGAGAGTGGCGGAGGCGTGGAAGGTTCGATCGTCCCGGTCCCTGTATAGGGATCGTAGAGCTCGTCTTCATCCTCGTACTCGTCTTCGATGGTGTCGTACGACTCGTAGGCGCTATCGGTGTGAGCTTTTGCTGCGATTTGCTGCTCGTCCACCCCCTCCCCTTCCTCAACTCCGTCGGTCTCAACAGGGGCAGTGTTGGCGAGCTCCCCGTTGCAAAACTCGTAGGCATTGACGAGGGCAAAGACCTCGGCGTCGATTGCGATAGGGGTTAGCCCCGCGGCAACTAGCATTCGGTAGAGCTCTTCGACGACGGTATTCCGGCAGGCAGCAAGGGCCACGCCGATGGTCTCTGTCCGCCCATCATCATCTTCGCCACCAAGCTGTGGCTGACGCTGGAGGCGCTCACAGTCCATAAGCACTTCACTTGACTCATAGGGAAGGAACTTATCCGCCTCAAAGCGCATTGCCTGAGAGAGCTCCTCGTCCGTCATGTTCGCCGTGGAGAGGTGCCTTACGACTACGGATTTACCGGAGATCGCTGTAGCGACCTCCTTGGCCGCAAACCCGGCGTCTGCCAAGAGGGCCAGCAGCGTTTCGGATAAGTCCTCGCCCGGTTTGAGCTCACGGCTGGCCACGCCAGTGACTACCGGCTGGTCATCTTCATCTAAAGTGACCTCCACTGCTTTGATCACTGTGGTGCCTAGGTCTAGCCCTATCAGGCTACGACTGCGCTTCCGAGCAAATTGGCTCCTCAGCTTTTCTTTCCAACGCTTCATCATCCTGGAACTCCCAAAGGTTAAACGCTGTCCAATTCACGCAGGTGCATACGTGACATGGGGCAGCCTTCAATCCTTCGGATTCAGGACGGGGGGAAGTTGAAGGAAGGATCGGATTCTTCCCAAGATGATTCGATCTTGCCCGCCTAAGTCCCGTAAAAACGCAACCTAGGCCCTCTGGGCTCATTGGCCGGACGGCTAGAGTTCGTCGAAACCGGCTTCCACCAGGCTGACCAAACTTAGCACGGCCGCTGCCGCTCCCTCTCCAACCGCGCGGATAGAGAGCGATTCGCCACAGCTGGCGGCCAGGGTAAGCACCTCCAGAATGCTCTTGGCGCTCGCCCGCAAGGTGCGACATTGGATTTCGATCTCACAATCAAAGTCGAGCGCTATCGTCACGAGCATGTGACTGGGACGAGCGTGGAGCCCCTTCAGATTAGCGATCACGACCGTACCCGTGGCCTCTATGCGGTCTTGGGAGTCTTCGTCCACGGCACTTTCGTTCAGCTTGCGGCCCCGCGAGTTAAGCCTTGGGCCGGCTAGACTCCGGCCTTCTCTTTGAGGAGCGCCCGAAGCTCTTTTTTGTTCTTAAGCCGCAGGGAGAAGCACCGGAAGTCCTCGTCTTGACCGAGTCTCGAGATCCAACGCATGGTCTCGATGTGGCTCTCGGGATTGTGGAGCTCCGTAGCGCGCTCGGGACGGAGCACCGTGAAGATCAGGTGCATCGGGCTGCGATCGAGCGACTGCCAATCGAGTCCCTCGTTGTGGATGGAAATACTGAGGAGAGCCTCTTCGAGACCCTTTACCTTGACGTGGGCGATGGCGACCCCCCTTCCAATCCCTGTCGATGCGATTTTCTCTCGCTCGAGAAGCGCGCTAAGGGCGGCCGCGCCGACCTCGTCGTTGAGGACTTCAGCGGACTTGAAGTTCTCCACAACCTCAGTCAAAATCTCTTCCTGGTCGGTTCCCTTGAGGCGCATGCTGCAGCTCTTGAGGTCAATCAGTTTCCAGAATTCGGCGGGGCGTGTTCGCATGGTCGCGGCAGCAAGGGGGTGAATCATCTCGAAACGGTGCTAAGAGACAATCAAAGTGCAAAAGAAGCCCCAAGGTTTTCGGGGCCTCGAATCGGGAGTTTTGGAGGTTTCCTTGAACCTCAGAGCCAAATAGCATAACAAAAAGGAGGCCACCCCGGAATCCCTCCTGGAGTGGCCTTTGACTCAAACTCGTCCGAATCCGGCTTTTTGGTCCCTGCGAGGGGGCGCTCTGGGTTATGTCGGCTTGTTCGGGTTCGAAAAGATGCGGTCGTTTACTGGTGTTTTGCGTCCAGGAACTTGGTCCGATTGCGCTTCAGCGACTTTACAAGGCCATCTAGGGCCTGCCTAAACGCGACTTGCGGGGTGCCGGCAGTCGTCTCGACAACGACTGGCGGCCGGCCTCCGATGCTCGCGATCAGCTCGACCTTATGGTTGTTGTGCTGTCGATCGAACACGGCCCGGACGGCGGTCATTCGCTCGTTGAACTTAGTGAGCGGATTCAGCCGCTCCTCAACATATTGGCGCAGGTTAGAGGGGTAATCCCTATGCAAAAGAGCTACTTCAGTTTTCATGGAGTCCTGTTGATTAGAGGGCGCGGGAGCAAACTCGCAGGGTGCTCCCCTTTGGGTCAAGTGGGAGCACTTCACAAGGCCCCCCTTGCCTAAATTTTCGGCAATCCGAACCTGCAATCTGAAACCTAAAAGACAGGGGCTCGAGCCGACCTAACCAAGCTCCATGGGAGCGCCCTTCCGGTCGCGCCTCAGGATCCAATCCATCCCGCCAGGATACTGCACAGAGACCATGTAGAGGCCCGCCGCCGGCCCTGTCTCTCCGGCATCCCCACGCTCTTGGGAGGCAATCAACCCGGGAATCGACTCTGGCTTGCGCCGACCGAGCCCAACGTCGATCAGCGTGCCGGAGAGGGTGCGCACCATGTTGTAGAGGAACCCGTTCCCCCCCACAACAATCGCCAGTCCACCGCGGCGCTCGATGACGTGCACACCAAAAATGCGGCGCACGTTACTCGCACGCTCAGATCCCGAAGTGACTAGGCATGAGAAGTCGTGCTCTCCAACAAAGTGAAGTGCGGCCTCGCGCATCGCCGGGACATCCAGAAGACCCCGCACGAAGTGCGCCCGATCCGGGGCGAATGGTGACTGGAAGCGAGCCGTCTCCATCACATAGGCGTACCGCTTCCCACAGGCGCTGCGCTGCGCGTGGAATTCGCCCTCACATGATTGAAGGGCCCGAATCACTGCGCCACATCGTCCGAGGTGAGCGTTGAGTCCATGCCAAAGCTGGTTGTCTGACAAGGGCGTTTCCACGTGGAAGTTAGCCACCTGACCCAAGGCGTGAACGCCGGCGTCCGTCCGACCGGAGCCGCGCACCGTCACCGAGCAGCCTGTCAAACCGAGTAGGGCCTCTTCGATCGCCTCTTGTACAGACCAAAACCCCTCCTGGCGCTGCCAGCCAAAAAAGCGGGCGCCATCATAGGAGATCAGGATTCGAACATTGCGCAACATGGCGCAAAGGGTACAGGGCGCAGGAGTCCCACGGAATGGGTGGAGCCCCGATTCCTAAGAATCGGCCTGGATTAGGAGGTGTAGCACCGGCGCAGATAAGAGCTCGGAATACCGAGCTCCCGACGATATTTCGCGACGGTTCGGCGCGCGAGCGAAAAGCCCCTGGCCCCCATGGCGAGCACGATGTCCTCATCGGAGAGCGGCGCGGCGGGCTCCTCCGCCTCGACGACAGAGCGAACGATTTCACGCACATCGCCGCGGGCCGTAACCTCGGAATCTCCGGCGGCGCCTTGAAAGAAATGGCGCAGCGGCAAGACACCCCAAGGTGTCCATGCGTACTTGCCCGCGATTGCGCGGCTGACCGTACTGCGGTGGATCCCGACAACATGTGCGAGGGTCGCCATGCGAAGCGGGGTAAGGTGTCCGGGCCCGTGCTCTAGGAAAGCGCGCTGATGCGCAAAGAGCGCGCGCGAGACACGAAGCAGAGTCGTGCGCCGCTGCTCGACGGCATCGACAACAAGGCGCGCGGAGTCGATTTTTGCACGCAGGTAGGACCGAAGTTCGGAGTCTTGCGTCCGGTCCTTGGCTAACGCGCGAATGTCCTCGTCGATCCCAACCTTGGGCATGATGGCGCCGTCGACTAGAACGGAGAAGCTGCCGGACTCCTCTTCGACAATCACGTCGGGGTGAATCGCGGGGGCAAGGCGGCCCGAAGTCGCCTCATGCTGCTCAGCCTTCCTTGCATCAAGCTGTGAGAGGCGCCCCAGCAAGCGAACGACCTCGTCAACTTCAATGCCAATCGACGCCGCGATTTTGGGGAGCTTGTTCCTGCTTAGCTCTTCGAGAAAGTCGATGAGGAGGCGATGCAGCAGGACGAAGTCTTCATCCTCTGGGTCGACCTGGAAGAGGAGCGCTTCGACTGCGGAGCGGGCCCCGACACCAAGCGGCGAGAAGCCACGCAGAATGTTGAGGCCTGCCGCGAGGGCTCGCTCGGGATCGGGTCCAAAGTCCAGGCCTAGCTGCACAGCGCTTGCGAAGAGCTGCTCATCCGTCTGGAGTAAGAGGCCGCGTTCATCGAGCTCTTCCACGAGAAAGTGTGTGATCGTCTGTAGCTTCAGGCTGCACTCAGCATCGGGTTCAAGTCCCCTAAAATCCACGAAGGCAAGCTGTTCGAGAAGGCTCTCGCCGAAACTGCGGCCAGGGGCAGGCTGGCTTTCGAGCCACTCCGCGTGGCGATCTGTCGCCTCGGCACTCCCCCTTTTCATCCGCGTCGGTTCAAAGAGGTCGGTATCGGCTCCCCCATCAAGGGTTCTGTCCAGGCTGCCATCTCGGGCGGCCTCGGCGGCAGTCTGAGGCGCGTCCGGCGAGTCCTGGGTGCGGCGGGGCTCTTCAAGTGTGAGTGCCTCGTTGGACTCAAAAGCCTCGCGAAGATAGCTGGAGAGCTCCATGCTCGGGAGCTCTAAAATCGCGAGTGCAGGCAACATGCGCGCTGTGAGCTGCTGCTCTTGACGCTGACCTGTAGTCTGCCGGAAGGATATTGCTGCCATGGGGGGATCGTCTGTTTGTGTTCTCGACGAGGGCTATTCCCCCCGCGTAGACTGACGTATCGTCCCGACCCCGGAAAAGATTTAGGGCCGAACTCGCATTCGGAAAACCTTTCCGTGCCAAGTGTTCAAAATCTCTGGCCGCCGGTCTAATAGCGAGAACATGCGAGCGAGTTTACTTACCTGCAAGGAGCCGAGCGGGGCTTGGTGTAGTCAGTCCTCAGGCCGAGAGAAGCGAAGTCGAGTCGGTCCACCCTCAAGAGAGGCCAGCTAGTAAAAAGACGGGCCGTCTTGGCGGCGGCGAACCGGACGACGATCTTCGATTGCATCCTCAAGTACACCACGGTGCAGGTATTCAATACCACTTCCCGCGGGAAGACCACGCGAGAGGCGCGAGACGCGCACCGTAATCCCAGCGCTCTCGATTGCCTCAAGTACTAAGAGCAGCGTTGCCTCGCCCTCTTTGTCAGGGTCCATCCCTAGCACGACCTCCTCCACTTCGGTCTTCGAGCGCAAACGATCGATCAGGCCGCCAACTGCCAAATGGCGAGCTTCGGTTCCCTCTGCAGGATTAAAGGAACCGAGTAAGACGTGGTAGCGGCCCTGCCAAACACCTGCGCGCTCCACGCTCTCTACGTGGGCGGGCTCTTCGACAACCAATAATCGAGACACATCCCTCTTCGAATCTGCACAGATCGCGCAAGGTTCGATCTCGCATACGTTTTGGCAAAGCGAGCAGCGCTTGGTATCCCTCACAGCGACATCGATCGCGCGGCTGAGTGCGCGCGCTTTGGAGTCGCGCAGGATATGAAGAGCCAACCGCTCGGCGGTGCGGCGACCGATACCTGGCAGGACTTGAAAAGCCTCAACTAAGGCTTCGAGGGGAGCGGGATAGGCCATTTTTGCCCTCTACATCAAACCGGGTAGATTCAGGCCACCTGTGACCTTACCGATCTCATCCGACGAGATGGATTCCACCTGACCGAGTGCATCGCGCAAGGCGACAAGGACCATCTCCTGGATCGTCCCCCTGTCCCCGACTTTAGCGAGCTCCTCGCTGATCTCGACGGAAATGACCTCTCGCGAACCAGTCAACGTGATCACGGCGGCGCGCCCCCCAGCCGTACCTTCAATTTTTCTAGACGAGAGCTCCTCTCGGACCTTGTCCATCTCACGCTGCATCTGCTGGGCTTGCTTTAGCAAGCTGCCCATATCTCCAAGGGGTCCGCTCATATTTTGGGTTTGTGTGCCGGGGGGGTGGCGACAAAGTGATTGTTTCGCAGGTCTAGCCTAACGTCCAAGGCGATCATCGTCGCGCTCCAAAGTCCCGCCAAAGATCGCGGCGACTTCATCTGCGAACTGATCACCTTCCTCCTTTTCCGGAGAGGGAGGTGGCGGCGGAGGCGCTTCCGCCTTGCCAATAAGGATTTCAGGCACGATCTCGCGACCAAACGCCTTGCTCAAGGCACGGGAGAGAGCAGCTAACCCACGCGGGTCTTTCAACATGCGCTCCTCGTGATCCGGTAGCGCCCCCAGTTGGATGCAGACGCTCTCGCCTGCCTCGGCCAGGCGACCCTTCCGGCTAAGAAGCTGTGCGAGGGCCCCGTGCCGTAACTTCAACTCGTTGAGAGTGTTGGGCCAAGCCTGACCAGGTTGGGGGTCCGGAGGCGGGCTCGGGGCCGCGGGTTGCGCCTGCGCACCGGGGCTCGTGTCCGGGCGAAGCATCGAAGGACGCCGAACTTCTTGGGGGCGGCCACTTGTCTGCCCAGAGGGAGGCCGGTCCCCTGGGCGTCGGCTTTGTACGTCTGGAGCGCCTGGTCGGGTTGGGCTGGGCGGTGCTGCCGCGACTCCAGAGGCCAAGCGCGCCTCGAGTCCAAGGAGTCTCTTTTCGAGCTCTGCTAGGGGCCAATCGCCGCCGGGCCGCGCTAGATCGAGTAGGGCGACTTCGAGCGCGAGGCGAGCTTGCATCGGAAGTATCCGCATACGCTCGCGCGCGGAGAGCAGCTCCTCAAGCCAAATCTGAAGGCGAGCCACGCCAAGGCGTTTGGCGCGGGCACTTAGGATGACGCGCTCCTCGGCACTCGCCTCGAGCATCGGTGCTTCGGCCCCGCAAACCGCGACGACCAACGCCGAGCGCAGGTGAGTCAGAAGACGGCCGAGAAAGTCGGCCTCGCCTCCTTCGCGAGAGGGCAGGCCTTCAAAAATGCCGGCCTGATTGGACTCCTCAACCGCGGTGAGAAGCTCGTCGAGCTCGCGCATTCCGCCTTCGCCGCCCAGGCGGCCAACGTCATCCACCGTTGGGCTCGTCCCCACCAACGCGATCAATTGGTCCGTCATCGAGAGCGCGTCGCGCATGCCGCCGCGAGCGAGACGCGCGACCTCATACGAGACACCGGCTTCGGGGGTGAATCCCTCTGCCGCCATGACAAAGTCCAAGCGACCCGCTATGTCCGCCTCGGAAATCGGCGAGAGGCGCAGCGTCTGGCAGCGGGAGAGGATCGTGTCGGGTAGCTTCTGAGGCTCCGTTGTTGCGAATAGGAACTTGACGTGGGGCGGCGGCTCTTCAAGTGTCTTCAACAGTGCGTTGAAGGCACTTTTGGAGAGCATGTGCACCTCGTCAATGATGTAGACCTTATAGCGCGCGCGCATCGGCGCGTAGGCGGCCTGATCTCGCAGCTCGCGGATGTCGCCAACGCCGGTGTGGGATGCGGCGTCGATCTCTATAATGTCGAGTTCCCGGCCGGCGTCAGCAGCGACGCAACGGTCGCAGGTCCCACAGGGGTGCGCCGTTGGACCCTGCTCGCAGTTGAGCGCTTTCGCGAAAATACGGGCGGTTGTCGTCTTGCCCGTGCCCCGCGGGCCACAGAAGAGGTACGCGTGGCCGACTCGATTGTCGTTGATAGCCCCTCGCAACACTCCGGTTAGGGTCGTTTGACCGACGACCTCTTCGAAGTTGCCGGGTCGGTATTTGCGCGCAAGGACAAGGTAGGACATACCTGAAGTCTAACGAGGGATCTGCGCCGGCGCGAGGTGCATCCTCTCTAGGTGCTCCACGCCCGTAAAAAACATCGGGCAAACGAAAGAAGGGGCGAGCATCAAATGCTCGCCCCTTCTTTTGTTGGGAGTGATTGTTGGGAGTCTTGCGCTCACAGAGCAGATGCGGGAGCAGTAGAGGGCCCGGGCACCTCGCACATGAGAACACATCCTTAGGGCTGCTCCGTTCCCGGCCTGACCCGATTCGAATGGCGCCCATTGCAAGGGACCGAGCCCACTACTGCCTCCGCCGTATTGACTGCGATTCCATTCGAAATAGGAATGGCGGAGAGGGGGGGATTTGAACCCCCGGTACCCGTAAAGGCACACGCGCTTTCCAAGCGCGCTCCTTAAGCCACTCAGACACCTCTCCGCACTTGATTCCTATTTGAACTCTTTCTTCAGACCGTGTCGCCTCCTCAGCGCCAGCAGTCTACGTGTTGATGGCGGAGAAGGGGGGATTTGAACCCCCGGTACCCGTAAAGGCACGCTGGTTTTCGAAACCAGTCCGTTAAGCCGCTCTGGCACCTCTCCGCTCTGAATCTTGATGCTTTGGCTACTTTCGCCGGCGCTCCCGAAAGAAGCCCACTAAAAGTTCGCGAACCTCGTCAGCAAGCACGCCTTCGGTGAGTCGGGCCCTATGGTTGAGGCGCGAGTCCGAGAGCACATTCCCCAGGGAGACGCAGGCCCCAAACTTGGGGTCGCGCACGCCCCACACCACACGGGCCACGCGGGCGTGGACTAGGGCGCCGGCACACATGAAGCAAGGCTCCACGGTGACGTAGGCTGTGCAGCCGAGCAGCCGCTCATATGCGACGGACTCGGCGGCGGCTTCGATTGCGACGAGCTCGGCATGGCCGAGCGGAGTTCGCTTGTTACGCGTCAGGTTGTGACCCCGTGCAATGATCTGCTCTTCGAGAGAGCTGGATTCTGCAAGGGAGGGATCGACAATCACGCAACCGATTGGGACCTCACCGAGGTCACTAGCGCGGTGCGCTTCCTCTAGCGCCTTCCCCATGAAATACACGTCGTCGGCAGTTGCCGACGAGGCGGGGCTCACAGGGCCAGGCCCGAGGTTGTCTTTCCGTTCACGTTCCATGACGTGCCAAAGCTACGGTTCCTTGTTTTCAAAGTCTCGGACGAAGCGCCAGCCCCGGCCGAATAAAAAAAGAACCTAGCGTGTGCCGCAAGGGCACGGCGAGGTTCTTTTAGAGGTGGTACACCCTACAGGATTCGAACCTGTAACCTCCTGATCCGTAGTCAGGTGCTCTATCCAGTTGAGCTAAGGGTGCACGCGTTTGGGGCAGAGGTTTTATGCGCTCAGCGGAGCCATGTCAACTAAGACCGGCAATCAATTCCCGTTTCCTCAAAGTTGGTGAAGATTCTCCCTCGGCCTCAGGGGAAATATCATGCTCCCGTTCGGGTTGCCGGGTTTCCCCGTGAGCCCGGGCGCCGACGCGATTATCTTGGGTGGGAGCGGCCCCTTCATCCGCCTCCATGTCCCCCACTCCATCCCATCCGATGTCCTCCTCGACCCATCCTCGTCACCTCGTGCGCCTGCACGACCTCAACGCCGACGAGCTCAACGATCTACTCGATCTCTCCGCACGGATTCGCGCCCGCACGGGGATTGCAACCCAGCGCCCCCTAGATGGGCGGGCAATCGGTCTGCTCTTTTTCCGAGGCTCCCTGCGAACGCGCGTCTCCCTTGAGGCTGCCGTACACAGCCTGGGTGGGCACCCGATCAACCTGAATGCGGAGAGCGACTTCTGGGAGCTTGAGCACACCGAAGGCGTCGTGATGGACGGGCGCGCCCCCGAACACATTCGCGATGCGGCCGCTGTGATCTCGAAGTACGTCGATGCGATCGCCATCCGAACGGCGATTGGTCACCGAAGCTGGAAAGAGGAGCGCCGCGACTTGGCCATCGAGGCGTGGACTCGCTATGCGGACGTCCCCGTGATCAACATGGAGAGCGCTCTTTGGCACCCGCTTCAAGCGCTTGCCGACCTGCTCACTTTGCGCGACGAGCTGGGAGAGCTACGCGGGAAGCGACTCGCCATCTCTTGGGTGCAATCTCCCCAGCCGCTGAGCCCTGCGCCGATTCACTCCCTCGTCTCCGCCGCGATGCGGATGGGAATGGATGTCAATATCGCTCACCCCCCGGGCTACGAACTCGATCCGGGTGTACTCGAAGACGCGCGTCAAAACAGTGATTCAGAACTGCGCACAGGACTCACCCAAAAAGATGCCGCGGAGGGCGCGCGCATCATCTACGCCCGCTCGTGGCGCAGCCTAGAGACATGGGACAACCCCACGCTCTCCGCGTCGCGTCTTGCCAAACATGCAGACTGGCGCATCACCGAAGATCTGATGGCGACTGGCGAAGAGGCTCGCTTGATGCACGCTATGCCTGTACGGCGAAACGTCGAGGTCACCGACGAGGTCCTCGACGGAGAGCGCAGCTTGATTCTGCGTCAGGCCGAAAACCGACTGCACACTCAAAAGGCGCTATTGTCGCGCTTTCTTCGCCCCTAATCGCTGAGCACCCCCCTCTCCGCCACCCCCATCCATCTGCCAAAAGAAACCGCATGAGTCGGCCCGACTTCGTCCACCTACACGTCCACTCCGAGTACAGCTTGCTCGATGGAGCGAACCGTATTTCGGACCTGGTAAAAGCATGCCAAGCTGACGGCCAAGGCGCGATAGCCCTAACCGATCACGGGAACATGTTTGGGGCGATCGAACTCCATCAGAAATGCAAGAGAGGTGGTATCAAGCCGCTAATCGGATGCGAAGTTTATATCGCAAAACACTCGCGGCATCAGCCCCACAGTCGGCGCGACAATCGCTACCACCACCTCACTTTGATCGCTCGCAACGAAGAGGGGCACGACAACCTGATCAAGCTCGCGACTCTGGCCTATACGGAAGGTTTCCATTATCGGCCGCGGATCGACAAGGAGCTGCTCGAGCAATACGGCGGCGGAATCAACTGCCTGTCCGGCTGCTTGGGAGGCGAAATCAACCAACTGTATTTGGCGGGCAAGCATCAAGAGGCCGAACAAGTTGCAGGCGAGCTGCGCGACATTTTTGGACCCGAGCATTTCTGGCTTGAGCTCCAGCGAAATGGGATCAAAGAACAAGACGACGTCAACGAGCACCTGATCCGTCTCTCGGACCAAACCAGCATTCCGCTCGTCGCAACGAATGACATTCACTACTTGCGTGCCGAGGATTGCGCGGCTCAAGATACCCTGCTATGCATCAACACGGGGGCCCGTCGCGACGACCCGGACCGCTTCCGTTTCGATACGACAGAGCTCTTTTTCAAGACACGCGAAGAGATGGGGCACATGTTCCGCGACTTGCCGAAGTCCATTTCGGCAACGATGGATGTCACGGAGCAAATTGAGCTCGACATCTCGGGGCACTTTGCAGACACGCCGGATAAGTACCACTTACCTGTGTATGTCTCCGATACAGGAGAGGAGCCCCTGGAGCTCTTTGACCGCCTTTGCGAAGAGGGAATCCAGAAGCTCTACGGCGGAAAAACGGCGAAGGGGAAGGACCTAGCGGCGGCCCGAGAGCGCCTAGCCTACGAGCGCAGGATCATCGTGAAGATGGGCTTCATCTCCTACTTCCTTATCGTATGGGACATTATCAACTGGTCTCGCCGCAATGGGGTTTCCGTCGGTCCAGGCCGTGGTTCCGCGGCCGGCTCTTTGATCGCATACGCCCTCGACATCACGCGTGTATGCCCCTTGGAGTACGACCTTCTGTTCGAACGGTTCCTTAATGAAGAGCGCGTATCGATGCCCGATATCGATATCGACTTCTGCAAAGAGGGCCGTGAGCGCGTCATCGCCTATACGCGGGAGCGGTACGGCGCCGAGCAGATCGCACAAATCGGCACCTTCGGGACCATGGCTTCGCGGACGGTCATTCGCGATGTGGGGCGTGTGCTAGACATTCCCCTCAAGGACGTCGACATGATCGCCAAGAAGATCCCCACGGGGCCGGGCGCTCCCAACCTGCGCAAGGCCCTCCTAGAAGACAAGGACCTCATTGAGCTACAGAAAGAGCACCCCGAATGGACGGAGCTCTTCGAACTCGGGAAGTCCCTTGAGGGCCTAGCGCGCCACGTCTCGACCCATGCGGCCGGTATTGTGATTGCCGACAAGCCGATCGATCAATACGTCCCTTTGTGGACGCAAGATGGCATGGCAGCCACCCAGTGGCCAGGTCCACTCTTGGAGGAGCTTGGGCTCCTCAAGATGGACTATCTAGGACTTCGCACGTTGACCATCATCGACCGAGCCCTTGTCTATGTGGAGCGGCTCGGCTACGAAGTCCCCGACATCAACAATCTGCCCCTCGACGACGCAAAGACTTACGAGCTCCTGATGCACGGTGACACAGAGGGCATCTTCCAGCTGGAGTCCGATGGCATGAAGCGCCTGATCCAGGGAATCAAGCCGGACTGCTTTAACGATCTGATCGCTATTTTGGCGCTCTTCCGCCCAGGCCCGCTCGAGTCGGGCATGGCGGATATGTTCACAAACCGCAAGCACGGCCGGGAGGAGATCGAGCTGTTGCACCCCTCGATTGACCCACTTCTTGCCGACACCTACGGGTGCATCGTGTACCAAGAGCAGGTCATGTTGATCTCCAGTCAACTCTCCGGATTCTCCCTGAACCTTGCCGACAACTTGCGCAAGGCCATGGGTAAGAAGAAGCCCGAGATCATGGAGAAGTTCTCTGAGCAGTTTGTAGAGGGCGCCATCGCAAACAACTGCGACGAACAAGTCGCTCGGGACATCTGGGCCAACATCGTCAAGTTCGGTGGCTACGGATTTAACAAGTCCCACTCGACGGCATACGCTTTGATTAGCTACCAAACGGCCTACCTGAAAGCCCACTTCCGCACCTGCTTCCTAGCTGCCAACTTGTCCTGTGAGATGCAGGACTCAGGCAAACTAAAGAAGCTGCTAGACGACGGTCGCCGCGCTGGTATCGAGGCCCTCACCCCCGATATGCGCCACTCCGAATGGCACTTTGTGCCCGAGGGGAAAAAGGCCATCCGCTTCGGCCTAGGAGGCGTCAAGGGGACAGGCCAAAAAGCTATCGACAGCGCGGTCCTCGGCCGAATCGCCCTGCAAAAGGACCTGGGAAAAACCGACATCGGATTCCATGAGCTCGTCGAATCGATCGACCCTCACGAGGTCAATAAGTCCACCTGGGAGGCGCTCGTAAAGGCGGGCTGCTTCGACTATACGGGTCACAACCGCGGGGCCGTACACGCCAGTCTGGGCGGAGCAATCGCTGACGCCTCACGCGGCGCCGTTGACCGCCGCGCTGGTCAGGGTGGCCTCTTCGGGGCAGAGCCGGAAGCAGCCAAAGGGGCCTCCGCGGACGACTCGATCAATGACGCCAAAGCTTGGGATGAGCGCGCCGTACTCACTGCCGAGCACTCCGTACTCGGGTTTTACCTGTCAGGACACCCACTTCAGGAGAAAGAGGGCTTGTTTCGAATGCTCTCGAGTTGCAGTACGACCGATCTGGAGACCCGCGAGCCTGGCTCCCCCGTAGTCATCGCTGGCCTCTTGGTAAAGGTCGGCAAGAAAGTGACCAAGAAGGGACTCAAAATGGCTGACTTCAGACTAGAGGATTTGGACGGAGGCGTGGACGGAACGGTCTTCCCAAAGACCTTTGAGAAGTTCGAAGAGGCCTTGGTGGAGGACACCATCGTAGTCTGCCGAGGGAAACTCGAAGAGCAGATCACCGGTGATGATTCCCCCGCCGAAGTGCGCATGCTTCTCGATGAGGTCATGAGTGTCGAGGACGCCCTTGGCCGCTTCGAGGGCTCTCTTGTCATAGCGTTGGAGCCCATTGACGCCCCTCTACTTCCCAAGCTAAAGGCACTCATCGACAAACACCCTGGCGACCGGCCTCTTTATCTACGCGTTGAAGGCCGAGACGGCAAGAAGCGCCGTATTCGAACCAATGCGGATACCAATGTGGCCATCTCCGCCGAGCTCGCCCAGGAGATCGACCACTTGCTAGGGAAGGGCCGCGCCCACCTGGCACGCCAGGGCAGCAGGAAGGACTCACGCTCCACAAACGGAAGGCGACGTCGTTAGCTCCAAGAGGGGCTACCGAATGCACGGTGTAGCGCACCCGTAAGCACTAACACCTTCTCTCCGGCGCTCCGGTATCCGGCGCTTCGGCGTTCGGCGTTCGGCGTCCTGTATTCGTAGGGACTGACCGTGCTTCTCCCCACCAATGGCGTGCCTCACCGAACCGAGGGTGAGGGAATGCTCCTCGGTCCTAGACAATCCAACCGTGATGGGGAGTGCGCTAACCGAGACTGGGGAATCCCCGCAACAACGAAGAAAGGGCGACTTCGAAGCACTGAGCAACCGCATGTTTTGACATGCAAATCCAGGATTCGGTTCGGGCACGAACGAAGGCCGCCCCTCGCAAGTACAACTTGCAAGGGGCGGCCTTTAGCTAAACAGCCTGAGAGTTACTCGGCTGTGGCTGTTTCAGCCACAGGAGCAGCATTCTCAACCGAGCGCTCTACGAACTCGATCAACACGCGCTGGCCATTGTCCCCGAGACGGGGCTTGGCAAGCCTTAGAATACGGCAGTAACCACCAGGACGGTTCACGAAACGAGGGCCGAGAACATCGAATAGCTTCGAAGTCATGGCTTTGTCGCGCAGATCGGCAAACGCTTGGCGGCGGTGCGCCATGCTGTCGACCTTGGACAAAGTGACAAGCTTCTCAATGATTGGCTTGATGTGCTTCGCCTTCTGGATGGTGGTAATAATACGTTCGTGCTCGATAATCGAGTTGCACATATTTTTTTCCATCGCATGGCGGTGACTTGTGGTGCGGCCGAGCTTTCGGCCTCTTTTACGGTGTCGCATGATTCGTAACTAGGCTAGGACGTGAGCTTCATTCCGAGGGAAAGGCCCTGCTCGGTCAGCTTTGTCTTGATTTCGGTGAGGCTGGTTTTACCAAGGTTCTTGAGGTTCATAACCTCGTTTTCGCTCAGTGAGACCAAGTCGCCCAAGGTTTGCAGGTTGGCGCTATCCAGGCAGTTGCGTGCACGGACAGACAGGTCGAGTTCGGCAAGGGATCGTGTAAGCTGGCCTTCAAGGCGTTGCATTTCACGATTCCTGGCGTTGTACTCGGATTGGGAGGGATCTCCAACAACCGGGTGGTCAGACTTCGGATCGTCAAGCAATACAAACGGGTTGAGGTGCTTGCGATAGATCTTAGCGGACTCAATGAGAGCCAGCTTCGGATGGATCGTTCCATCCGTCCAGACTTCCATGACCAAGCGGTCGTAGTTAGTGAACTTACCAACACGTGTAGCCTCAACAGCGTAACGCACGCGGTGAATAGGCGAATAAATCGCGTCCACTGCAATGCAACCGATGTCCTGGTCACTGCTGGTGTTCTCCTCAGCCGGCACATACCCACGGCCTTTATCAACCGTAAGTTCACAGGTGAAGGTGTCGTCCAAAGTCAGGTTCGCGATAACAAGGTCTTTGTTAGTCACGACTGCGTCCCCAGGACAAATGACGTCTGCACCTGTGATTGGACCTTTACCGGTCTTCTCAATGCGGCATAGGATCTCACCCTTTCCAGGGTGGTTAATCCGCAGCTGCTTCAGGTTTAGAATGATGTCTGCGACGTCCTCGTAAACACCTTCCAGCGAGTCAAACTCGTGGTCGGCACCTTCGATGCGCACAGAAGTAATGGCAGCCCCTTCAATCGAAGAGAGCAGCACGCGACGGATGCCGTTACCAATAGTGTGGCCAAAGCCACGCTCGAACGGTTCGACTACGAACCGTCCGTAGGTGTTGGAAAGCGTGCTCTCGTCGGCGACGACGGAGCTTGGCAATTCAAAGTTGCGCCAGCGAATTCTCATCTGTAAATGCCTCAGGCAGTCTTACTTAGAGCAGATCTCAACGACCAGTTGCTCTTGGATAGGGTGCGGAACGTGCTCACGCCTTGGGAGCGTAAGAACCTTAGAGGACAAGCTGTCCCCTGAGACTTCAAGCCAGTCCGGAACGGACTGAGACTTGTTGAGCTCCTGTGCGTCCTTGACCATTTTGACGGTCTTATCCTTAGTGCACGGGGTGATCACATCACCCGGACGAACACGATAGGAAACAATGTCAACGCGGCGCCCGTTCACTTGGAAGTGACCGTGGTTCACGAGTTGGCGAGCATGGTTACGCGAAAACGCGAAACCGCTTGCCAAGACTGCATTGTCAAGACGGCGTTCCAGGAGAACAAGCAGGTTGGCCCCGGTGTTTCCCTTTTGACGCTCGGCCTCTTTGAAGTAGAGACGGAACTGACGCTCAAGGATGCCGTAGATACGCTTCAACTTCTGCTTCTCGCGAAGGTGAAGGCCATAATCGGTCATCTTAGAACGGCGATGAGCGTGCACTCCAGGCGGGTAATCCCGGCGGGAGAGTGAACACTTGTCAATAAAGCAGCGCTGGCCTTTGAGGAACAACTTCATTCCCTCGCGGCGGCAGAGCCTGCATTTGTTTGCTGTGTAACGTGCCATATTGTGTATGTGGCCTAAGTGCGGCGACGCTTCTTAGCGCGGCAGCCATTATGCGGAAGGGGTGTCTTGTCTTCGATCTGAACGATCTTGAGGCCTGCGTTGCTGAGAGCACGGATAGACGACTCGCGCCCTGAACCCGTTCCCTTCACGCGGACTTCAATCTCCTTCACGCCGTGGCGCTTGGCCTCAGCGGCAGCACGATCAGCGGCGCGCTGAGCTGCAAAGGGTGTACTCTTACGAGTGCCCTTGAAGCCCATTGCACCAGCGGAACCCCAGGCGATGGTGTCGCCATTGGGTGCCGTGATCGTGACGATCGTGTTGTTGAAGGTCGCGTTCACATGAGCGACGGCCTTCGAGATATTCTTGCGCGTTTTGCGCTTGTTGGACTTAGCCATGGCTTACTTCATACCCTTGACGGACTTCTTGCCGGCAACCGTACGCTTCGGACCCTTACGGGTACGAGCATTCGTACGAGTACGCTGGCCACGGACCGGAAGTCCGCGGCGGTGTCGGAGTCCCCGATAGCATCCGATATCACGCAAACGCCCAATGGCACTTGCGATCTCCCGACGCAGGGATCCTTCCACCACATACTCACCCTGAAGGTGAGCAGCTAGAATTTGGATTTGTTCCTCATTGAGGTCGCCTGCAGGCATCGCCGGGTCGAAACCCAGGCTTTGACAGACTTTGGTACCGGTGGTTCGGCCCACCCCATATATATACGTCAACGATATATCCAGTCGCTTTCGCGGCGGGATGTCGACACCAATTACGCGCGGCATATGCGTCTTCTCCTTAGTACAGGCTTACTTGCCCTGACGTTGCTTGTGAGTGGGTTCCGATTTGCATATCACGCGAACAACGCCTCGGCGTTTAACGATCTTGCAATGGACACACATACGGCGGACTGAACTTCGAACTTTCATCGCTTGCTTCTACGTTTCCGTTCGCCCCTATAAACTATTCGACCCTTTGTCAGGTCGTACGGGGACATCTCAACAGTAATTGTGTCACCGGGCAGAATACGGATGTAGTGCATCCTCATCTTCCCGCTGACGTGAGCAAGGATCTCATGATCCTCTGCGTCGACGAGCCTAGCCCGAAACCGGGCATTCGGAAGGGATTCCGTAACGACAGCTTCGACGGTGATAGCTTCTTCTTTTGCCATTACTTGTCTCCCCCATTGTCACTGGAGTTGACAGCAGCAAGAGCTGACATCAACACCTCGGTAACCCGATCCGGCGTTTGCTCGCCATTAACACCGACCAGCAGGTTCCGCTTTGAGTAAAACTCAACTAGCGGGGCTGTCTCGGTATGATAAACATTCAGACGCTCTCGGACGACCACTTCTTGGTCATCCTCGCGCTGAAATAATTCTCCGCCACATTCGTCACAGACACCGGAGGTGACTGGTGGACGGAAAGAGCGGTGATAGATAGCCGTGCAGCCACGGCATAGCAGTCGACCCGTAGCCCGACTGAGAATAGACTCTTCGCTGACTTCAAGATTCAACACTTGCACATCCGTGTTTGCCCCAAGGGCAGCTTCGAGAGCGACGGCCTGCGGAAGAGTCCTCGGAAAGCCGTCTAAAAGGTATCCGGATTTGCAATCGGGCTGTGCGACACGGTCGAACAACATCTCGAGTACTAATGCGTCTGGGACCAGTCGGCCCGAGTTCATGAACCCACGGGCCTTTTCACCAAGCACCGTATTGTTCTTGAGGTTCTCCCGAAAGAGATCGCCAGTCGCAATATGCGCAAGTCCTAAGCTGGTGCTCAGATTTGCCGCCTGGGTACCTTTCCCTGCACCAGGAGCGCCGAGTAGGATCACAACACGAGTCATGAGGATTTCTTTCCTCGTTTGGCCCAAGCTGCTCCGCCACCGGACTTCGTGAAGCCCTCGTAGTTGTGCATCGTCAGTTGAGAGTTCAACTTGTCGACCATGTCCATAGCTACCCCGACGACGATAAGAACCGAAGTTCCACCAAGGAAGTAAGCAAGGGAACCGCGAAGCTCCGGGATATTGGCCGTCACGAAGTTAGGGATCACTGCGATCAGTGCGAGGAAGGCTGCGCCCGCCAAGGTGATACGCTTAAGAGAACCTTTGATGTAATCTGCAGTCCTGACCCCGGGACGAATCCCTGGGATGAAGGAGCCGTGCTCCCTAAGGTTGTCCGCGATCTCCGTCGGTTGGAACATGAGGTTGTTCCAGAAGAAGCAGAACCAGAAGACCATAAGCAGGTAAAGCGTCACATAGGTGAAGCCGTTCGAGGTCTGGAATACGTTGCTTAGGTAGGTGAAACCTAACAGCGAGAACAGAACGCCGGGGATCATGAACAGAGCGGAAGCAAAGATGATCGGCATCACACCGGCCATGTTGATCTTCAAGGGCAAGAAGTGCTTTTGACCGCCGTATACGCGGCGTCCCCTGGTGAGTCGTGCGTACTGGATCGGAATCCGACGCTCACCTTTCTGCATGTATACCACCACAACAACGATGGCAATCCAGATCGACACCAAGGTGAGCACTGTACCGTAGAAGTCCTGACCACTTTTGAAGATACCGTAGAGGGCGGACGGCATCGAAGAGATGATCCCCCCCATGATAATAAGAGAAGCGCCGTTTCCGATGCCGTGCTCCGTGATCAGCTCGCCGATCCACATCACGAGTAGCGCACCAGCCGTAAGCGAAAGGATCACCACAAGGGCCATCCCAGCCGTTGGCGCATTTCCAGCAAGGATATTTGGGGTCGTCGAAAAGACCCCGAACCAAACAAACAGAGCCTGAATCAAACAGATAGGGACAGTCGCAAGACGCGTCCACTGGTTGATCTTTTTCTGTCCGGAAGCGCCCTCCTTTTGGATAGCCTCGATTGCCGGCGAGACCTTGCCCAGGACAGAGAAGATAATCGACGCCGAGATGTAAGGCATAATGCCCAACGAGAAGATCGCCGTTTGCCCGATTGCTCCGCCTGAGAAGGCGTTCATCACGCCGAAAACAGTACTCGCAGCCGACTCAGATGCCTCACGTAGAAACTCAGGACTCGTCCCGGGGATTGGGATGTGGAATCCCGCCCGATAAGCGAGCAGAAGCAAGAGCGTCGTAACGATCTTGTCTCGCGTCTCGGGGACGCCTAGCAGTTGTCTGAATTTCTGGATCACGAGCTAACCTGCGGCCTAAGCCGACAGCTCCCTGCCCTTTGCATCAAGAAGAACAACAGATCCGCCAGCGGCTTCAATCTTAGCCGTCGCGCTCTTGCTGAGTTTCTGGGCACGGATTGTGATTTTGGCTGCGCACTCGCCGTTGCCAAGAATCTTGAGAAGTGGCGTGTTGAGACTTACGAGACCCTTCTCGAGGATCGCGTTCAAGTCAACGACGTCACCATCCGCAAAGCCGACCAAGTCGCCTAAGTTGATTACGGTGTAATCCGTACGGAAACGAGCGTTGGTGAAACCACGCTTAGGCATCCGGCGATAGAGAGGCATTTGACCACCCTCGAAACCAGGCGAACGAGAGTAACCCGAACGAGAGGCCTGACCCTTATGGCCACGGCCACAAGTCTTGCCAGAGCCACTACCGATTCCGCGGCCGACGCGCTTGCGCGTCTTATACGGGACGCCTTTGCTACAAACTGTATGGAGATCCATGTGGGCCCTCTTAGAGTTCGACGCCGCGAAGAGCAGCGACTTGTTCCGCAGTGCGGAGTTGGGCAAGAGCGTTTAGAGTCGCCTTGACCAAGTTGATGGGGTTAGAAGAGCCGAACGACTTACTGAGGATGTTCCGGATACCGGCCATCTCACAGACTGCACGTACGGACTGACCAGCGATAAGGCCGGTACCGTCAGAAGCGGGGATCAAGCGGACATTAGCGCCGCAAAAATACCCTTGGACTTCATGGGGAATTGAGCCGGGTCCAACGACGGGGACGCGCATCAAATGCTTGCGCCCGTCTTTGCCGGCCTTTTCGATCGCCATCGGTACCTGGTTTGCTTTGCCAAACCCGTAACCGACAATGCCGTCACGGTTGCCAACAACAGTCAAACCTGAGAATGAGAAACGGCGACCACCCTTTGCAACCGCTGCACAGCGGTTGACGGTGATTAGCATCTCGTCAAGATTCTCGGTTTCCGACGCTTCAACGTGGTCGAGATATTGTATTTCAACTTTCATGGTTCTGGTCTGTGGCTAGAAGCTGAGGCCGCCTTCGCGGGCGGCATCGGCCAGGGCCTTGACCCGACCGTGATACTTGAAAGATCCGCGGTCGAATGCGACCTTGGAAACACCGGCTTCGGTCGCGCGCTTGGCGATCTCTAGTCCGACAAGTGCTGCGCACTCGCTTTTGCCCTTGCCTTCCGCGCTGGCCAAAAAGACCTTTGAGGTAGAGCTGCAGGCAGCCAAGGTACGACCATTTTTGTCGTCGATCACCTGAGCGTAAATGTGCTTGGAAGTACGGTGTACCGAAAGACGCGGACGCTCGGTCGAAGTACTCAGGGCAGAGCGGTTCGAAAGACGACGACGGCTGGCCTGTTTGTTTTTGAGTCGAATGGGTTTCATTAGGATCAGCTACCGAAGCTCTTACCGGTCTTGCGACGAACGACTTCGCCCTTGTAACGAATTCCCTTACCTTTATAAGGCTCGGGCGGGCGTACCTTGCGGATACGCGCGGCGAATTGACCAACAGCTTGCTTGTCAGGACCGGTGATCACTATTTGAGTCGGAGTAGGACACACCGTTTGAAGCCCCTCGGGGACTGCAAACAAAACAGGGTGGCAAAAACCAATGTTTAGAGTGAGTGTCGTGCCTTCGATTTTTGAGTTCCAACCGACACCAATGATGTCGAGGGTTTTTTCAAACCCAGTGGACACGCCCAGGACCATGTTGTTGACCAGGGCCCGAGTCATTCCGTGGAATGCGCGGGCAGCGCGGTTAGCACCGGAACCGTTAGGCTCAAAGGTGACTGTAGCGCCGTCAACCGAAAGGTCAATCTCGGGGCGTAAGGTGAGCGTCAGGTTCCCTTTAGGGCCTTTCACCGCGACCTCGCGACCGATGAGGTCGAGGCTTACGCCGCTAGGCAGCGTGATGGGAGCTTTACCGATACGGGACATGGCTTAGTAAACCTTGCAGAGGACTTCGCCGCCGACGTTAAGCTCACGAGCTTTCCGGTCGGAGACCACGCCCTTGGGGGTGGACAGGATGAAGATGCCCAAGCCGCGAAGGACTTTGGGAAGCTGGCCGATGCTCGTATAACGACGGCAGCCAGGCTTGCTCACACGGTCGATAGCGCGAATGAGGCGCTCGCCATCTGGGCCATACTTAAGAGTCAACTTGAGAGTGCTTTGAGGTTCACCCTCAATCACTTCAAAAGAAGTCACAAAACCTTCGTCGACCAGCACAGAGGCGATCGAAACACGAAGCTTGGAGGCCGGCATCACAACTTTCCCTTGACGGATCGCATTCGCGTTCCGGATTCGGGTAAGCATGTCGGCTACGGGGTCGGTCATCATGGCAGTTTCTCCCCCACCGTTAGAGTGGGGGCATCAGTGATCCTTTAGTTAGGTAGGGACTTACCAGGAAGCTTTGCGCATCCCGGGGATTTCCCCGAGGTGAGCACGTTCACGGAGACAGATACGGCAAATGCCGAATTTCTGATATACAGCACGCGCGCGGCCACAGAAGTTGCAGCGCGTGTAAGCGCGGGTCGAAAATTTCGGCTTGCGCTTGGCTTTGGCGATTAGGCTGGTCTTGGCCATCGGATTAGTCCTTCTTCTTCTTTTCTTTGAACGGCATGCCGAGTCCCTTCAGAAGCGCATAGGCTTCCTCGTCGCTCGTAGCCGAAGTGACAAAAGTGATGTCCATTCCCTGAGAAAACTCGATGCGATCGAACTCAATCTCGGGGAACACCAACTGATCCGCCAATCCAAGGGTGTAGTTACCCGTACCGTCGAGCCTCGGCTTTACGCCGCCGAAGTCACGAATACGAGGAAGGACGATAGAGATCAGGCGGTCAGCAAAAGCCCACATGCGCTCGTTGCGCAAGGTGACTGCGACGCCGATCGGCATGCCCTCACGTAGTTTGAAGCCAGAGATCGACTTGCGCGCAAGACGAATGGTGGGCTTTTGTCCAGTAATGATGGCCATGTCACGAGCTGCAGCGTCGACGCGGTTCTTGTTTTCAACCGCCCCTTTGCAACCCATATTGACAACGATTTTTTGAAGCTTTGGAACACGCATCGGGTTGACGATGCTGAAGCGTTCCCGCAGTTCACCAATTACGGTGTCTTTGTACTTCTCTTGAAGACGGACAATCATGACTAGCTCTCTTGGACCGGTCGCTTGCGAACGGCTTTGTTCTGCGAAGAGTCCCACAACATCACGTTGCTCACGTGAATCGGCACTTCTTCTTGGATGCGCTCCCCTTTCGGGTTCTCTTGGGTGGCTTTCTTGTGCTTGGTGCGAAGGTTTACACCTGCAACAAGGACGCGTTTAGCTTCCCGGAAGACCGCTAGAACGGTCTTGGGCTCAGAGGTGTTCTTGCTGTTTCCAGCAATCACGACAACCTGGTCACCCTTTTTGATTTTGAGTTTGGTCTTCACTAGACGACCTCCTGAGCCAGGCTAACGATCTTCATGTAGCTGCGTTCGCGAAGTTCGCGGGCAACAGCGCCAAAGATTCGGGTGCCCTTGGGGTTGCCGTCATCATCAACAAGCACGAGAGCGTTGCGATCAAAGCGAACATACGAACCATCTTTACGACGGGTGTTCTTCTTCACGCGGACGATCACGCCTTTGACAACGGTACCCGTTTTGACTTCGGATCCGGCCATGGACTTCTGAACCGAGGCGACAATGATGTCTCCAAGGCTAGCGTAGCGACGGTGCGTACCACCGAGGACCTTGATGCAGCGCACCAGCTTGGCCCCCGTGTTATCAGCAACATCGAGTGTAGATTGCATCTGAATCATGCTTGACCCCCTTCTTGGAAAGCCTTCGTGACGACGCCCGTAAGACGCCAGCGCTTCAGCTTGCTCATTGGACGACAGGCAACAATGTCAACGACATCACCCACCAAGGCTGAGTTGTCGGCATCGTGAGCCATATACTTCTTGTGGCTACGAATATACTTCCCGTACAACGGGTGCTTGTAGCGGCGCTCTACGCGCACGGTGATGGTCTGTTCCATCCCGTCACTAACGACCGTCCCCTGTAGGGACCGGCGTGTGTTACGAGTTTCAGACATGACTAGCGGATCTCCTGGCCACGCACGCCGATTTGGCGTTCATGGAGTACGGTGTTGACGCGGGCAATGGAGCGCCTGACCGCCTTTACACGCGACGGGTCCTGAGATGTCTCAGTCGTCGAGCGAAAGCGTAGGTCAAATAGCTCTTTCTTTAGGTTGCCGAGGTCGAAACGTAGTTCCGAGTCGGTCTTACTGCGCACTTCTTCAATCTTCATGGTGTTAGTTCCTCGTGTATCGAGTTACGTCGTGGGGAGACGACGGACCATGCGGACTTTGATCGGCATCTTGTGGGCAACGCGCTTGAAAGCCAACTTGGCCTTCTCTTCGTTGACACCACCGAGCTCAAACAGCACGGTGCCAGGACGAACGGCTGCAGCCCAATAGTCCACATCACCTTTACCCTTACCCATTCGAGTTTCGAGGGGCTTGGAGGAGATGGGCTTATGAGGGAAGATCCGAATCCAGATCTTAGCTGCACCACCGCACGCACGGTTGGCTGCGATTCTCGAGGCTTCGATCTGGCGACCGTTGATCCAACCAAAGTCCAAAGACTGTAGGCCGAAATCACCGAACGAGACCTTATTCCCGCGAGAAGCGTTTCCATTGAGACGACCGCGCATCACCTTGCGATGCTTGGTCCTTTTGGGCATTAGAGCCATGGCGTACTACTAGCGACCCCTATCGTTACGGCGCGGACCACCTCGTCCACGACCTTGGTTACGCGGCACGGGGTTACCGGCCATCGGCTTTTTGTAATCAACCTTCTGACCTGGCTCAATGTCACCCTTGTAGATCCAAACTTTGACACCGATGATGCCAAAAGTTGTATGGGCGAGAGCAGTGCCATAGTCGATGTGACTGCGGAGTGTAGAGAGTGGCACGCGGCCTTCTCGTTCTTTCGCAGTACGGGACATGTCACCGCCGTTGAGACGGCCGTTGCATTCGATTTTGATACCCAGAGCGCCCGCTTGCATGGTCGCTTGGATACCCTTTTTGATCGCACGACGAAATGCCATGCGCTTCTCGAGCGCCTCAGCAATAACCTCTGCAACAAGCGGAGCTTCAAGTTCGGCACGCTTGATTTCGCGGACAGTCAGGTGAACAACTACGCCAGTCGTATCTTGCAACTCTTTCTTGAGCTGCTCAACGCGAACACCCTTGCGACCGACGAGAACGCCGGGACGCGCAGTGTGAATAATCACGTTGATTGATCCGCCAGAACGCTCGATCTCGACTCGCGGGATACCTGCTCCTTTGAACTCTTTAGCGATGTGCATCCGGATGTTTCTATCCTGGAGTAGCATCTCACCAAAGTTCTTTTTGCCGGCGAACCAGCGCGACTTCCAAGGCTCAATTACAGCCAGGCGGTAGCCGGAGGGATGGACTTTTTGACCCATTTTTAGTTCTCCGAAGCGGGTGCTTCGCTGACGACGACGGTTAGGTGACTAGTACGTTTGCGGAATGGCATGGCACGACCCTGAGGGCCTGGACGCCAACGCATTCGGTTATTGAGGAGGGGGCCGTCGTCTGCGCGCACATCAGAAATGAACAACCGGTTGAGGTTGACAGCTTCCGACTGAGATGCGTTGGCAACGGCGCTCTTCAGCACCTTGAGGTAAAAGGAGGCGGCACGCTGGGGAGCGAACTGAAGAAGCTCGAGAGCTTCATTCACACTCATGCCGCGGATAGCATCCGCGACAAGACGTGCCTTACGGGCAGTTGACCGCGCGAAGCGGTGCTTTGCCGTGAAAGATTGAGCAGCTTGCATTATCGACGCGCCTCTTTCTTGTTCGTGTGACCTCGGAACTGACGGGTCGCTGCGAATTCACCCAGCTTGTGACCAACCATATCCTCGGAAATGTAAACCTTGACGTGCTGACGACCGTTGTGAACCATGAACGTGTGACCGATGAAATCAGGAGAGATCATTGATGCACGCGCCCAAGTCTTAATCGGGTTTTTACTGCCAGCGGCATTTTGGGCGTCGACCTTTTTGGCCAACTTGGGGTCTATGTATGGACCCTTTTTTATACTACGTCCCACTTAATATTCTCCTACTTGCGCTTCTTCCTGCGACGCAGGATGAATTTGTCTGTGGGGTTATTGCGGCGGCGTGTACGGCCACCCTTAGAAAGGACACCTTTAGGAGAACAGGGGTGGCGACCACCCGATGTTCGTCCTTCACCACCACCCATCGGGTGATCGTTAGGGTTCATGGCTGTACCACGAACCTTCGGTCGACGCCCCAGGTGGCGACGACGCCCGGCTTTACCGAGCTTGACGTTTTGGTAATCCGTGTTCCCCACGCGGCCAATCGTGGCACGGCAGGTGACATGGATTCGACGAACTTCGCCCGAAGGCAGCTCGACCGTGCAATAACTACCTTCACGACCAGTCAACTGAGCAGTGCTTCCCGCCGAACGACAGATCTGACCACCACGGCCCGGCTGAAGTTCGATGTTGTGGATGGTCATACCCATAGGTACGTCCTGGAGGCACATTGCGTTTCCGGGAAGCGTATCAGCCTCAGTGCCGGACTGGACAATCTGCCCAACTTCCAAGCCTACTGGTGCAATGATGTAGCGCTTCTCGCCATCGGCGTACCAAAGCAACGCGATGTTCGCGGAGCGGTTGGGATCATACTCGATGGTTTTGACCGTGGCGGGGATCCCGTCCTTGTTACGCTTGAAGTCAATCAGGCGATAACGACGCTTGTGTCCACCACCGCGACGGCGGGAGGTGATACGACCGGTGTTGTTACGACCACCAGTCTTCTTGATCGGACGCAGGAGGCTCTTTTCAGGGCCGACATGCGTGAGTTCCGAAAAGTCGAGAACGCTGCCATGGCGGCGCCCCGGCGATGTCGGTTTATACTTGCGAATACCCATATTCTATAATCCTTAGCCCCTAGAGGACGTCAATGGTTTGGCCATCAGCGAGGCAAACCATAGCCTTTTTCCAGGCGGGGGTTTGGCCAGCGGCATAACCGCGGCGGCGGGTCTTGGGTCGAACATTGAGCGTATTGACCGACATCACTTTGACGTCAAACAACTGCTGCACAGCGTTCCTGATCTCCACCTTGTTCGCGTCCTTGGGGACACGGAAGGTGTAGGCATTGCGGGCGCTAGCGCCATCTGACGCCTTCTCCGTAATGATGGGCTTCTGAATGATTCGGTAAGCGCGATCTAAGTTTGACATCACTTGCCTCCGTTAGTTGTAGCGGCGATGGAGACGCGCTCCTGAATCATCTCGAGAGCAGCGCTCTCAAAAACGATCAAGCCACCAGAGACGACATCAAAAGTGCAAACGTCGGAAGCCACGCGGACTTCGACACCGGGGAAGTTGCGGAAAGACTTCCACAAATTCTTGTCGGCCTTTGCAAGAACGATAAGAGTGCGACGAGGGCTACCGAGGTCCAAGAGGATCTGGCGGGCAGTCTTCGAAGACGGCGCCGCGAACTCGGTGAGCTCAGCGATCACAACTTCGTCATCGCGGAACTTGCCGAGAAGAGCAGCACGTAGTGCAACACGTCGGGCCTTCCTTGGCATGTGATAGCTGAAGTCGCGGTTGTGCGGTCCGAAGACCGTTCCGCCGCCTCGCCAGATGGGCGACTTGACAGAACCTGCACGAGCACGACCCGTGTGCTTTTGCTTATAGGGCTTCTTCTGAGATCCTCTGACCTCGGAACGACCCTTCACTTTCGCGGTGCCCTGCCGTTGGTTGGCTTGGTGCATCACGACCGCATCCTTCAGGGTGCGGTACAGAACTTTCTCGCCGAGGCCGCTGGCGTCGAAATCGACGGCGCCCATGCTCCCGGACTTGTAACTTTTGACTTGCATGTCAGATCACCCTTTCTTGATGCCAGTCTTAGCAGCCTGGACCTGGACGAAGCCGCCTGCCGGTCCGGGGACCGCGCCTGCGATAAGCAGCAAGTTACGCTCAACATCCACTCGAACCACTTTTAGGTTCTTCGTGGTGTGGCGCTTGTTGCCGAAATGACCGGGCATACGTTTTCCTTTGAATACGCGACCCGGGTAGGCGCAAGCACCGATCGCGCCAATCTGGCGAACGTTGTGGCAACCGTGGGTTTCATTTCCTCGGGAGAAGCCGTGCCTCTTGATGCCGCCGGCAAACCCGCGACCCTTGGTGGTACCGATGACATCGACGAGGTCACCCTCGGCAAATGCGTCGACTGCGATCTCGTCACCGACGGCGAATGCCGCAGGTGCAGCAAGGCGCTCTTCCCGAAGGAAGCGCTTGGCAGTCACGCCAGCGGTCTTGAAGTGACCACGTACGGGCTTCGAAAGAAGCTTTTCGCGCACGTCCTCAAAGCCTAATTGGATGGCGTCGTAGCCATTCCGGGCTTCAGTGCGAACATCGGTAACGACACAGGGTCCGACCTCAACGATGGTCACGCCAATGACGTTTCCCTCGGTGGTGAAGACCTGAGTCATCCCGCGCTTGCGTCCTAGTATCAGCGTCATGATTCTTGAACTTGTGTTAGAGGTGAAGGGACCGGTTCGACTCCTGTTCGAGCAGCTGCTCGAGGCGCGGGGCCACGCGGTCCGGAAGGGTTTGTTAAAGTAATATTCGGGCTGGGAGCCCGACACATCGCCCTGCCCGCAGAGGAACAAGGTTGGTTGGTTCTAGACTGACCACAGCGCCGCGTACGGCGCCTGGTCATTTCGTAGTCAGATCTACGCCTTGATTCTGATATCCACGCCCGCGGGCATGTTCAAGCTGCTCAAGGAGTCCACCGTCTGGCTGGTTGGCTCGGAGATGTAGATCAGACGCTTGTGCGTGCGGATCTCGAACTGCTCACGAGACTTCTTGTTGACGTGCGGGCTACGGAGAACCGTATAACGCTCGATACGCGTCGGGAGCGGGATCGGCCCGCGAACGATAGCACCGGTCCGCTTAGCGGTCTCGATGATGTCGGAGGCGGATTGATCGAGGGCCTCGTGATCGTAGGCCTCCATCCGAATCTGGATCTTCTGACTCATGTATCGATGGGAGAGGAGCTTGCTCGGGGCAAAAACCTCAAACTTGGTTTACCAGGGGTGGTTTCAGTAAGGGACTGGGCCGGCTTGGAACAAACTTTGGTTTGAGTCCACCGACGCAGAGGGGCGAAGACAATACCAACGAGGGGGTTTGTGGTCAACCGTCTAGATAGGTTTTCCTCGATTCCTAGGAAAGTTCTCAGGTTTGTCCGGACAAGCCCATAACTCGGCTAACTCCGGCCTAGTCCCACACTAGGCCCAAAGCTTTCAAATCGGCCTCTGGGACAACCTGAAAGCCCCCCAACTCCAAGGACAGGCTAGCCCGGCCCTGGCTTAGAGATCGCAAAGTTGTGGAGTAGCCAAACATGGGCAGGAGTGGGATGCGGCCTCTCAAAATGCGATCGCCCCCCTCGCTCTCCACTACAAGAATCGTGGCCCCCTTGGCGTTTAGGTCCGCTAGCACTCCCCCAGCGAACTCCTCGGGACTCCGCATCTCGAAGACCATCACAGGTTCAAGTAAATTGACCTCGCCTGACTTCAGCGCTTGGGTGACGGCGATGGCTGCCGCTTGGACGAACCCCTGCTCGGTATCTCGCCCCCCCCTGCTCTGTCCGCTCACAACCCGGATGGAGAGTCCCTCGATAGGAAAGCCGAACCGAGGGCCATACTCCGCGGCATGCAGCAGTGCTTCATTTATCGCTGGATGGAAAATGGCCGGAATACCTGTATCTTCAGCCCATTCCAGGATTGGGGGGCCTCCACTGGAAATGGGGGATAGGCAAACCCCTATCGCTCCGAACGCTGCCTTCCCGCCTATAGCCCCCTCTGCGCGATCGACAATAGCTTCTGCGCTGACCGCCTTGCAAAGTGCTTCGCGATACGCAACCCGCGGACTGCCCACCCGAATCACGAGGTGAAAATCACGCTCCAACCGATGCTGTAACACCTCGAGGTGAAGCTCCCCCATTCCGGAGATAATCCATTGCCCCGTTTCCGGATCTTCGGCCACACGGAAGGTCGGATCCTCGTATTCAAGCCTTTGCAATGCAGCCATGAGCCTATCGCGATCACTGGAAAATTCGGGCTCGACGGTC
The DNA here is from genome assembly GCA_937896235.1 of uncultured bacterium. Classification (GTDB taxonomy): domain Bacteria; phylum Planctomycetota; class UBA1135; order UBA1135; genus CALBMX01. Next base: position 132,760 of record CALBMX010000025.1, read on the forward strand.
ATCCTAATGACGGCCTCGGGAAAGGTCACCCCTTCGAGGGCCACAGGGTTCTCTCGATCGCAAAGAGTGTCCCCAGTTCGTGTATTTTTCAGTCCCGTGATCGCGACGATGTCCCCCGCCGTTGCGGTTTCCACTGGCTCTCGATGCTCGGCGTGCATGCGCAAGATTCTTGAGATTCGCTCCATCCGCCTCGTGCGGGGATTCCAAAGCTTATCGCCGGTCGAGATCATCCCGGAGTAGATCCTCACAAAACACAAATCCTCATTTGCGTCGGCAGTAAGCTTAAAAGCCAAAGCGCTTAGCGCTGCAGTCTCCTCATGCTTAACCACAATGGTTGCTCCCACCTCGAAGTCGCCCGGACCGTCGGGCCGAAGAGCCTCGATATCGCCGCGCTCCCGAGGAGAAGGCAGGTAATCCACGACTGCATCCAACAGTGGTTGGACGCCAACATTTCGGAGAGCCGCACCAACAAACGCTGGAACAAGGGTGCTGGCTATAGTCGCCCTTCGAATGCCAGCCATCAGCTCATCAACGCTCGGTTCACGACCTTCTAGGATGATGTCTTCAATGACCTCGTCAACATTCGCGAGAGACTCAACGAGCTCCGCTCGCAGGACCTCAGCTTCCACTTGCTGCTCTTCAGTCCACTCCGATTGGGGGATCGAAGTCGGAGGCTTGTGCGGGGTTTCGCGATTGAATAGCAGGCCCTGCATTCGAACGAGGTCAATCACTCCGGAGAAGTCGCGCCCCTCTCCTATTCCAGTTTGGAGTTGGACCACATTCGCAAGGAGACGCCGCCGCATGGCCTCAACCGCCGCAGTCGCGTCGGCACCCGGCAGGTCACATCTATTGACAAACACAATGCAGGGCACCTTGTGGCGCTTGATCTGCCGCCACACGGTCTCCGACTGAGCCTGAACGCCTGATGGACCGGCCAGAACCAGGATGGCGCCGTCCAAGACGCGCATGCAACGCTCCACTTCGACAGTGAAATCTACGTGCCCCGGAGTGTCGATCAGGTTGATCACATGGTCCCGCCAGGGAACCGTCGTAACCGCAGATGTGATGGTGATTCCGCGCGTCCGCTCCTCCTCCATCCAATCCATCACGGCCGTGCCTTCGTGGACCTCCCCCATCCGCCGCTCAACGCCGGTGAAAAACAAGAATCTCTCGGAGACAGTCGTCTTGCCAGCGTCAATGTGCGCTGCTATTCCGATATTGCGGATACGGTGGATGCCCATGCGTGCATCGTACGAGCCCCGCGCGGGGTTGCCGATGGAAAAGGTACGTAGTCCTCAGGCCATGTGGCTAGCGCCTAACACCGAGACCGGCCGGCTAGCAGCCCATTTCGAGCAACAGCATTGCGTTGATTTCAAGGAATTCGTCCCGCCAACGGTACTCATTTAGCAAATCAAGCCTTGGCGCACCCACTAGCAAACTAGCCGCATAGAGGGCCTCGATGGATGCTAATCCGCGAACGGGGTCCTCGAAAAAGTTGCTCTTCCTCGGGTAGGCCGTCAGCAGGTCAGGTAGCCGCCTTCGCTTGAGCTCACCGTCCACGGTACGCGACAATGTCGGCACACGACGCCAGGCGCAATCGATCAGGAAAATGGGCGTTCCACGATCGGCGCTGGTAAACGGCTCACCATCTGGATCGAGCAAAATGCGACCACCTGCATCGATGCGGCGGTCGGGCGCGTAGGTCCGAAACACCACTCCCTCACGACCGGCAAGTGGCGTCAGAGAGCACTTCTTCTTGGACTCCTTGGGGTCTCGCAGGATTAAGATATCTAGGGGAGTTTGTTCCATGAAAGCAGTCCGATATGAAGCAAGCCCGCCCTACCCTCTCGGGCGGGACGGGCTTGCTTCGGCTGCCGG
>CALBMX010000026.1 GCA_937896235.1 uncultured bacterium
CATGGCAAAAAAGCCCGTCGATACGCCAAGTATCAAAGGCAATTTTGTCAGTCCTGGCTGAAACAGTAGGAGTATTAAGAAAAAGAGCCCGAAATACGGGCTTTTTTATGACTAGTCAAGAATGTAAATCATAAAAACATTCCGAAAGGGTAAAAAACCGTGAAGATTTCACACATTGATTACAGCGACTTATCAGAGGTCGCCCGTGCCAAATCTGGCAAGCACGCTGCGATGAAGCAGGTCCGCAAGCCGGCGAAAGCAGTAAGTGGAAAGTGTCCATCCGGAAAGGTTCGCATGAAGGATCACAAGCAGGCGGTTCATTCTTTGCATCGCGCAAAGGGAGCTGGCTTTATAGAGCTAGCGAACAACGGTTCAACAACTCGTCAAGAGTGCCGAACTTATTTCTGTGGCATGTGTAATGGTCACCACTTAACTTCAAAGCGGGAATGGACAATTCGTAGTGGCCAGGTGGCTGCCTAATGAAAAGAGAAATCTCCGACCTTATTGAAGGTAAGTATCCAGAGTTTTTGGAAAACCTTGAGATCCCGGTTGAAATCACCCAAGGTGGGGCCTGCATGGGCTCTGATTCGGAGCTGTTCTTTAGCGAGAACATTGCCGAGATCAAGCAAGCTCGGGAAATCTGCGAGTCATGTCCATTGAGGGCAAAGTGCTTGGACTACGCAACTTTTGCCGAAGAGTATGGCGTTTGGGGCGGCACCACTGCAGGGGAACGCAAGGTTCTGCGCGCTGGAAAGCCGCTTTTCACACTTGAAGAACGCCGGTTTGCAGTGGATTTCCGCAATGACGTTATCAAGATGACGGCGGCTGCGTTTGCTCAAAAGTATGAGATGACAGAGCGCACTTGCTACCGGTGGAAGGCCAAGTTTGGAGTCGAGGATTTGGCTTCATAGGTAGCCAGCTCTCTCGTCTTTGCGCTTTGTCTTTCCCAGGTAATTCACCCAAAAATCAATCAGCAATACATATCTATATAGGAGGTACTAACCCGTGTGGGTTTTCACAGAAACTGGCTTTTTGAGCGCCGTTTGCACAGAACGCGGCTCAAGCACAATCAAGGTCCGTTCGCGCGACCTGGAATCATTACAAACACTCATCGAACAGACCGGATCCGATGTCATCAAGACACCAAATGCGGACTATCCCTACCGAGTCATCATTTCCAAGGATGAATTTGGTGTGTTTCTGGCCAAGAGCCTGGAACTAATGGAATACACCAATTTCAAGAGTCAGGTCTACGCAACTAGGGGTAGTGACTTCGCCCATGCCTTGAGCTCGGTTTGGTCAACAATGCATGACGTCGAGGATGACTCGGCTCGAATCTAATCTTTCTTGCGTCCCTTCAGCTAATGCCCCGCAGTTATCTCCCTTCCTGCGGGGCATTGGTGTTTTCTAAAACTTGTCAGACCCCAATGCCATACTGAAAGTGCTCAAGAAGATAGTCGATAGCCCTCCGGCTGACTATCTGCCAACCGCCAGCTCGATGTAACGGTGGCCCCGGAGGAAGAGCTGCTTGCGGGAAGTTCTCGCAGGAAAGCGAGTTAGGAGAAACCGATGGGTAAAGCTGATCGGATTTACTTGAAGTTTGAAGACCTGGATTGGGATGATGACGAAGCCATTGATGCTTTTGCGGCATCTTTGCATAGCGCATTGGTGGATCGACTAGATCCGAAAAGAGAATTCCGCTCACAAGAGCGAGACGAAAAAGAAAGAGAGAACATAAGTGTCAGTAAAAGTACATAACCCAGATTTGTCCGATTGGGATATTGAGATTCTGCCAAATGGCAACTTAAGAATGGACCAGGAGTTTTATGCTTCTCGTGATGGCGGTGCCTTGTCTAACTTGAATTCAGAGAAAATCGTAACAGTTCTTGAGGTATCCGTTTTGAAGATTAAATCCCTCTTAGGA
>CALBMX010000027.1 GCA_937896235.1 uncultured bacterium
GAAGAGGTCGCCGTGGCCGAAGAGGTCGCCGTGGCCGAAGAGGTCGCTACTCCTTCCAGTATCACCGCCCAGGTTAGTGGTGAGACTTTTGGCGCTGAGCCCGTTGATTTACGTGTCGAAGTCGTAGAAGAGGTCGAAGAGCAAATGGCGGAGTTTGCAGTGACCTGGCCAGGAGCCGAGCCTGCTGATCTCGAGTTGGCCTCGGTCGAAAGTCCGCCGGCGGAGCTGGAAGAGGAGCACGCTTTGGACTCGATCGGAGAGCCATCGGAAGAGCCTCTCTTGGCGGCTGCTGAGGGCACCGCGGAGCTTGCGGAGGAGTGGTCCCTTGAAGATGATCTAGAAGCGCTCTCACTCGAGCAGCAACCCGTCAGTTTCGTCGACATGGCCGCTACCTTGTTCGAGCCGACTCCGGAGCCTGTTTTTGAACCGGTCCTCGACCCGGCACTTACTCCAATCGCGCGTTCGATGGGATTTTTACAGGATGCGCCTGCACGAGCACGTGTTCTCGCAGGTCCATTATTCGCGTTAGATCCTAGCGGCTTGTTGGGTGCGCTCGTTTTGGTTGCACCTCGCGCGACGGAGGGCACGCTGCAGATCGTCCAAGCGGAGCCGCGCGATCCGAACCTTCCAGCGGGCAACCGGTTACCCCAAGTGGGAACTCCTCTCGATGAAGACACCGCCAAGCTACTTGCAGAAGAGCCAGGCTTAGGTTGGATCTGGTGGGGGGTTGAAGTCCCAACCCTGCACGTCTCCGAAGATGTTGAGATTCAGACACCCTCGGTTGGCAAGGTTCGCATCGTGCTTGACTCTGGGGATTATGTCGAAGGCATCTTGCACGCTGTCGGAAACAGTCTGTACTGGATCGATGGTGACCTCGGCCGCTACTCGGTCGACAGTAAGTTGGTCTCGCATGTCGAGAGACTTCCCAAGCCAGGTCTTGGCATTGAGGTTGAAGGACTACAGGCCGGAGATTTGGTGCGCGTCAAGTTGCGCTCCGGATTTGTTGAAGGCCGCCTGATCTCCGCAAAAGGCGGCAAGATTCTTGTGGAATCAACAGACGGTGTTCGAATGACTCTCGACGGAAAGGACGTGAAGCGCCTTGGAGATTCCAGCACTCGGGTTGTATTGCCCTAGGCCCGCCAACCCCGATCTAGACCGCAGAGTCGCAAGACCCCTGACATGGGGGCCTTGCGACTCTTGCATAGGAGCCCCGTTGTAAACCACGAGAGTACGAGTCCCATAAACTAGACCCAATTCTCGGTCTTTTGAGGCTGCTAGAGGCCGTTCGCCTGTTTCTTTTGGCAACAGAACCGAACTTGGGCACTACTATGATCATCATGATTAGCCTCCGTAAACTTCCCCTTCTGCTTTTAGCCCTCGCCGCTATTTTTGTAGCGCGTCTTGGCCCCGCTTCTCAGGCTTCGAGCTTTGAGCCGTCCTTCGCGACGAAGCTGACGGGGGGGGACGACGAGATCATTAAGGAGTTCAAAAAGTACTTCAAGAAGTACAAGGACACTCCGACGCGAGTCGAGGCGGTTCTGGCTCTGGAGGGCGAGGAAAATCCCGCTGTGGTGAAGGCGCTGGTACCGGTGCTGCGCGATGAAGTCTCCGACGTTCGCAATGCTGCGATCCGCGTATTGGGTGGGTTCAAAACCTCGCGCCCGATCAAGGCGATGATGCTTCATTTTGAGGAAACGAACGACGACATGGAGCGCCTCGGTATTCTTGGGGCAGTCGCGGTCGGGGGCTATTCGCTATCTCCTGAGAATTTCTATCAGGCGCTGTCTGACAAGAACTGGGAAGTTCGGCGCATAGGGATCAAGGCACTTGTCGCAGCCGCGAAAAGCGCACCGGAGAACCGAGTTGTTCTCGTCGATCCCGACGAGAAGCCTAAGCGAAGGCCACGAGATTGGCCCGCCTCTCCAGAAGCTGCCGTAGCCCCTCTTTGCACAGACAAGGAGGTGGCCGTGCGTTGTGCGGCGATTGAAGGGTTGGCGGATATGAATTCGGAACTGGCAGTGCTGCCATCGATCGCAGCGCTAGAGGATCCAGTCTGGCAAGTTCGGGTCAGTGCAATCGATGCGCTTAAGCGCGTTCGGCGTCAAGAGTCGATCGGTCCGCTTGTCGCACGCATGCAGATTGAGGAAGGCCGCCTGATCACCGATATCGGCGTCGCCCTGGCTGAACTTACTGGACGAAACTACGGCCAGCGCAAAGAGGGCTGGAAGAGCTTTTGGGACACCTTCTCAGCTCGATTCTCAATGCCTACAGACCAGGCCATTGCCGACTTGAAGGCGGCTAAGAAGCTTTCCGCAGAATCGTATACTCCCGCAGGATCCGTGAACTATCACGGGATTTCAACACCCAGCCGTTCGATCTTGTTTGTTATCGATGTCTCGGGCTCGATGGAAAATCTCGTCATTGAGAAAGAGCGGTTTGAGGATGGGGACTACCCCTCGTTTTCACGCATCGATATCGTGAAGACGGAATTGGCGCGGACTATCGAAGGGCTGGAGCCCTATGTGACCTTCAATATTTTGTCGTTTGCGACGGAGACGGACCCATGGAAGAGCGGACTGGTAAAGGCCAACGTGCTCAACAAGTCCAGCGCGATGGATTGGACAATGAATCTAGTCGCCCTTGGTGGCGCCTCTAACGCCGATGTTGCGGGTGCAGGTCTGATCGGTGCCGCGGGTTTATCCGCAGGGAAAACCAATACGTATGGTGCCTTGATGTGGGCCCTCGGCGCTGCCGGCGGCGGCCTGAGGGATAAGGAGTATGAGGTCGCGGTCGATACGATCTTCTTTCTCTCCGATGGCCGCCCTTCCACGGGTGAGTTTGTCGACACGGAAGACATCCTGCGCGAAGTCCTGAAGGCCAACGAGCTGCGCAAAGTGGTTCTACACACCATCGCCATTGGCGAGTTCCAGAAAGGTTTTATGCGCCAAATGGCCGAAAAGAGTGGGGGCGTGTTCGTCGACCTCGGTCGATAACCTTCTTTATCTCCGGGCTTTTCGGGATCCCAGGGCTCCGGCACTTGACGGCGGTGGATTGGCCGACTACCCTCTCGGGCCTGATAGTCGGGGTGTGGCTCAGCTTGGTAGAGCGCTGCGTTCGGGACGCAGAGGTCGAAGGTTCGAATCCTTTCACCCCGACCACTACTATCAAAGCCGGTACGAGTTGATCAGGCGATTCTTGGAGATCCGTTTCCAAGTGTCAATGCACTCAACTTCCGCTTAGAATCACTTGGCGCCTGATCACTTCAGCGCGCCATTCGTAAGAGCTGACTCGCTGTCGGCACCTCCCACGCTTGAGGCGCGGGACGCTGGTTGAATCCAACCTGCAGATCGTTAGCCGCGCCTTGCGCCGCTCACGATCACCCATTCCGGCTTTTTCGGCCAGCTGCCGAACGCTGTTTTCCTTTGTTCTCTCGGGCCAGCCGCCTGGGGAGCGTAGTTCGAGCCCATTTTGTGAGGTGCTCTGTGACTGAACGTCCTTCTGACGTCGATTCGGCTCCCTTTGGAGCCATGGAACGGCATGATTCTTCTTCTCCTAAGCCAACAAAATCTTCCGGCACTCCGGCTAGTGGTGAAGGCGACAGCCGCAAGAAGGACTGGCGCAAGGAGCGCCGTGGGAAACCCTCTTCGGAAAAGGGTGGGGAGGGTCAAAAGAGGCGCCGCACACGGACTCGTAAGCCACAAGTCGAGAGCGCTGACAAAGTCGACAAGGTCGTCAAAGCCGACTCGGATAAGCCGAGCGAGAAGCACACCGCTGCACGACGCACGAAGAGGCCGGCTCGAAGTGAGCGACCTGCCGATGGCAAGAGGGAGGAGGAAACAAAGGTCGCCAAGGGCAAAGAGCGTGCAAGGGAAAGCTCCAAGGCGGCACCATTAGGCACGACGGAAGGCTTGATCCTTATTGATAAGGCACACCATGGATCGCTACGAGCTACGAATGTGGGGTGGCTAAAGACTAGCCATGATGTGCATGTCTCGCCCCGGCTCGTCCAAAAGTACAAACTCTCGGAAGGGTCGATCATCACGGGTCCCTACGCGCGCTCGCAGGGTGCTCACAAGTTTGACTTGACCGACGTGGAAACCATCGATGGCTTTCCAGCTGGGAAAGCCCCCAAGGTGCGCCCGTTCAAGCAGTGCGTAAGCATCACGCCGGACTTCCATTACAATGTGGGGGATCTCTCTGGAGACCTCTCCCTGCGTGTGATCGACTTGTTGTGCCCCGTGGGGCGTGGAACTCGGGGGTTGCTTGTCGCGCCTCCGCGCTCGGGTAAGACTATGATTTTGCAGTCCTTCGCCAAAGCGGTCGAGGAGCATTTTCCAGATGTCAAGTTGATGGTCTTGCTCGTGGACGAGCGTCCAGAAGAGGCGACAGACTGGAAGCGTACGATCAATCCCGCCTCGGTATTTGTGTCCACCAATGACGAGACTGCTAAGAAGCACACGCAACTTTGCGAGGCTGTCTTTAAACGCGCTATGCGTTTGGTAGAGCTCGGTGAGGAGGTCATCCTGCTGGTGGACTCGATCACGCGAATGGGACGCGCCTACAACAACGTGAATGGCAATAGTGGCAAGACGATGTCGGGCGGTATCGACAGCAAGGCACTTGAAGTTCCTAAGCAATTCTTTGGCATGGCTCGCAATACGGAGTCGTCAGGGAGCTTGACGATCCTTGCTACAGCTTTGATCGAGACGGGCAGCGTGATGGACAAGGTCATCTTTGAAGAGTTCAAGGGAACCGGAAATATGGAGCTTGTGCTCTCCCGGAAACTCGCCGACCGCAGGATCTTTCCGGCGATCGATATCGAGCGCTCGGGCACTCGTAAAGAGGAGCGTCTGTTCTCTAGCGCCAAACTGCGCCAGATGCATACCTTGCGCCGCGTTCTGACAAGCATGCACTTTGCAGAAGCCATGGAGCTCCTTGTTACAAAGTTGGATGATGCGGCTACAAACACGGCCTTCCTGAAGCGCTTCGAGGTCGCCTCGGACGCGTAGTCTCTGCGGCCTTATCGCTGAGTTTGTTATTCGCATTTGGGATCCCTGCGGCGCAACGTCGAGTACATGCCTATGAATATGATTCACGTCCAAGGACTTGAGAAAAGCTACGGGAACTTGGAGGCCCTCAAGGGTGTCTCTTTTGATGTAGAGCGAGGCGAGATCGTCGGCTTTCTGGGCCCGAATGGCGCAGGGAAATCGACGACGATGAAGATCTTGACGGGCTATTTAGTGCCCGATAGTGGGTCTTGTCGAGTTGCTGGGATCGAGGTGACTCCCGGAGATCCAAGCAGCCGGCGAAGTGTTGGTTACCTGCCAGAGTCGACGCCTCTCTATCGTGGCATGCGTGTGGATCGCTACTTGGATTTTGTAGCTGGGATTCACGGGCAAGATCGCGCTGAGCGAAGAGCTTCTGTTGGGCGTGTCATCGAAGCTTGTCGGCTTGGTCGTCACGCAGGACGACGCATTGGCTGGCTCTCTAAGGGATTCCGCCAGCGCGTAGGGTTGGCCCAAGCGCTGCTGGGGAACCCAGATGTACTAATCTTGGACGAGCCGACGAGTGGCCTTGACCCGAGGGAGGTCGTTCGGATGCGCGACTTGATTCTAGAGTTGGGCAAGGAGAAGACGGTCTTGCTCTCAACGCATATCCTGTCGGAAGTTGAGGCGACCTGTAGTCGGGTGATCGTGATTGCCGGCGGACAGCTTGTGGCCGATGCAACGCCCTTCGAGATCGCGCGCTCTCGCGCGGCAGAGCTAACCGTAGTCTTGCGGGTTCCGAGCGATCAAATCCAAGGTTTTGACGCAGCTGCGATTGGTCGCGACTTCGCTCATGTTCCAGGTGTTGCACGCTTGGTCTCCGCCGAAGATTGTGGAGGCGGAACCGCACGGCTTGTACTGGACGTGAACCGGGCTCCCGGGTCGGTTGCGACAAGTGGCGAGCCCGTGGCCGAGATGGTTGCAGACGCGCTCGCCAAGCGCGGCTGGAAGTTGTCAGAGCTGACTTGGCAGGGCGACGATTTTGAAGCAGCCTTCTTGGAGATCACCGATCCCGAGCGCATCGCACTTGTGGGGCCCTTGGTTCGCGAGCAGCCCTTTCTCGCAGAGGAGCTTGAAGAGCTGACAGAGCCAATCCTGAGCACGAGGACACCCCGTAGCGGGGACGCGCCGACAGGAGGCAACAAATGAGCACGGAATGGGGAACGATGCTTTGGGTCTTTCGGCGGGAGCTCGGAGCGCGCTTTGACTCGCTGTCCGCATTGACGGTCACCATAGTTTTTGCGCTTGTTGCGCATGGCCTTTACTACTTTTTGGGCCACCCCGTGGGCGACCTACAGCTCCCCAGTTTGTGGGCCGGACAGGTCGCCTCCCTCCAGGTGGTTTTCGCTTGGCTGCCCCTACTTTTTGTGGGCTTGATTCCGGCGCTGACGATGGGGGCATGGGCTGAAGAGCGCGCCTCGGGGACTCAGGAGCTGCTCTTCACTTGGCCGGTTTCGGGCCGTGCGAGTGTGCTGGGTAAGTTCTTCGCCGTTTGGTTTTTCCTCGGGCTCGTCTTGGCCGTCGCCATCTTGCCGTTGGCGGTGATGGTCGCTGGCTTGGGTGACTTGGATTGGGGCGCTGTCTTTGGAGGATTGGCGGGAGCTTTCTTGCTAGCGGGTGCCTGCATCTCCATCTCGCTCTTCTTGTCGTCTCTCTTTACCGAACAGCTCTCGGCGTTCTTGTCATCAGCGCTACTGTTGGGGTTGTTGTGGAGTGCGGGACTTCTGATTCACGTGATGCCGCCGAGTCTCGCCGACGCCGTATTTTATGCGTCTCCTTATTCTCACTTCTTCGATAGCGCTGCGCGTGGTGTGTTTGATCTGCGCGACTTGATCTACCACGTATCGCTAATGGTCGCGGGTTTGTGGTGTAACACCTTGGTTGTGGAAGGGAGGCGTTGGGCATGAGTGCTAAGTCAATGAAGAGGGCGACCCAGCGCTGGAACGCCGCGCTCTCGATTGCGCTTCTTGTCGTGATTGTCGTCTTCGTAAACGATGCGGCGCGCAAGCACGTCTCCTTCAAGCGAGACCTCTCTGAAGATCAACTCTACGCCGCCTCTCCAGAGCTGGAGAAGCGGCTCGGCGAGCTCGACGATGTCCTTGTCGTACGCGCGTTTCTAACGGCATCTCCGGAACAGGGAGCGGTGCAGATTGCGAAGAGCCAGCTGGTTTCACAATTGCGAGATTATGAGGAGGCCTCGAAGGGGCGAATCCGCTTAGATTTTGTCGATCCGAACTCGTCGAGTGAAGCCAAGTTCGAAGCCGTCCGACTCGGCATCAAGCCGACTCAGATTGCGGGCAATGTCGCGACCGGTGGGCGCGGTCAAGAGGTCTGGTTGGGGATCTCGTTGAAGTATCGAGGCGCAGAACGGGCGATCCCCCTTGTCATGCCCCAAACCTTGGAGTACGCCTTTGCATCGGAGCTGTTCCGCTTGATGCGCGGCTACACTCCGAAGATTGGCTGGTTTGGTCCCAGTCAGGGGCTAACCCCCAAAGCTGGAGACCCGACTTACGTGCAAGCGAGGCGAGTTCTTCAGCTTGCTGGCGAGCTTGTTGATCTTGAGACTCTTAGTACGAGCGAGGGGGTGCCAGACGACATTGATCTTCTCGTTGTTGTGCGGCCGGACTCCCTTCACCCGCGGGCAGCTTTTGCGATCGACCAATATCTACAGGGTGGTGGCCGAGCGATTCTCGCATTGGACAACCACCACTACTCTTTGAGCGGGCAAGACCTGCCGGCAGCGCATCGCGTGACTGGCCTCGAAATGCTACTCGATATTTGGGGAGTCCCCTTGTCAAAGGGGATCCTTTGGGATCGCAACTGCGTAACCGTGACCACTCGAAATCCGGTTGCCGGCGCCGATGGGACTGTCGGTGATGTCCTTACAAAAACGGACTACACATTTTGGCCAAGCATCGACGCGAATGGACTGGCCAAAGATGTCCCTGTGACTGCCAGGCTTGGTGGCCTTGTGACCTATTGGACACAGGCGATTCTGGAAAAGACACTTCCCGATGGCGTCCGGCGTATTGACTTGGCGAGGAGCTCCGATGAGTCATGGATTGTCGATGCGCCTAACACCGTGACGTTTGATCCAAGTTTGGTGCGGAGTCAAGGGATTGAACTCAGCGCCACTGCGGAGCCGAAGTCGTATCCCATCGTCACGGCTCTGACGGGCAAGTTGCCCTCTCCGTTTGGCTTCGGGAAGTACCCCGGCGCTCCCAAACCCCTAGAGTTTTTTGACGCTGTGATCGGCGACAAACAGTGGGAGGGTGAAGTTACGGACGAGGCGATTCTTTCGGGAGTGGAGGAGGCGCATGTCGTCGTTATGGGCGATGCCGATTGGCTTAGGGATGGTGTCCAGGGTTACTTCTTCACACCGGATAATTACGGAGTCTACAGCGCATCTTTCCTGGGCAGCCTGGTCGATTGGCTGCTACTGGAAGAGGACCTTGTGGCGCTGCGCTCGCGCAGCCCAATCTCCCGGCCTTTGACCGATTTCCTGAAGGTGGAGCGAGAGGCTCGGGAGCTGGCTGGGTCCGCGGGCACCGTGAATTATGACGAAGCCGAAGTGCGTACGAAATCGGAAGACGAAGCGGAGGCTGCCGCCTCGGCTAGTCGGACTTCAGCCATGGCGGCTGCCACGGGGGGGTCTTTGTTGGCTGCATTCTTATTTGTCGGCCTTCCCGGGTTCCTAAGGACACGCCGGCGATCCGAGTTTGAGGTTCTTGACGAGGCCAATCCCAAGGGAGGAAAGTCGTAACCATGGCAATTACACGAGCCAACCTTGGTCTTGCGCTCTGTGCGCTCCTGCTTATCGCCCTGCGGGTCCTTGCGGGTGGCGATCGGGCAACCCAACTTGTAGAGAGCGCCGCATTTGGCGCGTTTGATCCCGACCAGATCCTCCGCATCTCCCTGACGGACCCAATGGGTAATGTAGGGAGCCCTTTGGTTTTGGAGCGCAACAACGCGAATTCACCTTGGACTGTCGAGGCGCGCCGTGGTTTTCCGGCCTTGTCTTATCCGATCGAGACTCTGCTAGCGGCAATCGACAACTTGCGATTGACGGATTTAGTCTCGGAGGAGTCCAGCAGCCACGATCTGTTCGGAGTCTCCGAAGGGCGAGGTCTTGAACTGGCGATGCAATCACCCGGTGGGGACCTTTGGCGCTTCGTACTTGGCGGCATGGCTCGAGGTGCGGGGGGCACACGCATGTATATGCGCTCTCTCGGAGAGTCTCGTGTCTTCGCAGCGACCGGCACCGGAACCCCTAGCCTGGAGCCGAGGTCCTGGATAGATCCGAGCCTCGTTGATTTTGACGTCACCTTGGTGATGCAGATCGAACTCCAAGTGGCAGGCGCGTCGATCGTGCTTCGGCGGAACGATAACGGCATCTGGCGGGACACCCAAAAGAACAAGGTAGCGAGCCGCATTGCCGTCGAGAACCTGATTGGTGAGGCTTCCGGGCTAGTCCTGACCGATGTCTCGACAATGCCCTTGGATCCAGAAAACCAAGGACTCGGGGAGGACGCGCTTCGGGTTATTTTTACCGGGGATCCGGAAAAGGCTGACGGATTTGCACCTATCGAGCTCGTCCTTGGAGGCAGCGAGAGCGCCGAACAGCGCCTTCTCTCTGGTGGCGGAAGCCGAACTCGACAATACATCCGCAACGCAGCCTGGGGGCAGCTGGGGGGCGCCACATGGGTGGGGCTCTCGGATGGCGATGCCGCCAACGCCTTCATGACACATGTACTCGAGATCCTTAGCGACATTTTGGCTGACTCTTAATCGGCGATCAATCGCAATAGGCGTGTCAAGACTTCCCCAAACCTCTCGTAAACGGTAGAGTCTGAACCCAAGGCCATCTCTGGCCGGAACATACAATACAACCCTAGCTATGATCTCTACAGACGACCTACACGACATGCTCGAGGAGCACTTCCCGGGCGATGACATCGTTGTCCAGGACATGACGGGCACTTCAGACCATTTTGATGTGCACGTTGTCTCCGATCGCTTCAGCGGCCTTTCGCTCATCGAGCAACACAAGCTGATTCACGCCGCCTGCAAAGAGCATATGGGTGGCGCGATTCACGCTCTCAAAATCAAAACTCAGACTCCCTGAGTTTCCCCAAAACACACTATCCAAGAACAGTCATGACTCCCGAAGACGTCAAAGCGCTCGTCGAAAACAACAATATCGTTGTATTCGCTAAGGGCACCCTTTTTCAGCCGATGTGCGGCTTCTCCCAGAACGCTTTTCACTGGATCAACCAGCTTCAAAAGCCCTTCACCGTCGTCAACATCTTTGACGACGAGTCCATCCGCCCAGCCCTTGTGGCTTACAGCGGCTGGCCGACGACACCGCAGGTCTTTATCGGCGGTGAGCTGCTCGGTGGCAGCGACATCGTAGAGGAGCTGTTCCAGTCCGGCGAGCTGCAAAAGAAAGTCGAACTGGCATTCGCCGAGTAGATTTTCCGAGCAATAGCGCTAGAAATGAGCGGAGCCGGTGCGGGATACATATCCCACACCGGCTCCGCTCACGTTTGGTCTGAGTGACTTACTCTAGGGTGATTTCAGCCTCGATGGTCTCGACCACCAGACTCTTGGTGATCGATTCGATCTCCATGACTTGGCCACCCATGTCGAGCTCGAGAATGACCGTCTGCACCTCGAGACTTTCGAGGTCAATCTTGATCGAGGTCAAACGACCAGCTTCGATGTCCCAGTAGGCGACGCCGGTCCCTTCGGTTTCGGACTCTGAGACGATGGACTGAATGTCGGGCGTGGGCATCCCCGAGTCTTCGTCACCAACTGCGATGCCATCTTCCGGCATGAACTCGGTCAAGTCGAGCTCCGTGTTGACTTCAAACTCAAGTTCGATTTTGGCGATGCCATCTTCGATCTCGGTGAGCTCGGCATTGATCTCGCCTTCGTAGTTCATCGCACCGGGAGGCGCCTGAACGTCACCGTCTAGGGCGCTTCCCTCGCCTTCGTTCTCCCAAACGATGTCGCCACCAGGCTCGCGCAAGGTCTGCAAGAACGAGACGGGCACCTCCCATTCATCTCCAATCTTGGGAGAGGCGCCTGGGAGAAGCAGGCCCCAGTCGGGCGTGGCGAGAAGGCCATCAAGCCACTCTGCGTCCCCCTCGGAATCCTCGGGGAACTCGGCCACAAAGCCCTCGTCACCTCGTTGGAAGAGAATGGGGAGGTCAACGAGCTGGGACGTGCGAGCGACTTCCCCGGAGTGGTCTCCCCCCATAGGGTCGACCATTTGCGTGGAGCGGGAGTCGCTCGCTTCGCTGTAGGTGCGCTGAAAACCCATCAAACGTCCTTCGCTGGCCCGAAGAACTTTGTCGGTAAAGGTGATGCTTGATGAATTTGTGGATTCGAGGGTCATCTCGCCGGGCATGGGCATCTCATTTCCATTGACGATGGTATGAGATTCCTCGAGGGTGCTCGAGGATTCGAGCGTGATGGAAGTGACCAGGGACTGGCCCTTTTCAACCTTTTGGACGAGGTCGTCGGAGAGGACGATGGCGGCACTTGCCGTGGCAGCCAGGAGGGAGACGGAGAGGAGTGTATTCATGAGGAGGTCTTCGAAGGGAAGGGGCTACTATTTGGTACGGAAGTGAGAGTTTGAAGTTTGCAGCAGTCATTGCAACGCACTTTTTTAGACCAAAACGATTTGAGGTCCCTACATGTGGGCTAACCTCTTCCCAATGAACGTACGTCCAAGTCCAGATTCAGCTCTCTCGAGGAGGGCCAAGGTCACCCTGTTGGGCCTGTTTCTTGTTGCACTTGGGCTGCGGCTCTACCCGATCGCCCATGGCACGCCTCGGAATTATCTCCCCGATACGCATGTTGTGCGCAGCGCGCTTGGAATGGCACAGGATAGGAACCTGGTTCCCGAGGTGGACAAGTACTCGAGTTATCCCAACCTCATCCCCTATCTCCTGCTGCCCATTTATGGTGTGGAGTACGGCGTTGGGTGTTTGGCAGGTAAGTGGGGGGACGCGAATGGCTTTGCTAACCACGTCAAGCAGCATCCCGAGACCGTGCAACTTCCCGCCCGGGTTTTGATCGCCATCATCGGTGCCTTGGGTGCACTGGTGGCCTTTGGTGCGGCGCGGGCGATGGCGCTTCGACGAGGCGCATGGGTCGCCGCTTGGCTCACGGCAACGGGACTTTTGCAACTGCACTTCTCCGTCCAGGAGCGCCCGTGGGAGCCGCTGGTTGTTTTCCTGCTGCTTAGCACATGGCCAGCTGCGCTCTATGTGATTCACGAGCGCCGCAAGCACCTTCTCTGGAGTGGCGTTGCGGCGGCCCTCTCCTTTGCATGCCACCAAGCCGGCGCTCCTGCACTTGGTGTCGCCGGACTCGCGTGGCTACTCGTGGCGGTGCGGAGCAGGTCGAAGATCAAAGAGTCCGGCAAGAAGCTACTTGTCGATGGGGTCTTGTGTGTTGCCCTGTTTGCCGTTGTTGGCCTGACGCTTGGCCATCCCTATCTCCTCGTTCATGCGGGTGCAAACTCTGGGCAGGTGGCCTCCATGACCGAAGAGCTCGCAAGCAGCGGAGGCGCACTTGTCATCGGCGGTCAAGGATTTCATTTCGCCCTTCGGTTTGCTTCCTTCCCGCGCTTGTTTATGGCTCTTGTCGGCTATGACTTTGCCTCTCTCGCGCTTGGCATGCTTGGAATGCTCTTCGCTTGGCGCAAACGTTGCATGTGGCCCGCCCTGGGGTTTCTCTTGCTTTGGGGGCTTTTCTTTCTGAATAGTTCCAACCCGCATGTGCGTTACCTCCTGCCTCTTGCAGCGCTGCTCCCATTGCCAGCGGCCCTTTTTGCAGAGCGTGTTTTTGACAGGGGAAGAGGCGCAACGGCTCTGTTGGGGATCGTACTCCTGTTTCCACTTGTACAGGCTGTCCGTCTGGCGGTGGTACTCCAACGGGAAGACCAGCGTGCGATCGCAGAGCAGTGGCTCAACGAGCTCGGCCCAGATGCCGTTGTTGCGATTGGGCGATACGGCCCGCTCAACGAGGCGAATCGAGAGAGTCTAGAGCGCCTTGCAACGATCCGGACCCTCTACGGGCGAGAGCAATATCGCTTGGATGCACTGCGCGACATCGCGGCCTCGGGGCACGATCCTGACGACCCTAAGATCGGTCTAGTCGGCGGCGCTGGCGTGGGGGTTTTACGCCTCGAGGACCTCTTTCAATTTGACGACCGACTCGGTTCGTTCCGGATCACTCCAGGACTTGCGCTCGGTGACCAAAACAGCGACTTGTGGACCGCGGACAGGGTTCTTGACTATTTTGGTGTGACCCACGTACTCCTCTGTAATAAGACACCGGGGGAGGACTTTGGCTCCTTATTGCTCCATCCTCAGAGTGGCTGGCTCGACGTGACCACAAGTGCCATTGGGCCACCTCCTCTTGGGCTCCACGGGTTGACGCAAATCCGCTGGGAGCCAGCTTGTACGGCAAGCCGATCGATCCGTTCGGACCTGAGTCCGATGCTTATCGAGCCGGCATACGACTCGTACGAGGCGCGCCTTCCAACGGAGCTCGACTTTGCCCTAACTTCGATTTGGAAGGTAGAGCGTCCAGGGCCAGAGCTAAGGTTGTATCGGCGTGACCACCTCGCCGTTGAGTAGAGACTTGGAATCCTAAAAATGATTAAACCCGGTGAAGACATACTGCTCGCACTTGGTGGAGGTGCAGCTCGAGGTGTTGCCCACATCGGCGTAATCCGCACGCTCGAAGAGGCGGGCTACAACATCCGCGGTGTTGCGGGCACTAGTATTGGCGCCGTGGTGGGGGGGATCTATTGCGCGGGAGAGCTGGATCCATTCGGGGACTTCCTCCAGACCTTGGATCGGCGTGGTGTGTTTCGCTTCTTGGATCCGATCTTGCCACGCGCGGGTTTATTCGCAGGTATGCGGCTCGAGGAGATGATCGCCGGGTTCGTCGGCGCACGGGAGATTCGAGACCTCGCCCTACCCTTTGTGGCGGTCGCCGTCGACGTTGCGAATGGTGATGAAGTGCATTTGAACGATTGCCCGTTGGTTGACGCCATCCGCGCAAGTTTTGGTATTCCTGGTCTGTTTGCTCCCAAGGGCCTTGTCGTAAACGGCGTGGAGCGGTGGCTTGTCGACGGGGGTGTTGCGAGTCCTGTACCTGTCGGTGCTGCCGGAGAGATCGCCAAACTCCCGATTGTTGCGGTAAACGTGAACCGCGGTTTTGAGCGGCCTCGTGTTCTCCGCAAGCGCAATGGTAAGAGCCCCTCGGGACCATCTCGAATGGAGCAGTTCCTGGATGATGAGAGGGTACCCAAGGCTGCCCGGGACTTCCTGGGCGGCATGCTGGATGCGCGGTCTGGAAAGGAGGCCGCGAGCGGAACTCAAGAGGTGGAGGCTAGCTGGGCCGTCTCCAATTGGCTGGGCATGTTTAGGACGCGCGAAGGCAGTCGCAGCCCTGGAATGATCGACTCCCTGTATAACTCGGTGGTTCTGCTCCAACACCACTTAGCACGCGCGCAGTTTCAAGTGACACCTCCGGCGCTACTCATCGAGCCCAACCTAGAAGGCGTGGGGCTATTTGACTTTCACTTGGGAGAGGCCCTCATTGAAGAGGGCCGGCGAGCAACCCTGGAGAAGTTGGCCCAAGTGGACAGCTAGGTCTTTGGGAAGGCCGGGTTAGCGAATGCGTAGAAGAGGGAGAGGGCGGTAAAGCCATCTTCAAACTCGCCGGCGGCCAGGGACTCTCTGACGACCTCTAAATCGCGAGTCTGGACAACAAGTCTCTCCGCTGCGTCCAAGTTGAGTTCGCTCACGAGCACACAATCGAGCGCCAGGTAGATATGCGCCATGTGGTCACTAATCCCATTGACCGGATAAAAGCTAGCCAAGGGGACCAAGCGCTCGGCCCGGTAACCGGTCTCCTCTTCCAGCTCTCTGGCTGCGGCATCCACATAAGGCTCGTTCGGTTCGGTGCGGCCCGCAGGGATCTCCCAATGGGTTTTGCCGTGGGGGTGGCGATGCTGCCAAACCATGATCAGCTCGCCTGCGCGGGTCACGGGAACGATTGCAACCGCATCCGGGATTCGAAAAATGTGGTACTCCCCCAGCTCGCCGGTGGGCAGCTCGATCTCATCGCGATCAAGTGCACACCAGGCAGAGTCGTACACGCGCTTTGTTGACCTGACGCGGAACGGCTCAAACTGGGGGAGACTTTGAGGCACGTTTACGCCTGGTTCGGCCAGAGTTCGCGCCAATCCTGCTTTGGTGCAGCGGCGCGACCGGCGAGCTGCGCCAAGAGGGATGGGGACAGCTGAAGCTCTTCGAGTGCCGTCTCCGAGAGTGCGCGACCAACAGCCTCGACAATCGCAGATGCGTCGATATTCTGCAAGGCGTAGACGTCACTCGGACGTCCACACTTGGAGAACTTGCGCACCGCAAGCGTGCGCTGTTTGACGCCAACGATCGAGCCGATGTTGTCGACAAGGCCGGCTTCGCCGTCACACACAGCGACGATGGGGACCCGGCGCGCCGCAAGGGAGACGAACTCGGGAGTGGCCGCGCCACGGGTCGGAACGGCATGAAGATCACCGTTGATTCCGAGTGTTTTTGTGAGGTGCTTGTAGTCGTCCTCTTCACCCTGAATGCCCAGCAGGAGGTCTTGGCTCGTAATGACAATCACATTGGCGAAGATGCCGATTTCGAGAAGGCGCTCTGATGCCTCAAGGGCTTCGGTGGCGAGCGAGCCGAGGGCAAACAGATGGACGACGTTATCGCCGAGCTCATAGCCCGTGTACCCGCGCCAATCGACGAGGTAATAGGCACCTGCAAGGATGTCTAAACGCAGCCGCGTTTTGATGTCGGCATCGGAGAGAAGCGCAAGGGTGGACTCGTCGACACCCTCGCCCTGGTCCCCTTTTACTTTGAGCGAAGTGCCCGTGGGGAGATCAGCTTTCGACGCTGCGGCTTTGCGTACGTTGGTCATCAAGAGGGCTTGGCGAACACCACGCGTGACGCCCCGTATGAGGACTCCCTTGCGGCCCGTGTTGTTGCCGGTCATGTGCCGCTGCATCGCGTCGCAAATGATCCAGTCCAGCTCGCATGCAAAGAAGGGCTCCCAAGTGATCAGGTTCGGAATCTGGATGTCACTCTTCCAGCTGTGCTGCGCACCTTCGGAAGAGAGCGTGACTCCGGCGGGTGTTCCTAGGATCACAAACTCCGCGCCCCAGTAAAGGTTGTAGTAGAGCTGGTCGAGGGCTCTCTTGATGAAGAAATCGTAGACCGTCATGATCGGGAAAAAGGGCGTCCCTGCGAACAACCCCATCTTTCCGAAGGAGCCGACAGCGTTCATCGCATTTGCCTCGGCAATCTCGAAGCGAATGTGACGTGTCCAAGGATCTTGGCCAGTGAAGACTTCCGGGTGACGCGCATCAAAAGAGCGACCCGTTCCCGTGGGTGGACAGTTGTCCCCTTCGCAGTGGTCGGGCCCGTAAATGCGGCTGTCCATACCCGGCGCCAGGTTTGTGCTGGTGCCAACATCCGGGGACATCGTGACGACGAGTTCAGCAATGATCTTCCACAGCTTCTCCTCTTCGGTTAGGCCGCGATCCGCGCCAGCCATTTGCGGTCCACCCTGCTCCGTCGTTCCGATGCGGATCAACTTCGAGGCAATCTGGCCCCACATCCACTGCGTGTGGACGGTTGGGAAGAGGGAGAGGTCGATGTTCAAGCTGTCGGGCAATCCGCCTTGGGCATCGTACTTGGCGCGCAGCTCGGCCTTGTTCTTCATGGCGAGCTCGCGAACAGCCGTCTTGCCCTCCATTTGAGCCTTGCCTCGGAAGCGCAAGAACGCCGCCTCGTCGGTCCCCTCTTCGAAGAGCTCGAACGGCTGGTCGAAGGTAAGCCCGCGCTCTTCGAGTATCGAAGTGAGCTCCTTCTTCGAGGGCAGCGCCGAGTGGTTCGACGGGTCGGCATAACACTCCATACCGAAACCCTTCACCGTGTGAACGATTAACATCGTTGGAGTGTTTTGATCCAAACGCGACTCTTGCATGGCCTTGGCAATCCCAAGAATGTCGTGGCCACCGACGTCACCCATGAAGTGTAGGACGTCCACATCGGAGAGGTCGTCTAGGATCTTGGCAGCGCCAGCGTGGTCACGACGGGCGGCCTCTCGCACAGCCGTTGCGTTGCGACCAAACAGGAGCAGCTGGTAGTCGTAATCGGGTAGGACGTGCTCAATCCAATGCTGCAATGCGCTTCCACCGGTCTTCTCGAAGAGCTCAAAGCGATAGCTGCCGTGGCGCAGTTGAACCACCTGCCAGTCGTTTGCAAGCGCCATCGCCTCGATGCGATCGCAATCGCGTGTATCGTGACTCTTGGTATTTGGGATGCGCGTACCGTCGAGGTTCTGACGGTTGTAGTCGATGATCCAAGTCACATTGCCGAGCTTGCGCTCGGCGACATCCGGCATCGCCTCAAGCAGGGAGCCCTCGCGGAACTCGGAGTCTCCAATCAAACTCCAATACTGCGCACGCTCCGAGAGGTTATGGCCGTGGTCGCGCCCGTAGCGGTGGGCGAGCGCGAGGTAGGCGGATGCGACAGGGGGGATTCCAACCGAGCCCGATGGCAGGAAGTGGAAGGAGTCGGGGTCAGCGTCCGCGTGGTAGCTCTGGAAGACCGGCTGCCCTGGCGTCTCGGGGTACTTGCGAAGCCTTGTCATGCAGCCCTTGGCCTCGTCCTCGGTAAAGGAGGTCCCATCGGGGTGGCGGAAGAGTCCAAGCAGGTGACCAAACGCGTGGTCCATCGGCGCAGCGTGGGGCTTGCAGCAGATGAAGTCGTGGGGCTCGCGCGCTGCAAGATGCAGAGCGCCGAGGATGTGCAGAGAGCTGGCGCACGACGCTGGGTGCCCACCGACTTTCGGGTCGCCCGGCTCCTTATCTTTACGGTTGTTGGCCTGCCATATCATGGCACACATCTGGGCGAAGGCCCGTTGGGTGATGGACTCGAGAAGAGTGGCGCGTTGGATAGCGTGAGTGTCGGGATCCATAAGGAAGAGTGGGGCGATTAGGCAGGGCGTGGGAACAATATGGGCGCAAGATTCTAGCGTTTGGGCCTTTCGAATGCCGCCGTATCTTCGGACCACGAACGGTAGTTTCTAGTATTAGCGATTCAGAAGAGCAGAGACTCATAAAGGCCTTTGTAGATAGCGAGCATCTTGTCAAAGCCGTACAGCTCTCTCGCTTTGGCCTCGGCGGCACGCCCAAGGCTCATTCTAACGTCCTTATCGTTCGCCAAAAGGACCAGCTGGTCGGCCAAAGCCAAGGGGCAAAGGTCTTTGGAGACGATGTTTGCTCTCGACTCGGTAGGAACCATCAAGCGGATGTCCCCTACGTCCGTCGCTACAGGGGGAATGCCGGTCGCCATGGCTTCGATTAGGCTTATTGGCATTTGCTCGGTGTCCGAGGACAGGCAGAAGATGTCGAATGTGCGATAGGCGGGGGCTGTGTTCTCTTGGTGGCCGGTGAAATGAACACGCTCCTTGAGGCCGAGAGTCTGTGCGAGCTCTTCGAGATGTGAGCGCTCAACTCCATCGCCGACGAGTACTAGGTGGAGTGGTACCTGGGTCCGTGCTGTGGCGGAAGCCATGGCCTCGATGAGTCGGCCGTAGTTCTTCTCTGGGCGCAAGTGCCCAACCGATCCCACTACGACGGCGTCTGGCGGTAGGGCTAGCTGCTCGCGCATGTCTGCTCCCCTGGGCCCAAAGCGACTCAAGTGGACTCCATTCGGGACAATGTGGAGTTGCCGCTCTGGCACCCTCCAAAGATCCCGTGCGATCTTGCCCAAGTTGTGGGAGGGAACGATCAGCGCCGGAACCCGTTTGAATAGGAAGCGGCGCATCCAAACTCGCCGCTTTTTGAAGCTAGCCGCCTCCTCCGGACCAAATCCCTCCTCGTGATGAATCAGGGGAATACCGGTGAGGGACCGCACTGCCAACACCGTTTCGATCGCACCCCAGTTGTAGGTGCAGATCAAATCGGGCGCGACCTCTTGGATCATGGTGCGAAGAGCCCTCAAGGTTTTGAAGAAGCCAGCCTGGGGGGGGGCGTCACGAAGAGTGATCTCCAGGTCCTCTGCAAGTAGCTCCGATGCACTCGTTCGATTATCCATGGCGACAATCGTGTGGCGCCAGGAAGAGCCCAGTGCCTCCAAGACGTTGGCTGTGCGCGTTTGCGGCCCCGCGGGTACGAAGGTTGCAAACACGTGCAGAACGTGTCTTTTAGATGTGCTGGCGCTATTCATTTCCTAGGGAACTGTACGTTACGGCAGCTGTCGAAAGCTACTTATGCGCCGTAGATGCGGACCGCCTTGTCCAAGAACTCTTCGGCGTCTTCCACTGGCTTCCAGTTGAGGTGTTTGCGAGCTCCATCGCATGCGAAAGGTACGGCAAGGCCGCGCGACTTCAAATCTCGATAGGACGGAAGGGCAACTTTGCGGCCACCAACGCGCTTGACGATCCATTTTCCAAGCTCCATCGTCTGGCTGACAGCCAGGGAGCGTGCGTGGAAGTGGAGGTCACGGCCCGTTGCTTTTCGGAGCTCGGAGACAACCTGTTGTGCGTTTAGGTCGACTCGCGCGCAGAGGTTCATGGTGAGACCGTGCAGATCGTTGCCATGAAATAACGCGGAGGAGACAATCGCATCGGCAACGTCATCGACCCAGACGAGCGGAAGTGGCGTGTCGCCAATGCCCCAGCCAACGCAGTGATTGTCGCGCGCCCAGAGGCCAAGGCCCGAGTGTTGCATCGGCGTGCCTTCCCCCAAAACAACACCCGGCCGGAGGATGACGAGGGGCAGTCCTTTCTCTTTCTGCATCGCGAGAAGTGCGTCTTCGGTTGCAGCTTTACCGCGTGCGTAGAGCGGACGCTCAAGAGGCAGAGGGTCGGTGGGCATCGAGTCGGGAATGACACCCTCTCCACAGTCCAGACCACAGTAAAGCGAGGCGACGCTAGAGATGTAGACATAGCGCTCGGCCCCCGCATCTAGGGCGGCCTGGGCGAACCCTACGCTTCCTCCGATCATCGCCGTTTGCACGGCCTCCCAACTGTCTCCACCGCCCGTCGCAAGTTGGACGACAGCGCGTGCTCCTTCGAGGGCGGACCGCATGGAGGAGCCATCCTCTAAAGTGCCATAAAGTAGACGTATTTTGCCATTGGCGGCATTCTCAACAACGATCGCTGGCATCGAGTGGGTGCGCCTGACGATCAAGGTAACGGGGATGTCGCGGGCTAGTAATTTTTCAATCACTCGCTTGCCAATGAACCCCGTGCCTCCGAGGAGAACGACCTCGCCGGGACGGGCGGGAGCTTCCGAAAGCTGGACTACGGCCGCGCCGGATTCACCCGAGATATCTTTGGTGATGGCCTCGCACCACTCCAGAACTTGAGCGCCATCTTCCGCCGTTGCGAGAGGGGCCTCGCCCTTTGCGATGGCTTGATAGGTGCCCCGGATCGAGTCGCGCATACCAGCGAAAAATGCGTCTTCGCGCGGCCCCACTCCAATCGTGTATTTCAGGTAGTCTTTGAGGACCTTCGTCGCACTCTTCTTGAGCTCTTTTCCGCGTCCCGAACCAGCGAGGTAGCTGTTCCAAAAGTCGAGGTACAGCGTCTTGTTTTCGGAGGCGATGTGATCGTGGAAGAGGTCAGCTTCGATGCTGCCATCTGTGCCGAGTACTTCGATGGTGGAGCGTGTGAAGTCCTCGCCGAAGGCGAAGTACATTTCCACGGTCCCGCGCTCTGCTTCCGCGGCCACAAGCCAGCGGTTATTGAAGAGCTGACCCGGATGGAGTTCGCGGCTCTTCAGTACGGTCGTCGTCGCCGACTTCACAGCACCGACAAGCGCGTGAACTTGGGAGCAGGGGTGTGGCCCCTGCTCGAAAACGATGTTCGCGGGCGTGCGGAACATCCAGTGGGAGAAGTCGCCGGCGTCGAGTTGGCGCAGCGGGACACTCAGCGTGACGCGCACGTGCTCGACGCGGCCGATCTCACCTGCTTCCACACGTTGCATTAGGGTGGCAAAGCTTGGGTGGGTGACGGCGTTGTGGTTTACGGCAAGGCTCAAGCCCTTGGAGTCCGCAAGTGCGCCCAGCTCGCGCGCGTCCTTGCTGCTTAGCACCATCGGCTTTTCGACCATAACCCCGATACCGGCCTCTAAGGTCTCGCGAATCAGGGTCGCATGCAGCGGTGGAGGCAGAAGTAAGCTCGCCACCTGCACGCCGAGCTCTTTGAGCTCGCCAATCGATGCGACGGCGTGGGGAATCCCAAACTGCTTAGCCTTTGCTTGAGCTTTGCTCAGAACGGCGTCGCAAACGGCGACAAGTTCGACCTCAGGTGTGTTCTTGAGGACCTCCAGGTGGAAGTCGGCGATGAATCCGGCACCGACAACGGCGACGCGGAGAGGGGACGAGGAGCTTGGGTTTGCCATTTCGAGGGGCGCTCGGGCTAATTAGTAGGGTGTGGGGAGGCGGGGAGCATAGTGCTCGTGCAGCAATAATGGAGTAGCTACACGCTGGAAACCTTCTTTCGGCAGGCGGATAAGCCTCCTCAACGATCTTGCAATGTTTGCGGGCAAGTCTTCCATTCCCAGAAGTGGATTCACCCGGTGCCGACTTCGGGAGACTGCATGTGTACGGTGCAAATCCACCATTTGGGCTCAACGAATCTCAGACTGGAGGTCGACAGGGTAAGTCTCCTCCTCTCTTGGGTCCGTTTCGATACTCCGGTATCGACTCGGGCCCTTTTTTTTTTATATTTGGAGCGTCCCCCTGTGGGCCCGACGGACCCGTTATTGTTGGAAAAGGGCAGGAACTCTCCGATGTCGGCAAGAAGTGACGCGCATTCAGGTCACGGGACTTGGAGTCCGGGCGGGGCTTTTTTAGAATTGCCTCCTTCATCTTCTCCGCTCCAAACTCAGGCGGAGCCTCACCCAGAACCGGGTGGGCACCCTTAGTTAGTGGAAGCAACTCCGGACAAGGCCGAAGCGCGCCCTCATCCCACAAACTACCGCCATGACGCTCAACATTCCCGAAGGACTTACCTTCGATGATGTCCTGCTTGTTCCCCGGCATTCGGACCTGATTCCGACCGAGGTCAACGTCTCCACGCGCTTTTCGCGACGCGTGCCCCTAAACGCGCCGATTGCCTCCGCTGCAATGGACACCGTTACAGAGTGGCGTCTTGCCGTCGCGATTGCGCGCGAGGGAGGCATCGGCATTATCCACCGCAACTTCTCCATCGAAGGGCAGATTGCCGAGGTCGACAAGGTCAAGCGCTCCGCTAACGGCATCATTTTAGATCCCGTAACCTTGCCGCCGACGGCGACGATGGGCGAGGCGCGGGGCTTGATGAAGAAGCACAACATCTCCGGCCTACCGATTCTGGATGACAATCGCTGCGTGGTGGGAATACTCACCAACCGCGACTGTCGCTTTGAAACCGGCGCGGATACACCTGTCTCCGCAATGATGACCAAAGAGGGACTCGTTTCCGCGCCTCCTGGTACCTCGCTCGAAGAGGCGCGCGACCTGCTCTACCGCAACAAGATCGAGAAACTTTTGATCGTGGAGCCAGGCCCAAACGGCTGCGGTAAGTTGGCTGGATTGATCACCATGAAGGACCTCGACATGCTCGAGGCGTTTCCGAATTCGGCCACGGACGATCGTGGTCGTCTCCGCGTCGGCGCAGGTATTGGCGTACGCGACTACGAGCGCGCCGCCGGGCTAGTCGAAGCCGGCGTCGATGTGCTTGTGGTTGATACCGCCCACGGTCATAGCGACAACGTGATCGAGACGGTGCGCAAGCTCAAGGCAACCCATAAGGATGTAGACATCGTCGCGGGAAACATCGCAACCGCCGAGGCTGCAATCGCACTGGTCGAAGCCGGAGCCGACGGGGTGAAGGTCGGTATTGGTCCCGGTTCGATCTGCACTACGCGGATCGTCGCCGGTGTCGGGGTTCCGCAGCTGACTGCAATCATCGACGTCTGTCGGGCGATTGCCGGAAGTGATGTCCCTGTGATCGCGGACGGCGGTTTGCGCTACTCCGGAGACATTGCGAAGGCCCTCGCGGCAGGCGCCTCCTGTGTGATGGTCGGCAGCTTGCTGGCAGGAACAGACGAGAGCCCCTCGGAAGAAATCTTGTATCGCGGACGAACCTTTAAAGCGGTCCGCGGCATGGGAAGCTTGGGGGCAATGGTAGATGGTGGCAAAGAGCGCTATCGCCAAGGTGACGTCAAGGAGAAGCAGAAGCTGGTCCCGGAGGGGATCGAGGGAATGGTCCCGTATAAGGGTCCCGTCTCCACGGTGATCTATCAGCTTGTCGGTGGCGTTCGCAGTGGCATGAGCTACTCGGGCTCCCAGACTATCCCCGATTTTTGGAAGAACCATCGCTTTGTGCGCGTGACATCGGCTGGCATGAAAGAGAGCCATCCTCACGACGTCCAGATCACCAAAGAAGCGCCGAACTACAACCACGAATGAGCACTTCAAGCACAAAGGCAGCAACCCATATGACATCAGCTCCAGAGTCCGACATCCCGCGCGGCGTATTGATCATAGATCTCGGAACCCAATACGCTCAGCTGATTGCGCGACGAGTTCGCGAGGCACGAGTTTGGTGCGAGATCGCGCCTCCCCATCTTGCGATGGAGCGGGCCGAGGCGATGAACCTGTGCGGGGTGATCCTGTCGGGCGGCCCGGCCTCTGTCTACGGCGACAACGCTCCGGAAATCCCGAAGGAGATCCTGGAGCTTGGCGTCCCTGTTCTCGGTATCTGCTACGGCATGCAGTGGATGTGCCAACACTTAGGTGGCAAGGTGGATGCGGCGGAGGCGCGCGAGTTCGGTCGTGCCTCGATTCGTATCGACAAGCCGTCGGGAGTGTTGGACTCCATCGACGGGCACACGGTTGTCTGGATGAGCCACGGGGATCAAGTCGCGGAGCTTCCCGAGGGGTTCGACATCTACGCCTCTACGGAGACCTGCCCGTTTGCGGTCGTTGGCGATGAGAGGCGCGGCTTTTACGGGTTGCAGTTTCACCCGGAGGTGACACACAGTGTCCGTGGCCGAGAGATCATTGAGAACTTCCTGATTCGCGTCTGTGACGCACCTGCCGATTGGCGTCCCGGCTCGATTGTCGAGCGCGAGATCGAAAAGATTCACGCTCTGGTTGGGGAAGACGGTGAGATCGTTCTTGGTCTTTCGGGCGGAGTCGATTCGAGTGTTGCGGCAGTGATCTTGCAGCGAGCTGTCGATCAACGCCTGCACTGTGTTTTTGTGGACAACGGACTTCTACGGCACGGCGAACGCCAAGCTGTTGAGGAGCTTTTCGGAGGCCACTTCCACATGGACCTGACTGTTGTAGATGCCCGTGCCGAATTTTTGGATGCGCTGGCCGGCGTGTCGGACCCCGAGACGAAGCGGAAGATCATCGGCAAGATCTTTATCGACGTATTCCGGCGTGAAGCCACGCGCTTCTCGAACGCCAAGTTCTTGGGGCAGGGAACACTGTACCCGGACGTGATCGAGTCGATTCCGGCCCATGGTGGGTCCACGCACGTCATCAAGTCGCACCACAATGTTGGCGGCCTGCCGGAAGACATGGACATGCAGCTCGTCGAGCCACTTCGCGAGCTCTTCAAAGATGAAGTGCGCGAGATCGGTCGCCACTTGGGTCTGGCGTCAGCCGTTGTCGATCGGCAACCTTTCCCCGGTCCAGGTCTTGCTGTCCGCATCCTCGGTGACATTACCGAAGCGAAGTGCGATCTGCTTCGGCGCGCGGATCACATCATCACCTCCGAGATCGAGAAAGCGGGCGAGCACAAGGGGCTTTGGCAGTACTTCGGCGTCCTGCTTCCTACCAAGTCCGTTGGTGTCATGGGGGATCAGCGCACCTATGAAAACACGTGCTGCCTGCGTGTTGTCTCCAGCGAGGATGCGATGACTGCAGATTGGGCCTACTTACCCCAGGAGTTGCTGCAGCGCATTTCCAGCCGCATCATCAACGAGGTCCGGGGAATCAACAGGGTCGTCTTGGACATCAGCTCCAAACCCCCCGCGACGATCGAATGGGAATAGCCCCTATCCTTTGAGTTGAATCAGGAGAAGGGCCACTCTGCGTTTGCTCGCAGAGTGGCCCTTCTTGTTGGTTCGACCGGCAGTCCGTTACCGGTAGATAGTGTCGGCTAGGGCTACTCTTCTTTCGGCAAAAAGGACGGCGCGAAACGACCGTAACCACGGTTCTCAAGGTCTTCTGCCGGTATGAATCGGAGGGACGCTGAGTTGATGCAGTAGCGAAGTCCCGTGGGCTCCGGTCCGTCGCGGAACACATGGCCGAGGTGGCTCTCTCCATGCGAGCTTCGAACTTCATCACGCGCGTACCCCAACTTGTGATCAACGTCTTTACCGATGTTGGACTCGATCAGCGGCTGCCAAAAGGAAGGCCAGCCAGTGCCCGACTTGTACTTATGCTGAGAGCTAAACAGTGGCTCGCCACTGACGACATCGACATAGATCCCGTCCCTCTTGTTGTCCCAAAATTCATTCTGGAAGGCACGCTCGGTACCGGCCTCTTGAGTCACCTTGTAGGCCAGAGAAGACAGCGTCTTTTTAAGGACCTCTTGCGAGGGTTTGATGTAGCGCGCTTTGGGTGAGACCAGCAGCGGCCCGAAGTCAATCACGCGAGCGGGACCCCAGGCTGAGTCGCAGAACTTGTCGCGTCCCGAGCCCTTGCGATACTTGCCGTAGTGCGCGGGTTCTTTGATGTAGTAGTCCTGGTGATATTCTTCGGCGTCGTAAAACACCGCGCGCGGCAGAATAGGCGTGGCGATGTCATTCTTAAAAATCTTACTTGCCACAAGCGCGGCTTTAGAGGCCTGCGCGACCTCCCGCTCCGCGGCGTCTGCAACATAGATTCCGCTCCGATACTGAGTGCCGCGGTCAAAGAACGACCCACCCGCATCCGTGGGATCGAACTGCCGCCAGAAGAATTCCACAAGGGTTCCATAGGAGACGACGTCCGGCCAGTAGAAGACCTCTACGGCCTCGGTATGTCCCGTTTGACCTGTGCCGACAGCTTTGTAAGTCGGGTTCACCACGGTGCCGTCGGTATATCCGGAGACGACCTCGACAACTCCGGGAACCGTCTCAAAAACACTCTCGATACACCAAAAACAGCCACCGGCAAAGATGGCACTTTTCATGCCTTCGGTTGAGCCCATCCACTCAGACTTATCGGCTAGTGTGAGGTGACCGCTTGAGTGGTCTGCTGGCTGCGATGTCGGCCTGGAGTCGCCCTGTAGAGTGGCGGCTGTTAGCACTCCGACGCTCGCTAGTAAAAGGAGAGGAGTTAGAATTGATTTGTTCATCGTGGCATCTGTGCTCGTTGTGGTGAGAGTGGGACTCGCCATCCGATTCGCGCCGCGGCCCCGTGGGGTACCTCGGACGATCGGAACGCAGAGAATATCGAGTATTGATCTCACGAGGGAATCACGAGAGTATCAAGATTGTGAATTCGATGACGAAGGCACCGATCCGGCGTAGGAAACACCTGTTAGGTCGGCCATCTCCCGTTTCCAAGTCGATAAGTCCCGGAAAGAAAGGTCGGATAGACGCCCGTGTCCGCATGCCCGTGCCAGGACTTGCATGAGCTCGACAGATGCCCCGAGGTAGCGGGACAGTCTCTCACTGGCGACTTGGACGTCGAGTTTTCTGCGTAGGTGTTCTTTTTGAGTCGCGATTCCGGTGGGGCAGTTGTTGGTGTTGCACATACGCGCGGAAACGCAGCCAATCGCTTGCATCGCCGCGTTAGCCAATGCGATTCCGTCCGCCCCTAGGCACATCGCCTTGACGAAATCGGCGGGTGTGCGCAGGCCACCGGTGACGATGAGTGTCACGTCACTCGCGCCGTTTTGATCAAGGAAGCGGCGCGCTCGCGCGAGTGCAGGAATGGTCGGCACGGAGATGTTGTCGCGGAACAGAAGTGGCGCGGCGCCTGTCGCACCTCCTCGCCCATCCAGGATGATGTAGTCAGCCGTAGCTTCGAGTGCAAAGGCCAGGTCGCGCTCGATATGCTGTGCGGAGAGCTTGAAACCGATGGGTACTCCACCGGTGACTTCTCGTACGCGATTGGCAAATGCGGCGTAGTCCGCGGGGGTGCTGAACTCCGCAAATGTAGGAGGCGAGATGGCTGCTTCTCCCTCTTTCAGACCACGTACCTTGGCGATTTTTCCGACGACCTTGTTTCCGGGCAGATGGCCACCGGTGCCGGTTTTCGCGCCTTGACCTCCCTTGAAGTGAAAGGCCTGCACGCGGCGGAGCGCGTCTTCCGTATAGCCGAACTTAGCCGAGGCCAACTCGTAGAAGTAGCGCGAGTTCTCGGCTTGTTCCTCTGGGAGCATTCCTCCTTCCCCCGAGCAGATTCCGGTTCCGGCGAGCTCGGCTCCCCGGGCCATCGAGACCTTGGCTTCTTCGGAAAGAGCACCAAAACTCATGTCGGATACAAATAGGGGGATATCCAAATGCAACGGTTTTTTTGCACGTGGCCCGACGATCAGAGTCGTTCCAACGGGCTCGGTTTCTAGCAGGGGTTTCGTTGCGAGTTGCGCCGTTAGGACTTGCAGATCATCCCAGTGGGGAAGGTCTGCGCGCGGGACTCCCATAGAGGCCATAGGACCGTGGTGGCCGACTTTAGTCAGGCCGTCTTTTGCGAGAGCGTGAATGAACTCCACAGTTGTTTCTTCGGCTGTATTTTGAGGCGTTGGCATCCCATTGGAGTCACCTTGAGGTGGCTCTAATTCGTTCACACCTTGGGGCAGCTGGGCATGGGAGCCGTCGCAGTAAGGCGGATTTTTCGTCTGCTTGCAGAGGCACAAGTGAGCCTTGGTCGGCTCATCCACAGAGAAAGCTAGCGGAGTGAAATCCGTTCCCCGGTGAGATCCGTCGCAGAGGGGTTGGCCTGAGGAGCGGCCGCAAGAGCACCAGTGGTGCTCGCCTGGCTCGAGGTCAATGGCGACAGGTTTGCGGGCGGCGATTTTGGCTTTGGACATGTGTTTGGAAGGGGCGTTAGGCTAAGTCAAACAGAAGGGCTTCGGATTCCGTGATTGCTGTGAGGTCGAGTCGAGACTGCTCACTGATTGCAAGGCTGTCACCAGCCTGAAGGGATATCGAGTCGACTTCGATGCAACCCTTGGTCACGTGTAAATAGACGTGGCGGCCGATTGGAATGGTGTAGGAGAGTGCGGCATTTTCGTGGAGAGTTGTAGTGGAAACCGTGACGTCCTGTCGGATGGGGAACGCGCCGGTGTCGCTCCCCGAAGCAGTGGGGGTGTCCCCAGGCACACCCTTCAGAACGGATGTGTCTGGAGTTACAACAAGCTGCCACTCGTCCCAAAGGGTAGGGAACTCGCGTTGAAAGTAGCGTGGGGCCAAGCCCGTCGCACTGGGTTCAATCCAGATCTGGAACAGGTGGAGTGGCTCCGTCGGAGAGGGATTCGCCTCGCTATGAGAGACTCCTTGCCCCGCCGACATCAGTTGAAGCTCCCCCGCTCGAATCTCCGCGCGGTTTCCCATCGAATCCGTGTGTTCGAGAGTCCCCTCAAGGACATAGGTCAAGATCTCCATGTCGCGGTGTCCGTGGCGTGGGAAACATCCACTCGGAGCGATGAAGTCCTCGTTGAGCACACGCAAGGACCTGAACCCCATGCGTTTGGGATTGTAGTATTCGGCAAACGAAAACGAGTAGTTCGCTTTCAACCAGCCATAGTCGGCTTGGCCCCTTGCCTGTGCTTTCTGGATTGTGATCATTACTTCCTTCCGTGCGGAGTTTGGAATTCGAGGTCCGGTCCGACGGGCACAATACCCGTCGGGTTAATCGTTAGATGCGTTTCGTAGTAATGGCGTTTGATGTGGTCCATGTCCACCGTCTCTGCGACACCCGGTTGTTGATACATGTCGCGGAGATAGCCCCACATGTTGGGCATGTCTATGATGCGCTTTTTGTTGCACTTGAAGTGACCGAAGTAGACAGCGTCGAAGCGAATCAACGTCGTGAATAGCCTCCAGTCTGATTCTGTTGGGGTAGAGCCGAGCAGGAAGCGATTCTCGCCAAGGCGCAGCTCAAGCTCTTCAAGGAGCTCAAACATAGGTGTGATGGCAGACTCGTAGGCATCTTGTGACGTTGCAAAACCAGCTCGGTAGACACCGTTGTTGATGTCGTCATAAATGCGCGTGTTGAGTGCGTCTATCTCTTTGTGTTGGTGAGCGGGATAGAGATCGATCGCGGACGATGTGAACTCGTCAAACGCGCTGTTCAGCATGCGCAGGATCTCCGAGGATTCGTTGTTCACGATTTGCTTGGTCTGCTTATCCCAGAGGACAGGGACGGTGACCCTGCCTTCGAAGTTGGGGGCGTTTCGGATGTAGGCCTCACTTAGAAGGTGGAAACCCTCTTGGGGATCTGCAGCATCTGTAAACTCCCAGCCGCGATCGTCGCGAATGGGGTCGACTATGGTCATGCTAATCACGTCTTCAAGTCCCTTGATCTTGCGCGCGATGATCGCGCGATGGGCCCATGGGCACGCGCTGGAGACGTACAGGTGGTAGCGACCGGATTCGGCTGGGAACTCAGAGCTGCCGTCGGTGGTAACCCAATCCCGGAAGGCACTTGCCTGTCTTTGGAAGGCACCCGTCGGAGAGGACTCTCTCGGGAAGGGGGCTGCGATCGTGTTTGTCTTGGAAGTGCTCATGCTGCGGTAGGGGTTTGGAAGAGAGGGAGGAAGCGCGCCTTGAGACTCCAGGCAACGCCAAGGTGTAGAGCGAGCACGAGAATTGCCAACGGCAGGCCTTCGGGTGCAATGGCGTGATAGGCGACGATGTTGACAGTGATCGGGGCCAATACGATCAGTGCAATCGGAGTCAGGATGTTGAACAAGAGTGCGGCTCCGACCAGGATTTGGACCGTGGCGAGCATGGGGAAGAAATACCCCGTGGCATACAGCCCACCCATAAATGTTGCGGCGTCACCCTCGGCGGGCGGGATCGGGATGAACTGAAAGAAGCCATTCAAACCGAAGACGGCAAAAATTAGGCCAAGGAGTAGGCGGGATGCGAGTGGAGCGAAAGTTGAGAAGTTCTTCATGTTGCAGTCGGTTGTTTACTTGTGTGGGGTGTGCCCGGTTGGGCGGTCAGGTGAAGTGAGATGGCAGTTTAGGGAGCAAACGATTGTTTGATAAGCCGTCATATTCGGATATAACTGTTGCATGAGTGGAACAATCCAATGGGAACCCGGCGACGCACTGATCTTTGTCCACGTGGTTAGCGAGGGCAGCTTTACGGCTGCCGCAAACACGCTTGATTTACCCAAGTCCACGGTGAGCAGGCGTGTCTCGCGACTGGAAGCCAAGTTGGGGTTGCAGTTGCTTCGGCGTACAACTCGTCAGCTGACCTTGACAGACGCGGGGCAGGCCTTCTTTGATCAGGCAACACGCGCAGTCGATGCTCTGGAAGCTGCAGAGGAGGCGGCGACTACGGTGCTTGGTGAACCTCGCGGTAAGCTTCGAGTGACCGCTCCCGCAGAGGTGGGTACGGGACTGCTCGCAGCCATTATCGGCTTCAACCGCAAGTACCCTGACGTCCATCTGGATGTCGACTTCACCAACAACTACGTCGACCTAGTCGAGAGTGGAGTGGATGTGGCGCTTCGCGGTGGCAAGCCTCCCCAAGGAAGCCTAGCGGGCCGCCAGATCATAAGCGGCGAGATCTTCATGGTCGCGAGTCCCGAGTATTTGCGCAGGTCTGGCACACCGAAGCGAGCGGGTGATGTGGTCAAACACCAGAGCATCCTTTTCCCGAACTGGACATCCGGTTCGGCTTGGGATATGACGGGCCGAAAGGGCAAAGTGAAGGTTCCAGTCACCAGCCACCTGACGATCAACAACTTGGACGGCATCCGCAGAGCCGCGCTTGCGAACTGCGGCCTAGGCCTATTGCCGTGGAGTCACTGCACAAGGGATCTCGAAGAGGGGCGGCTAATCCGAGTCCTTCCCAGCCTGCACCGTAACTCGAGCGGAGTCTGGGTCGTCTATCCGCGAACGCCTTTCACGAACACAAAAGTGCGCGCGTTCGTGGATTACATGCAGATAGCGTTTGCCTGAAGGCGGCGCCTTGGCAGAGCGCTAATTCGGAGGCGAATCCCAGCCCTCCGAAGTCCGCTTACTACCCTTTGCCCCTGCCTTTGGGGGTCGTCTTGGCGCTTGCTTTAGCGCTCGCCTTGGCGGTCTTCTTCGCGGCCTTTTGCATGGCCTTCTTCTCTGCTGGCTCCAGACCGGCGGGGATCCAGTCCTCGGGGGGCGCGCAACCTTTGAGCTCGTAGATGAATCGCGACGGCATCGACTTAACGCGCGTTCCAAACTTGTTGCGCTCGCGTGTGTGGCTGAGG
Organism: uncultured bacterium; assembly: GCA_937896235.1. Taxonomy (GTDB): domain Bacteria; phylum Planctomycetota; class UBA1135; order UBA1135; genus CALBMX01. Next base: position 31,550 of record CALBMX010000027.1, read on the forward strand.
ATGAGCTCCAACTTCGCGCGAGTAATCCCCACATACATAAGGCGGCGCTCCTCTTCGATGTTGCCCTCCTTAGCCGAGCGCCCGTGGGGCAGCAAGCCCTCTTCTAGGCCGATCATGTACACCGCTGGGAACTCCAATCCCTTTGCCGCGTGCAGCGTCATCAAGGTCACCTCGTCCACTTCGGCCACCTCTTTCTTGCGATCGGGAGACTCACCGGCATTCAAGGCGAGATCGCTTAGGAACGTGCCTAGGGTCGGCTTCTTGCGGCGCTCCGTGTGTGCCTCGGACCAGCGCTTGATGTCTTCGATACTGCGCGCACGACGCTCGCGGGGAACGGGGTCGGGATAGGCGCGCTCGAGCTCCGCTTTGTAGTTAACTCCCTCGACCAGACGATCGATGAGCTCGGGTAGGGTGAGGGAGTAGCGCAGGCCCGAGAGCGTCGCCAATAGACGACGTAGCTCGGATACGGCTGTGATCACCGCGGGGCCTAACCCCTCGATTTCCGAGGAGCGATCAAACGCATCGGGAACGCTGATGTGATGCTGGTTGGCGAACTCGATCACGCGGTTCAAGCTAGTGCGACCGACGCCGCGCGGAGGGGAGTTGATGATACGCATCAAGCTCAACTCATCCGAAGGATTGACCAACAATCGAAGGTAGGCAAGGATGTCGCGCACCTCTTTCTTGTCGAAGAAACTTTGACCGCCCACCAACTTATACGGGACGTTTTGCGCGCGTAATTCGACCTCGACTGACTTGGGCTGGATGGCCGTTCGGAATAGAATCGCGAAGTCGGACAGGCGCCACTCCGGGGTGTTCGTCTTGTTGATGATGTCGCGAACGACAAACTGGGCCTCTTCGTTTTCGTCGGCGAGACGGAAGAGTTTTAGGGCCGCACCGCCCTCGCGGTGGGCGCGTAGCGTTTTCTCATGGCGCTCCAAGTTGTTTGCGATCACTCGGTTCGCAGCATTTAGGATTGCCTCCGTCGAGCGGTAGTTCGTCTCAAGCTTGATCGTTTTGCAGCCGGGGAATGCGCGACTGAAACCGAGGATGTTCTTGATGTCCGCGCCGCGCCAACCGTAGATGGACTGGTCGTCGTCGCCCACAACGCAAAGGTTGCTGTACTTGCTCGCTATGTGGCGAATGATCTCGTACTGGGGCGTGTTGGTATCTTGGTACTCGTCGACGAGCAGATAGCGATAGCGCTCTTGGACCTGAGCCAAGACCTCTGCATTGGTGTCGAATAGCCCGACGGTGCGTAGCAGCAGATCGTCGAAATCGAGCAGGCGCGAGTGATGTAGCCGCTCTTCGTAGCGCTCCCAGACTTTGGCTACGAACTCCTCCTGCAAGTCGACCGCCTTTTGCAAGAGCACCTTGGGGGTCTCCAGGCGGCTCTTGGCAAGAGAAATGGCCGAGAGGACATCGCCGGGGCGCATTTTGACCTCGACGGCATACAGCTCTGACATCGCGCCTTTTACCGTGGAGATCTGGTCGCCGGTATCGCACAGGGAGAAGCCCTTGGGGAACCCAATCGCCTTCTTGTGCTTGCGCAGTAGCTCGAGGCAGAACGAGTGAAAAGTTCCCGCCGTGATCTTAGCCGCGTATTGCTTACCCACGAGCTGGCCGATCCGCTCGCGCATCTCACCCGCCGCCTTGTTTGTGAAGGTCATCGCCAAGATGGACTCCGGAGGGATCCCCTTGGCAACCATGTGTGCGATCCTGGTGGTGATCACGCGCGTCTTGCCCGATCCTGCTCCAGCGAGAACGAGCTGCGGGCCCTCGGTATTCTCGACTGCTCGGCGCTGCTCGGGATTTAGTTTCGCGATTAGCCCGGAGATGTCGGGTGGAGGCGGCAGGCGCGCAGGTTCGTTCGCATCGGGAAATAGTAGGGCGGATTGAGCCGGGGGTGGAGTCGCGGAAGCCATGTCTGGGGAGGTTATCCGCAGCGCTTTCCAAAGGCTAGTTGCAGTGACCGAAAGTGGGGCCAGCACGGCTGATTCCTTGTCCGCAAAGAGAGTTACGTATCGTGCACCTCAAGCAGCGCCAAAAGTCGAGCCCGCAACTTGTCCGGAGCCGCCTTGCCGCGGGAGAGCATCATGGCTTCGCCGAGCAGGGCGTCGGCGGCTTGGAGACGGCCCGCTTGCCAGGATTGAATGGCGTCCTCTCTGCGAGCCATCGCCGCGTAGCAATACTCGTCAAGCAGGGCGGAGTCGTTCACCAGCTCAAGGTCGAGCGCTTGTGCCATCTCAAGCAGGTCTCCATCGTGGCCAGGTTGGTCCACGTGCCTCGCCACAAGCGCGCTGAGGAGTAGTCGGCCGCTCTTGTGGCTGATGTATGCAGACTCCACTAACCGAACGAGGGCGGCCACTTGGAAAGGAGCCACCTTATCGAATCCGCTTGAGAGCGAGGCGAGGTCGTTGATGATCCAGTTTGCGGCTGCCTTATAGGACTGCCGCGCAGGGGGTGACTCCCCTCTAACTGGCGCCTGGAGCGCTCTGGCGGTCGCCTCAAAGTACGCGGCCAGTTGGGGAGAGCTCGATAGGACCTCGGCATCGTGCGCAGAGAGGTCGTACTCGCAGCGCCAGCGATCTCGCATTGCCAGGGGGCCCTCCGGGAGCATCGCCCGGGCCGCATCCAAATCCGTGGCGAGCAGAGCCAGCGGCAGGAGATCGGGATCTTCTAGGAAGCGGTAGTCCAGCTGAGATGCCTTGGTTCGCATCAGCTTGGAATGGCCGGGGAGCCCCTCCGAAGAGGCCACCCAACGGCGAGTTTGCACGGTGATGGAGTGCAGTTGAGCTCCCCTGCGGATGGTCTCTTGAGCCTCTTGGATTTGCCGAGCGACTTCGAAGTCCACTGCGTCTTGTGCAGCCCGAATTGAGTTCAGGTTCTTAATCTCAACCCGTGGTCCCTCCGCATCGACCTCCGCACGGCCGAGACGGCTGGAGTCGTAGACAGAGATATTGACATCCGTGCGCATGGAGCCCTTATCCATGTCGCCATCGGAGACTCCGGCATAGCGTAGCTCTTCGCGCAAGCGGCGCAAAAACGCACCAACCTCCTGAGCCGTCTCCATGACGGGATCCGTGACGATCTCAACAAGGGGTGCGCCCGCACGATTGAAATCAATCCGCGTGTGCTCCTCCGAGTGTACGCTGCGCCCTGCGTCCTCTTCGATGTGTATTCGGCTGAGAGGAATCCGAACGCGTCTGCCGTCTACCTCGATCTCCAACTGCCCGTCCCTTCCGAGGGGGACCTCCTGTTGCGTAACTTGATAGCCCTTGGGGAGGTCGGGATAGAAGTAGTGCTTGCGATCGAAACGGCTTAGCATCGCGACGTCAAAATCAAACAACACGGCGGCCCGTAATGCGAGCTCGACAGCGCCACGCCCGAGTGCAGGCAATGATCCGGGCTGCCCCGTACAAACGGGGCAAATGTGCACATTCGGGTTCGTTTCGAAGAGATTAGGGCAAGCGCAAAATAACTTCGATCGGCTGGCCAGGCGCACGTGGACCTCGAGGCCAATACGGGTTTTCCAGAGGCCGCTCATTGTTCAGCCCCTCTCGAAATCCCGTGTAAATCCCCGGATGGGGGGACGGGGTGGATCCGAGGTGGTCGAGCGAGGTGATGTTGTGTGAGCTGCTGGTAGAGGGTGGCGATACGCAAGAGGTACTCATCGCTGCCGCGCGACCCGATCAGTTGAAAGCCGACGGGGAGAGCGGCGCTTCTCCCCGCGCACGAGGTCTTCGCGAGCGGACCGGGCAAGCTGATCGCGGGAAGGCCCGCGAGGCTAGCGGGGACGGTCAACAGGTCGGCGCGGTACATCTCCACAGGGTCAGCAGTTCGCGCCCCCAAACCGAAGGCGACCGTCGGAGATGTTGGCATGGCGATGAGGTCAACGGAGAGCGCGGCTCCAATGAGATCGTTACCACCAAAAACGCGCTCGAAGTCCAAGGTGACCTCCGCTCGGGTCGCTCTCGCACGGCCGTAGAGTGCGCGTGATCCATCGCGGGAGAGCGCAAGCGTGCCGATGAGAATCCTCCTCTGGACCTCCGTACCGAATCCCGCCTCTCGTGTAGCGCGAATCATGGCAATCAAGTCGTTGTCGGCGCTGCCTCGCCGGTCTATGCGCATCCCATATCGAACGCCGTCGATGCGCGCTAAGTTGCTTGCAGCCTCGCTGCAAGAGATCACGTGATAAGCGGAAAGCGCCGCTCCGGCATGGCGCAGTTCGATGTCGACGATCCGCGCACCTGCGGCGCGCAGCTCCTCAACACTCTGTGCGAATGAGGCGGCGACCTCTAGCTCTAAACTGTCTCCAAGCTCGTCTAATAGGCGCTTGGGGACTCCAATGACAAGTCCATCGAGGTGTGTCCGGAGGGGGAATCTCTTAGCTTCGTGGTGGGGGTCTGTGGAGGTCGGGTCCCGAGGGTCGATGCCGGCGACGAGCGGGAAGAGGGCTGCGAGGTCGCGTGCGCTTCGAGCGACGGGACCAATGACATCAAAACTCGACGCGAACGCAATGAGCCCGAATCGAGAGAGCCTGCCTTGGGTGGGGCGCAATCCGGTGACGCCGCAGAGGGCAGCGGGTTGGCGAACAGATCCCCCCGCGTCGGAGCCCAAAGCCAGGGGGACAATGTCGGCGGCAACGGCAGCAGCTGTGCCCGAAGACGAGCCGCCGGGCGCAAGCGGAATGAGCTCGCCGTCGTGGATGGGAGACCAAGGATTTATCGTCGGTCCATGTACGGAGTGCTCGCCCGATGAGCCCATCGCAAACTCGTCCATGTTTGCGGTAGCAATCGGCACTGCACCTGCGGCGATAAGGCGTCGAACGACCGTTGCTGTATAGGGGGCCGCGTAGTTGGCGAGGGAGGCGCTTGCGGAGGTCGCGAGTCTGTCCTCTACACACAGGTTGGCTTTGATCGCAACGGGCAAGCCGTGCAGAGGGAGCGGCTCGTCCCCTGTTGACAGGCGCTTGTCGAGTGCTTCCGCCCGGTCCAAAGCCTCACCCTTATGCAGCTCGATTACGGCGAGAAAGGGATCAGAAGAGGCGCGCCTAAGAGCGGCCTCGACACTCTGGACTGCGGTGCGATGGCCGGCTTGCAGCTCTTCTAAGAGATCCATGGCATCGCCCGTCTCAGCGCTTGGGAATCCGACGGGAGAGGGGCATTTCGGGACTGCGGGTACGGACGGACAACCGTGTGGCTCTTGCGCAGTGACCTCGGGGAAGGAGTCCGGGCCGTCCTCGCTCTTTTCGCCCGCCCACGCCCGCGGCACCCGGAACCAGGAGTTGTCGCGATCCGGGGCGCCGCGTAGCCATCGTATGCTCCCCGGGCGCGCCACAGCCCTATCGGGTCGCAGGTCAGCCACTCGAGCCGCGCGTGGAGGCTCTGCGCCTTGCCCGTGGGACGTCTCGGGAGGGAGCCCCGCCTCAAGACTTTGCACCACTTGGATAAGCTCATCCGCGAACTTGAGCGCGATGGGCCGGCCAAATCCAGAAAGAGCAGCAATACGGCTCGGCCGCACGGGAGTTTTGGCGTCTGCCTCCGGTTCGGGCGTGACTTCTGGACGTTCCTTCACATTGCAGAGTGTAGCGCCCTTGCCTCGGCGGCGGAGCACGCTACTCTTCTGTCTATGGTGATGAGTACGAATCTTCTCTTGGCCCTGGCCCCCAAAGCTCAAAGTGCTCCTGGCATAATGGGTGTTCCCGCACCGGACTGGATTGCGCTGGGATTGGCGTGCGCGATCCTGGGTTGCTTTCTTGTGGCAAACGCGATCCTATTCAGGCATCCGCGGCGTCTCGTGCGCGAATTCTTTGGCACGGTTCGCCCGCGCTTGCACTCGATTCGGGACTACATTTTCCACCGCTCGCAGACCCACCTTGGCTTCTTCTATTTGATGCTAGGATTCGGTTTGCAGCTGTACGGCCGCTTGACTCCAGCTCCAGCTTCCGCTGGGAGTGGGCCTGTTTTACCCGTAATCTGGGTAGGGATTTTGGTGCTGTCGGCCGCCTTTCTAGAGGGCCTTTCCTGGTGGTGGAGTCGCCGCCTGTTCCGCCGCTACGTGCGCGCCCAGCTCGCGTTTAAGCCTCACGATTTTGACGGGGACATGGCGACGGCGGTTGAGGTGGGCGAGCTCTTTGATGTTGAGTCGCGCCCCGAGGACACCGTACAAACCTACATGGCGCGGCTGCTACATGCCGTAGGAGTCAAACCCCCGAAAAAGGGCGACTTCCACATCGGCAATAGCAGTAACTCACACCGCATCGAAGACAGGTTTGTCGACTAGAGGGAGCTGCCCGCCCCAGGGAGTGCCTCTTGGCTAAGCTCCGACAGACCTACTTGTAGCGCTGGTCCGTCCCCCTTGTCGCTTCGATCAAGTGGGGGGGGGCACGTTCAGGACGGTCTCTAGCGGCTCCTCTAAAAATGGCTATCTAGGGATAGGCTCCTGGCCAGGCTTTTCATGGTGCCCTGCCACGATTGCGCTCACTCTAACTTTTGCGTTGAGTCACTCCGAGCCCAACCCAAAGGGCAAGCGCCCATCCCTACCAGCTCGGCAGCCTGTTCCCTCCAAGCTCTATGCATCCCGGGTCTCGCCTCGCACCGCTTTAGGCTGGTGCCCGACCGTGGCGCACCGGCGCACCTCACCCGGAAAGTTTTCCGGCTAGATGATGTCACCAAAGAGCGCGGCGACCGTCTCTTGAGACGTGGAAGGTCATCGTCAAGTTTGGGAGGGTTGTGGTCCCGAGCTCTTAAATGGCCTCTACCCACGTGTTTGCCAGCTTTGCGGCCTGTTTGCAGAGGACGGATTCGCCTGCTCTAAACACAGGATCGCCTGGGATGTGGAGACGGCGCGCTGTGGGTTGTGCTTTCGGCGACTACCCCGCGCGGTGCTGGAAGCCGGATTGCCGCGTCCTCCATGGGAGGCCCACGGAGGGAGGCGCAGTTCGGATTGGAGGCGCTGTCGGCACTGCCGAACGGGAACACCGGGCTTGGGACGACTGCTCGCAATCGGCGACTATCCTGGTGATTTGCGCCCGTGGGTACTCGCCTTCAAACACGCTGGGCGCGTCGATCTGGCGCGTCCCTTGGCCGGGATTTTGGCGCAACAATGCGTGAAGGCAGGGTGGAATGTAGATCGTTCCTTAGGCAACGCCGAGCTCAAGCGACCTCGACTTGTTCCCGTTCCACTTGCTCCCAGTCGAAAGTTAGAGCGTGGCTACGACCAAGCGGATGTCCTCGCTCGCGCAATTGGGCTTGAGCTTGGCTTCACCGTAACTCGCAAGCTTGTGAGAACTCGGGCGACACCACCCCAAGGTGAGCCGGGGAGCCGGTCGCGCACGGCAAATGTCAGCGGAGCGTTTGCACTTGCGCGCACACAGCTTCGATTTTGGAGAGCGCCAAGTGCACTCGATCCACGGCAGCCGCTGCTGCTTGTGGACGACGTTGTGAGCTCGGGCGCGACCCTTGCCGAGTGCGCGCGTGTTCTGCGAGCTGCGGGCGCCAAGTGCGTTGGAGCGCTGGCCTTGGCACGTGCGGAGAAGGCCAGCTAGAAGCTCGGAATTGTGCCCGCGATCTCCGACAGATAACGAACGAACTGGTTTCGTTCATTCACCAAAATGCAAGTTGGCTCGACGGCCCTTTCGGCATAGTGGAATGTGATGATGATCACCTCATCGCCCGCGCTGACCAGGTGGGCCGCTGCGCCATTGATGCCGATGATACCGGAGTCGCGCTCGCCTTTGATCACGTAGGTCTCAAGGCGCGCACCGTTCGTGTTATCGACGATGAGTACTTTTTCATACTCGGAGATGTCGGCGAGCTCCATCAGGTTCTCGTCGATGGTGATCGAGCCAACGTATTCCAAGTTGGCTTCCGTGACCCGGGCCTGGTGGATTTTCGAGTGCAGGAACTGGCGCATGGCGGTGGGCTCACTATTAGAAACCCTGGGAACTGGTTTTTGGTGCGATTCGGGCGCGGGGAGCTCCTGTCCTTGGGACGGACAGGATTCGGGCCAAAAGGATACCCGATTCGAGGGGGGAAGGGGAGATTCGAGGCATCTACCTAGTGCGCCATGCGGCAAGGCCGCTAGTCAGGCGCGATAGACCCTCCTGAATGTGCTCTTTGGGGCTTCCAAAACCCAGTCGCAGGCAGCCAGGTTGGCCGAAGAATTCGCCCGGGGTTACCGCCAAATCGAAGTTCATGGCCAAGAATGCGGAGAGCTCCTCCGTGTTGGTGTCCCCGGGGAGCAGCTCGCCCTCAGCATCCCAATTTGCGATGCGTGCGAAGACCACAAGGCCACGTTTCGCGCAGAGCGCACTCACCCCAGGTGTGTTCGTAATCCAATTGAAGAGTAGCGGGCGGCTGGAAGCGGCGAATGTCTCAAAGGGTCCCAGGAGCGCGTCGAGCTTTTCGCTGGCACGCAAGGCGATGCGAAGGGCTGCGGTAGGGGGGTCGACGTAGTTGAGGTAGATATTGTCGAGCAATCTTGTTCTTTCGTCGGCAAGCCCCTCGCCAAGGACGATCCAGCCGACGCGAAGAGCGCCAAGACCATAGGGTTTCGTGAACGAGCCAATCGTGATGCTATTGGGTACGTGGACGGCGCAGCGGACTTGTTCGGCCGGCGGCGTCAAGTCCATATAGGACTCGTTGCAGATGAGGATACCACCGCGGTCGGAAGCGATCTTGCCGAGCGCTTGTAGGTCGGCCAGGTCGGAAAGAGCACCGGTCGGGTTGCTCGGGTTGGTGAAGAAAATATGGGCCGGGTCGGTTGTGCCCGAGGCGTCGAGGGCGGCCTCTACATCTTCGGGTGCTAGGCGCCAAGAGTTGTGTTCGCGGCGCAGGACCTCAACCAAGTGCGCACCAAAATAGGGTGGCAGAGCACGGAATGGTTGGTAGGAGGGGAGATCAACGGCGACGCGGGTGCCGGCCGTCAAAAAGCTTGCAGCGAGGAGGTGCATGGCAGACGAAGCTCCCATGGTGAGCATCACGCGGTCGGGCGAAACCCCGTAGCGAGCCGCGATCTGGGATTCGAGCCGCGGAATGGCGTCCATACTGGGGTGGGCGAGGTTGGCGGAGGTGGCCTCGGCGGGTTCGAGCTCTTCTGGACCCAGGAGCTCGGGGGCGGGCGAGGGCATGCCCGACTGAGCCAGACTCCACGAGGGGGTACCCATCTCATGATGAGCCCAAAACATGTAGGGGAAGTGCAAGGGAGCGTGTGCTTTTGGGGCCATCGGAGCGGGATCGGTAGACATTTTAGAGAGTTTCACTAGAGATGCGCCTAGGCGGTCTGGAGATGCGGGCAGCACAAGCTAACATGTGGGCAACCGACTACCGCGCTCCTACTATTACGGGGCCCCGAGAATCATGCACAACAAGAATCGTACTGCCCTCTCCCTTTTATTCGCCGCCACCACGTTTTGTGGTGCCTTCGGGGGTCAGGGGATCGCCTATGGCCAAGGCGAGGTACCCGTCGCAACAGACACTCCGGCAGTAGCTTCCGGAAAGTACAGCATCGTGGTAAACGAAGGCGCCAAGGTTCTGAACGTGGCGGACAAGAACGGCGCGGCGCTAGCCTCGACTTCCATCGGGCAAGTCCTGCTCGTGACCGGGAAAATCCGTGGAATCGGATTTCTACCTGTCGAGGCTCCAGGTGGCTTCCCCGTCTGGGTCCACGGGCGAAACTTGCGGGTCACGGATACGGAAGGCGTGCTGGAGATTACGGCGAACGCTGTCAATCAGCGTCCGCTCCCCTCGAGTGGCCCTGAAAGTTATCCGCTGTCGCAGCGCTTGCACGCCGGAGATCTGGTTCGGAAGATCGAGCAAATGGATGCGACCAAGAGTCTGGCCGAGGACTGGGTTCGCGTCTGGTCTGCTCCCGGCACCACCGGTTGGATTTTGGCCACAGACTTGAAGCCGGTAAAGGAAGGTGGTGAGGGACTGTGGACAGCGGCTATGGAAGAGCTGGGTGTACGCACGACCCTTGCGAAGCCAGAGATCAAAAGCGACGGGACGGATGCGACGCCATCCCTAGAGACCCCAGCTCTCGCGACGCGTGAAACCGAAGCCAAAGAGCTGTTCGATAAGGCCGAAACTTTACTCGCCACCGAGCGAATCAAAGGCACGCCGGACTTCTCGGGTGTGCGGGCGGCTTATGAAGCCGTCGTTGCGCTCGATGCAGGCTCTCGCTGGAATCGAGATGCCAAGAGTGGCCTCAAAACCCTCACCGCCCTCGAAGAGGCCGTTGCTTTGAAGAGCGATCTTGAGGCCGAAAAAATCCGTCGCAATGAGGATCTGCTGAATCGCCAACGCGAGATCTGGGAGGAGACCCGTCAGCGCGATCCGATGATCGGTAAGTTTGATGCACGTGGAGTTCTCGAGCGCCGTTCACGCTCTGGCGAAGGACATCGCTACGTACTTCGCTGGGGCCCCGACGAAGTCTGCGAGGTGCGATGCGCATCGGACAAGTACGACCTCGACATGTTTGCCGGATATGAAATCGGCATCAGTGGACTGCTGGAATACGCTAAACCTGGCGCGCTCTTGGACGAGAAGCCCGTACTTGAAGTTGGGAAGATCGAGGTCTTGTCCAAGCGCTAGTCCGCCTGCTGACCAGCCGAAAAGGATACCGCGTATTCGTGAGGCGCCTTGGGCTGGTTGCTTTCCGCGCACCGCGCAAAGAGAGCTGCCCAGTGCTGCGCCTTGTCGTTGGAACGTGAGCGCAGGAGTTCCACTGGCCGGAATGTTGCCAAGCGCAATGATCTGGCCAGAGCTGAGGTCCCCCTAGATCTCCCGCAGTGCTAGGGGCACAACGAGCTCCCTGGGCACTCTCTGCATGCGCCCCGCGATGATTACTTCTTCGGGGCGCTTGTTCTATGCGCGCCTCACTCTGCTGGCGCAAACGGGAAAAACACAACGGGTTCGGAAGGGCCGATTTTTGTACGATCCCTTCGCATGCTCAGCGTGCGGATGCCGTCGCCTCCGCGGCTTAGCGATTCAAGCCCCACCCAGAGAGCCTCTCTCACATGACCAAAAACGATCGCATCGACTACATCGAACTTCCCGCTCCAGATTTGGGCGTGGCAAAGGCTTTCTATGGAAAGGTCTTCGGTTGGAAGTTTGTTGATTACGGCCCAGAATATACGTCCTTTAGCGAGGAGCGTTTGGACGGTGGCTTGACGCCAACACGCAGGCCGGCGGCGCTAGGCCAAGGGGCACTTGTGGTTATGTACGCGAAGGACATCGACGCGGTTCAAGCGGCGGTGGTCGAGGCCGGGGGAGAGATCATCACTCCCATTTTTGAGTTCCCCGGTGGACGTAGATTCCAGTTCGTCGATCCCTGCGGAAACGAGCTGGCGGTCTGGACAGAGTAGGCCCTAAAGGCGACTCGTCATGACGTCTAGGTAGCGCTCTTTTAGTGCGGGCAAGCGGCTCTCGAATATGGCCGCGCGCATCTCACGCATGAGCTCGTGGAAAAAGTGAACGTTGTGAATGCTGATCAGGGCTCCGCCAAGGATTTCGCCAGATCGGCAAAGGTGGCGGATGTAGCCGCGCGAGAATCCGGAGCAGGCCTCGCAACTACAGGCCGGATCCATGGGCTTGGGATCATGTTGCCAGCGCGCGTTGCGCAAGTTCATTCGCCCGCCGCTTGTGAAAGCTTGGTGCATTCGTCCGTGGCGGGTTGGTGTGACGCAGTCGAACATGTCGACGCCACGTGAGATGGCTTCAAAGAAGTCTTCGGGCGTTCCCACTCCCATCAAATAGCGCGGTTTCTCTGCGGGCAAACGTTTGGCTGCGTAGTCGATTGCTTGGACCAGTGCGGTTTTGTGTTCGCCTACACTTACGCCGCCGATGGCATATCCAAAGAGGTCGTGCTGCGAAATGTCATCGATGGACTTGGCTCGTAGGTCCTCGAAGGAGCCTCCCTGCGCAATCCCGAAGAGTGCATGGCCTGACCCGATACCTCCAAGCTCTTCGTATCGTTTGACGCAGCGCTCGAGCCAACGACTGGTACGCAAGGTCGCCGCTTCGACACTGTCTCGGTCGAGTGGATCGGAGGGACAATGGTCAAACGCCATGATGATGTCAGCACCGAGATCCGTTTCGATCTCCATGACGTTCTCGGGGGTCAAATGGATAATCGCTCCATCGACAATCGACCTTAGCTTGACACCCTCTTCGTTGAGCTCTCGCATGTCGCTCATGCTAAAGACCTGGTAGCCGCCAGAGTCGGTGAGGATCGGTCCGTCCCAATTCATGAATTTGTGCAGGCCGCCGAGCTCTCTCACCGCCGCTTCGCCGGGGCGTAAATGGAGGTGATACGTGTTCGCAAGAATGACGGTCGAGCCCGTCGCTTTGAGCTGCGTCGGCGTCATGCCCTTGACAGAGCCGCGGGTGCCCACTGGCATAAACAGAGGCGTCTGGGCAACGCCGTTTGGCGTTGTCAGTCGTCCGGCCCTTGCACCGGTTTGTTTACAGGTCGCTTCAACTTCAAAATGGAAGCCGTGATTGGAATCAGCCATAACGGGTTAGGTCTCTTAGACCTCGAATTGGATCGCAGCTATTCCCGCTTCCGTGACCATGCGACCGCGAGGTGACTTCTCGATAAAGCCAAGGCGAAGTAATTGCGGCTCGTACACTTCTTCGATTGTGTCTTCGGCTTCACCAACTGCGGCGGCGATGGTTTTGAGTCCAAGGGTCCCCGAGGTGGCCCGGGCGAGTGCGGCCAAGATGCGCCGATCCAGATCTTCCAGGCCATTGGCGTCGACACCGAGTCGTACGAGGGTCTCCTCCGCAACAGCCTCGTCGATCCTAGTCATGCCTTGGACTTGGGCAAGGTCGCGAACGCGCTTCAGGAAGCGGTTCGCCACTCGCGGGGTCCCGCGGCTGCGACTCGCAATCATAGTCGCGGCGGCCTTGTTGATCTGTATTCCCAGGATTCCCGCAGCGCGCGTGACGATGCGCTCTAGATCTTCTGTGGGGTAGGGGATGAGGCGCTCGACGATCCCGAATCGCCCACGCAGTGGGGCGGTCAAAAGGCCATCGCGTGTTGTCGCACCCACCAGCGTAAAGCGCTCCAGCGTAAGTGGGAGGATGCGAGCGTTGGGTCCGGTGTCCAGCGTGAAGTCGACACTGAAGTCTTCCATTGCCGTGTATAGGTACTCCTCGACGGCGGCCGGCACGCGGTGAATCTCATCAATAAAGAGGACGTCCCCGGCACGCAGCTGCGTGAGGATTCCCACTAGGTCTCGCGCGCGATCTAGGGCGGGCCCGGTTGTTGAGTGCATGGTGGTGCCAAGCTCTCTGGCGAGGATGCGCGCGAGCGACGTCTTGCCGAGCCCCGGGGGGCCTGCGAGGAGAATGTGATCCGGCGCCTCGTTGCGCGCCTTGGCGGCGGTGATCGCGATATTCAGGTTGTCCGTCGTCCGGTTCTGGCCGACAAACTCCTGGAGCGAAGAGGGCCGAAGGCCACGTTCGAACTCAATCTCGGGGCCGCTGGCATTCGGGTTGGTGGCCTGTTCGAGGCCTGCGAAAGCGTCCGCATTTACAACGGGGCCGCTCGCGTGGATGGGGTCAACATCTGACATGGACCCTATTCTAGTCAAGCGTGTGGGGCGGGGCACGGTCCGTGCGCCAAAACGGTAGGAGTGCGAGGTCGAACACGTGCGAAACTTGCGGTCAGCTCAAGAGCGCTCCCTCACCAATCGAGATTGGAGGGCCGCTTGATGAGAGCGAAAACACCCTCACGGGATGCGCGGTCACATGTGCGGAAGTGACCGCATGCGGATGAAATCCGCGCTTAGAGCCTCACTGCGCCCATGGGGGACTGTTGGCATTCCGCACACCCGTGTCGTGTGAAATGCCACGCAAAGTATGGCACAGGCGTTGCTCTAGAGAGCTTGGTGCTTCCCCAGCCGATCTCAAACTTCCACAAAGAGAGCTTCTTCTACTGATGACTTTGAACTCAACCCAAGGGCCTTTAGGCTCTTCTTCCGGACCTTGGCACCTGCTGCTTGCAGCGGCCTTGGTGCTTCCCTCGGCCTGCTCTGGCGTGACCTCTTCCGCCCCCAGTGGGACAACCGCTGCTTCGGCGATGCGGCTCGAACAGGTCTCGCACGGCTTTGGCCTGCTCCTTCCCCATCAAACCTTTCGATTGGATGGGGGAGGGAATCCAACCGCCGAGGTGATCCCTCTTCGAACACTTTTGGAGATGGATAGCCATGTCACTTCGACCAACCCTATCTTTCCGGCGATTCAATGGCCCGTGCAGGCCGTGCTGCCCAATGGTGAGGCTGGCAACCACTTCATCTATGCCGAGTTCAACAGTCCCATCGATGTGGACTCCGTACTGAATGCCTCCCCAGGTGCGGTGGGGAATTCAAGTCTGTCGGGCACGATCACCGTACAAGCGACCGATCCAATCACCCAGCAGACGACCTCCGTTCGTGGAAGAGTCATGATCGATGGGTATACCTATGGAGGCCCGCCATCTGGCTCTCCGGCGATGCTGCAATGGCAGCGCTGGGTGACTCTCGATGCAACGGGACAGCCCGTCCCACTTGTTGTCGACGGTTCGACGACACCGGGCCTCGGGTTCCCGGGAACAACGGGGACGATGCCGATTGCCGGGGCGGACAAGCTCATCAGTCCCAACACGCTACTTTTCCTTGTGGATGAAGATGGCGACCTCTCCACTTGGGAAACATTCCCCGCGGGTTCGCAGATCTCCATGCGGATTACCAACGGAGTCCTTAGTAAGAACCAAAAGGCATTGCTTGATGCCGGTCTCGCCTCGAGCACGGTTGGTGCGGATGAGATCTCACCCGAAGTGTCACAGTCGCAACCGCCGTTCTCGATTCCGAGCATCTCACCTGGGAATGGCGAACAAGGTGTCGATCCTCTACAGAACATCGTCATAGAGTTCACGGAGCCTATCCAGCCCTTCACCCTTGCACCGCTCCCCTCGAGCAAGCCCCCGACTCTGGGCTCAGCGATTCAAGTGCAGTTCGGACCATCTTCGACGGTCGTGGATGTTCCGTTTTTTGTGCAGCCTTTGACTCCGTTTGACCTCACGCGCTTTCAGCTTATTCCCGCATTCAACTTTCCAGGAGCGGGCTCAGATGACGCCGGCTGCGGATCGTTCAACCGGATTGATGTGACCGTGAACTCTGGGCAATTTGGAGATCTGAGTACAGTCCCCAATCTCAATGCGAATGGTGTCAATACCTTCTACTTAACTGGGGCAGGCGCGGGACTTGTCAACGCACCTGTGGCGCCCGATGCGATCTACATCGCCCGCTTTGGCGCGGACGCGTCGCTCTCCGTAATCGACCTGAACGGCAATGGAGCCAGCACAGGGAACCCGGCTTTTGATGCGGCTTACCCGATGACGAAGGGGAACTCGATGTACCCGTTGAACCCAAACGTGGCGATACAGGGGGGCTCCTTGGTCCCGCCACTCTTCCCCGGTAGCTGTACCTTTAATGGTGGGTCTGCTGGAGTCTTCACCTTGACAAAGGACAGCAACCTGAATGACCGCCTTGCGGCATCGCCTCTTTTTGAGTCCGTGGGGGACTTCATGCTTGGCCACGCTCTTGACAGTAGCTTCAACAATGGTCCACCGCCCTTTGGCTGCCAAGCGGGAGGTGGCAACCTGTGTTCCACTACGGGCCTCAAACTCCCGAAGCCTGTGATTGTCGGATCGAACACGGTTGGGCCTGGTTCGACAGCTCAGTTCAGCCTTGCTCCAGCTGGCTCAGAGAACCTGATCTCTTGGGCACCACATCCTAACCCTCCCCCGCTCACTTTTCCGCCCCTTTGCGTCACACCATTCATCGGTGGACAGGAGCCGACCTCCATCGATTTCATCGGTTTGCCTACCAACCCTACGGGGCTCACGAACCTGCTAGTGCCTGGCGCTTTCCCACAGGGGAATCCGTCGCTAGGACTTCCACCCCAGGGCATGCTGGCTGCAGAGCAAAACGCGTGGATGGTTGGACCCTCCGCGGCCCAGACCCAGATCTCGGCGTGCTTGCCCTATCAGATCCGTCAACAGGTAGGCAACTTCCTGTACGTGGTTGATCGTATTCGCCGCGAGGTGGTGGTGCTCAACAGCAACCGCTTCAACGTGATCGATCGCATCTTGGTTTCGGACCCGACTTCACTTGCGATGTCTCCTGACTTGACCTATCTCGCGATTACGAATCGCGGCTCGGGAACGGTTTCGTTTCTCGACGTCGACCCCTCTTCGGCCTCTTTTCACAAGATCGTGAAGACGACGACTGTTGGAAAGGGGCCCGCTGGAATCGCATGGGAACCCGACAATGAAGACATTCTCGTATGCAACGAGCTCGGTGGGAGCGTCTCTGTGATTTCGGCGACATCCCTCGAGGTTCGAAAAACTCTACAGAACCAGCTTGCGGCTCCATTTGAAGTCGCGATCACTCCTCGGCAAATGGGCTTCGGCTTCAATCGCCAGGTTTACTTTGCCTACATCGTGGGTCGGAATGGAAAGGTCTCGATCTTCGAGTCCGGTCCGGACGGCCCAAGTGGTTGGGGATTCGACGACATCATTGGCCAGCCCCCGATGAGCTTTCCCAACCCCAAGGCCATCCAACCCGACCACATCGCGATTCAATCGGGGGTTTGGATTGCCCATGAGCGAGCCCTTGACCTAGACGGAGCCATCATCGGTCAGGTCGGTACCGGCGCTGCTTCCAATATGGTTTTTGAGGCGACTAGCGTCGGACCTCTCCCGTTGGGCTCGGCGGGTCAGGCGTCCCTGTTAGACCGCAATATTCAGTTCCGCATCGCCAACTCGTTGGGGGCGTCCCAACTGACGGGCATCCCGATGGATATCGCGTTTGACAACTTGATGAACCTAGGTGGTCTCCCCAACCCGACTCTCTCTCAGTTCTCAAGTGGGACGCCCGCGCTGGTCAATGGGAAAAATCTGGTACGGGCAACGACGACTCTCTCCAATACAAACCAGCCGGCGCTCTTGTTCTTGGCCGTGCCGAACTCATCACAAGGTGGGGGAGTCGTGGATGTCATCAACCTAGGTACGGGGCAGCGCCGCGACGTTGACCTATACGAACCCGGAATCCAGTCGGTCTCCGCGAGCGGTGCGACGCTTGTGATGGATTACTTTCGCCAGTAGGGCGCCGGAGTTTTGGGGCTTACTCAGGCAGATGGCCTGGGTAAGCCCGTTAGGGGGTGCGTGGGAGGGGTGTGCGACATCGCACGAGTGCATGTTCGCTCTGGATAGGGTGCGTATTGTCTGCTTTGGGGGCTAATTTTGGTGGAAAAAGGTGTGCGGTTGGTGCGCCCACTTTGGGTTACCGAAAGAAATGTCCTGGGTACCCTCTACCTAGGACACCCAGGCATCGATTATTTGGGTGTGCGGTCCGTGCAACTATCCGTTGGCACGGACCTTGCTCTTAGACGTACGACACCGGGGAGCGGTGTTTCCCCAGCTAACCACTACTTCCACTGCGAAAACCAACACAGGACAGGGCAAATGGCTTGATTCTCAAGTCATTTCCGGTTGAACTGTTGCGGTCCGCACCTCAGCTGACACCCCCCCCAATAAACAGCGATATCTAGATGATTAAACGCCCAGCCCTAAGCCGGACCGCAATTCTTGCTGCCGCCCTTCTTTTGCCCGCCGCATGCGGTGGAATAATGAAGTCTTCCCAAGGAGGCTCCTCCTCGGCATCAACCATGAGGCTTCAAGAGGTCTCCCACGGTTTCGGCCTGTTGCTTCCGCACCAGACCTTTAAGGTGGATGCCTTGGGCCAAGCGACCTCCGAGGTGATTCCGCTTCGGACATTGGAAGAGATGGCGACAAACGTCACCTCGACCAACCCGATCTTCCCCTCGACGCAGTGGCCCGTGCTCGCCATCCTGCCGAACGGCGACCCGGGAAACCACTTCATCTACGCAGAGTTCAACAGCCCGATTGATATCGACTCGGTATTGAGTGGATCGCCTGGTGCGGTTGCAAACTCAAGCCTGTCGGGAACAATCTCCGTCCAGGCTACGGACCCCGTGACCCAACAGACCAGCTCGGTTCGTGGACGTGTCTTTATCGACGGCTTCACCTACTCGGGCGCCCCGACGGGCTCTCCTCCCTTGCTTGAGTTCAAGCGTTGGGTTGAGCTTGACGGCGCGGGCGGCATCGTTCCGACCATCGTCGGAACGGACACTCCTGGTTTCGGATTCCCAGGCACGGAGAGCATCACTGCTTTCGCAAGCCCGGAAAAGCTGATCAACCCGAACACCTTGGTGTTTATCGTTGACGAAGATGACGACCTCTCGACACACGAGACATTCCCCGTCGGCCAGCAAATCTCTATGCGCATCACCAATGGTGTGCGCGCGACTAATGGCAAGGCTCTTCTGGATGCGGGGTTGGCCTCGACCACCGTGGGCTCTGACTTCATCGTCCCCGAAGTGTCCCAGTCTCCTCCTCCTTTCTCCATTCCGAGCATCACTCCCGGTAATGGTGAGCAGGGCGTAGACCCTCTTCAGAATATCATTGTCGAGTTCACGGAGCCGGTCCAGCCCTTCTCGATCGCCCCGCTGCCTTCGAGCACGCCTCCGACACTCGGCGCTGCGATCCAGGTTCAGTTCGGTCCTTCGGCCACTGTTGTCGACGTTCCTTTCTTTGTGGAGCCGCTTACTCCCTTTGACCTGACCCGTCTGCGCATTCTGCCGGCATTCAACTTCCCTGGCGCAGGTCCAGTGGGCGATAGCTGTGGAACGTTCAACCGCATTACGATTACGGTCAACTCCGGACAGTTCACGGACCTAAACACGGTTCCGAACTTCAACACGACTGGAGTGAACACCTTCTACTTAACTGGTGAAGGTCCGGGACTTGTCAACGCCCCGGTCGCACCGGATGCGATCTACATCGCTCGATTTGGTGCAGACGTCTCCCTGTCCGTCATCGACTTGAACGGCAACGGCGCGGGAACGGGAAACCCAGCATTTGATGCTGCCTTCCCGATGACCAAAGGAAACTCGATGTATCCCCTGAACCCGAATGTCGCGGTTCAAGGTGGTGCACTGACACCTCCCCTTACTCCTGGTAGCTGTACCTTCAATGGTGGATCGGCTGGAGTCTTTACTCTGACCAAAGACAGCAACCTGGGCGATCGCCTTGCAACCTCTCCGCTATTCGAGTCGGTTGGCGACTTCATGCTTGGACACGCTCTCGACAGCACGTTCAACAACGGCCCACCCCCGTTCGGCTGCCAAGCCGGTGGTGGTAACCTTTGCGCTACGACGGGTCTAAAGATTCCGACGCCCGTTACTGTTGGCCCCAACACCTTGGGTCCGGCTGCGCCGGGTCAGTTCAGCACGGCTCCGGCCGGCGCTGAAAACTTGGTGTCCTGGGCGCCGCACCCCAACCCTCCGCCACTTACTTTCCCCCCGTTGTGTGTATCTCCGTTCATCGGTGGCCAGGAGCCCAGCTCTGTGGACAACTTGGGAAGTCAACAGGCGCCGACTGGAATCATAAACTTGCTTGTGCCCGGCGCTTTCCCCCAGGGAAACCCGGCTGGTCAGATCCCTCCTCAGGGCCTTCTCACCAAAGAGCAAAACTCGTTCTTCCAAGGTCCATCTGCTCCGCAGACCCAAGTCCAATCTTGTGTCTCCTACCAGATTCGTCAACAGATCGGAAACTTCCTATACGTTGTCGACCGCGTCCGTCGTGAGATTGTTGTCCTGAACAGCAACCGCTTCAACGTGATCGATCGCATCCTAGTTTCGGATCCGACGACCTTGGCCATGTCGCCTGACCTCACCTACCTCGCAGTTACGAACCGCGGGTCCGGTACGGTCTCCTTTGTGGACATTGATCCCTCTTCGGCAACCTTCCACCAGGTCGTCAAGACCACCACGGTTGGCAAGGGCCCCGCTGGTATCGCTTGGGAGCCGGACAACGAAGATATCCTTGTCTGCAACGAGCTCGCCAACACGATGTCCATCATCAGTGCAACTTCACTTGAAGTTCGCAAGACGATCGCCAACCAGTTGGAAGAGCCTTTTGATGTTGCGATCACGCCTCGTCAAATGAACTTTGGCTTCAACCGTCAGGTCTACTTCGCCTATATCATGAACCGCACCGGCAAGGTCTCGATTTTCGAGTCCGGCCCGGATGGCTCGGGCGGCTGGGGCTTCGATGACATTGTTGGCCAGCCCTTCTTGAGCTTCCCCAACCCGAAGGCCCTCCAGCCTGATCATATCGCTGTTCAGTCCGGTGTTTGGATTGCCCACGAGCGTCAACTGAACCTTGAAGGTGACATCATTGGTCCGGTTGGTACCGGTGCTGCGTCGAACATGGTCTTCAAGTCGACGACTGCTGGGCAGGTTCCCCTGAGTTCGGGTTTACTCTCCTTGGCGCAACGGGACATCCAGTTCCGTATCGCGAACTCATTTGGTATTTCGCAGCTGACGGGTATTCCGCTCGACATTGCTTTCGATAACCAGCGCAACTTTGGAGGCCTCCCGAACCCGGTTGCTTCACAATTTAGCGCAGGTACCCCGATTGCGATCAACGGAAAGAACTTGGTTCGCCTTGGTGGTATCAACACCAACGAACCGGCCCTCATGTTCCTTGCGATTCCAAGCTCCAGCCAAGGTGGCGGATCTGTGGACGTAATCGACCTGAGCACGAACCTCCGGCGTGATGTCGACCTGTTTACCCCTGGCATTCAGTCCGTCTCTGCGGATGGTGCGACGCTAATCATGGACTACTTCCGCCAGTAGGCCGAACGATTGATATGGAAGGGCCGCCGGATTTTCGAATCCGGCGGCCCTTCCTTTTTTGTATTCAAAATCCAAGGCAAGTGCTCCACTTGAGCGCTCTAGAAGTTACCGTTTCGCCGTGCCCGATCCCCTCATTGTCAAGTCCATGTTCGGACGCATTGCGCGCCGTTACGACCTACTCAACCGCGTTCTCTCCGTGGGGATTGACCAGGTCTGGAGGCGCGCTGCCGTGCGCGCTGTGGGGAGCGTAAAGGGTGAAGTAGGTATTGACCTCTGCTGTGGTACCGGGGACCTCTCCCTGGCATTTGAGAGGTCGGGGGCAGCTGTTGTGGGCTTGGACTTCACACCAGAGATGCTTCCCATCGCAAGGGCCAAGGGGGACAAGACCGGCGGTAGACTTTGTTTTGCCCAGGCGGACGCTTTACTTGTCCCCGCTCGCGACAATGGTGCGGCGTTTAGCAGCGTCTCCTTTGGCATTCGCAATGTCGAAAATCGTACGCGGTGCCTTGAGGAGATGGCTCGTATCACGAGGCCAGGGGGACGCGTTGTTGTCCTTGAGTTTTCCATGCCTCCTGGTTGGCTCTTGGGTTTCTTATACCGCGCCTATTTCACCAAAGCTCTGCCTTTCATTGGCCGTGTCGTGTCCAAGGATGACGACGCGTACAGCTACCTTCCGCGCACAGTCCTCGCTTGGCCCGACCCGGACTCCTTTCAAAGCGAGTTTGAGGCGGTTGGGCTCCAGGACTGTGGCTATCGGTTGCTTTCGAGGGGTATCGCCGCACTTCATTGGGGCACGGTCGCCAGCTGATGGCTAAAGACGAGCCCAACCTGTTGCAGAGGCTTTTTGCCGCGGCGGACAGTGAGGATGACCTCACTCCCGTTGACTTAGAAGAACTAGAAGGTGCTGCCCTACGCCGACGTATCTCACTCTCGTGGCTGGCTATGCTCCCGCTGTTAGGCGTCTATTTCTCGGGCGTAAAAATGGCAGCAGATCGTGGTATGGCCACCCGCAACACCTCTGAACTCTTCTGCGGCCAGCTGCTTCGGATTTTTGGCAGTCACGCCGACACTGTTGGGTTTGGGTTGCTCGCCATTCTGACGGCGGGTGCAATCCTTCGAGCGGTTTCGCTGCGCTGGCCAATGGGGGAGGGTGTCCTATGGAGCATTTTAGAGGGAGCCGGAATCGGACTCATCCTGGGACCATTCCTCCTGTTTGCAGTGGGCTTGTTTCCCGCCTACCTGCCCTCGGCTGAGCTGGTGGCTGAAGTGGGGACTCCTGCGGCCTCGAGGGTTGCGCTTGTTGTTGGGGGAGCCGCATGGGAAGAGCTTCTCTTTCGAGTCCTTGTCTACGCCGCACTCTTGGCGTTGGGTCGCGGTTTGTTTGTCCACCTCGGCGCGAACCGGCAGACGGCACGAGTCTCTGCCGAAGTTTTCGCCTGCATCTTATCTTCACTCGCGTTTGCAGCGTTCCACTTACAAGCTGTGGTGGGATGGATGGGGGTTGGAGGCGAGGACTTTGAGCCTCGGGTTTTTGTTTGGCGGATGGTTGCCGGCGCACTGTTGGCGATCATTGCCCGGACACGGGGTTTGGGTGTTGCCGCATGGGCGCACGCGATTTTTAACGTCGGACTGGTTTTGGGTGCAGGTCCTGGGGTCTTCCTCATGGGGAACGGCGGAAGTTAAGGGCCGGTTGCCCACAGTCGGGCATGCTGTCCTCACGATCTTGCCTAGGATCCGTTAGAATCACAGCCATGTCCTCCCCCGGATCTACCTCGAAAACTGAACACGCCTCCACACCTCCAGCACGTCGGGTTTTTGTTGGACTAACGGGAGCGAGTGGCCATGCGTACGGTCGCGCTCTTCTCGTCGCACTTACCGAGGCTCATTACTCCGTTGATTTGGCCCTCTCGAGTGCCGGGGCCAAAGTGCTGTTGCACGAACAGGGGGTCGCGACCCTTGAAGACGGTCGAATCGCCCCGCAAGTGTTGAGCCGTTGGCTTGGTGAAAAGGCAGCCAGCAACATTCGCGTTTGGGGAAGAGAGGACGTAGGTGCGCCTCCGGCTTCGGGGACGGCGCAAGGTGCAGCGGTAATCATCTGTCCCTGCTCCATGGGGACGTTGGCGCGTGTAGCCGCAGGGTTCTCTTCGAATCTTGTCGAACGCGCGGCAGATGTTGCCATCAAAGAGCGGCGCAGGTTGATACTCGTTCCACGTGAAGCGCCTCTGTCTGAAATCCACCTTGAAAACATGCTGCGGCTATCCAGATTGGGCGCAACGATAGTCCCTGCTAGCCCAGGTTTTTATCACCTGCCAACTTCATTGGACGACCTTGTTGAGCACCTTGTCAGCAAAATCCTTGATGCCGCGGGGATTGAACGCGTGAGTGCGATTCGATGGGCCGGTCTTCCCACGGAGCCACCCGCTGAGCCGGGTACCACCCGAGAGGAGCCCTCCTAATGGCTATCGCGCGCTACCTCTCACTTGTTAAATTCAGTCACTCCCTATTTGCACTTCCGTTTGCACTGATGGGAGCATGGTTGGCAGCTCGGGGGAGACCCGAGGCATCCCAAGTTGTGCTTATTGTCGCGGCCGCTGTTGCTGCTCGCACGGCGGCGATGGGTTTCAACCGTGTGATCGATCGCCATATTGATGCGGCGAACCCACGGACAAAAGACCGCGAGATTCCCGCTGGTGTGATCTCTGCCGCGAGCGCCTGGATGCTGGTGCTGATCTCGTCCTTTGTCTTTATCGGCGTGTCCTTTTTGTTGAATTCACTTTGCGGCAAGTTGTCGCCGCTTGTACTTGCCGTATTGCTCGGCTACAGCTTTGCTAAGCGCTTTACATCCATGGTGCACCTATGGCTTGGCGCGGCACTTGGACTCGCTCCACTTGGTGCGTGGCTCGCGGTAAGGGGCAGCCTAGACGGCGACCTTTCACAGCCCCTCTTACTAGCGGGTGCCGTGCTGACTTGGGTGGCTGGGTTTGATCTGATCTACTCTTGCCAAGACGCTGAATTCGATGCTGAGCAGGGCCTTCACTCTGTGCCCGCTCGCTTTGGAAGGGCGTTTTCCCTACGCGCTTCGATCGTACTTCACCTACTTACGGTCATAGCCCTGGGCGCACTTTGCCTGCAAGCCGACTTGGGCTGGATCTTTATGGCGACGGTCGGAATCGCGGCGCTACTCCTGATTTGGGAGCACTCGATTGTCTCGCCAACAGACCTAAGCCGCGTGAATATGGCCTTCTTTACGCTAAACGGTTGGGTGGGCGTAGGACTGTTTGCGGGGTGTGCCTTGGATCTATTTTTACTTCAAGGAGGCGCTTGATGGCGAAGAAAAGTGAGTCGACGCCTCTGGCGCAGTTGAAAGAGTTTGAGAATCGACTGGAGAGCGCAAACGGGCTTCCCCGCTGCACGGTCTTGCGCGGCCCTGAAATGTGGTTCCACGACCGCGCCATTCGCGCAGTTGTTGAGCGTGCGAAAGAGGCTGGGTTTGATGTAAACCAACACGACCCCTCGGACCCGGATTACGACGGCCGCGGTTTGTTCGCCGACCTTCGTGGTGGGTCTCTCTTTTCTAGCGCCATCCTGGTAGTCGTTCGCAATGCAGGGGAGCTACTCAAGAAATCGGGCTCACGCGACTCTGACCTTGTGGGGCTTCTCAAGACCTACGTGACTGGCGATGACTCCACTGGGGCCGTGGTGATTCAGGCCCAGTCCTTGCGCGCCGATCACGCACTCGTAAAGGCCACCGTAAAAGTGGGCGGAGCCAGCCTCAACTTTCGCAAACTTTACGACTCTCCCGCGCCTTGGGCGCCCGATCCCCGCAACGTTGAGCTTGTGATTTGGATTCGTGAACGCGCCAAAGAGATGGGCGTGAATCTGCGATCAGAGGATGCCGTGTACTTATCTTCGGCGCTTGGTAATGACCTGTCCGCACTTGAGTCCGAGCTTCGGAAGCTCGCGGTCACCGGGACAGCCGACCTTCATAAATCGGTCGGATGGCAAGCGGGGGGGACACCATGGGACGTTGCCGACAAGATCCTCGACGGCAAATCTTCAATAGCTGTTGCCGCCGTGGAGAGCCTGTTTGCAAAGGGCTTTCAGGGTAAGGACAACAAGCGGGTTTTGGATTTGAGTGCTCTGGTTACCATGCTCAACTCCAGCCTCATGAAGACGGTTCGCCAAGGGATCGGGATCGCAGAGGCGCGTAATTCGGGACTGCCTCAAGCCCAAGCTGCTTCGATCGCAGGCATCACGGGATCGCCTAAAATGGTGGGCTCCGCGATCGAGCGCGCCTCTAGTCGCACGGGGCGGGAGTGGTCTGCTATGCTCGATGATCTAGTCGGATTGGATCGCCGTATGAAAACGGGCGGCATCCTTGACGCCAACGACTACGTGTTGTTCACACTCAAATGGCGCACCGCCAAGCGCCGCTAGTAGGCCTCAAGAACGCCCATGAATCCCGCATCAAGAACCGAAGCTGTCATTACGGCCTTGCCCCAAAACGTCGTCAACCAAATCGCCGCAGGTGAGGTGATCGAGCGCCCCGCCTCGGTAGTCAAAGAGCTGGTTGAAAATGCGATCGACGCTGGTGCCACTCGGATTCGGATCGATTTGGAAGAGGGGGGGATCCGGCTCGTGCGAGTCATCGATGATGGCTGCGGCATGCCACCCGCAGACCTGGAGCTTGTGTTCGCCGCCCACGCAACCAGCAAGTTGTTCACTCCAGAAGACCTCGATCACATCGCGAGCCTCGGATTCCGCGGCGAGGCAATGGCGTCGATTGGCTCGGTAGCACGCTGCCGGGTGGTCTCTCGCCCACCGGGCGACTCCAACCTAGCCTACGCAGTCGAAGACCTAGGAGGCGCGATTGGTGAGGTCGTCGAGTCCGGCGCAGCACTTGGCACGACGATCGAAGTTCGCGACCTCTTTTACAATACTCCCGCGCGCCGGCGTTTCTTAAAGAGAGTGTCGACGGAGCTGTCGCGTTGTCTTGACGTGATCCAGCGGCTTGCCCTAGCACACGAGGGAATCGGGTTTGTTGCTACGCATGACGGAAGGAGGCTCTACGACGTCGATCGCGAGATGGATTTGCTCGGTCGTGTCCGACGAACGTTTGGCGCCGAGTTGGCTGAGAGCCTCGTTCCAGTGGAGTATGTTGAAAATGAGGATGGGACCGGCCTGCGACTCACAGGGTTTGTAGCACCACCGCGGTTTTCTCGCCGTGACACCTCACGCCTGATGTGGTTCCTGAACGGACGCTTCTTGCGCGACAAGTTATTGCACCGCGTCCTAAAAGAAGGGTACCGTGGTTTCCTAGAGCACACGCGCCAACCCGTTGCATTCCTTTGCTTGTCGATGGACCCGGCACTAGTCGACGTGAATGTGCACCCGACCAAAAGTGAAGTTCGCTTTCGCGAAGGGCGGCGCCTTTTTGGGACCCTTGTAAAGGTTTTACGCGCTGCCGTGGCAAACACCGACATCGCTACTCCCGGTGCGCAGCTTGTCGATCGCGTCTTGAAGCGCGAGAATCCGGATCAAGCTTGGCTGCCAGTTTCCCCGACGCGTCAGTTTGGGGGAAACATCACGACTCCCGAACCGACGGCCTATCCTTGGGATGGGGAGGGAGGTGCAGGTTCTATTCAGGAGAACCCCAACCAAGAGGAGCAGAGCCCCTTCGCACAGGCATTTGCCAAGGCCGCGTCTGACCCGGAGCAGGCTTCGGTCACACCACTTGAGCAATCCGGAAATTGGGCGGCGTCCGATGAGCTCCGTGGTCCCTACCTTCAGGTCGACAAGACGTATTTAGTGCGCGTCATACCGAGCGGCTTTGAGGTCATTGACCAGCATGCACTTCACGAGCGCCTGACCTATGAGCTGCTACTACTCGATATGCGAGCGGGCAAGATGCAAACCCAAGGGCTACTCGTACCGGAGATTCTCGAGTTCTCTCGTTCGGAAGTGAAGCTCATCGGGCAGCACGTAGAGTCGATCCGAAGTCTCGGGGTGGACCTCGCTGTCTTTGGTCCGACTACGATTGCTGTTCACGGAATCCCGGCTCGCATGCGGCGTCCCGGTGTCCGCGCCATCGGTGGTATTGAGGGAATTGTCGAGGACCTTGTTCACGCGATCGAAGAGACAGGCAAGCCGCCAACTGCTGAAGATGTCGTTGAGGAAGTGCTGCACCGCATGGCATGCCGCTCCTCTGTGATGGCAGGAGACACCTTGTCCCAGGACGAAATCCACTCGTTGCTTAGTCGCGCCCGTGAGCTTGGTTGCGATCAAACTTGTCCTCACTCTCGGCCGACCCGTGTGCGGTTCACCGTCGACGATTTAGAGCGAGCGTTCCACCGCAAATAGAGCGGCTAGCGCCCACGGAAATCCTCTGGGTCCAGCTTTGCGCGCAGTGTTCCGCCGATGAGATAAAACTCGTCGGTAGGACGCTTGGTGAATGCCCAGGGACTCGGTGCGAAATCGGGACGCCGGATCAGGATGGAGCCTGGGAACATGACACCTCCGAGACCGCGGTGGTCTCCGAGCGTGATCCAAATCGCCGTCTCGACAAGTGGCGCGCCATCTGCCAACTCAACGACCAGCGCCTCGGTGACGCGGTGAGTCGTTCGGCCGAGCCCAAGGTAGGCGCGATACACGCGACCACTTGGGTCCTGGGCAAGGGAGCTCCCAGCACCGAGGTCAAAATCAGGGCTGTCCAAGGTGATCCAGTCGAGCGTGTTTAGATGTCCAAACCTGGGGGGGTGGTTCTGAGGAGCCTCTGAAATCGACGATAGAGCCAGAATGCGGAGGTTTGCGGGTTCGACTAACGCCAGGAAGTTTATGGACGTGTTGAGCACGTCTTGCACGCGTTGCTTACTTAGTGCGTATTGGCGAAGGGAGATGTCTTGGAAGTCCTTCCCGTTGTTGAGGGACCAATAGCCAAAATCGTCGCCGTCGACGGGACCGCAGCCCAGCTCGATGCCCTGTTCTAGCTGAAAGCGAATGTAGTTAGGAGCCAGGTAGCGCACGCGTGACTCCGCCTCGTTGTTGCGGCCCTCTACGTCGCGAATCTCAATCTGGAATTTCAGGTCAAACGAGGAGATTGGCTCTAGCGCCGTTGCGTCTGCTGTAGCTTGATCCTTGGATGCAGCGACAAGAGAGCTCCAAAGCGCTTGCGCAGAGGGGGAGGTGTTCTCGGGTAAAGTACCGCGTACAAGGTCTGCGAAGGGGGCGATTTTTTTTGCCCCAAACGGAGAGCGCGGGCCATCTTGTTTGGCCGTGGGCTCAGGCTCGGGCGGCCCGGCGTCTGCGGGCTTTGGGTGGATCCGAATCAGGCCCATTCCAGGCAGGCGCTTTGGGCGAACCGGGATGATTCGCGGTATTGCAACCTCCGCTTTCTCCTGGTCCGGAGTCTCTTGGACTTCTTCGATCGGAGCGGGGGGGACCACTTCCTGGGTAGGGGGGCTCTCCTGCTCCTGAGGGGCCAGGAGAGCGAGAAGCGTAATCGTATGAACGAGGAGCATGTTGTTTTCGGAGAGAATCTATTTCGAGTCAGCTAGAGGAGCTTTTCCCTGAGCCATGTACGTACTTTTTCGGCGACGGCTAGGTGCCCTTTCGGATTCAAGTGCAGGTCTTTGATCCAATAGAGCGGAGTGCCCGTCGCGCGGCTATTCTCGCTCAATACCGGCCGCAGGTCGAGTACTTCGGCCCCGCGCTCGCGAAGCCCACGCAGGTAGTCGTCGCCCAGTCCAAAGAGACCCTGCTTGTCGGCGTCGGAGATGTCGAGGTCTGCGAGGAGTTGTTCGTGTTTATCCCTATGGAGCTCGGGTTCAGATTCCAAAGCGGAGGGGAGGTATACAAAGAGTAAGGGGACATCTCGGTATCTTGCATGGCGTAGGAGCTCGTCCGAGATCTCGAGCGCGCGGTCTAATGCCAGCTTTCCTTCGCTGGGATTGTTTCTGAAGTAAACCAAACTCTCTACGGCCTGGGCGAGGGAGGGGAGGTGAGTCTTGCGCCAAGGGGCAAGTCGTACGTTGTCAATTCCCCAGCCAAGGGGCCTCTCGCTATGTCCGAAGTAGTGAGCTAGCTTGAGGACCTCGCTAAAGTCGTTCCCTCCGTAAACGCAGACCACCATAGCGTCGAGGCGAGAGGGCGCAGCGCTCTTTAGGTCGGCAGGCGCTCCGAGCGGCTCGCCAAGCAGGGACTCCATCGCACCAAGGTATTGATAAAAAGAGTGCCCTCCATTGGCCATGTTGACGACTTCAACGGGTCCGCGAGCTCCATCACCGAGCTGGTCTTTCTCAAGTTGTTTTTGAAGCAAACCTGCGAGCGCATCTTCGTTGTCGCACACACCATCAAAGTGAGAGTCGCCAGCGATGCCAACCACGAGAGCCTCGTCTCGAAGGCTGGCGTCAAAATCCATCCGCAGGCCATTCGAGTTCGTCTTTAGCCTCCATTGCCCATTGGGGTGCTCTGGCCAAGGAACGTTGCGGTCTAGATTGGAAGGTCGCCGGAAGTGAACTCGGGCATCCCAAACCTGCTCTGTCGTGCGAAGCGGGGGATAGATCTTTTGCAGAATTTCTAAGGCAAGCGAAGACCGAACCATAGTTGATTCTGCGTAGGGGGCGATGGGGATGGGGGGGTATTGCGCCTCCATATGCTCGCGCCAAATTTTAAAGTTCGCGTCCTCGGGCCTTAGTTCGAGGACCTCGATGACTCTTGGCGTCTCGGTACCGCGCAACTCGGGGAAGAGCAAGAGGGCGAGACCAAACGTGAGAGCCGCCGTGGTGATGACAAGGAGAAGGCGCATCACGAGGCGTCGGTTGGAGCTCCATGTAGGCGAGCACGCCAGGTGTCGTCGAGCTGTGCCAGGCGCTTTAGCGCGTTGCGCCTTGAGGTGATCCCATCCGAGTGAGCGGCTGCGAGCTCACTTTGCATGCGTTCTAGCTCGGCGGTTGCGCTGTGGCGGACACCGCCCAGTAGGCTCGCGACCAGACGGCCTAACAGGAGTCGCACCGCACCACGTGCAACAAACAACCATGCGAACAAGACAAGCGCCGCATTGATAAGGAGTGAGCTGCCCGCGCCACCTCCCGCGCTTTCTGGAGTGACGCCAAAGAACCCTCCAAACAGCTCCGTACCAGCTCTCCAGACGACCCAGCCCACGAGCGCATAGACGGGCAAGTCAACGGGGAGTCTGAAAAACCACTTGGAGCCGCGGCTAGCAGCTACCTGAAGGTCGCGCTCTAGCAGGCGGGCCCACGCAGCCTCGATGGAACCCGTCGCACGCGCTGAGGTGCTCTCCGAGCTCGCCAGCCCGAAGGCCTCTGGATTTCCAGTCAGTGTCTGACTGCCGAGTCGGGCTCTCGCGAACTCCTCTCGATACCAGCCGTCTAACTCCAAGTCCGTTGGTACCAACCCGCTCGAGCGCTCTAGGCGTTGCTCACGAATTGCACCGCTCGCGCGGTCTAATGCAAAGGCGCCGACAGCGGTGCCCGCAGCGAGCAAGGGGTTGCGACGGACGAGCGCGGCCCCGGCGCCGACCCCAAGTCCCGCGAGCCCGCCCGTCTTGAGGGCCCAGCCGCCCGGCCCATCCCAATGGCGCGAGGTCTCTTGCCACAAGAGGTGCTTGAGGTCGCCGCGTCGCAAATCCAATCGCTCGTCGAGCTCTGCCTCGACCCGCATGCGGAATGCTTCGAGCGCCAGGAATCCATTTTCCTTCAAGGACGCAAGTTCCGGATCGGTGACCACTTGGATCGCGGCGGCAAGGCCGGCCACTCGCTCCACGGTTCCGAGTGCATTGTGCCGTCGGACGCTTCCCAGCCGACCCGTGGCGACAAGTGCGCCGAGGCGCTCTTCGAGCTCATCCATACCTGGAACCGCCTCGCCGGTGCCCTCCCGAAGCAGTGCACGCGCCGCACTTATGGCAATCACTGGAGGTGCGTCCCCGCTCGCGCTACGCCAGCGCTCCGCTGCCAAGTTGCGAAGCTGAACAAGGAGCTCGGACTGGGCCTCCTGTGAAAGTTCGTCGGCTCGATTCAGAACAAGAATCAGGTCGCGCCTACCCGCAAAAGCATCGACGAATTCAATCGAGGCGAGCTCAGCAACCGACTGCCGGTGGGCAACTACAACAAGGACGTCCGAGCGCTCGGCGAGCTTGCGCACGACCTCGTGATGGGTGGTGCTTGTGCTGTTCGTGTCGGGCGCGTCGATGATGACCTGCTCGCTAAAGAGGTTGCCCGATTGACCCGCTGTGTAGTCGACGATCAGCGGGGGATTGCTCTCCAGCCCTTCGACCAAGCGGCTAATGTCTGTGTTGCGCGGGCGGTAGATCACCGGTCGTGTCGTCGTTGGACGGGAGGTTCCAGGTGTAGCGATGTCCTGGCCCACAAGTGCATTAAGAAGGGTCGACTTTCCCGCCCCCGTCGCACCTACGAGTGTGATCACAGCGGCTCCACTCACGCGCTCTAGCTGAGCGTCGAGATCGCAGCAATAGCGCTGAAGCTCATCCTCCCGCTCGAGAAGGCCGAGCAAGGGCTCTTTGGGATCCTTGAGCAGCTCGACATCTTTATCGAGGTCGCGTCGCAGTCCGCGCAAGGTGTCTCCGAGGCGCGCCTGGCGCTCCAGGTTTTCGATGGAGTTGGTCATGGCATTTCCTTCAAGGTGGCGGTCAGCACATCCGCTGTGGCTGTTCGGGTTTGAGCTCGCTTTGCGAGCTCGTCGTGCAAGCTCGGAAGGGCGCGCGCGATCAAGGCCTCTGCTAGGGCCTCGCCCCGTAACTCCTGCCAGCGCTTGCGAGCATCGCGGGCTACGCCTGAACCAAGAAACTTAGTGAAGCGCTCCGTCATGGCCGCCCCCAAACCACCAGCGGCTAAAGCGGCGATGTCTGCACCGAGTCCACCCGTCGCGATGGCCGTGCCAATGCCGGCGAACACGGGGAGACTATGCAAAAGGTCAACCCCGAACTGAACGATATGTTCTCCCGTTCTGCCCCCTTTCGCGTCGAGTTCGGCTTCGATGAGCTCCTCGCACACGGACTCGAAGGTGTCCAGTAAGCGCACGTCAGACTCGACCGTTTCCAAGGGCCCGCCAAGGTCGGCAGCGGCCTGGGCTAAGTCGGTAGCAACCCGTCCAGCAAGGGAAACGGCGGCTTCCGAGTCCGGCCAAAATTCGGCGCGCGGTGCGAGCTTCCTTCCGAGCTCTTCGAGGAGCGGGCCGATCTCCGGAGCGAGCTCTTTGGCTTCGAGATCCCCAACGAGATGCCTCGAACGGGTCAAAGTCTTGGTGACGCCAAGTTTCCCAGAGAGACCCTCAATGGCCAAGCGCAGCTTGCGGGCTCCACCGCGTAGATGTCTGCGCCACGCTGAAATTCGGCGATCGGCCACGCGGCGAAAAGCTTCGAGGAATGGTCCCGGTGGCATGGACCGACCTGCTACGTCTCTTCCGATGGCCAATGCGGGCCCCGCGACCGCTTGGAGTAAGCGCGCTGCGAGGTCGCCCTCGCTCCGCAGCTCTTCGACGAGTGAGCTCACCTCATCGCGAAGGTTGGCGGTCGATGCGGCGAGTGCGCTCGCCTTGAGCAGCTTGCGCTCTTCACCGAAGAGCCATTGGGAGAGGGGCGTTTGCGCCGCGGGCGAGAATGCAGAGCTCGGTGCGAGGGCGGGGGTGAGCGCTGTGGGTTGAAGAGATGCGTTGCCGCGCTGCAACTCCATGTCAAAGGGGGCTGTGAATACAGCGACGGGAGGAGTGCCCAGCTTGTCTGCGAGCGAGGCGGCGTGCTCGGCCGTGACGGTCTCGTCCTCGTAGGCCTCGTTGTAAATGAGCGCCCACGGACGGCCAAAGCGCAGCCAAGCCTCGAGGAATCGGACAACCAATTCGTTGTGATAGGTGTGACGTGTCACGACGACAAGTGCGAGGTCCGCGACCTGCATCAGGGACTCGCTCGCAGCTCGATTGGCCGTCAGGATACTGTCGAAGTCCGGCGCATCGATAAGGAGCACACCAGGTGGGAAATCGTCGAGCTCCACGAGCAGCAGCTCCGCGGGATCGGCGGCGTTTTCGCCAGCGCGTAACACGAGCTCGGGAGCTCCCTCAAAGTGGATTGGTGTCAGCGGGAACTGAGCGAGCGAGGGTTCGCGCAATAAGGCCTGTGCGAGCTCGGCGGAGGTCGCGCCGATTAGGCAACGGGTCGCGCCTCCGCGAGGTTCGGACGGAGAGATTTTATGACCGACGAGCGAGTTGAAGAGCAGAGATTTACCAGCGTTATTGGGGCCAACAATCCCGGCGACCAAATGCTCGTGGGCACCGGCAGTGCGTGGAAGAAGGTCTCGCTCAAGGCGCTCTAGGCAGCGGGCCGCTAGCTTCGCAGTGGGCGAGTTTTCTCCAGCGAGGGGGCGAAGCAACTCGGAGAGGTTGCGGAATGCCAGGGGGAGGCCCCCCGTTGGAGTGTCGGTATTCACTGGTTTCTGTGGATTCATGCGAGTCACAAGAGAGCGCTTTCGCGCCCGGGCCCTTAGGCTATCGCCCAGAGGCGTAGTTGCGCTCCTAGCAATGTAGGATTTGATGGATCAAGATAGAAAGACAGCCGCCGATTCGGCGCATCAAGAGAGTGCTCAGCCTGTCGGGACGGAGCTTCTTCGGGCCATCGTAGGCCCAACCGCCTCAGGAAAAACTGCACTCGCGATTGCCATATGTCAGGCGCTCGCGAAACAGCAGCCCTCTATTAGTGGGGAAGTGGTCTCCTTGGATTCCATGCTTGTCTACCGGGGCATGGATATTGGCACGGCGAAGCCAAGTTTTGACGAGCGCTGCGGTGTGCCTCACCACTTGATTGACATCGCTGAGCCAACGGAGCGCTACGACGTGAGCCGCTACTTGCAGGAAGCGGAGAGCGCCGAGGCGGATATCCGCAGCCGGGGTGCACTCCCCATTTTTGCGGGGGGCACCAGTTTTTATTTGAAGGCGCTGCTGGCGGGACTTTTTAAGGGCCCCGATGTGGATCCGGAGCTGAGGGCGCGCCTCGAGGCGCGCTACGACGAAGAGGGCGCGGAAGCCTCCCACCAAGCGCTTGTCGCTGTCGACCCTGAGATCGGGGCGCGCGTCCACGCCAACGACAAGAAGCGTGTCGTGCGTGGGCTTGAGGTCTTCGAGCAGACGGGGACCGCTTTAGGTGAGCTCCAGCGGGAGTGGGCACGCGAGCCACGGCCTTCGCGGCTGGTAGGGCTCGAGGTTGATGTGGAGGGGCTCGACGGCCGCATCCTCAGCAGGACAAAAACGATGTTTGCTAAGGGCTGGCCGGAGGAGGCCGAATCGATTCGCGCAAGCGGGGGGTTTGGAAAGACCTCGGTCCAAGCGCTCGGCTACCGCGACGTGCTTCGGTTTGTCGATGGAGAGTGGACTCGCGAAGAGGCGATCGCGGAGATCGCGCTCCGGACACGACAGTTTTCTAGGCGTCAGCGCACTTGGCTGCGCGGCTTCGAAGGCATTCGCTGGTTCCCAGCTCCAAAAACGAAAGAGGACCTCTTGGCGCTCACGCCAGAGGTCCTCGATTGGATATTGGGGTGAGAGACTCGCGGGGAGCCCTCGCCAACTTAGAAGTTCTTCGTGGTGAAGTCTTCGGGAGCCGTCGGGATGTCGTCGCTTTCGTCCCAGTAGCTCGAGATGCCATTGTAGTCGGCGCCGACAAGTGTGATGGGCACGCCAAGGATCATGTCAGTCATCATGAGCAAGCCCTCTGCGCCGACGTACATGGTACCGACCACGCCATCGCGGATCAAGTAACCAGCGTCAGCGATACCAGCGGTCATGTTGTATGGGCTATCCGTGTCACCCCATCCGCGGCGCATTTGCAGCGGGTTGTCGGGGTTGTCGTTGAACATGTGGCGACGGACCGTCAAGGCGATATCCGCGGCGTTGGAGTTCTCGTGATCCCAATGAGAGGAATCCGACGAGGAGTCGTAGCTGGAGAATGCCTTCACAGCGCTGGTACCGGCAAAGCCCGCGTTCCAATGGCTGGTGTAGGCAGGTTCGGTGCTGGCGCAGGCGCCCAAAGTGGCAAGGGCGGCGAGGAGCAGTGGGGTTTTCATCGTCAGGTGGTGAAGGCGGGGGGACTTGCAGTTAGAGTCTTGGCCCTTCGAGAAGGACACGTTCCGAAAGGTTTCGGACAGGTTCCTAGCTCGATGACTAGTACAGGGTGACTAGTCTAGTGCCCTAGAGGGGCTCGGGTCAAGCGATCTGAGCTACTCGAATCCCTCAAAAAGGGTGTTTTTCAAGTTGGCGGCTCAAACCGTCGTTTCCAGAGTCCATTTAGACTCTAAAAGAAGAGTGTTGATAAAGATGATGAAGAAGAGTTACCAGGCCCCCAGGGGCATGCGCGACGTACTGCCCGAGAATATGCCTGCATGGCAACGTCTCGAGGGCACGGCGCGCCATCTGGCCCGCCTCTTCGGATTTTCAGAGGTGCGTCCCCCCCTTATGGAAGAGACGACTCTCTTTACCCGCGCCGTCGGAGAAGTTACCGACATCGTGGAGAAGGAGATGTTTACTCTGCAAAAGGGCAAAACTTCCCTCTCCTTACGCCCTGAGGGGACTGCCGGGGTGGTGCGAGCCTATGTCCAGGCGGGTTACGCCAAGCGGGACCCCCTGCAACGGATGTATTACTGTGGGCCGATGTTTCGCTACGAGCGCCCCCAGAAAGGGCGTGAGCGCATGTTCACGCAGTTTGGGGTTGAGTGCATTGGCTCGTCGGATCCGCGCCTGGATGCCGAGGTGATGGATCTCGCGGCGCGCTTTTTTGAGGAGCTCGGGCTGACAGGGCTAGAGGTGCGCATGAATTCGATGGGGGACGGCGAAGACCGCGACCGGTACCGCGCCGCGGTGACGGATTTTCTTCGTCCGAAGCTCGGGGAGTTCTGCGAGCTCTGCCAAAGCCGCTTCGAGAGAAACGTCTTACGGGTTCTCGACTGCAAAAATCCAGCCTGTGGAGAGCTCAGTATGGGAGCTCCCGTCCTGATCGACTATTTAGGAGAGGAGAACCGCGCGCACTTTGAAGCGGTGCAGTCCTCGTTACGCGACCTCGGTCGGGAACCCTGTGTGGATACCGGGATCGTTCGGGGTCTCGACTACTACACGCGCACAGTATTTGAGATCCACGCTCCCGCGATTGGCGCGCGGAGCGCCCTCTGTGGAGGCGGTCGCTACGACCACTTGGTAAGGGATCTCGGCGGCCCCGATGTGCCGGCCGTTGGTTTTGCGATCGGGTTCAGCGGTACGCTGATTCTGCTGGAGCAGCTCGGCCTACTTGAGGGATTGGAGCGTGAGGCCCCGGAGGTCTACGTGATCGGATTTTCGGCCGAGCAAAAATCCGAGGTTCTCAAAGTTGCAGGCGATCTCCGCAGGGGGGGCATCTCCGCCATATACGACGTGGACGGCCGCAGCTTCAAGGCCCAGATGCAAGCCGCGGGAAAAGGTACACACAAGTACGCCGTTATTCTTGGAGATGACGAGGTCGAGCGTGGTGTTGTCCAGCTCAAAGACCTTGGGGCGAAGAGTCAAATCGAAGTCCCTCGCGACCAACTTGTCGAGGCGATTCGAAGCGCTCTATGAGCCTTGACCCACGCGCTCTTTCCGCAGCTCGCCTGGGCGTGTTTGGCGGCACC
This sequence comes from uncultured bacterium, assembly GCA_937896235.1. GTDB lineage: Bacteria > Planctomycetota > UBA1135 > UBA1135 > CALBMX01. Next base: position 67,971 of record CALBMX010000027.1, read on the forward strand.
TTTGATCCCGTTCACAACGGCCATCTCCACGTGGCGCTCACGGCGCTTCGCGCGCTGGATTTAGATCACATTGTCTTCATTCCCGCACGGCAGTCTCCGCATAAGGAGTCCGGCGCACAAGCGACCGGTGCAGAGCGCCTAGAGATGCTGCGGTTGGCGATCGAATCGGACGAAAGGCTCGCGAAAATGGCTTCTATTTGGGATTTTGAGCTCCAGGCAGAGGGGCCGTCTTACACCGTTAGGACCCTGGAAGAGCTCTCTGATTTACGCTCTTGTGGGGGGGTGGAAGGCAGCATGTTTTTTTTGATGGGGAGCGACCAGTTTGATGGTCTTCCCCGATGGAAAGACGTCGAGCGCGTGTTCCGTTTGTGCCATCCCTGTGTCGTCCTCCGTAGCGGTAATGGCACACCCGAACTCGAAAATCTGCGGGGGGTAATCTCCGATGGGCTTCTCCATAAATTGGCGGAGTCTTTTTTGACTCCCGATCCGGTGGATCTAGCAGCTACGGAGTTGCGCCAACAAATAGGCTCAGCTGCTCTTGGTAGCGCTTGGATAGGCCAACCAGAGAGCGTTGCAGTCTTCATTCAAACGAACGGACTCTACCGAGTTTGATGTATACCTATGCACTTGTCGCAACCCTAGCCGTTGTCGGTTTTGGGGCACTTCTCCTGAGGTATGCAGCTGGACTCCAGCTTGTTGATGCACCGGCCGCCGCACCTGAGCGCAAGCGCCAAAAACAACCCATCCCCATCGTCGGCGGCAGCGCGATCTTGTTGTCTGGTTTGACCTTGGTAGCCTTGTTTGGAGCGCCCCCATTTTCACTTTCCAGTGTGGCTGCTCCGCACTCAGCTTGGCTTGGGGTTGGCCTGCTACTCGCGTTTGGCGTTGGACTGATCGACGATCTTTTTGTCGGAGGGCTGTCCGCTTGGCAGAAGGTTGTAGGCCAATTGTTGGCGAGCTTGCCCATGGCTTATGTGGCCTTCGCTCTGCATGGCGCCCTCGGTATACCCGTCGCGATTATGATGGCGATCACGGCCATGAATCTGGCGAACACCTATGACAACGCAGATGGTGCTTTGACCTCACTTGCGGCACTAGCCCTGGCGCTGACAGCTCCGGTGGTCGCGCTTGGAGTGGCAGCATTCCTTCCTCTCAATATCGGTGAATGGGGGCTCCGTAGGGCTTCTAATCGGAAAGAGCCGCGCGCCTACTTGGGGGACTCCGGAAGCCACCTACTCGGAATGTTGGTGCTCCTCTATCCACCTGCCTGGGGTTTCTTTTTTGTGCCAGCGCTTGATCTCGCCCGTGTCTCCATCTTGCGGATTCGTGCAGGTCGCCACATCTGGTCTGGGGATAGATGGCACCTGGCCCACCGATTGGAAGAGCGCGGACTCTCCCCCTTAGCCGTTCTTATTCTACTCGGAGGTATGGCTGCACCGGCCGTACTCGCGCCTTCGATACTTGGCCGCTTTGGGATAGAAGCGCAGATTTTGGCGGGTTATCTGCCGAGCTGCGCTCTCTTCTTCTTGGCAGTTCGAGCTAGTCGACCAAAGGAGCTTGGCCGCTAGCCAAGCCAAGACAGCAACAGGGTTCCGAGGTTCTCCATTCCCGTTTGGATCCGGCTCTCGAATCCGCTGAGGCTCGCACTGTCGGACTCATCCGTAATCGCACGGAGCTCAAGAAAAGGAACCCGCTGAAAACGGGCCGCCTTTGCACCACCCGCTCCTTCCCATGCCACGCATAGCGCGCCGGTCTCCATATGGAGTGCTCTCTTTCGAGCCGCGCTGACGATGTCTTCGTCACCGCTCGCAATAGCCCCCGAGTGGGTCTGAAAGCGGCCCTGTTCTGGGCGTGCGGACCAGATGGATTCAAGCAGCTCCCCGTTGCAAGGATACCGGGGCGCCAAGCGCGGCCCACCAAAGCGAATTCTGTAGTCGTGCTCGATCGTGTGCGCGCCAAGAACGACATCGCCCAGAGTGACGCTGCTGTCGAGCGAGCCTGCGGCGCCCGCAGCAAGTACGGCGCGCGGCATCTGGCCTCGCAACAACAAGTACTGAGCAATCGTGGCGAACTTCGCTTTGCCGTGCCCGCCAACCGCGACCTCGAGATCGAGGCTCGGGAACAGCCATGTTGGGGTGCGGCCCGCGACGACTTCGCGCTGATGACCCATCTCTCCCAAGTACGCGCAAAGACCTTCAAACTCGATTTGGAGGGGGGTGATGACAAGAACTCGCTCCACGATTAGCGCTCTTCGGCCGCTCTCCACTCCAGACGTTTTTGGCCTCGCAATCGTTTGACCGCTGCCTCGATTTCCTGGGCCTCACCTTGATCGAGAAAAGGACCAAAGTGCTTCGCGATTCTCCACGGCCTACCCGCGCGTGTTGACCGCGCACCACCAACAAGCTCGCCATTGTGCTGGCGCAACCTGCGAGCTGGATCCGTAGCTACACCGACGTAAGTACGCGGAAGGGTTTCGGACTGCAGCACGTAAACGAACCAGTCGGTACAAGAGTCTTCGATCACAGGCAGTCGTTTCTACCGGCGCTCGACTTTGGTCTCTCGGAATAGTCGGCCAGTGAGGGCTGCGCGCTCGGCGTAAGAGGCCTCCTTGGCTTTCAGTTCTACGAAGAGGAGCTCTCTCACATCTTCGAATTTAGTCATGACGCGGGACTCGACTTTTAGCAAGTGGAGACCAGAGGCACCGGTGACGGGTCCAACCACCTCTCCGATCGAAGCGGCGTGGACTGCGCTTGCGATTGCTTCACCGTAGTGCTTGAAGTTGTAGCCTGGGATGACCCCGGCATTTTGGTTCACCGAGAGATCGTGGCTCTCGGCGCGGCATAACGTGTCAAATTCCTCGCCTTCGGCAACTCGTATCATGAGCTCTTTAGCCTTGGCATCCATTGCTCGATCGAGGTGCATGTTCGTCAAGAGTTCGGGTGGCGTGCCCTTGGCTTGTAGCGCTGATTTTGTTCGCGAGCGGTTCAGCATGAGGTGGCGGAGGACAACCTTCTCACCGTCCAATCCATACGCAAAGTCGAACTGTGTGCGCAGCTGCTCTTCGGTGGGGATGCGAAGTTTCTTGATGATCAAGTTCTCCTGCATGGTCGCGAGCTGACCGATGAAGTACTGCGCTTGATAGCGCTCCTTGGTGTAGCCCAACGAATCGAGATTGCTCATAACCTCGTCGGTGTTCCCGTGGCTGCGCGCGAGCATCATGGCCCACTCTTGCGTCCAGGCTGCTTCGAGCTGGTCCTCGGTAACCTTCAGCTGTAAGCGCCTTGCCTCAGCATCTAGGAGGCGCCGGTGGATCATGTCACCGAGGGGGCCGTAGGCATTTAGGCGGAACAGCTCCTCCTTATATTCTTCCAGGGTGATCACCTTGTCTCCAATGCGCGCTACCACTCCCGGAGGCAAGTCGGAAACTTCGGAATCGCCTTTGAGATTCCTCGTGTCCTCTGGCCCTTGATTTCTGGTTTCTTTTTCCGATCCATCTTGCGGCTGGTTTTGGGGCCCCGTTTGCGGCTGAGCAGAGAGAGGGGCACTTTCGCGATTTAGGAGCTCGAACAGGCCACAGGGCGCAGGAGCGGCGATCGGGGAGCTTGAAGTGGCAAAGAGGAGGGCAACTAGGAACATAGAAAAGGTGGGGTGAGGCAAAGGTTAGAAGTGGCGTCATCTCATCATGTCATGACGATCGGTGCCTGTCAGCACTTGCCTCGGAGGCTCGCTGCGAAGATAATCCTGCGCCATTGTTCCAGCGACTAGGCAGACCTAGGCACCTTTCAGAGGGCCGGCCTCCTGCAGCGCGCTCACATGCCAAGCAGAGCTTCCGTTTTGACATATCCATTAACAGCTATCATCTCCGACTTGCATAGCAACGTGCCCGCCCTTGAGGTGGCACTGCGAGATGCATTCCAGCGCGGCGTGCGGCGCTTTGTGTGTCTCGGGGATGTTGTGGGGTATGGCGCAGAGCCTCGCAAGTGTTTGGATTGGATCATGCAGCTCGCAACCAGCGAGCCTGAGGTTCCTGAGGATTTGGGCGTTGTGTTCGAGGGAAAACTCGAGCCGGGACTGTGTTTGATGGGCAACCACGAGCACGCGCTCATTAATTCGCCCGAGGACTTCAACCCCAAGGCGCGCGCAGCGATCGAATGGACGCACGAAGAGCTAGGACGCGGCGGACGTGAACGCGGCTTCGCCTATTGGGATTTCCTGGGTGAACTCAAGTCCTCTGCGGCGGATGATGTCGCACAATTCGTCCATGGCTCACCTCGTGATCCGGTCCGTGAATACGTGATTCCGCGTGACTCGCAAGATCCGATCAAGCTCGCGATGCTGTTTGCCCCGATGGAGCGAGGCGTGTGCTTTGTTGGCCATAGCCACATTCCAGCGGTCTATTACGAGGACGGCCGCATCTTCATCCCCAAGGTTAATCCGGCAACGCACGAGGATGGGGTTGAAGGACCTTACTCACTCGGAGTACCCGGAACTGGCAGTGTAGCCGCGGACGCAAAACTTCCGCGTGCCATTGTCAACGTTGGATCCGTCGGGCAACCGCGCGACGGCGATCCGCGACTCTCTTACGTGCTGTTCGATGGGGAAAATATCTCCTTTGTTCGCTTGCAATACGATGTCGAGGCTGCCGCTGACAAAATCTTCGGCGTCTCTGAACTCCCCGACTACCTTGCTGAGCGCCTTGCAAAAGGTCGCTAGCTCAAAAACCGCTCCCTCCTAAAATGGATAAGCGCCTCTTCCTGGCGATGCTTTTGTCGCTCGCCGTTTGGTTTCTTTGGCTACAGATTTTCCCGCCTCCCGTGCGTGAAGAGCAGCCGAGAGTTGACCTTCCTGGTCTCGAATCCTCCGAGCTTCCAGGCTCTCAATCGAACTTGCCCAAGGGCGCGTTCGAGGGGACGCCCGCGATTGCCGAGAACCTACCTGGACGCGAAGTCGCTAGTGCGCCTCGGAGCGAAACCCTGATTTTTCGCAGTGCGGCAAAAGGTTCTGATGGCACTGGGGATTCGGCTCTAGATGGCGGGCTTTGGCGCGCGACGTTCGACAACCGAGGGGGCCGCCTAGTCGAGCTACGCACGGGGCACTACAGCGACAAGCTCGGTCTAAGTGACGAAGAGCTGTCCAACCCGGAGCACTGGCCGGTTCTCTTGAGTGCAGTAGAGACGGCTGCACCTGGATTCGGTGGCATGACGGGCTCGCTGCTTCTCGACACCTCAATCTCAAGCCAGGCGCTAGCGAACGAGCCCTTGTCCGAAGCGCTTTGGAAGATGGAAGTTCTGGGTCCCGAGGAGGCACCAACTGGAGTCGAGTTCAGCTTGTCGCCGGGTACAGGCGTTCGTTTTGTGAAGCGTTTTGAGGTCGCCCACGACAGCCTCTCGGGGTGGGAGTTCCTCCTTACTCTTAGCATCGAAAACAAAGACGGGGTCAAAGCAGGTCCGCGTCTGTTCGACTTCACGCCTGCGGCATGTGTTCCTCCGGCACTTGCTGACAAGTTCTATATTGAACCGCGCGCTGTCGCGGTTGGCCCAGCAGGCGACTTGGATCCCTCCATTGACGACGCTCAAATGCGGATCTCGGGCGCGACTTTGGCAGGACCTCTTGAGGTGGCTGCGCCGCTTGACTACGCAGGTGCGCACAATAAGTACTTCGCGTTCTTGATGCGGGGAGCTGACGAGGCGAGCACCGCCTCGCTTGCCGGCAGCAATTTTCGGCGCTTCTCTGAGACCGGGAAGATCGAGACGAACTGGGTGGTAGCCGATGTTGTACTCGAGCTCGCCGTTCCCGCCAAAGGGGAGACGCGAACCTGGAGCTACCGCGTCTACGCTGGTCCGAAAGATCCCAACATCTTTAAAGCCGACCACGCGACCTATTCCGCTGTGATTGAAAAGGACCTGAACTTCTTCTCGGGCATCGGGAAGCTGCTGCTGGGGATTCTTCGGGTCATTGAGCGGGCAACCGGCAACTTCGGTTGGGCCATTATCATCCTGACCTTTTGTATTCGGGGCCTTCTCTTCCCGTTGAACCGCCGCTCGCAGACGTCGATGGCGCGCTATCAGAAGAAGATGAAGCGCGTGCAGCCAAAGATCGACGCGATCAAGGCTAAGTATGCGAACGACCGTCAATCGCAGACACGCGAGCAGCAGAAGCTGATGCAAGAAGAGGGCATTTTCCCGCCGCTTGGTGGGTGCCTGCCTATCTTTGTGCAGATGCCGGTCTTCTTCGGATTGTTCTCCGCCTTGCGGACTAGCATCGATTTGCGCCAGGCACCATTCATTGGCTACATCCAGGACCTCTCCCGTCCGGATGCGTTGTTTGCGTTTGAAAAAACAATCGACGTCGCGTTCTTGCCGACGATGTCGAGCTTCAACTTGCTCCCGATTATCATGGTCGTGATGTGGGTTTTGCAGCAGGCGACGATGCCGAAGCCAGCCGACGAGCAGGCAGCGAAGATGCAGCGCATCATGATGTTCATGCCTGTGATGATGGGCTTCTTTCTGTACAACTATGCGGCGGGCCTTTCGCTGTACATGATCACGCAATCGACGCTTGGTATTTTCGAACAGAAGGTCATCAAGAAGCTCTGGCCCGTGGACGACACCATGCCTGACAAGCCGAAAAAAGGCTGCGCCCCATTTGCTGGCGCCATGGAAAAGCTGGCGGAGAAGCAGAAGGAGCAGCTCAAGTTGGCAGAGACACAAAAGGCGCGGCAGGCCAAAAAGAAGGGCAAGCGCTAGCGCTCGCCTAGGCCTCTGATGGATACGATTGTCGCCGTCTCGAGTCCGCCTGGACCGGGTGCGCGCGCCGTTGTGCGCCTATCGGGCCGTAGTGCGAAGGCGATCGTCGAACAAGTTTGGACGTCCGTACCGGAATCCCCGGATTGTGGTACGGACGCAAGCTCTATTCCGGATCGTCGCGCCGTGCTCGCCGGGCATTTTGACGATGGTGTTGGCCTTCTACCGGGCTACCTCTTTTGGATGCCGGGACCGGCCTCTTACACACGGGAGGATGTGATTGAGCTGCACCTGCCTGGCTCGCCTCCGCTAGTTGATGCGGCCCTCGCACAGCTTTTTCTCTTAGGCGCGAGGTTGGCGGAACCCGGTGAGTTCACGCGTCGCGCGTTTTTGAATGGTCGCCTTGATTTGACTCGCGCCGAAGGTGTTCTTGGCTTGATCGAGGCGTCGGATCTAGCGGCCCAGCGCTCGGCGTCCAAGTTACTGGTTGGGGGTCTAGGTCGTCGCATCTCGGCATTGCGCGAGGGAGTGGAAAACTTGCGAGCGCTTGCCGAGGCGAGTCTCGACTTTGATACGGCAGAGACTGGCCACGTGGACACAACCCAGCTGCAGGCACTTGCCGCAGATCTTGAGGTGGCGTTGGGCGAGGCGCTCCTGTGGGAAGAGCGCCGCGAGCCATCCAAGGGGCGACCAAGGGTTGTCCTAGCGGGGCGTCCGAACGCTGGGAAGAGTAGCCTGTTCAATCGGCTGACCATGGAAACTCGCGCAGAGGCGAAGGCGAGCGAGCTTGGAAGAGCACTGGTGAGTGATCTCGCGGGAAGTACACGCGACGGCGTGTCGGGCATTTGGCGCATCTTCGGGGTTGATGTTGAGCTGATGGATGCGCCGGGGATTGAGGTCGTTTCGGAAAGCGCGGACGCGAGTGCAAAGGCGCAGGAGCTGGCACGTGGCGAGCGAAGTGGGGCCGACCTCATCCTGTGGGCAGTCGCGCCGGAAAGTGTAGTTGAGGTCCAGCTCCAATCAGATGCACAGCAGCTGCTTGAAACGGGAAACCCCGTGATCTGCGCATTCACCAAGAGTGATCAAACATCCTTGCAAGAAGGAGCCGACTCTGCTGGGGGGATCTCCATGACGGGCCTTCCGCCCGGAGATTGTGTGACCTTGTCCTCCAAGACCGGCGCGGGTATCTCCAGCCTGGAAGACGCCGTGGGGGAGAAGTTGGGACTTCGGCGGGCTGGTCGGGATCCCGGAGCGACTGTTGTTGCCGCTGCCGCCCTAGGTCGGGAGCTCTCGGCGCGGCACAAGACGGCGATTCAAGGTGCATTGCGGGCCTTGGATGAGGCCCGGGGCGCCCTCGTAGCCCAGATTCCCCTTGATCTCATCGCAGAGACCCTGCGCGAGGCCACGGATGAGTTGGACTCCGTGACGGGCGAAACGACCCCAGAGGACCTTCTGGACCGTATTTTTGCAGGCTTTTGCCTGGGGAAATAACCTCGTAAAGGAATCCGATTCGGGCACAAGTGGGGGCTGGACACAACTTAGCGCTCCCAGCCGTGAGAACACCTCTGCTAGGGGGATTGAGGCTGTTGACACACTACATATAGTGTGTTCTCCTTACCGTATGAGATGCCAACGCTGCAAAGAAGACCACGACCGTGTGGTGGATTCCCGGACCTCGGCCGATAGCCGAGCCATTCGGCGTCGGCGAGAGTGCTTGGCCTGTGGATTGCGTTATACGACCTATGAGCGCGTGGAGTCCACGCCTCTTCGCGTAGTCAAGAAAAGCGGCGAGCGCGTTCGATTCGATCGTGATCGCATTCTGACAGGTATGGTGATTGCCTGCGAAAAGCTTGACGTGTCGCTCGAGGACCTTGAGCTTGCAGCATCGCGAATCGAAGTCGGATGCCAAGAGGAATTCGATCGCGAGGTTCCCAGCGCGGTGATCGGAAACCTAGTGATGGATGAGCTGCGTGGGCTCCATCAGGTGGCCTATGTTCGCTTCGCGAGTGTCTATCGCGAGTTCAAAGATACCGAGGAGTTCCGGCGAGAGCTCGAGAAGCTCGTTCACGAGAGCGGGTCAGCTAAGTCTGCGATTGCGGCTGTGGACAGGAACGCATGACGTCGAGTTCACCAGGCGGACCGCGGTCCGATCGGGGTGGCGTTGATTCCTCACGCCGACCGAGTGCTGTAAAGTCGAGTGCCTCTGCGGGCTCTTCGAGCGGTGCATCGCCTCGTGCAATCGAAGCAATTCGCAAGCGCGATGGTCGCCTAGTGCCGTTTGACCTAGCTAAAATTAGTGCGGCGATAAGTCGGGCGATGGCGGCTGCTGGTGAAGCCGACGAGGGATTTGCCCAAGAGGTCGCGGGTGTTGTCGAGCTGGCGCTTGCGCGTCGCCATGGCAGTGAAGCTACGGGCTCGACTTCGATTCCCCACATCGAAGAGATCCAAGACCTAGTCGAGAACGCGCTTGTCGAGCTTGGGCGCGGCAATACGGCGAAAGGCTACATCCTCTATCGCGATCGCCGCGCGCGACTTCGCGACGCAGTTGAAGTGCGTCACCCCGCAGGGGGACGGCGCACGACGGGTGATCCGGCTGTGCGTGTGCAGGAGTCCGAGGGGAGCTCCAACTGGAGCAAGGGGCGTATCGTCTCCGCGCTGATGGGCGAGGCGAATTTACCTCGGGCTACGGCGGAAGATGTGGCCAGTCGCGTAGAGGAGCGTGTGTTCCTTTCGGGGCAACGGCGTATCTCAACGGGCCTCCTTCGCGAAATGGTAGACAACGAATTGGTCGACATGGGGCTGACGCGTGCGCTCCAGCGGCAGGCACCTCTAGGGCTGCCGCGGCACGACTTCTCGCGCATTTTGCGCGGGGAGGCGCTCACTCCATGGGAGCACGAGAGCTTTGCCGGGGCGGCTTTTCAGGCGGGCGTTCCCTACCTCTCGGGACCCCGAGCGCTTGAGGTCTCCACGACGCGCGCGATCACCTCGGAGATTATGCGACGGTATGTTTTGGAGGATGTGCTCGGCGAGGGGCTTGCGGAACTTCACCTCTCCGGCGACCTCTCGATTGAGGACATGGGGGCAGCGCAGTTGCCAACGTGGATCGCCGTTCCGGGGGAGCTGCTCCTCTCTGGCGAGGCGACACCCTCCGCCGCATTTGACCTGCTCGACGAGCTCGCGGATTGCGCACGCGGTGCGTCGATCGGTGTTGTGCTCGAAGATCCGGCATCGGTCTTACAGCCGCTTTTACGCGCCACCCGCGCCGGCTCGTCCATGGGGATCAGCGCGTGGCTACACGCCATTCGTGCAATCTCCCGCGGTTCGGGCAGGCGCATTGATCTGGGTAGCGTTGGTTTGCGGAACAAGGGGTTTCTGGCCCGCCTCGTGACCGCGATGGCGGAAGAGCGTCCCGGTATCCACGCTCCCCGGCTCTTCCTTTCTGCAGAAGAGCTCGGCAGCTTGATCGGGCCAAGCGGTGGCTCGGCGGCGCTTGAGAGCTCCATTGAGATACTCCTGGAGACTGGGCGCATTATTCCCGTTTGGGTTAGTGAGAGGCGCTTTGCCGCTCCCGGTTGCCGCCGCTCTCCACGCGAGCGCGGGGTGCTTGCCTGCGGTGGCGCGATCGTCCTGAATCTGCCCCGTGTTGCGCGTCGCGCGGGCCCGTGGCGCGAGAGTCGTATGTTCGAAGAGCTGTCGGGACTAGTGCGCGCATCCCTAGAGGCGGCGCGAGCGATCGTCGCCTTCCAAAGGCGCAGCCAAGGCGGCGACGCCCGTGGCTTCGCGCGCATGCGCACAAGTTTTGCACTCCAGCCCTCGGGTCTAGTCGAAGCCCTTCGAACTCTCGGCGATGGCAGTGTCGATCCCGACCAAGGCGCGCGCCTGCTCGGATTCTTGTCCGAAGCCGCCCGTCGCTACGCTAAACCCGGCGACCCCGAGATTGTGGTCAGCTCACTCTTTGGCGAGCGTGCCTCGGCCCGCTTCGCCTGGATCGACGCCGAGCGATTGCGCCAAGGTAGGGCCGACGGTGACCAAGGCCGCCTCTTCGGAGAGGCTGGTGAGCCATTCCTCGAGAACCCACCTGAAGTGCCCTATTCGGTTGGTTTTGACCTTGGCGCCCCGTCGGGATATTGGCCAGGTGAAGCCGAGGCGCGCCTCGTCGCTACGCTGCCCTCGGGTGCTCTATTCCCCCTTCCAACGCTGTTCCCGACGTCGGCTACTGAGCTCGAACGTTACGGCGTGACTGCCCAAGTCGATCCTCGACCGCACCTCTCTTCTTGGCGCCGCTTTTCGCATGGCCGCGACATGGCGAGCGTCGGCGGAATCGATGCGGGCCTATTTACTCTAATTCCCGGAGGCGGCGAGAGCGGCAACGGGAATCCTAATGTCTAATTTTACTCCCGACACCGTGCCTAGGCTCGGTAACAAGCTCGACTGCCTGTGCAGCCAGCGAGACGCGTCCTCTAAAATATGCGCCTAAAACGACTCGAACTCTTTGGTTTCAAATCCTTCGCCGACCGGACCGTACTCGAATTTGAGCACGGCCTAACCGGTATCGTTGGCCCCAACGGCTGCGGGAAAAGTAACGTGGTGGACGCTGTCCGCTGGGTGCTTGGCGAACGCCGCCCAACGTCGATGCGTGGCGCGGAGATGACGGACGTTATCTTCAAAGGATCTGCATCGCGACCTTCGATGTCGGTCGCCGAAGTGTCGCTGATCCTCGACAACGAGTGCGGCTCGATTCCAGATCGAGGGGCCGAGGTCAGTGTGACCCGTCGCGTGTTCCGGTCCGGCGAGGGGGAGTACATGATCGACGGCGGTAAGGTGCGCCTCAAAGATCTGCGCGACATGCTGTTCGATACCGGCCTTGGGAGTCGTGGTTACGCGATCCTTGAGCAGGGTAAAATCGACGCCGTACTCTCGGCCGATCCCCTAGAGCGGCGCTCCATTTTTGAAGAGGCCGCTGGAATCAGTCGCTTCCGTCAGCGGAAGAAAGAGGCGGAGTCGCGCCTGGCATCTGTTGCTCGTGACATGGTTCGGCTTGAGGATGTCGTGCATGAGCTCGAGCGCCGCCAGCGCTCCCTTAAAGTGCAAGCGGGGAAGGCTGAGCGTTTTGTCGAGGCCAAGTCCGAATGGACCACCGAGGGCTCGCGTTATGCGCGCCACCAGCTCTCCCGCTTGACGGAAGAGCTGACGACACTGACGGACAAGCTCAGCCTGATCGAAGGTCGAGGCGACGAGCTGCGCGCCCTTCGCGAAGCCGCCGAAGGTGATGTCGGCGCTCGCGAGCGCGAGCAGCTCACGCTGACCGCGGAGCTTGAGCGTTTGGGAGCCCAGGCGTCTGAAGTCGTGGGTGACCTGCGCGCGCTCGACGAGCGCCGTACCCAGCTGGCTAGCCGGGTTCAGGCGTGGAAGGAAAGTGCGACGAGTGAAACATCGCGTGCCCACGAGCTCACGGTTCGCGTCGAGCATCGCGAACGCGAGTTGGTAGAGATCTCCTCGAAGTTGGGTGAACTGGAATCCCAAGCAAAAGATGCGGAGCGCAAAGTTACCAGCCAGGGCGAGCGCGCTCGCGAGGCCTTTGAACAATACCGCGATGCGCGCCAAAGTTTTGGTGCACAAAACGACGTTGTGTTGGGATTGCTACACGACCGCACGCGCGCCCAGAACTCGAAGAAGCACCTAGAGGCATCCCTGGCGCCCTTGGCGGATCGTGCGAACCGCGGCGAGCAGCGCTTGCAGGAGGCTCGTGAGAACCTCTCCGGAGCAGTGCAGCAGCTTGCGGCTGACGAGGCCGCCCAAGAAAAAGCCAGCTCCGAAGCCAAGCGTCTTGCGGCCCGCCGCGACGAGTTTGTCGTTGCCCTTGAGGCTGCCAAAAAGGAGCTTGGCATTGCAAACGCGGAGCGCCGTCGCCTGGAGATTGAAGCGGCCCGCCTCTCAAGTCGTGTCGAGTCCCTTTTGGACTGGAGTCACGAGCGTGAAGGCTTGGATTCGGGAACGCGAGCTCTCTTTGAGCAGGGCGCCGAAGCTGGGATTCAAGAGGGCAGCCTGGTCGGACTTGTCGCAGACCACCTGCGCTGTGCGACGGAGCACGCGGCCGCATTGGGGGCGGCCCTCGGCGCATGGTCGGAAGCCGTTGTCCTGAAAGATCCCGAGCGCGCTGCGGGACTTGTGAACTGGCTTCGCGAAAAAGAGCATGGTCTGGCCCGCCTCGCCACCGTCCCCGGGTTTGCCCATGACTCACGCAAGGAGCAGCTACAAGCGGCCTTCGCGGCGCTTGGTCCGGTGGAGGGAGTCGTCGGCCCCCTGCGCGATTTGATTGAGGCGAGTGGCGGCTACGGCTACTTGGCAGATCACCTGATCGGCGATACCTATCTTGTCCAAACCACGGCGCTCGCAGTGAAGCTGGCGTCGCAAATCCCTGGATTGCGCTGCGTGACTCCATTGGGCGATGTGGCTACAGCCGCAGGGCTTGTCGGTGGATCCCGCGACGCTCACAGTGGCGCCGTTGGACGCCGCGCCATGGCGGCTGAACTCGAAGTCGAGCTGGCCTCTCTCACCGCCGCGGTGAACGGCGCCTCGGAGTTTGCCGAGGCCTGCCTCGTGCGTTCGGAGAAGATCCAAACCGACCTGGCGGCCTCACGCGATGGGGCCCATGATGCGCGAGCTCGCGCGGCAAAGCTTGAGAGTAGTGTCGCCGGTGGCCGACGGCGCGTGCGCGACCTCGAGGAGGGCGCTGATGTCTACCAAACGGAGTCGGGCCGTCTGGTCGAAGAGCAGGATCGCATCGCCAAGGACCTGGCGGATGTCATCGAATCCCTACGCAGTGTGAACACGCGCTTTGACTTAGAAAACGGAGCGCTCGAATCGCTTGACGTTAGGCGTCGCGAGCTCGAAGGCGCACGCGATGAGGGTGCCCGGCAAGAGAGCCAAGCGCGTGTCGAGTGGACTCGACTGTCGGGCGAACTCGCTGGCGAGAAGCGCCGCTCGGACCACCTCGTCTCGGCGCTGACGGAAAACAAGGCCGAGCTCGAGCGCACGTGCAGCTTGCAAGCTGTGCATGAGGTCAGTGCAAAAGATGGTGAATCGGAGTTTGACCGCCTTGGTGATGAGCGCGTGATCTTGCTCGTCAAGCGCGGGGAATTCGACGAGAAGCTACGCGGGCTGCGCGATCGCGATCGCGAGGGCCGTGAGGTTATGGAGGAGCTCCGTCGCCGCGTGGATGCGGTGACTCGCGAACTTGAAGGCCTGATGAACGAGAGTGGCAAGCGCCAGCTCGACCGTCAGCGCGTTGAGCTCTCCCGTGAAGAGCTCTTGCGTCGTTCGGAGGAGGAATTCAACCTCGACTTCGAAGCGCTAACCTTAGGATTCGAAGCCGACGAAGAGCTCGCCGTAGATGGCGCTCTACACGCGCTAGCATCCAAAGTCGGCGAGCTGAAACGCAACTTGGATCGCCTGGGTCCTGTAAACCTAGAGGCGGTCACCGAACTACAGGAGGTCACCGAACGCCTTGACTTCTTGATCGCGCAGCGGCGCGATCTCAACGCGTCTCGCAAGGCCCTCGAAGAGACGATCGAGAAGATTAACATCGAATCCGAGCGACTCTTCTTAGAGGCCTTCCACGAGATTCGCTCTAACTTCCAATCCATCTTCCGCAAGCTTTTCGGTGGCGGCAAGGCCGACATTATCCTTGAGGCCGATGCCTCTCCCCTCGAAGCCGGTATCGAGATCTTCGCGCGCCCTCCGGGACGCGAAAACTTGCCGATCGGACTTCTCTCCGGTGGACAGCGGACGATGATTGCATTGGCACTCCTGTTCGCAGTGTTCCAAGCGCGCCCCTCGCCCTTCTGCATGCTGGACGAAGTTGATGCCGCACTCGATGATGCAAACATCGAGCGCTTCCTCAAGATGATCGGCCTGTTCCGCGGCATGAGTCAGTTCATCGTCGTGACCCACAACAAAGGCTCGATGGCCCAGTGCGACGCCCTGTACGGCATCACGATGCAGCCGCGTGGAATCTCTAGGCATGTGGTGGTGGAGCTCGCTGACGTCGACGAATTTGTTCCCGATGTCGCAGGTGGGAAAGTTGTGGTCGAGGAGACGAACAGTGAGCTCGTCGATGAGGACACAGGTGAGCCCATTGTCGAACTTAGTCCGGCACTCTCTGCACTCGATGAGCGTGGCCCCTCGGAGATTGACGAGGGTGAAACCGAAGCTGTACTTGCGGCGGGAACCGGCCATTATGGTGGCGAGACGACCCCTGAGGGTGCTGTTGCGATGCCAAAGGCCTAGTGCTCTCTGGTACTCTGACCCCGACAATGGCCTCTGCTGAGACTTGTCGGGGTCAATCAACATAGAATTCGAAGTGCGCGTTAGAATCGCTGCCCCAATTGGTCGCTCCGCAGTTGTGCAGAGCAACCTCGGGATCACTTTGGTTTTGCGATAACTCCTATGGCTCACCTACTTCTCAATCCGCAGCTTCTGGCCTGTTTGGTGGCACTGCCATTGGCCTCGCCCATACAGGACGTTAGCGGGGAGCTCGTGGATGAGGTGCCGACCGTTTCGGTTCTCATCCCACCCAAGCCCGCTTACCGCGATTTGGCGGAGACGAGCGAGCTGTTTTCCGAGTGGGCGCGCGCCTGGCCCGCGTCCGCCGAGTACGTTGACCTTGGGAAGAGCCGTGGAGACCTTGCGCTGTTTGCACTTCGCGTTGGTGCTCCTGGTGGTATGCCTTTGATGGATCGGCGGACCCTGCTCTGTATCGGCGGCTTGGACGGTATCTCCCTCGCGGGAAGTGAGGCCGTCCTCGCGATCGCCGCCGATCTATTGCGAGAGCCCACGCTGCTTCCGCGCGATGTCTCCGTCTTGTGCATCCCTTGGGCAAACCCCGATGGCTTGGCCGCGCAGTTGGCATTCACACGCGGGGAGAGACCGTGCACGCGCGGGCGAAATGCGCTCGAAGTCGACGACGACCTAGACGACCTGTTTGACGAGGATGGCGCCGATGACATTGACGGAGACGGGCTAGTCACCAGTATGTTGGTTGAGGACTTGGACGGGATCTGGCAGCGCGCTGCCGATGATCGATTCTTGGTGAAGGCTGGCCTTGGAGAGGGGCCGCGTTTTAGCCTGTATCGAGAGGGTCGAGACGACGACGGTGACGGAGAATTCAATGAGGATGGGCCGGGCGGTGTGCGCCTCGATCGCAACTTCCCCTCCGAGTGGTGTGGTCCTCGCTCTAGCCTGTCTCCCGGGTCGCTGCCACTCTCGGAGCCATCTTCCCTAGCCATCGCCAAGTTGCTTGAAGCTCCGGGCGTATTCGCTGCGCTCTATTTCGAAGGTAGTACGGGCTCTGTTCAAGGTGCATCGGAGTTCGCACAGGTGGGAGCCGACGCCAAAAACAGGCGAGTGGAAGGCTCTTCCCTACTTGTCGATCTAGTTCATGAGCTGTTCACCAAGGTGATCGGTCCCGACGGTGCGGCGGAGAGTCGCCTGCCGATTTCGGATCCTGGCTCCCCGGCTACGTGGGCATGGCGCCAGCTTGGCGTGCCCTCCATGCGTGTCTCCGCGTGGGGCCCCGAGCTTGGGACCGAGCGCGGCACGGCCTCACAAACCGCCATGTTTTCGATTCGCGATGAAGGGCAGGTGGTTCGAGTGATGCCAGCTGAGCATGGAGAAGAGTACGGTCAGTTGGCTTGTCCTGATGGTTCGCTCATCATGCCGTGGCAAATTTGGTTGGACGAGCGCCGGGGCGGGATTGGATTTGTGGATTGGCATCCAGTCGCGCTCGAAGGTGTCGGCAACGTACTCGTTGGCGGTTGGGAAGCCCTAAGCGTGCAGAACCCCCCCGAAGATCAACTCAGTGACGGGGTAGCCGGTAGTGTCTCCCTGGTGCGCGGTGTCCTGGAAGCATTACCAGCGATCTCTCTTGAGATTACGACAGCAAGCCGTGATGGTGAGCTGTGCACTCTAAAGGCAGTTGTGCAGAGCACCGGAGTGTTGCCCGGCGACTTTTTCGACCGCGGGGGCAAGCAGATCCGGTTGTCCCTTCCCGGCGGCGCTCGTCTGATTGCGGGTGCTGAGGAGACCCTTTGGATTCCGTCCGAAGAGAACTCGATGCTGACGATCGAGTGGCTCGTCTTTGCACCTGTCGACGCACTTCTTAAAGTTCAACTGGTCAGTGCCGCCGACGAAGAGATCGAAAGTGAAAAAGAGGTGCGTCCGTGAGATCACCCCTCTCTTTTGGAAGTGCATTGGCCCTTGCCGCTCTTTTAGGCTCTTCCGCGGTCGCAAATCAAGAGCCGCAAGTTGAGCCAAGCCTTGCGAACCAAGAGGTTACGCTGGCTGTTGGAGTCTCACCACTTGGCGGATTTGGCCAAGAGGAGTGGGGGAGCAGGCCCAGCTTGCCTGTGATGCGCGTCATCGGCTCAGGATCGCCTGAGCTGCTCGTCTATCTCGCTGATGGTCGGCCGAGTGTGGGGCAAGCTGCCTGGATACAGAGGGTAGGGGACTCTCTTCAGGCCGGCCTTGCCAAGGGCAGTGGCACGATTCACCTCTTGGTTGATGCTGGGCCGGGAGCAGAGGCCGAAGGGGAGCCGCGCGACACCTATCCCACTCTAGAGCAGGATGCGGTCCAAAGCTCCGCCTTGGGGGTCCTGCAAAATCCAAGTGAACGCTATCTCGCGAGCTACTTCCTGGCGCACCCCAAGATTACAGGGATTACGGGCTTCCATTTTCCTCGGATCGAAGGTCTGACGGTTGCTGGGGCCCGGGAACCAGAGCCGGTACCGAAGCCTTCCGCAAGCTCCGGATCGCTAGAGCAGTTCGTCGCCACGGGTTTGGGGATCTACCTAACCAAGGAGCTGCAAGTCGAGTCCAAGGACGAGTCTTGGTATCGGCTAGAGGGTAGCCTGGTGTGGCGCCTTGGGCACCCGGACCCAGAGGCGCAACCAGGCGTAGCGACGCCTGTTCTCACTGGCGATTCAACCTTGGGAGCTCTCTCCGATTGGGAGCGCGAACATCAAGGCGAGCGGCTCGAGGTTTCAGCCTCGACCAAAACTCCCGCGACTGCTGCAGCCGACTTGTTGAGCAAGTTGAGAGACGAAGCGCAGCTAGGTATCACCAACCAGCTCAGCGTCGAGGCGATGGGTGGCAACTTGTGGCAAGTCGAGTTGACTTTGCGAGCGCCAAAGCTGCAGATCACTCCTTTGGATCCGAAGCGGACATATCCACGCGACTCTTTTGAGGTCAACCTGGACTGGGGCCCGGCGACGGGAGCGGATGGACAGGGTGCTTTACCGGCTCTGGCTTACCTGGCCTGGCGTCCCCAAGGTGGCGACCACTTTGAGCTGCTACAGGGGAATGATGGACGTTTCCGCTTTCCCGCTGGGAATATTCCCGACGACGTGAGCTTGCGTCTTGTGATCCAAGCTGACGGCGGCTCGGGGAGGCTGATGGGGCTCTCACTGGGGTCTCGCCTCTATGGAGACGCGCGCGCGGAGTTCGTGGCAGCTGCAATCGGGGAGCAACGCCCGGCGGCTCCAAAAGTCCAGAGCCCGCCGGTTGAGGAGAAGGGCACGGTTCCCGTTCAAGATCCCGATGGCGAAAGCCGAGGCGGGCGTTAGCCGAAAGGAGCTAGGCCCTCCGGTCCTACTGCTTCAGAATCCAGCGCTCCAGCGAGGGCATCCCCGCCAGGAAAATGCGGCCCGCCCGGCCCAAGCTAAGCGCACTGCAATTCTCTAACGTGTCGCTCGTCTTGTGCCAGTGTTGATTTTGGGGTCCGTACTCGAAGTCGATCAAGTCCACCGCTGGAATACCGACAACTTGGAAGGAGAGATGGTCATCCTTGATCGGAAGGGAGCGGCGGGGAGCCATGTGATTTCCGAGGCCTTTCGCCGCCGCTGCAACCTCGAAGAGCTCCATCAGCTCGCGGCGTGAATAGGTATCGTGGAAGATCGTGAGGTTCTTGTCCCCGAGCATGTCGAGGATGACCACGGCGCCAACCCTGGCCGCCTGCTTTGTCTTCGCTAGGTTGTTCGCGTGGTACCGGGATCCGTAGGTGTTGTCTTTGCCTTCCCATTGGAAGTTGACCGCCTCCTCCCCGTCGATGAAGAGCAAGCGCACGGGGACCGTGCGCTGAAAGTTGTCCCTTGTCAGAACTCGAGCTAGCTCAAGTAGAATAGCTGTGCCCGATCCGCCATCGTTTGCTCCGACGAAGGGCCCCCCCTCGTCCGCTTCAATAATCTTCGTATCGAAGTGGGTGCCAATGATCATTGAGAGGCCGTCCGGGTCGGCGCCAAGCGCGTTGGGGGCGAGATCGACAAACAGGTTTTCAAACTGGATGTCGCCAACTGGCGTTGTGTCCGTAAACGGTTCACGAGTTACCGTAAGGCCCAAAGTCTGGAGCTCAGTGGAGATGTAGTCGCGCAGAGCGGCGTTTGCAGGCGATCCTGATGGTCGAGGCCCAAATGCGACAATTCGTTCCAGATGAGCCCATGCGTTCGTGGCGCTAAACGAGGACTGCTCATTGCCGTTGCCGTTGTCGGGCGACGAACAAGCGGCGAGTGCCCATCCTAGGGCAAGAGCAAGTATCGGAAGGGTGGCGCGAGGGATCTGTTTCTGCATGCTCCATAGACTAGCGAATCTTGGACGTGGCTTTCGTTTGCGTGTGGGCAACTTCTCACTTGGATTTGTTTTTCTCAACTGGTCGCCACATCTTGGGTGGCCGTCGGACAGAATCGAGGGAATGAATGCTTGGAAAATTGTCAGCGCGGCGAGCCTCGTGGTGTTTGCGGGGTGTGGTGAGTCGCAACCCGAGCCTGTTATTCCAGGGGACGTCCTGTTGATTGTTATCGACACTTTGCGGGCTGACATCCTCTCGAGCTATGGGTATCCGAAACCGACGAGCCCCAACTTGGATGCACTGGCGGCCGATGGCATTCGCTTTGATGAGGTGCTAACTCAAGCCCCCAACACGGCAACGAGTCATGCGACCTTATTTACAGGACTTACGCCTTGGACACACCGCGTCGCAAACTTGACAAGTTTGGAGATGGGGACGGCGGGGTTGCCTCCCGCATTTACGACGATTGCCGAGAGGTTCCAGGCGCGGGACTATCGGACTGCGGCCTTTACCGACGGTGGTCCTCTTGGGCACGCTTGGAATCTGATGCAGGGCTTTGATCATCTCGAGGGGAAGTTCGAAGGTGTCGAAGCCAAGGTTGACCAACTTCTGCAGTGGCTGGACGGTGACGGAGCCGACGACAAGCAATCCAACTTCATGTTTTTGCACACCTACCAGGTGCACGAACCCTATCTGCCCCCGCTAGAGCTCGCGGCGAAGTTCAACTCGAACCCGGGGTATGACGGTCCGGTGCTGGACTCGGAGAGACGTGCTCGTGAGCTGCGGGATTCCGGAGACGAGAAGGAGCCCAACGGGAAAATCCTCTACGAGCACAAGGCGAGCTTTACCCCAGAGGATGTTCAATACCTGTTCGATTTGTATACCGCTGAACTCGCGTATACGGACGCTCAACTGGGGCGGCTCTTCGACGCGCTTAAGGCTGCGGGTCGCTTTGATGGGATGACGATTATGGTCACCAGCGATCATGGGGAAGAGTTCGGGGAGCATGGTGAGTTCGGCCATATCCAACTGCACCGCGAGACGCTGCGCGTGCCTCTGATTATTCGATTCCCCAAAGAACTCGGGGGCCCTTGGGAGAGCTATCGAGGGACGGTGGTTAAGGAGCGCGTGAGCCAGGTGGATGTGCACGCGACCTTGGTCGAGCTTGTTGGTGCTACCTGGGAAGTCGATGCGGGCCGCTCGTTTTTTGCGGACATGCGTGAGGGCTCATTTGTAGAGCGCACTTCGTATAGCGAGACGACCGAAGGGATCTATGGCGCGAAGGCGCAGTGGGGATACATGAGGAGTCAGCGCGCCGTTCGCCATGGCGAGTGGGCGATGGTGGAGAATGAAGCGGGGGGGACGAGGGTGCGCGAGCTAGGGCTTGCGGGTTCCCCGGTTGTTCCGATGCGGGCGGGCTCTCCTGCATTGGTAAAGGAATCGACTCCGGGAGGTGTGGACGGGGATAAGTCCAAACTTCCGTTCCTGCAGACCCTTTCGGGACGCGTCAATCGGCACCTCAGTGATGCCGAAGCGCTTCGAATGGAGCTTTTGGCGGGCCAGAGCACGAGCTTTTCTGCACGCGTAGACGGTGAGAATCGCAGCGAACTGGAGGCCTTGGGTTATCTGGAAGGCGAGCCGAGCAAAGTCGAAGAGGAGAAGTAGGGCCGGTGCTAGCTGGCCAGAAATGGGGGTGGCGCGACGACGTCCCTATTCTGTTCGGTTGCTAGGTGGCAAGGTGGGGGTAGTTTTGCCAAACTCCACCACATGAATACTCGAGCTTTGTTATCGACCACTCTTGACGCCTCTCTCGCACCCCTCGGCACTCGCATTGTGTTGGCCGCACTTGTCATGGGAGCACTTTCGAGCAGCTGCCGGGACTCCAGTGCCACCGGTAGCATCTCCGGAGGTGTCGCCTTGATCCCTAGCATCGCCGGCACAGGTGGCTGCAATGGTGGCGACCAAGTGTTCACGGTTGGACAGGCATTTACGTCGATTCCCCTAGTGAGCTGGACCGGAGATGCCATGAGCCAGGTCGCGGGGGCGCGTGGCGAAGAGAAGCTCTACATGAGTGGTGCAAACGCCACCCTTTTCGAAGTCGATTTGACCGGTGGTGGTGCGCCCGTTGAAACATCGCTCATCAGCGCGGGTGCCGTGCAGGCGCTTGTGGACCCTCTTTTGAGTGGTCCAGCACCCATCCTCTCCGGATTGTGCGTGCTCGATGCTGACTACCTTCTCGTCATGGAGCACAGCTTTAATGTTGTGCTACTTGTCTCGCGCTCCGTACCGGACGCCATCACCTTATTCGCCGGGATTCCACTCTCCACCCCCGGCAATGCCGATGGTCCGTCGAGTCTGTCGCGGTTTAGTTTTTCTGCACCCGCCTCACTGGTGGCAACGGGCGACGGAACTGTTTATGTGGCGGACTCCGGGAACCACTCGATTCGCTCCTTGCGAGACGATTTCGTCTCAACGATTGCTGGAAGTGGCTCCCCGTTTTTTGGGGACGGCGCTCTCCAGAGCGTCTTTTTTGACACGCCGTCAGGCTTGAGCATTACCTGTAGCGGTCGGCTCTTGATCAGCGAGCTCGGTCTTGGCCTCGCAGGCGGGCACCGTATTCGCAGTCTTGAGTTGGGTGTGTTGACGTTCTTCGGCCAGGGGGGGACAGTCGAGACGTTGGTGGGCGACGGTACACCGACCTCTGTCCAAGGCACAGGGACGATGGCGAGTGTCGCAGGCCCGATGTCGCCCGTCTCAACGGCGGATGGCAGCATCTATTGGATCGATGGAGACACCGGCGTCTTGAGGCGCTGGTCGGCGCTAGACGGCGCTGTGGACTGCCCCTTGTGGACGGACTGCGCGTCCGTAGTCGGAGGCTCCGAGCGTTTTACTCCGATGGGACTCACGACTCTCGTCTCTTCCGACGGCGGCATGCTGTACGCCTTAGACGCGCTAGCAGGCACGCTCGTTCGCGTCACGCCGTAAAGGGATCCAACTGTCGGGCTGGCCAAGACGTCCTCTGGAGAGCTGAGCCGAGTCCACGACGCCTTCTGTGTTTTCCGTTGAGGCTCGCGCACGCACCCGTGTTGTAGCCGAACCAATCTAGGCCCGGCTACAACACAGAGGGTCTGCGCAGGCTGCTAAGCCTTGCGCTTAGCGCCAAGCGAGTTGGTGTAGATCACACTGCCGGCCGCCAAAAGTAGAATCACGGTCCCGGCCAACTTGACGGAGCCCGGCAGGTTCGCGAATACTTCGAACTGCAACCTCTCGTCGTCGAAGCCGCTCACAATGGCTACGCCCAGGATCAAATCAAGCAACGCGGCACCTGTGATGAGTCCGGCCGCGGCCAGAATCGATTCGCCCCGTTGGCGTGCGCCTGGACCCTCGGCGAAGTAGCGGAACATCGATCCGATGAGAATCGCAATGCCGACATCCGCGGGCAGGTAAATACCTACGGCGAGAGCCATCGCCGGAAGCATGAGGCCACGCTTCTTGCCAATGATCTCCAAGCCGATGGAGACGACGCCGATGACCGCACCAACCAAAATGGGGATGACCGGAACGGACTTGTTGATGAGGATGGCGTCAAAGACGCTGGCAAACATCGTCGCCTGGGGCGCACCTAACTTCTCACTGCCCAGGACATAAGCGTCGTGAGCGATATAGAGAGCAAAGGGGACGCAGATCGCGGCGAGCAACAAGCCAAGGATTTGAGCTAAGAAGCCATCTTGGACCTTCACTCCGCATAACTGGAGTGTTTTGTAATCTTGGCTGGAGTCGTTTGCAGTGCAAACCGCAACACACGCGCCGACCAGGAGAGGCGTTAGGATCAGGACGTCTTCCACTTGATCGTGGCCAAGCGCGAGAGCCGTGCCACAGAGTGCCAGAGCGGTGACAAAGACAGTTCCCGATACGGGCGACGCGGAGGAGCCAATCTGGAGGGAGAGGATCGCTCCCAGGCCGACCATCACCATCGCGCAGAGCAGAATGGAGGCCGTCATGGAGAAGCTGTAGATGCCAACTCCCTCTTTGTCGATTAGCCAAAACAGGATGATTGCCATGCCGATGAAAATGGAGGTCTTCAGCCAACGCTGAACTCCGGGTGCAATCGCAAGAAGCTGCTGGGGGTCGTCGTCGTGGCTATCGGAAACCCGTGCTGTGAAAAAGCGTGCCATGGAGTAGATCACCGCGACGCCCATTGCGCCTCCGCCGACCCACTTCATCATGATCTTGATCTCATCGGGGGCAAAGGCGGCGACGTCTCCGTCCACCTGGCCTGTCAGCCAGATCTTTCCGAGTAGGTGAACAGCTGCACCGGCAAAAACGAGCAGGCCGGTTCCGATCGTCAGTAGGCCACCAATGCCGATAACCATGACGTCGAGGGGGAGTCCAACCTCGAGGCTGCCCTTGCCAGGTCGGATGTGGGCTGCGATCGCCCCTTTGATTGCGCCCGCCTTGATGAACAGTGGAGTGATCACACCCACAGCCATCCCAAGGTAGAGCGACTTCTTCAGGTTGGGCCGTTTGCTCGGATCCGATGCCGCCGCTGCGATCATGGTCTCGCACGCGTGCGCTTCCGGCGCGGGGAGGCTCTTGTCGGTCAGGAACTTCCGGGTCGTCAAACCAACAAAGCCGAATCCGATCAAGGCGCCTGCGAGGCTAAGAATGATCAGGGATACAACGTCCACTGGGGGGACCGCGATGGCCTCTAGACCCTCCTTCAAGCGCTCTACGTTCCGGTTGGCGTAGAGGATCTGTACAACGGGCGCTGTGAAGATCACCCCGGAGGTCACCGCCATGCCGGCGGATCCGGCGACTTGAGCGATGTTCAAGAAGCGCGTGCCTCCCTCGGAGGCAACCCTCTTCGTGAAGGCTCCCCAAGCAAACAGGATCACAAGGGGGCTAACTCCCGGAGAGATTCCTGCCTTTAGGCCGGCAATAACGAGGGCACAGGCGAGGATCGTCGAAACGATAACACCAAATGCGATTCCAAAGCGGTCGTCGCGATTCATGGGGGGGCTGGGGTAGAGTAAGGCGAGGCCACTCAAGAAATGTTTCTCAAGTCACCATGGCGACATTGGCGCTAGTCGGCCGAAAGAATAGTCATCAGGAAACCCTGGACCGAATTCGGATGTCTTTGGACTCCGGACCGGGGGCTCGCTGTTCCCGACGATAACCCCTACAGATCCCCAATAACAAGCACCGGTTGGACATCCCACGATTCCAGCACGATTACGCTTCTCTATCCTATGCCCCGCTCCCTTGTCTCGATCCTGCTGCCGACGCTAAACGGAGCCGATTCCTTGCCTGGATTGCTCGCCGCAATTCAGGACCAAGTTCTAGACGCATCGATCGAAATTGTCGCCTTTGACTCGGGCTCGACGGATGGAACTTTGGACCTGCTCCAAGCCGCGGGAGCCCGAATCGAACACATTCCAAAGGCTGAGTTCAGTCACGGAGGTACGCGCAATCTCATCGCTGCTGCCGCTCGTGGGGAGTACCTTGTATTTTTCTCTCAAGATGTGCTTCCCCAAGGCACGGACTATCTAGCCAAGCTGCTCTTGCCGTTCACCGATGACCGTGTGGCTGGGGTGTGCGCGCGAGTGTTACCCTTTCCCAGTAGCGATCCACTGACAGCGCGAACCGTCCTCGACCTTCCAGAGGCCTCCACGGAGAGCTGCATACGCGACCTCGACCTTTGCGGCCCCATTTGGGAAGTAGGCCTATTGGAGCGCATGGAGGTCTTGCGCTTCAACAATGTTGCGAGTGCAGCCCGCGCCGATATCTTTCAAAAGTATCCGTTCCCGGAGGTCGCTTTTGGGGAAGACTTTGCATGGGCCGCGCGGGTACTGACCGCTGGATATAGGATTGCCTTTACGGCTGAGTGTTCCGTGTATCATGGGCATCACTACACTCCCAAGGAGGCCTATCGACGCTACCACGTGGATGCAGCATTCCACCTCGCCGCCCATAGCTGGAATATGCGCCCTACTTTGGTGTCCGTGGCCCGCGGCTTCGTCTTTGAGCTTTGGGCTGACATCCGCTTCCTGAGCAAAACCCATTGGAAAGGCGCGGGGTACCTGTTGCGTGCGCCAGCCCTTCGATTCGCACAGGTTTGGGGTCAATATAGGGGGGCCCGAAAACAGGTGCCTCTCGACCCCAGCGCAAGCCTGAAGCTCTAGCCTAAAACTCCTTCGGCACACCCCGCGCATTGGGCTCTCTCTCGGGATAGACTTTGTATTGATGGTCCTAGACAGGCCAAAAACGCCCCTTATCTACCCGCGCAACCCCCTCCGCGGCGCCTCCCTGATGCCCCCTTCCCAGCCTTTCCTGCCATCGCTATCCATCTCCATACCCACGTGGCAAGGGGCGGAATTCCTAGATAGCGTTCTGACTTCGCTTGGGCGCCAAAATTACCAAGGGCGTTGGGAGGTCCTCATCGTGGATTCAGGCTCCAAGGACGCCACCTTGGACATTATCAAGAGCCACCAAAAGGCCTTCCCCGTTCCGCTGTCCGTTCGCACGATTCACAACGTCGAGTTTGACCACGGCGACACGCGGAATTACATGGCGGCTAGGACCGATGGGGAGCTGTGCGTCTTCCTCACCCAAGATGCGATTCCAGCTGGCGAGGATTGGCTTGCAACGTTGGTCGGTAACTTTGAGGACCCCTCAGTCGGCGCAGCTTATTGCCGAAACACGCCACGCCCCGACGCCGATTTCCTTACGCCGATTTTTAGTGCAGGCGATCCAGGGTATGCGCTTGAGAGGAGAGAGGTGCGCTTGTCCGACGTCGAGGATTACGACGCCTTGGACTCCCACGCGCGCAGGCTTCTCTACAACTTCAACGACGTTGCGTCCTGCGTTCGACGTTCGCTATGGGAGCTCCATCCATTTCCTCGCACGTGGTTCGGCGAGGACATCTTGATGGCTCGCGCGCTACTCGAAGCGGGTCATACGGTCGTCTATGACAGTGACGCCACTGTCGAGCACAGCCACGACTATGACGAGGCGGAAACCAAAAAGCGCGCGATCATCGATGGGCGATTTAACAAAGAGTGGCTCGGACGTATTTGCGTAGGCTCAGCAAAGGATGCAAGGACTCTGGAGCAGAGGTTTCGCAAGGAGGACCGGGCGGCGATCATAAAGGCGCTCGGCCTTGGTGCGGACAGCGTAGAGGTCGACGCGCTTGTTAAGCGTGCGCGTGGGCTGCGCCTCGCCGCGTTTACAGGACTGTTTGAAGGCGCTGCCGCCGTGGAATCCGACGAGCAGCTTCCGGCTACAGGACTACTTCAAACCCCGACGCTAAAGCTTCTTTACGTCGTCCATGGTTTTCCCCCCGACACATGGGCCGGGACGGAAATCTACACGCTCAACCTCGCGAAAGAAATGCAGCGCCTCGGGCATACGGTCGCGGTGCTTGCACGTGTCCCAGGGCCCGGGGGCGAGGGCTCACCGGCGAAACCAGGAGAGCCGGAGGACTTCACTTTGGAGGCTACTGAGTTTGAAGGTTTGCGCCTCTTGCGGATGACACATCGTCTACAACACCGGAGCTTGGAGGAGAGCTATCTTCAACCGCGGGCCGAGGCGGCTTTTCGCAAGGTCCTGCTCTCCGAGAAGCCAGATGTCGTCCATTTTCAGCATCTCATCCACACTTCGGCGGGTCTAGTGCAGATCGCTAAGGATATGGGCTGCGCAACGGTTGTGCACTGTCACGACTACTGGGCGCTCTGTGCGCGCGTGCAGCTGATTCGGCCGGATGGACAGATCTGTGAAGGCAACATGGGGGCCGGTTGCTTCCTATGCGTAAAGGAGAAGCGGCTGGACTCAATCGAGTCGGTCTCCAAGGCGGGAAAGCTGGGCGACAAATTGCTAGGAGCCCTGGCTGGAGGGGCTGGTCTTCTAGGGGGCGAGCGAGCCAAAGTGATCTCAAAAGAGTACGCCGAGCTGCGGGCTCGGGAGCAGCTCGTTCCCGCCGCATACGCTGCCGCAGATCTACAGATCAGTCCAAGCCGCTTCTTGCGCGAGCGCCATCTGGCGAGTGGAATGTTTGACCCGCACCGCTTCCTGTACCTCGACAATGGGATGCGGACAGATCATGTGCAGGCCCTTGCAAAGCAGGCCTCCGACGTCGTGCGATTTGGCTTTGTTGGGAGCCTCGTTTGGTACAAAGGTGATGAGGTCTTGGTCCGGGCGATGGGGGCCCTAGGACCTGATGCAAGGGCGGAGCTCAATGTCTTCGGCAGCTTTGACCCCGAGGGCGATGAGCACCATAAACATTTGGTCGAGCTAGCCAAAGAGTCTGGCGCTCACGTGAACTTCAAGGGCCGCTTTGATAACTCTAAGCTGTCCGAGGTCTACGCCGAGATCGATGTGCTTGTCGTGCCGTCCGTTTGGTTTGAGAACTCTCCCATAACGATTCACGAGGCCTACCTCACGCACACCCCGGTGGTGACGAGCAACATCGGCGGAATGGCTGAGTACGTTCGTGATGGCGTCGATGGTCTGCATTTTAAGGTTGGGGACGTCGACGATTTAGCTCGGATCCTGAAGCGATTTGTCGACGAGCCCAACCTGATCCCAGCGCTCTCGAAAGATTGGATGGAGATCAAGACGATCCAGGAAAACGCTCTCGAGACAGAGTTTCGGTATCGGTCCCTTGTTTGTCGGGCTCGCGTGCGAAAGCCAGCGGTTGTCTTTGATGCGGTTGGGGTCGAGGCGGCGCGCCGCGAAGGACCCGTCGACCAGCAGGGCGCGGACATGCTACTTCTACGACCGGGTGGGGCAGCTGTAGAGTTCGATCTGATGGGCCTCGAAGCGGGTCCGTACGAGCTCTATGTTGATATCTTAGCTCTGGGCGTAGAGCCTGGAGTCGAGCACGGGGGCCATGTGACTTTGGACGGTGCGTTGATTGGCGTTCTGGAGCTCTTTCGGGCGGAAGGCAAAGACGAGCTGCGTCGCCTGAAACTAATGTTTGAGGTGCCGGTAAGAGGAGTCGGGGAGCATGGGCAAGTACTTCGCATTGCGTCGGCGATTAGCCCCTCGGACCCCAACGGTGGGGCAATCCCGGAAGCTTTCTTGCGCTTGCAGCGAGTTATGGTGAAGAGTGCTCCGGCCGCACGGGGTATGGTGAGCGCATGAGCTTTCGCCGCAAATTTAAGAAGCAGCTACGAAAGGTACTACCCGCAAAGGGAAGGGCCGGCAAGGATTTGAGTCCAGGGGGGGGGAGTCGCCTGCGGGAGACACCTTTGGAGCCCGGCGCGCCTCTGAAGGACAAGGAGTTGCCGCGCGCTGCGATTGTGATTTTGAATTACAACGGATGTCATCACCTGGCAGGATGTTTCGGCTCGCTCGCAGAGTTGGATTACCCGAAGGGGAAGTTAGAGGTCATTTTGATCGATAATGGATCGAGCGATGACAGTGTGGCGACGATGAAATCCGACCACAGCTGGGTTAGGACAATTGTCAACGAGAAGAACATGGGCTTTAGTGCCGGTTGCAACCAGGGTGCTAAGGCTGCATCTAAGGCAGAGGTCCTCGTCTTCCTCAATAACGACATGCGCGTGCGCGAGGATTGGCTGCGCGAGCTCGTCGGTCCGGTCGTGCGTGGGGAGTGTGCGGCCTCGACTGCCAAGATGTACTCGTGGGATGGCAAGGTTCTGAACTCAACCGGCGGTGGGATGAACTTTCACGGGATCGGGATCCAAAAGGGATACCTCCAGAAGCCTACGGAAGCAGACGACCTTCCCGCGCGGACGTTGTTCGCCTGCGGTGGTGCGATGGCCATTGAAGCGGATGTCTTTCACGATGTCGGCGGCTTCGACGAGCACTTTTTTGCTTATTACGAAGATGTGGATCTCGGGTGGCGACTGTGGGTGATGGGGTATGAAATTCACTATCAACCACGCGCCGTCTGTTGGCACCACCACTCGAGTACGAGTCGCACATTTCCAATGGAGACGATTCGCTTGTTGCAGGTGCGCAATCCATTTTTTGCGTGCTTCAAGAACTACGATGACGAGACACTTCGCAAGGTCCTTCCCGCTCAACTCGCGCTTGCCATGCGCCGGACACTGATGGTGGCTGGTATCGATGACGACTCATCCTTTCGTATAGAGAAGGTCGAGGCGGGTGGCGCAGGTGTTGTCGGTCGACTTTGGGACAAGGCAAGGCGCTCGGTCGTGGAAGACTATCCGGTGCGACGCGAGGCGGTAGCCGACATGGTTGGCATTGGCGACCTACTGGGAAACTGGGACTTTTGGATGTCCCGGCGAGAGGCAATTCAGGCTCGACGCAAACGTTCGGATGAAGAGATCTTCCAACTCTTCTCCCGTCCACTATGGTGTATCGAAGAAGATGCCGCCTACCGTGAACTTCACGAGGGGACGGTGCGTTTCTTTGGCCTTGACAAGGTCTTTCACGGCCTGACATTTGACGACGAGAAACTGAACAAGTAGGTCCTTTTAGCGATGAGTAAAAATGTTTTCCCCAACGGCATGAAGCTGTCTGTCGTTATCCCGATTTACAACGAGGAGAAGACTCTTCGTGAGATCGTTGAAAAGGTCCAGGCGACTCCTTACACCAAGGAGATCCTTCTGATTGATGACTGTTCGAAGGACTCTTCACGAGAGATCATGAAGGTCCTCGAAAAAGAGTTCGACAACATTCGCTGCTTCTACCACGAGAAGAACCTCGGCAAAGGGGGTGGACTTGCGACGGGCTTTGCCCAGACCACGGGGGACGTCGTCCTGATTCAGGATGCTGACCTCGAATACGATCCGGCGGATTATCCCGTTCTGCTACGTCCGATTATTGAGGGCAAGGCCGATGTCGTCTTCGGCAGTCGCTTCCTCGGTGGAGCCTATGCCCGTGTTCACCTTTTCTATCACTACCTTGGCAACCGGTTCTTGACGATGGTCTCGAACATGTTTACCAACTTGAACCTTACGGACATGGAGACCTGCTACAAAGTCTTCCGTAAGGAGTTCGCGGATCGACTCGATCTCAAGAGCCGTACTTTCGCCGTGGAGCCAGAGATCACCGCTAAGGTTTCGAAGATGCGCGCCCGCATTTACGAAGTGCCGATCAGCTATGCCGGTCGGGACTACTCCGAGGGGAAAAAGATCGGCCCGAAAGACGCGTTCATCGCGATCTGGGCCATCGCTCGCTGGACTCTGTTTGGCAAGGTCCGGCCGGCTAAGTAGCTACTCTAGGCGAGCACCCTTGCTCTGGTAGTAAGCCGCCAGCTCTTCGCGAAGTGGTTTTGCCATTCGGCGTACGAGGCCACCCGTCCAGTTGTGGCCGGGGCGGCCTCGCTCGCTATAGTGCGCCTCCATTTTTGCATCATGCTCGTCCATAAGCCTCAGCATGGCCGCGTCGGAAGGGTAGCGATCGTCAAAAAGAACGGCTTCCAAAGGAAGACGTGGCTTCGGCACGGGTTTCCGGGGATCGTCGCTGTCTAGTGGTTCTGGTTCGCCTACACAGAGGCCAAACAGCGGGTAGACGTGTTCTGGAATGTCGAGCAGCCTGTCGACCTCAGCAAGGCGCGTCCGCAACCCGCCGATGTAACAAATACCTTGGCCAAGGCCCTCGAAAGCAACGCATAGCTTCTCGGCGAAGAGGGATGCATCAATCACCGTGAGAAGAAAGGACTCCAAGTTGCGCGCCATGTTTTCCCCAGCGCGCTCTGCGGCTAGGGCGTGGCGCCGAACTTCGCCGCATACGACGAAGAACCCTCCGGCCGATTGCACTTGCTCCTGGCCGCCACACAGCTCTGCGAGCTCTGCGCGGTTGGAAGTTGAGCGAACGCGAATCAGAGAATAAGCCTGCACGTGACTAGAGGTCGAAGCCATCTGTGCTGCACCGACAGCTCTCCGGACAAGCGCATCGTCGAGTGGTTTCTCGGTGAAAGCGCGCACCGAGGTGTGGCTCGCAAGAAGGTCGAGAAGTTGATCGCTAAAATCAGGTGCGCTTGGAGCTGTCGTCATGGTTCGCACAAGTCTAGCAGCGAGGTAAGGGGCGGCAAGGGCCGACTTCGCCACCTTCACGGGCGGCCCACCCGAAGCGGAGTTTGGTTGGGAGTCGCTTTGTGCGGCATGGATAAAGGGAGGGCCACCATTTAGGTCCTATTTCGTGCGGGCTGCTGGAGAAGACTTCGGAGGAAGTCTCGGGAGCTTCCTTGCATAGGGCGGTAGCGAGCGCAAAATCTGAGCTCCCCTTTTTTATGTTCTCCTATGGCCCCTTCGTCATGACTCCAGCCAACGCAGTCTATATAGGCTTACCTCACGATCTTGAGGCGAAGTTGACGGCCTCCGTCGCAGAGATCAAACGGCAAGATCCTTTGGCCCCTGTGCTAGTGCTTGTGCCCAACCAGGCAGCCGCCCTGCATGTGTCCGCTCTAATCACGGCGAAAGCAGCGGTTATCGGGGTCAGTGTTACGACTTTGGAGGCTGCCGCTAGGGAGATTTCCGAGCGGGCACGATGTGGAGCTGGACTTGAGCTACCCGCTGGTTCGGAGCGTCTAGTCGCCGCCGCTCTGCTGTCGCGGACGGGTGAGTTTCTGGAGTACGCGTCGCGGCCGGGGTTCCTGCGGGGGCTTGGAGCGACGTTGCGCGACCTTCTGGACGCGGACCTGGACGCGGAGGTTGTCGAAGGGGCTACGGGGAATCTGGAGCGCTTACTTGGATTGCATAAGGCAAACCTCCAGCTGCGCGAAGAGCTTGGGATTGACGATGACAGTGCGCGGATCAGCGCCGCAATCAGGGCTCTCAAGGGGCCCACTCCGGGGGCCGCACTCTCGGCTTCTGGTGCATGTGAGGTGCTTGTATTCGGGGTCTACGACCCGACGGGTTTGCAGGCCCAATTTGTGATGGCCCTCGCTAAGGCGGCGCTCCGCTTTACCGCCTTGCTTCCGGGACACACCTTTGCTGGTTATTTTGGACGCCGCTTGTGCGACTCACTCTCCGTCGTACCGGAAACTCTCTCACCGAGTACCCCGCAAGGAGTTCCCACGGATTTGGCTGCCCTACGCGAAGCTTGGTGTGACGAGTCTGGCACGACGCGCCCATCCTTCGCTCGGGACGGGTCGGCAGAGGTCTTGGCGCTCCCCGATGGCGTTGCCGGGGCACGTCTGATGGCGCGAGAGGTGCTCGAGTTGTTGCGGCAAGAGCAACTCGACCCGCGAGACCTTTTGATCGTTTCGCGCGGTGACGGTGGGATGAGCTCAGAGCAGGTCGGGCGCGAGCTGAAGCAACTCGGTGTTCCCGTTGAGGGGCGAGGTGTTAGCCTCGGCGAGAGTCGTGTGGGGCGGCCGCTTCTCGCGCTTGCCGATGTGCTCGCCTCACCACGGGTCTCGCGGGGGCGCCTGCTGGATGTGCTTTCCGACTGGCCGTGGCATCCAGACGGTGTCGCGTTTGGCGAAGAGATGGAGCGAGTGGTGATCGATGCAGACGAGCTCGGCCGTTGGGATCGTATCTCGCGGGAGGCGAATTTACGGCTGCTTGTGGCCTCGCCGAGTCCATCCGGCAAAGCGGAGGCGGGGGATCCTCTTCCCCATGGGGAGACAGCTGAGGAGGTCGACCTCGCAGGTGAAATCCAAAAGCGCTTGAGCTACGAGGCGCATCGCCGTAAGCGCGCGGCGTCGCAAGCGGAAGAGCGACAAGACCCGAGCGCGAGCGGGCTCATGCAGAGTGCGAGCTCGACAGTGCACTTGGCGGGGGCCGTGCGACGAGTTGCTAAGCTCCAACGCGATTTGACGAGGGGGATGAGCTGGCGAGATGCGGCGGGACGCATTCGGAACCTTCTGGAGTCGTGGTGTGATCCGAATGCGCCTGGTCTGGTCGACTGGCTCGCGCGCCTCGGGAGTCTGGGGAAACTCGACAAGCTTGGCGTGGAGGCGCGCGGTACACGGCTCGTTTGGATCTTGCGTGGGCTTAGCAGCGAGGTTGTGAGGGATACCGAAATTCGTCGCGAAGGAGTGCGTTTGGCAGCCCTTGCGCGCATGCGCGGAGCGCGTCCCAAAGTCGTGATTTTGCTTAACGGAATCGAGTCGTGTTTTCCCCGCCCGCCTGCGCCGGATGCCCTTCTACCTCCTAGAGACCGCGATCTGCTGGCCCCGCTGGCTCCGACCCTCCAGAGACACGAGCTCGACGAGGAGCGAGCGCTTTTTGGCGAGCTACTCGCCATGCCGACCCAGAAGCTAATCCTAGTCACCACATTCGCGGGGCTCGAGACAGGAAAGGGGACAACTCCCAGTCGCTTCCTCCTCAACGCCCTTGGAGTTCTGTCCCAGGGACCCGAGCCGAGTACGGAACAAGTTGCTGCGGGTGATGGGGGGGTCCGCAAAGTCCCTTTGCAGGAGGCCTGGACGCAAACGCCGCTCGATGCGCCTGATGAGGAGCTGCGCGTTCTTGGGAGCTTGGACGCCGGTCTCTCGGATGGATTCCAAGTGAGTGAGCTGCGCTCTATTTTGGGGCGAGCGCGGCCGGAGATACATGCGAAGCTGGCGATGGAAATCGCGCGTTTGGAGCAGCCAGGACAGACGCACTTTGACGGCGAGCTCGGCGCGGATGTCGTGGCGAAACTTAGGGTGCAAGGCTCGTTTCGCGGCGCGGCCCCCGGTGCTGAGAGGGGCGTGCCTTTAAGCGTTTCGCGCCTCGAGACTTTTGCCGAGTGCGGCATGAAAAGTTTCCTTACGGCGCAGCTTGGTTTGCGGGAACACGAGCGACCAGAGGACAGCCGCGGCATTGATGCTTCCGAGCGCGGTCGTCGCGTTCACGAGATTCTAGAGGTGTTTGGTGTGAAGAGTGCCGAGGCCGGTCTTTTGCCTTGGCGACCGAAAGGTACACCGCGCCATCGAGAGCTTCTCGAGGACAGTATTGGCGAGGTGATCGAACGGGTCTTGCGGTCGGCGCCTGCTAGCCAACGCAACCTGTGGGAGGCAGAGCGCTTGCGCTATAGCGGCCTCTTGCGTCGCTGGTTACGCGGAGAGACAAGCGAGCTGGCAGACCCCGATTGGATGCCGATCGAATTTGAGTGGGAGTTTGAAGGGCAGCGCATCGAGCTCGAAGATGGGGGCGCGCCCCTTTGGTACCGCGGGCGTGTCGATCGCGTGGATCTAGCGACCAGCCAAGGAGGCACGCGTACGGTGCGAATCGTGGACTATAAGACGGGCTCGTCGAGGGACTATTACGATGACGTGACGGATAGTGGGCGCAACCTACAGCTCTATCTCTACGGGATTGCGGCAGAGCGAAAATTCGGAGCAGCGACATCTGCGGGCACATACGACTTTGTCTTTTCCGGGTCTCGGTCGTTTTGGTCGGGAACCTGCGAGCACAGAAAACCCAGTGCCGCAAAGCCCAAAGAGACTGCCCATACCGCCCTAAGGCAGGTGGCAGCTTTGGTAAATGGAATGGAGGCGGGCCATTTTGCGCCTATCCCACGAGCGAAGGGCAAACCCGATGATGGCCCTTGTACGTTCTGCTCGATGGCGGAGGCTTGCGGCCCCTGGCGGTCCGAGATTCTCGCCGCGCGGGAGCTGGACGATCCAGTTGGCATGGGTTTGCTGGACGCTCTTGAAAATCCAGATTTGCCGGGTCCATTACCCGAAGTGACGGCGAAAGCCAACGGAGGGACGCTATGAGTTCGTCGACGGAGAGCCAGCAAACACCACTGGATCAGGCAAATCGCACGCGCTTCCGCACGGTGCTCGACCGCAACGCGGTTGTCGAGGCCGGCGCGGGCACGGGAAAGACGACTTTGGTTGTGGAGCGGATCTTGGCCTTGGTTCTAGGCCGCGATCTCGGTGATCGGGGGTCCGAATATCCCGCGGATGGATTGCCCTACCTTGCCGCCCCCGTCCCGATCGAACGTATTGTGGCGATCACGTTTACGGATCTCGCTGCTGCCGAATTAGCAGCACGTGTACGGGATCGGATGACCGAAACGCTCGCGAAGGCGAGAGCTGCGGGAGATCAAACCGTGATCGGGCTCTTAGTTGCGGCACTCGCGGATCTGCCGCGCGCCTCGCTCTCGACCATCCACAGTTTCTGCACGAAATTGCTGCGCGAGTATGCGCTGGATGCGGGATTGGATCCGAGCTTTGAAACCCTCGATGCGGTGGGGAAGAGCATCTTAGTGGAAGAGGTTTTCGAGACGTGGTTCGAGGAGATCGGAAGCCGGCCGGAAGTTCGTCGCGTGCTCTCCTTTGGGATCTCTTTGGAGAAAGTCGAAGGCCATGCCCGGAGCCTAATGGAGCTAGAACATCCGCAGACGACTCCTGATGAGGAAGTCGAGTCGGAGCTGCTCCGCGGGGCGGGCGGGCTCATCGAGCGCTCTCTTTTGGACATGCGTGACGAGTCGAATTATTACAAGGGGCTTGTCGCGGCAGGTATGGAGCTCCCAGAGGATGCTCTGACGCTCTCCTATCGTGGGATTGCAGCGATTGTGCAAGAGCACAGTGTCTTGATCGATGGCGAGGGAAGCTCCGCAGACTGGGATGCATTCGAGCTTGAGCTGATGCAGCCCTTCTGGGAGACCGGTGCCCCAGCGGGCGCGCGCCTGCAAGGGGCCCAATGGAAGAAGGCTACGGGTGAGGGCGTGACGGCTGATTACAAGGACCGACTGGACTCCCATAAGGCTTTGGTCCTTGGAATGCGAGCGGCCATCGGCGCTGACCTTGTGCGAGGGATTGAGCCTTCGCTGCTGGAATTCCGGACTCACTATCAAGAGGAGAAGGCGCGGCTTGCCAAGCTCGATTTTGAGGATCTGTTGTCTTCAGCGGAGGGGCTCGTTAGAGATCATCCCGAGGTCCGCTCTGCTCTGATCCGCAGATACGCGACGATTTTTGTGGATGAGTTTCAAGACACTAGCCCGGTGCAGGCCAGCTTTGTTTTCTTCCTCGCGGGGGATGAGCAGAGTGTGGAGGAGCGGGACTGGAAGAGAGTGCGCCCGGCGCCGGGACGGCTTGTTCTAGTGGGAGATCCCAAGCAGTCCATTTACCGTTTCCGATCCGCCGACGTTGAGACCTACAAGGCCTGTTGTGATCTCGTTACAGATGCGGATCCAGAAGCGATGCTTCAGATCTCAACGAATTTTCGAACGGATGGCGCACTTGTGGATTGGGTGAATGAGCTGTTTCACTCAGACAGCGCACTTATGGAGGCGCCGGACAATGGCGAGGGCTATCAGGCGGACTACATCGACCTGATTCCATGGCACAAGGAGCGCGGCAGCACGACGCCGGTTCTTGTGTTGACTCCCGAAGATAGAGAGAGAGTTGAGGGATCCGGCCCGATGCTGGACGTTGAAGCGCGGTCCGTCGCGCGCTACCTAAAAGCGAAGCTGGCCGCTGGACCCGTCGCTTTTGCGGAGGGTGGAAAGCAGCTCGACTATGGGAATATCGCCGTGATCGCGCGGACGAGGAAAACACTAACGGCCTATGGTGTTGCCTTTGCTGCGGAGGGCATTCCATTTGTTCTCGAAGGTGGTGGCCACCTGTTCGAGCAGGTGGAGGTCCAAATGGCGTTGACACTTCTGGCCGCGATTGTAGAGCCCGGACGCGAAACGGCGGTGGTGGGTTCGCTGCGATCAACACGTTTTGGGATCTCGGACGACGAGCTTGTTGAGCACAAACTTGCGGGGGGAACTTGGGCGCCCATCCGGACTCTTCAATCGGACTCGCTGGCAGGACATCCGCGGGTTCTAGCCGCCCTACAAGAGATCGGATCGTTCGTGACGATGGTGGGCACCTTGGAGCCAGGCGAGGTGGTGACTAGGGTGCTGCGCAACGTCAACCAGATTGCGATGGAGCGGCTGCGAACGGGCGGCGTGCAGGGTCCGATGAACTTGCGAGTTCTGGAAGCATTCTTGCAAGCGCGGCTTGCCGAGGGGGGCATGTCGCTTGCGGCGGTGGTCCGCCTAACCGAGAATCTACAGAGGCGCAATTCAGACGAATCGGGGGCGCGGCTCGCCTCGGAGAATGCAATCCGCATGATGACGGTTCACGGCTCGAAGGGGCTAGAATTCGGGCTGGTGATCCTTGCACAACCGGGTCGTGGTCGTAGCAACAAGTACGGCGATCCTTGGTGGGATCACGACGGCTTGATTTGGAGATTGGGGAAAGGGTTTGAGCTCCCCGGGTTCGGAGACAAGGTGAGTTGGGATAAGGAGCGAGATTCCGCTGAGGCGCTACGCTTGTTTTATGTCGCTCTCACCCGTGCGGAAAACTACCTACTGCTTCCGCTATTTGGGAGCGTGAAGGTGACTAAGAAGGACGGGCTGAAGTCGAACCTGACGGTCGCCTTGGCCGCAACCATGGGACAGTATTTACAGTCTGCCCTAGCCGGATTTGAGGATGGGGAGCCAGGGCCTGCGATTTTGGGGCAGAGGGCTCCGGACTCGTCTCTTCCCTCCCGAGAGCCGACTGCGGAGGAGCGCGAGCGCCTGCACGCGCAACTTGAGGTGGGGGATCCATGCGCCGAGCGCAACGGAGCACTCCTGCTGAGGATGGAACATGGTCCGCACACCTTTGGGCCCAGTACTCTCGCCGATTCTTCCGTGGCCACGAACACCCAAAGAAGCTCTCCGTCGGCGGCCATTTTTGACGAGGTTAGCGGCGAACTTGCGCGCTCTATAGGAACGTTGACTCACCGCTGTATCGAACTGGATTTGGGTAGGGATGCGGCTCTGCAGGCTGCACAAGAGAGCGGGTTGAGTGAGCCAAACTGCATCTTTGTCGCGGACTGCGTTGAGCGGGAGCGAACCCTTGGCTCCTCCGTGCGCGCCCGTGAAGCATGGCGGGTTTTCCATGAGGCCCCTGTGCAGTGGGTGACGATCGATTTAGCGGGTAGGTCCCTGCATATGCGGGGAGCCATCGATCGCGTGGTTCAGTTCGAAGATGGCTCGGTGGAAGTGGTCGACTTCAAGACCGATCGCGTGTCGCCAGAGGAGCTCGAAGAGCGAGCGAGACACCATCGGACACAGCTCGCACTTTATGGGCTCGCGCTTGAATCAGCGGGTCTGACCGTGCGAACGCTTACTCTTGCCTTCCTAGCAGCGGGTGAGGACGTGTCTTTTCCTTTTGATGAAGAGGCCCGGCTGCAAGCAAAGCAAGCCATGAATGAGCTCTAGCCAGCCCTAGGATTTTGATGACTTTCTCTATTCCCGTTCAGTTCGAGTTGGCTCGATTCCGAGATTAGGAGTTCGGATGCAATGGGAATCTCTCCAGACCCCAAGTTTTGCCCCCCCCACGACAAAACTATGTTCAACAACCGGGAAGTTTTCGATGCCGTAGGCGGCAGACCTGTCGTTGAGAAGGTGCACAAGCTCTTCTACGACAAATTGTTCCAACATGAGTGGCTTGGGCTCTTTTTCGAGGGGCTCGATCAGGAGTTTATTGAGTCGCAGCAGACGGACTTTATGAGCTCCGTAAGCGGGGGACCCAAAAGTTACGTCGGCCAGGCACCACTGCAGTCCCACATGCACATGTACCTGACGGAGGAGATCTTTGAACTCCGGGCAAGTCTCCTAGACGAGTCCATCCGAGAGGCGGGTGTGTCGGATGCGGCCCGTGAAGCTTGGCTCCGGTTGGATTCCTTTTTTAGGCCAGCCGTAGTTAAAAAAAGCCTTCAAGACTGCAAGCAGCGCTACAGCTTCGAAGGAATCGTGAAATATCAGAACCCGAACCCGGGGGTTGGCCAGATGGTGAAGCCCGCCGACCTCGACGCAGCAATCAAGCTGTTGCAAGGGCGCTTTGGTATGCGCGGAAATGTAATCCTGTTACAGGCCTTAGAGCAACGCGAGAAGTCGACAGCAGCTGCGGGGTCGGCGCAAAGCTCGACGGAAGTGCGCCACACCTTGCGCTTGCTGACGGACGGTTTGAACGCGTTCGAGAAGGGGATGCTGGAAACCACACTGGCCGATTGCGCCAAGCGCGGCGCAGCCTAAGCAGGCGCCTCGCTACACCTTGATCGCCCGCCCGACTTCGTCTTGGGAGGCGATAATGATTTCGACATGGGGCATGCCGAGCTCTAGTAGTTTTGTAGTGGCCGCGGCCAGTGCGAGACCGTGGGTGTTATTTTTCTCAGACAGGTGGGCGAGCACGAGCGTATGGAGGTTCGGTCCTGCAAGGTGCCCCAAGACCTCCGCCGCCTGCTTGTTGGATAGGTGGCCGCCGCGGCCCGCGACCCTCTTTTTTAAGTTGATTGGATAGGGCCCTTTGCGAAGCATCTCTTCGTCATAGTTGAACTCAAGGATTAGCACATGGCTGTCCCGGAGTTGGCTGGCGATTGCTGCAGTGGGCTCGCCCATGTCGGTGAGGTAGACCGCGCGACGGCCTTTGTGCTCCATACGGAAGGCGACGGTTGGCACCGCATCATGGGGAATGAGCACAGGCAGTAACTCCAGTGCATCGGTCTCCAGTGGTTGGGTCGGCGTGCGCAGCTGGTCAGCCGTCCCAACATGCAGGGTTTGCATGATGGGGGCCTGCTCCACGGACTTATTGAGCATCAGGCGCTCACACAAATGCAGCGTTGCACCGGTTCTCTTGGCCAGGGAGCCCGAGCTGCGCGCGTGGTCCAGGTGACCGTGGGTTAGGGCAATATGGTGGATCTCACGGGCCGGAAACCTTGCGGATTCGAAGCGCGTCTCCAGCTCACGCAAGGGGAGCCCCGCATCGATGAGTAAGTTGACGTCGCCGGCGCGGACAAGGGTGCAGTTGCCCTTACTTCCACTAGAGAGAACTTGGATGTGCATGGTTTAGAGGCGCCTTTTCAAAACTAGCCATGCGAGCATGCCGCAGGCACCCAACATAAGGAGAAATCCGTAACGCAAACTCCAGGGCTCGTACCAGGTGCGTACGAGATGTTCGCCAGGCTCAATCCACAAGACGCGAAAGGCGTGATCGCCACGCATCGTCGTCGCGTCGATGCCGTCGATATTCACCTTCCAATCCGGAGCAAACTGCTCTGAGAAAACAAGCCAACCGCCTCTCTGTGAGACGACCTTCACGTCCAAGCGACTTGCTGAAGGGCGCCTTGGGGTTAGCTCGGCATCAAGCCAGGGGGCCATGTCCTGGGCGACGTTCGTGCTAATGACAAGTCCCTTGGTGCGGGCCTGGCTAGGTGGAGTTGTGCCGGGCGCGAGGATAACCTCGCGGCGCGGATTGAAAGTGGGGTCGGTTAGCCAGCGCAGCGCCGTCTCGTCGTCGGGTGCAAACCGCGCATCGGGTACTAACCTGACCATAGGCATTGCGCCGGGCCGGTGGTAGACATGGAGAGGTGCGCGGCTCTCAGTCTCCAGCTCGGTCAATCCCTGCACTCCCGCGCCGATCAGGTCGTGCTGCGATAGGATTGTATTGACGCGCAGTATGTCGAGGACGGCAGCGTCCAGCAGTGCGGGATCCGAAACGCGCGAGCTACCGGAGAGGTAGCCGGCATTTTGATCGTTTGCGCGAATCAACTCGGTCAGAGTTCCCGGCGTGAACACGGTGTAGGGAGTTAGGTCGTTGAGCCCGTAACCCTCGAGCAGGTTGGGGCGTGCCAAGTTGATGACCTCGGAAACACCACTTGGGGAGAGATCGAGGCGCAGAGCGCGCCCATCGATTGAACCGGGAATGTTGCCGGGAAGGTCCGCGTCCATCGCGAGGGATCGAGCGATGGTCTCGATGCTCGGGGACGGGGGGAAGAGCCCCTCGCTACCGACGGTGCGTGGCCGTAGGTGGGCGGTCCCCATGTCGAGGGCCTCCGCGCCAAAACCAACGATGAGGGCTGCCGTGAGAGCGCTCGTCGCAAAGGCCGTGGTGGAGCCTTTCAGGAGCCTGTGTAGCAAGATGAGCGCAATCGAGGTGGCGGCCAAGGCGAGCAGCGCATATGCGCCTCCCGCTTCAAAGGTGCCGCCGGCAAACCTGGGGGCCAAGGCGACCCCGAAGCCAACGGCCGCGCCAAGGCCTGGCTGGCCGGTGCCATGGGGCGCGAAGGAGGAGGCCGTGGAGCGCCGGAGCGATGTGAGTAGGGTTGCAACCGCAAGGAGTGCGCCCGTGCTCATTAGTCCGATTAGGAGCCGTCTCAGCCTCGTGGCGGCCTCGACCATGTCGGGCCGCGAGAGAACGGCGGACACGTCGGACTCGGTGATGCCGTGCCGCTCGATGAGGAGCGTGGTTAGGTCATCTGGGAACGTCTGCGGGGAGAGCCAGAACCAACCGGTGAGAGAGGTGACGGCGAGGGTTCCGCCGATAAGTATGGCGGCCCAAGGTGCTCTGCCCAGGCCACTGCGTAGGTCGTCGAAGAGAGCGCCCGCGCCAATCGCTGCAAGCCAGGGAAGAAGGAACCACGCGACGGCGAGTGACCGGGCGGGTGCCCCGAAGTCCAGGCCGGGTACGTGATAGAGGAGGCGGACCCCCGGCCACGCTTGGCTGAAGCCGAGCCAGAGGAGAAGCACGAGTAGAGGGAAGGCGGCCTGGCGGGGACGGCAGAGCAAGGCGATGATTGCCAGGAGGAGAGCTAGACTTCCAAGGTGGAGGTCCCACTCGAGAGCGTTTGCGTTTTGGGCGGCCTGCGCACTCTTGGCTCGTGTGACTAGCCATACGATGGGGAGGTGACCGGCAAAGACGGGTTCGTCGGGCATGCCGAAGAGGTCAGGTGCCAAGAGTCCAAAAGAGGACTCCAGCGGTAGCGCCTGGCTCTCCATCTCCGCTGCACCGTGGGGCTGTCGCATCGAAAGCGAGCTGGCCTCGCTGGTCGGCAAGAGCTGCCAAGAGCCGATGCAAAGTCCGAGCAACACGAACCCTGCGCTCTTCGCGAGTAGCGGTGCGAATCTCGAGCGGGC
The DNA here is from genome assembly GCA_937896235.1 of uncultured bacterium. Taxonomy (GTDB): domain Bacteria; phylum Planctomycetota; class UBA1135; order UBA1135; genus CALBMX01. The sequence goes on from CALBMX010000027.1 coordinate 110,157, forward strand.
ATCCGCCTGAAGGAAACGGACGACCGCAAAAAGGCCTGCGGTGAAAATTCCAAAAACAGCGATCGGCGGGAAGCCCGCGAGAAGGGAGAGGCCGACGCTGACTGCAAGCCACGGTCCGCTACGTCGCTTGTTCTGTGCAAGACCCTCGAGACTCCAAAGCATCCACGGAAGCCAGAGTGCCGCGTCTACCTTCATAAAGTAGTGCAGGTTTGCGGATGCCCAGGTGCTCGCTTGTACGGCGAGCGCGCCGATGAGAATGGCACTTGTCCCATGGCCTCGGCGGCGAAGGAAGAGGGCCATGCCAAGCCCTGCGAGGAAGAGCGAGAGGAGTGCGAGCGGGGCGGCCGCAATTGCGGGAGGCAGGACAAGCGCCAGCCAGTTGGGGGGATACGCGATCGCGGCGATGGTCCCCGCGAAGAGAGGTAGACCCGCACCGAGGTGGGGATCCCAGGTTGGGATGGTGCCGGTTTGGGCTTGGCGGCGTGCCTCGATTTGATCGGTGAGAACCGGGAACAGGCGGTCGGCCGTGGAGTAATTCGATCCCTCGATGGCATCTTGCGCAAGGGCTGGATGTTCAAAGGCAAGGGGGGCCGAAGCAACCGGCAGCCCGGGCAACAGGCGCATGCCTGGACGCATCGACGGAGCGATCAGCAGGAGCGGAATGACCAGAAGCGCCAGGACCCAGGAAAGTCGAGCCGTGAGGTCGAGCGCGACTGCACTCGACCTATTCCCATTGTTTTTACCGTCGGCACGATTCCTCGTCCGCTTGCTCTTGGGCCTGCGCTGCATCCAAGGCATCATATCCCATCCGCGAGCAGACTCTCCCCTAGCTAATTGATATGAAACCTAGTTCAACGCCTCTTTCCGCTTTTGCACTCCTCGCTGTACTTGCTACTTCGTGCTCATCCTCAGGCACTTCACCAGCCATACAAGGTCCAGAGCGTGCCCAGCTTTTGCGAGCTGAGGCGCCTAGGCTCGCCGCGGATGTGTACTGGCTTGCCGCTGATGCGCGTTATGGACGCCGCTCGGGAACTCCGGGTGAGGACGCGGCCCGCGACTATTTGGTCGAGAGGCTGACGAGCCTGGGTTTGGAGCCGGGTGGTGAGTCGGGATACACCCAGGTGTTTTCGGTGCCGATGGCGGCACGTGATGGTGGGGGAACTCAAGTGACCTTTGGAGACGGCGCTGGCACCACGGTCTCTGGGCCGGCCGTCGCACCTCTTTTTTGCTCGGATGGTTCTGCGGCAAGTGGTGAGCTTGTGTTCGCCGGATTCGGGATCGTTGACGCCGAGCTGGGGCGAGATGATTACGCTGACATGGATGTTGCGGGGAAGGTGGTCTTGATCGCTCGGGGCACGCCTCCCTTTCCAGAAATGCCCGAGTCGGGAGAGCCGGCCGAGGGAGGTTATTCCCAGGGTCCAAGAGTGAGCTGGGGGAACGCCGCCTCGATCTTTACGAAGGTGATGAATGCAAAACACCGCGGTGCGGTGGCCGTGATTATCGGTCAAGATCCCCTACGCGAATCCGAGGGCCTCTTGGAGTTTGCTAGTGGTCAAGAGGCCGAAGCGAAACTTCCCGCCGTCATGGTTGGGGTTGCCACAGCAGAAGCCATACTGGGCGAAAATAGCGGGTATGCCAAACAGGTCGCTGACCTGCGTGAAGGGCAAGCACCGCCCCTGGAATCAAGGACCGGTCTTGTCGTTTCGGTCGCTGCCGATGTGCGTCGGGAAACTGGAAACGCGGACAACGTGCTTGGCGTTTTGAGGGGCGTGGACTCCTCTCGCTATCTCGTCGTGGGTGCACACTACGATCACTTGGGGATGGGCGGTTCCGGATCGCTTGACCCGGACGTAAGCGCTGTTCACAACGGGGCCGATGACAACGCGAGTGGCACCGCAGCGGTTCTTGAACTTGCACGCCTTTTGGCTGCCGGGGACAAGCCGGCATGCGACATCGTTTTTGCGCTTTGGTCTGGTGAAGAGCTCGGATTACTAGGGTCCGAGTACTGGAACAAGCAGGTGACCCATGGCGGTACGTTGCTGGCGAATGTAAACATGGACATGGTGGGGCGTGCAAAGTCGGGGCGCCTGCAAATCATGGGAGCTGGCACTTCGGGGGTGTTCCCATCCTGGCTTCCCGAAGCTGCGTCGCGGGCGAATCTCGATCCGGTGGTCACTCTCTCCGGTCACGGGATTGGTGGCAGCGATCACCAGAGCTTCATCAAGCGCGGTATACCGGCACTACACTTGTTCACCGGAGTCCATACCGACTACCACAAACCCTCGGACGACGCCGACAAGTTTGAGAGCGACGGAGCTAGGCGGGTTGTTGAATACGCGCGCTTCTTGGTCGGGAAAATCGCGGCGATGGAGTCACTTCCATTCACCGAAGTTGTGCTGGCGGAAGAGGACGACCGCTCGCAAAAAGATCGTAGCTGGAGTGTTTGGTTTGGAAGCATTCCCGACTATGCGGGCGAGGGCGGCGGCCTGTTGCTTTCGGGCGTCCAGGATAACAGCCCGGCATCCCGTGCGGGATTGCTCGGCGGTGACGTGATCTTGCAGTTGGGCGATATCGAGGTCGATACGATCCACGACTTTGTCTATGCGCTGCAGATCTATCAGCCTGGCAACGTGCTGGCCTGCCGAATTGACCGCAAGGGTGTTGAGCAGCTCGTTACGGTCACTCTTGGAACACGCGCCGTCGAATAAGTAGGCATGTCGCTTCGAACGGCTATTTTACGCATTGCGCGACCGACGGATAACCTCCAAGGACTTGTGCGCCAATACACAGCTGGGCTTGGCCTCGAAATCCTTGGAAGCTTTGAGGACCATGCCGGTTTCGATGGGGTGATGCTCGGCCTGGATAGCCTGCCTTGGCATCTCGAGTTCACCTCGAAGTCCAAACACATGGTGGGACGCGCTCCAACCGAAGACAACCTGCTCGTTTTTTATCTCGAGGGCAAGGACGAGCACAAGGCGCTCTGCGAGCGCATGGGCGGAGCAGGCTTTTGCGTCGTCGCGTCGTTTAATCCCTTTTGGGACACGGTCGGAGTTACGTTCGAAGATGTCGATGGCTATCGAGTCGTGCTCGTCCGTGGGACCTGGCCAAACGCGTGAAAGCGCAAACGGGTTCCGAGCGCAGCAAACAGCGCCGCATGCGCATCTACGCGACCGTTGACTCCATTCCCGAGGGGCGCGTCTCGACCTATGGCCGGATTGCAGAGGAGGCGGGGATTGCACGAGGCGCGCGCCAAGTAGGCGCTGCATTACGCGACCTACCAGGGGATCGCAAAATCCCTTGGCACCGAGTGATCAACGCCGCGGGCAAGATCAGCCACGGAAGTCCTGCGCAGGCGGCCCTGCAGCGCCGCCTGCTTGAGCGTGAAGGCGTAACGATGAGCGAGGCCGGGAAGGTGGACCTCGCCTCTTACGTATGGCCATAGCGCCCCCGCCTCGGAATAGAAGCAGAGTCGAGTGCGCCGCTTTCGTGCGCTCTGCTAGGCCGGGGTGATGGCGGCCAAACCTAGATCTTCCGAGAGAGCGATGTCGAGGACTTCACCCACGCGGGTAACGGGGTGGAAGGTCATCTCGTTGCGGACGGTCTCCGGAACGTCTTCCAGGTCTTTTTCATTGCGCTTAGGGAGGATAACGGAGCGCAGGCCCGCGCTGTACGCGGCGAGAACTTTCTCCTTAATACCGCCAACGGGAAGTACAAGCCCACGCAGGTTGATCTCGCCGGTCATGGCGATATCGCTGCGGATGGTGCGACCCGTAAACAGCGACACTAGGGTCGTGTACAGAGTTACGCCTGCACTCGGACCGTCCTTGGGGGTTGCCCCCTCGGGCAGGTGAATATGGATATCCGTTGTCTCGAATACCTTTGCGTCAAGATGGAGACGATCGGCGCGTGTCTTGAGCAAGGAGAAGGCTGCCTGTGCACTCTCTTGCATGACATCTCCCAGTTGACCGGTGAGCTTTAGATTGCCCTTCCCCGGCATCTTGGTCGCCTCCACGAACAGGATAACTCCACCAACGGGTGTCCATGCGAGGCCTGTTGCAACACCGGGTTCTGACGTGCGCAAGGCGATGTCCGAGTCGTAGCGCTCTGGCCCGAGAATGTCGTGCAGGTCGCTCTTGTCGATCGTGATCTTGTCAAACGCTGCAAGCATCTCGGCTGAAGACAACTTAGGGGCTTCGGGTTCGACGGTTTCGCCTCTCTTCTTCTTGCCCAGGACTTCGTCGACGTCAACTTCACTCAGAATCTCACTTGCAGCGTCTGGGTTTAGGGTCAACTTGAAGGGGATGTCTATGGAAGGCTCAACCGCATCCACAGCCGCCTCTAAGCTCTTGGCCTCTTCGGAACCTTCAGCTGGAGTGGGGAGTGGCGCACCGAGCTCCCGCGCAAATCTTGCGGCCGTGTGCCGTGCAACATTGCCAATCTCCCGCTCTAGGTTTCTGCAGCCGGCCTCGCGCGTGTAGTGACGAACGACATGCATGAGGGCTGCATCGGTGATGTCAAACTTCTCCTCACAGAGGCCGTTCTCTTCCGTCTGCCTTGGGAGCAAGTAGCGCTTGGCGATCTGGATTTTCTCCGCTTCGGTGTAGCTGGAAAGTTCGATGACCTCCATGCGATCCCGGAGTGGGCCAGGGATGTTCTCGAGGTAGTTGGCCGTAGCGAGGAACAGGACCCTAGAGAGGTCAAAGGGGGCGTCGAGATAGTGATCTCGAAAGTCGCGGTTCTGGGCGGGGTCAAGCACCTCAAGTAAGGCTGAGGCAGGGTCGCCGTGAAAGCCTTGGCCAAGTTTGTCCATCTCATCAAACAGGAAGACGGGGTTGTTCACACCGGCCCGTTTGATGCTTTGGATTACGTTTCCGGGCATCGCGCCGACGTAGGTGCGACGGTGCCCGCGGATTTCGGCTTCGTCGTGCACGCCTCCTAGCGAAACCCTTGTGAACTCACGGCCCATGGCCCTGGCGATCGAGCGCCCTAGGCTGGTCTTGCCCGTGCCCGGGGGCCCGGCGAGGCACAGGATGGGGCTCTTTCCAGTTGGCTTTAGGCGCCGCACGGCAAGAAACTCAAGGATGCGTCGCTTGACTTTGTGAAGGCCATAGTGGTCCTCATCTAAAATCTTCTCTGCCTCCGCAAGGTCGATCTGGTCCAGCGTTGACTTGCTCCACGGCAAGTCGAGCATCCACTCGAGGTAGGTGCGAACCATGGAGTACTCGGTAGCGGACTCCGGGATGCGCTCCAAGCGGCTCAGCTCTTTGCGTGTGATCGCCTCGACATCCTCAGGCATTCCCGCCTTCCCGATTTCCTCGCCAATCTCTTTGACTTCCATCGAGGAGCCCTCGCCGAGCTCTTCTTTAATTGTGCGCAGCTGTTCGCGGAGAAAATACTCCCGCTGAGCCTTCTCCATACTGCCCTTCGTCTGATCTCGAATGTCACTCGACATCTTGAGGACTTGGGTCAGCTCAGCGAGCTTGGCCGAGACGGTTTGGAGGCGCTTGTCCAAGTCCGTCATCTCAAGGATCGCCTGTTTCTCTGTAGGCGAGATGTCCATGAATGTCGACACCAAATCCGCAAGCTGGCCGGGGTTGGGTGTGTTCTCAATCGCTGCATCCAGATCGTCGGGCGCCTGGGGTAACAGCTCGAGGGCTTGATGTGCTTGGGTCTTTAGCGCCAAGAAACGGGCCTGCATTTTACGGCGGTTCGCCACCGACAGATCCCCAGGCTCGGTCTCTCGTAGGTGCTCAACTTTAGCTGTGAAGTAGGGCAGGGCTGGCCCGAATTTTTTGATCCGGAAGCGACTCGTGCCTTGGGCCACGACATGATGGGAGCCGTCCGGCGCGGTGACATAGCGAAGGATGTCGATCTGGGTGCCGACCGTGTGGAGGTCTTGGACCCCGGGGGAGTCCGCGTTCGGATTCGACTGAAGGATGACGCCAACGGGGCGGCCCGACTGAACAGCCGCCTGGATCGCCCGAACCGAGGCGGGTCGACCGATCGAGATCGGAAGGATGACGCCGGGAAAAAGAACCATCCCGCGCACTGCAACAATAATGAGCTCTCCGTCCTTTTTCGAGGAGCGCTTTGTCGAATTCCTCTGGGTACGATCCCGGGTAGGCCTCCTTGATCCAACCTTCTTGGCGACTTTCTTGGCGACCTTCTTGGCGACCTTCTTAGCGACCTTCTTAGCGACCTTCTT
>CALBMX010000028.1 GCA_937896235.1 uncultured bacterium
CACGGACTACGCCGCGAACTTGGAGAAGGCGGTCAGCCAGATCCCCGCGCCGGCCAGCTGCGATGCGAAGGTCGGCATGCACAAAGAGCAGACGCCGGGCGCCACGACCTGCGCTGCGCTGCTGGAGCTCTTCCCGGAAATACCGATGAGCCGCTTGCTCAAGACGATCGTGTACCACGTTGTTTACGACGTCGACGAGCTTGGCGAGGGCCACGCGGACACGGGTGTTGTCGCGGTCATGTGCCGAGGCGATCGCGAGCTCAACGAGATCAAGGTCTCCAACCACTTGAACGCGCTGAAGCTGGAGATGGCCTCGGAAGACGAAGTCAAAACGGCGACGGGCGCCGACGTTGGTTATGCGGGGCCGATAGGCTTGGCCGACCACGTGCGCTTGTCACAGACCGCCCTATGGTTCCCACTTCAGTTCGGCCATAGGGTCCCACTTGATTTAGCCGGGTAAGAAACCCAGCTCGCCTCAAAGGGTCCCACCTCAGCTCGCCTAAAGGGTCCCACCCTAGCTCGGGCAAAGGGTCCCACCCTAGCTCGGGCAAAGGGTCCCACTTTGTGCGTTGGTTCGAACTGCATTCACTGCCATCCTCGGCGGCTCAACCCAAGAGCCACGGAGGCCCAATGACTGCGAAGAGAACCGAGATGCACCGACTCCAAGAATTGATCCGACTTCACCGCCTAGGCTGCAGCCAGCGAGCGATATGTGAGCAGCTCGGAATGGCTCGCAAAACGATCCGTCTCGAGGCAGTGTGCGAATGAACGCTCCGCCTTCTCCGCTCGCAGTCGCATCAAAGCCTTGCCTTCGTCGCTTTGAATCCTTGCTCGATTGGCCAGTGTTCCCTTCTTCTCGATCTCCTTCCCTTCCCAGTTTCGCTTGCCGCGGTTTGGCTCGGCGAAGTAGCTCTCCAGCTCCGTTTCTTCCATGAACTTCATGGTCTCGTTCGAGTGATACCCTTTGTCGGCGACAAACTTCGGCATGTCTTCCTTGCCCAAATCCGCGAGGTTCTTGCACGTGTCCAGCATCGTCTCGTAGACCGTGGACGTATCGCCTTTCGTTCCCGGATGCAAAGTCACTGCGACGATGGCGCCACTGCCCAGGTCGACGCCATGCTCGCTTTTGTAGGCCATGTGCGTGCTGCCGTTTTTCATCTTCGTGATGTGCGCGTCGGGATCTTGCGGATGCTCCCAATCGGCGTTTGAGCCCTTCTTCTTGCGTTTGCGGTCCAGCTTCGAGAGGTCTTCTTGAGTCGGCTCCTCGATACCCATCTCCTTGGCGAGCTTCTTCAAGTACTCCTTATAACTGTCGCCGCCTTTGCGACGGACGATGCTCTTGAGAGCCGCGTTGGCTTCGAGTGTTGTGCCATCGACACCTATCGAATCCGCATCGAGCAGGTCGTGGTCCGACAGCACTTGGAGCACGAATCGGAAGACGGCCTCGTGCACCTCGGGGGTGAGCCTTTGGCGGATGCGAGTGAGGCTAGAGTGGTCGGGCGTTTTCGCTGTCAAGGGCAAGCCGAGGAACGAGCGCACCGACAACGAGTCCGAGCAACGCCAGGCGATCCCGCGATCGGAATCGATGCCTTCGAAGTAACCGATGAGCAGCATGCGGAAGTAGATTCCAGGAGCGATGCCGGGACGTCCGCGCTTCGCATAGAGTTGTTCGCAGAGCTCTTCGACCACGCGGTCGAAGTCGGCTTTTGCAAGCACCTCATTCAGCCGCTCATAGAAGATGTGTCCTGGCGACCGCGCCAGATCTACAGTGGGAACGAACAGCTCTTCCTGCCGCTCCGAGTCTCGTTTTCCAATCGCCATGGTGTGGGCCCCTCCGGGTTGCACTCTCTATTAACCGACGAGGGCTGAGTAACCGAGGCTTTTCGTTTTTCAACGGGCTGCTAGCTCTAAAATAGCTAGTCCCGTTCTTTGGAGACACGCCACCGCCTCAGGTTTACAGTGAAAGCTCCAGTTACTATAATTCGATTGTCGTTGTTTCTCCCGGAGAAATGGAGCACACAGTGGACCTAACCTCGACGCCATCCTGATGTAATGAGACTCGATATTGTCCAATGGGTAGGCCCCTGTAAATGGAAGGTTGGCCACTTTTTGATGCAGAATTATTGTTAAATTTGGCTCCGATTAATTCAGAGATCATGCCCTTGAAGGCGGAACTTCCTGGCAGGATAAGCTCGGCTTTGATCTCTATTTTTTCGAGTTCATAACCCGTATTGACTGTAACGCTGAGTGTTGCTTTTTCTTCCAAGTGTATCGTCTGTGACTGTCCATCGGAGGCGAGTATCTGGTGGATTATTGGCGCAAAACCTTTGGCCTCAGAGACAACAAGTAATGGCGAACCTTTGGCGTAGATAGAGAACTGACCCTCTGAGTTGACTCCTGTAGAATTAGAGTGGATATTCCCGTCGACATTGAAGAATATGTCTACCGTCGACGGCCCAGGATTTGTCTCAGATAGTCCGGCAATGGTTACATCTATTAGCGATAATTCGTTGAGGTCAAATGTAACATTGGTCTCAAACGCTCCCGGGAGGATTTCATTTGAAAGAATAGTTCGAGTCGAAGAGCCGTTTTGGTGGGTGATTCGGTCAAGGGTGACAATGAACCCTCCGTTACCATAAAGGGAGACATCGACGGGCGATGACTCCCGATCTAGATGGATGAAAAAAGGTGGAAATACGTTCTCAGAACTAGGTTCGAATTTCACTTGCGCGCTGCGCCAGTCGGAGCCCAGGAGGTCAATAGTAGCCGTCCTGAGCGACCCGAATAGAGATGCCCCACTAACCCCGCCTTCTTCGATGGTGAGTGTATCCCTAACAAGTGTGCCATCAAGTTCAGATTCTGCTAGATATGTACCAACGGGGAAGGCTATTGGGGCAACCCCAGACAAGAGAGAACGGTGGATTTGGAAATTCGCCGAGTCACCCACGATACCATCTCGACGGAGACGGACTGTGCTGTCAGAATTCAAGATCTTGAAGAAAGAAATGTCGAGGAACCCTATACTCTCCCAAGCAATGGCCTCCGTTTCTCGACCAACCTCAAGGTGAATGTCAGGGATAAGGCAACTCACGGTGACGCCAGGAGATACTTGCCCACTAGCCAGGAAATCGAAAGGCCCGTCATTCGAAATGGAGATTTGGAGAAACCCATCTTTGTCTGCAACTACACTTGTAAGAAACTCATCTTTAGATCCAGACCTTTTTCTGACAGAAATATGTGCGTTCTTCGCAATCACACCAGCCATCCATTCTAGCTTTACGGGAGCCCCCTTGGACTTGTCTAGCTCGATAAACACCGGTAGTGGAGGACCTAGAGGGACTTCGAATTCTTCTATCGTATGCCTATACCCATCCAGTTGAATTTGAATTGAGTATGTGGCCCCCTCCTCTAGGGGGATAAAGCAAATTCCGTCATCGTCGGTTTTGAGGGTACCCTCTTTTTGTAGATTTAGACTTGCGGTGAGTAAATTCCGTCGGGGATCGGAAGTCCCCATTGATATTAGAACCCGTGCGCCTACGCAAGGAATACCTGTTTCACGACTTGAGACATAGGCGAGGAGGCCTGTCGATAATTCACCAGTCAGGTCCACACTTACAATGCTTCCTTCCTTAACAGTGCATGGGCCAAAGGCCTTGAAGAGAGCACCGGTCTTTGACACAAGCCAATACCGACCCGGAGCCACTTCGGTAATTGTCGCTTTAGAATCATGCATCGGGATTGATTTCATCGGAACGGGGCTAAACCCAGCTTCGAGTGCGACTAGGAGATCCGAGTCTTTTTCAGCTATCAGGCCGATCTCGGCGAATTTACTGCTCCCGGCGTGCGGAAAGACAGCCACTATAGTGCCTGTCCGCTCCATAGTGAATGTAACCTCATCCATCGTTGGAGTAAGCTTGATCTTGGGCTCAGGAGCAAAGCCGTCTGCTTCCATGGAGACACGTGTATCATCTCGGTAGGGGACCAGTATTCTTACTTCTCCAACGCCATTGAAAATGGAGGTTGTCCCTTTTCGTGGTTTTACTTTAGCCGTTAATGCCCCGATCACTTGGCCGGATGTGTCTTGTGCACGAACGGTAACCTCACGTAGCTTTGGCAACTCAATAACAAGTGATGTTTGGCCATCTGCGAGGTCAAAAGCCCCTACAAGAGAAAGTCCTTTATCTCCAACAAGGCTCCATTTATATGGACCAAACGGCAAGCTGTCGTAAGTGATTTCCCCGGACGAATCAACAGGCCTCCCGCGCCACCCTTGAAAGTATTGTTCTGACTGTGAATCTAGAATTAGAGTCGAGTCAATGCCGGAATTGGGTAGGCCTATCAGTTTAATCACAACCGGTTTGCCTGGGTTTAGAACAATCTCGCCCAAGTCCACGAGTCCTCCAGGCTCAGGGCCGTCAAATTCGATAGTTATTGGTGTAAAGCCTGGAGATAAGACTGCTATTCGTCCCCGTGTTGGCAACATGCCGGCGATATAGAAGCGTCCCTGTTCGTCTGTTAGTGCAAACCGTTCGTTCCCCGGATCTCCTGATGCCGGAGAGGCCACAGCTCCACCCTCAGTCCGCGCCTGAAAGAAACCGATGGAGACATTTGCGCCCACGGTGGCGCCACTGACAGGCAGCCCGCCAGCTATCACCTTGCCTGTAACTCCTCCAGCTTCTCGAACCCGAATGCCATACAGTCCTTGCCTAGAGCTAGGCAGGATGGACTCTCCGATGATTGCCCAGCTGGGATCTGACGAGAAGAGGACCAGCGGCGCTTCAGGGTCTTGGTTGGAAACATCAAGTAGGCCATCTCCGTCGGTAACCCCCAGAAATGAAATCTCTGGCGGGCCAGCCTCAACGTTGAACCACCCCCTCGTTCTAGGCCAATCTCTTGACTCCAGGGAAAATCCAGCCAAAGGATTACCCTGGATATCTGTAACGAGGACGGCAGTCTCTACTTCGGAGGCAAGAACCGGCTCGCGTTTAGCGTGGGGTTGTCCATCCAGGTCGACACTCGGCAGAGCAGCTAAAGCATCCGTCTCGATTGATGCTTGGTTTTGGCTAGCGCCGGTCTCCTCTGCGATCTGGGGCACAGTTACCTCCGGCTGAACCCAGTCCTGTCCGAGGATTGCCAATCCACAAATGATGAGAACAGCGAGGAGCGCCGTAAGCGTTAGTGTAATCCGATGTTTGTCCATAAACTGTTTCAAACCATTCCAAGACAGGACAACTTGGCAGGCTTGGATTTACACACATGCAGAAAATCCAAGCCTGCTCAAATCTGACCTTACTATTCAGTTATGTCTGACAAAATGTCCGTTGCCCGAGTTTGTTGAGCTCTACTCCATACCTCAAACTCATCAACGACGCTGAGCAAGGTAGCAACCGCCCACTCACCGTCAAGATTGCTAGCTACAACCTGACGCATTGCTGCTGTGGCCATTACTGAAGGAGTCTCATCCACCGCGACGCTGTCCAGGTATGATTCCGCATCGTCGACCAAGCCTTCCAGCCATCCTACAAAGCGAGCGGATTTCTCTTCCTCCTCTTCTTCGTCTGGACAAGCGAGCCATCCGAGTATGAGCTGTGCGGCAATCTGAGCGGTAAGGTGGGCCTTGAGTTCATCTTCCGTCCCTTCAAAGGTGCCCAGATCAAGCTCAACTGGCGGCATGCAGTCGGCGATTGCCCATTCGGGTAGAGTGAACGAATCATCAAAACCTGGTTTGTCAATATCGACGGTCCCGTCTGAGTCAACTGTCACGGTAACGTCCCAGTCTAGACCCCATCCAGGCTTATCCAATGTAACGTCGATTGTTATGACGGTCTCTGCGGCGGCCACAGAGGATAGGAGTAGGGTTGCGAGAAGCGGTAGTATGCTTAGTTTCATGAACTGTAGTTGTCAGTATTGTGACCAATCGGGACTGGTCACGATGTTGTGGGGGGCCCTATGTGGAAGACTTCCGTACTTTAGCAGCCCGTTGAAAAAAGAAAAGCCTCGGTAACCCAGCGCTCCCCCGTTAATAGAGAGTGCAGCCCGGAGGGGCCCACACTATGGCGATTGGAAAACGAGACATGGAGCGGCAGGAAGAGCTGTTCGTTCCCACTGCAGATCTGGCGCGATCGCCAGGACACATCTTCTACGAGAGGCTCAATGCTGTGCTTGCGGAGGCTGACTTCGACCGGTTGGTCGAAGAGCTCTGCGAGCCCCTCTACGCGACGCGTGGCCGCCCTAGCATCGCCCCTGGGATCTACTTCCGCATGATGCTGCTCGGCTTCTTCGAGGGCCTCGAGTCCGATCGCGGAATCGCCTGGCGTTGTTCGGACTCGTTGTCGGTGCGCTCGTTCCTCGGCTTGCCATTGACGGCAAAAACGCCCGACCATTCCAGCCTCTCGCGCATCCGCCAAAGGCTCACCCCCGAGGTACACGAGGCCGTCTTCAATTTCGTGCTCCAAGTACTGGTGGATCACGATCTGCTCGATGCGGATTCGGTCGCTGTCGATGGCACGACGCTCGAAGCTAACGCAGCTCTCAGGAGCATCGTCCGACGCAAAGGCGGCGACAGTTATAAGGAGTACTTGAAGAAGCTCGCCAAGGAGATGGGCATCGAGGAGCCGACTCAAGAGGATCTCTCGAAGCTGGACCGCAAACGTAAGAAGAAGGGTTCAAACGCCGATTGGGAGCATCCGCAAGATCCGGACGCTCACATCACGAAGATGAAAAACGGCAGCACGCACATGGCCTACAAGAGTGAGCATGGCGTCGATCTGGACAGCGGCGCTATCGTCGCAGTGACTCTGCATCCGGGAACGAAAGGCGACACGTCCACGGTCTACGAGACGATGCTAGAGACGTGCAAGAACCTCGCGAGTTTAGGCAAGAAGGACATGCCGAAGTTTGTCGCAGACAAGGGCTATCACTCGAACGAGACCATGAAGTTCATGGAGGAAGCGGGGCTGGAGAGCTACTTCGCTGAGCCGAATCGAGGCAAGCGAAACTGGGAAGGGAAGGAGATCGAGAAGCAGGGAACACTGGCCAATCGAGCAAGGATTCAAAGCGACGAAGGCAAGGCTTTGATGCGACTGCGAGCGGAGAAGGCGGAGCGTTCATTCGCACACTGCCTCGAGACGGGCGGGCTCAGACGTATCCACTTGCGAGGGCTGGAGAACATCCGAAAACGCTACATCGTTCACGTCGCGGGCTTCAACTTAGGGATCGTTATGCGCAAGCTGCTCGGAGCAGGAACGCCGAGGGGCATGGCGGGCCTGAAAGGGCTTGTTCGGACGTGTTTGGGGCTGATGGAGAAGGCCATGGCGCGTAGATCGGAAGTTTGGCGCGTCCTGGAAGTTCGATGCATGACTTTCGCGAGTTCGCCAAGACTTGCGGCATGAATCGGGCCGTCATTCCAAAATGGCCCTTCTGCAACGGGCT
>CALBMX010000029.1 GCA_937896235.1 uncultured bacterium
TGCAAACTCTTTAGGCACTACGGTAATTGCCCCCTCCCATGCCGTCAGCTTCCGCATAACGATCTGATTCGGGTGCAGTCGAATCATTGCCTTGTACTTCGTTTTGGCCCCATCAAGATCATCCTTGCTGAATAGTCCTTTCCCTTCATTTAGGACTCCGACCGTCTTATAAGTAGACGCGTCGTCTACGGGGACCTTGTCGATATTGATGAAAGCAAATGCGGAAAGGGGGGTGCTATCGTCAGATGCCTTCGGATTCATCAATGTGTCGGATAGTGATTCGAGAACCTGTAGAAGCGAGAAGTGCAACTTGCTGAGGCCGCCAATAGTTGACTCGCACGCAGTCAGGACCTTCACCAACTCACGCTGCTCGGTTAGTGGCGGCAGGGTAAAAGTTTGCTTTGCGAGCGTTTTCCAGTTGATTGTTGGAGAGAGTGAGCCAACCGAAATCTCTAATGCTCTATTCATAAACGTGTCGGACTGCATGAAGAACGGCAAGAATTCTGGGAGCGTAACCTCGGGCCTTGCGCGAAGAACCATTGCGTGAGCAGAACAGATTCCATCAAAGTCGGCCACAGCGATTTTGCGCAGGTACACGCGGCGCCGACCAAAGATAATGTCCCCTGACTTAAAGAGCAGCTTGGTCGCATTCACGTCCGTTGGGACACCCCATCGCATGATCTTCAGCGAGTCCTTATCGAGGTGTTCGAGCCCAACGTAATGATCCACTCCGGCCTCGGCTGGATTGTCGATTCGTTCCTTGGCGAGGACGGCCATTTCGTCGAACCGGACAGTCTGGTGCGGACTGTTGGATTTAGGCATCGACAGACTCCTCGGCTACGACGACGTCGAGCTTTTCGACGAGGAAATCCATCGAAAGCCAGAACTCAGTCCCCTTCTGCTCGACGAACGACCATGCCGTGGCGAAATCTGGAGGCTCTTCACCATTGGTTGCCGCGATCTGCTTCTTTACATAAAGCGGGATAGACAAGCTGCAATCGTTTTCGAGAATTTCCGCATTCTTCGCAACCACGGCAAATCCAGGCAGGTTGGCAAAAGCACGATAAGCCTCAAGGATCTTTTTTTGATGTTCTAGTTTGAGAAGGCATTGGCCATCCTCGCGGGTGACATCTTTGACGGCATCAATGAACAAGACCTTTCCGGTTCGAGTTGTGGGTTTTGCGGTCCTGCATACCAAGACACACGCCTCCATTGGTGAGTTGTAGAACAGGCCCGGACCGAGACCGAGCACGCACTCCAGCAAGTCCTCTTCGACGAGTCTGTTCCGCATTTCGGCTTCTTCGTTGCGAAAGAGGACTCCGTGGGGGAACAGAATGGCACAGCGACCCGTCTTTGAGGTCATGCTTTTCAGGATATGCTGGAAGAAAGCGTAGTCGGCACGTCCCTGCGGCGGCGTTCCGAGGAAATTGCGGCCCCACGCGTCGCTTTGCCACGCCTCGCGGTTCCACTTCTTTATGGAGTACGGCGGATTGGCGAGAACCACATCAAAGGTCTTGAGCCGGTCGCCTTCAACCAGGGCCGGGGCATGCAGAGTGTTACCGCTTTGGATTTCGAAATCGGAGACGCCGTGAAGCACGAGATTCATGCGGGCGATAGCCGCAGTGATGTTGATTAGCTCCTGGCCATAGAGGCCTATTGTGCGGGTGTCGCCCCCCTTGCGCTTCACCTCAGCTAAGCACGAGATGAGCATGCCACCAGTGCCGCACGTTGGATCGTAGATGGTCTCGCCCGCTTTGGGTTCGAGCATCTGCGCCATCAGGTGCACGAGCGTGCGGTTCGTGTAGAACTCCTGCGCGGTGTGACCCGAGTCGTCGGCGAACTGCTTGATGAGGTACTCATAGCCATTTCCCAATTCGTCCTCGGGTACAAAATCGAGGCTGAGTGTGTGCTTAGAGAAATGTTCGATCAAGTTTTTGAGCGTCTCATCCGGCATCTGGTCCTTGTCGGTCTAGGCGGCGTTACCGAAGACACCCTTAAGCCGTTGGGGATTGGCAGCCTCGATCGCTTGGTAGGCATTGAGGAGTGCTCGCCCCACGTCGCGCGAGGACTCGCGGATGTCTTGCCAGTGTGCGCACTTTGGAATGGTAAAGCGGTCATTCGCGGTTGCAGTCGCGTAGCCTTCGTCCTTGGTTTCTTCAAACGCTTCGCTGTAGTCGCCGTCCCAAACATCCGATAGCCGCTTGAAGAAGAGCAACGGGAAGATGAACTGCTTGTAGTCACTGGCATCGATCAGGCCGCGTAAGAGCGTGGCCGCGCCCCACAAGTGGGACTCTAAGTCTCGTTGAGTGATTCGGGTTTTCATTGCAACCACCCTCCTTCCGTCAGCACAGTGTGCAGGTGGTCCTCGGCAATGCGGACTTCGGTGAGTGATTCCTTGAAAGTAGCGACAACTTCGGAAAGCGGTTGGATGTCTTTGTTAAAGGGCGGGAGGACGTGACGCGAGATATTTAGCTGCCAACCCTCCGCCTCGATAGATGATAAGTCGAGGATCGCCGCGTGGTCTTCGACGTTGGTGAAATCACGAACCCATGTCACAATTTGCTCGGCGTGCTCAGGGTCCAAGTAGTTGAGTGCCTGAGCTCGCCGATACAGATTTGACGCATTGACGAGTAGCACTTTCCCTCGTCGCGACTTCTCCTTTTGCCGCCTTAGAATCATGATTGAACCGGCAAGTGGCGTTCCATAGAAGAGATTTGGGGCGAGTTCGATGACTGCTTCGATCAAATCTTGCTCAAGCAGGGCTCGCCGTATCTCGCCCTCACTGCCCTTTCGAGTTAGTGCACCCTGGGGGAGAACGACCGCTATACGGCTCCTTTTTCCTAGGCTCATGGATGCGACCATGTGCTGGACGAAGGCATAGTCGCCGTAACTGTCAGGGGGCAGACCGTATCGCGCGCGACCCCAAGGGTCGTTCTCCCAAACGTCGCGTCCCCATTCATCCAATGAGAATGGTGGGTTAGCGATCACGCAGTCGAAGGTGGCTAGGCCGCCGGCCCCGTCAGTGAAAGCGGGATTACGAAGGGTGTCCTCGCGAGCAATCTGGAAGTCTTCGATGCCGTGGAGGACGAGGTTCATCCGAGCGACCGAGGATGTCGTAAGATTTTTCTCTTGGCCATATATCTTGCCGAAGAAAGTGCGAGGGTCGCCACCGTTTCGCTTTACGTGGTCGATGGCGGCGAGCAGCATACCGCCGGTTCCACACGCGGGATCATAGATCGACTCGCCCTCCTTGGGATCGAGGATCTCGGCCATCATCCGTACCACGCTACGGGGAGTGTAGAACTCGCCGGCCTTGTTGCGGCGGGTGACGTCGGCGAACTTGCCGACCAGATACTCGTACGCATCACCGAGGATATCAGTGTCGACGGCGTTGTTGCCGAGCGAGATCGAGGAAAACCCCTCGATCATGTCTTTAAGGAGCTCATCGGTGAATTTTTCCTTGTTGCCCCAGTCGGCGGACCCAAAGACGCGGTAAAGCGTGTCGGGGTTGGCCTGGGCAGTTAAAAATCTGGTATTGCGTGGGCTGTTGGCTTGCGCAAGATTT
>CALBMX010000030.1 GCA_937896235.1 uncultured bacterium
GGAGCCTTCTTGGCGGCGGCCTTTTTCACTGGATCCTTCTTCGCTGGGGCTTTCTTGGCCGCAGCCTTTTTGGCAGGAGCTTTCTTGGGGGTTGCCTTCTTAGCAGGTGCTTTCTTAGCAGGAGCTTTCTTGGTGGTTGCCTTTTGAGCACCGGCTTTCTTGGCGGCGTTTTCCGATTCTTTTTGCATCAACGTCGCTTGGCGCCTCATGTCGGCCTCCACCTTCTTTCTGTCGGCGGCGGCCTGCTTCGATTCGCGTGAAATTCGGCGCATCTCCTTCTTGGCCTCGATTTCAAGTCGCTTGCGCTCGCGCTCGTCTTCCTTGGCTTTCAGAACCGTTTGACGCTCTTGGGCAACCAACCAGTCCGCGCGGATTGTGATGCCATACTTACAGGATTCGACGATCGCGCAGTCTTGGCACGAGGGCTTCCGGGCATCGCACCATTTCTGGGCGACCACGCCAAAAGCGAGCGCGAATTCAATCGGGTCGACACCCTTTACGGATGACAGCTTCACAAGACCATCCAAACCCTTCTTATAGGATGACGTACGATCCATCATTCCCAATCGATCGAATACACGCACAAAGCCGGCCGTCACAGGCATGACTCCATCCCCGGCGATCCACTGCAGATAGTGCACGCCATCCACACCGAGAGACTCGATCGCGCAAAGGGCTTTCCCCCCACCGGAGATGTCGTCAATCAAGAACTCGAAGTCAAAGCTGTGGTTGTTCTGAAAGACGTCCTGAAGATAATCCCTCACCAACCGAGCGCCAGCGATCTTGGCTTCAGAGCTTTTGCTTTTGATGAACTCGGCCAGGTCCCGAACCTGCGATACCCGAACATCATTCCAGTCAATGTGCTTGAGGCGCAGCGACCGGACCGAAGCCTCTGCCTGCTTTCCGCTCAAAAGCCGCTGTAGTACATAGACAATGCTGTGCTCAAGGATGTCGAGATCCTTGAACTTGCCTGGCGAAGTAGGAATAGCGTTGGCCTTGGCCAAGCTTTTCAGGAGATCCGGTACGGTTGGGCTTTTCTTACTCACGATTCGAAATTCTCTGTTTGTGCTTGGAAGAGAGGGGCACGAAATCACGACACAACCCAGCCATAGGCTGGGTCGTGATCCGGCACTCGCCTTGCAAATGCAAGTATAAGCAGGGCCCCTAGGAGAGCCCTGCTTTTACTATGCGCCTGCGGCGGTAGCGAGCGTGGCGGCTTTCTTGGCTGTGACTCGGGAGTCACGGCGCACCGTCTTGGCTACAAGACGGTTAGCCTTAGCGTCGGTACGCCCAGCGCGGGTCTTGGTTTGGACCTTGCGACCCGGACGCTTGCGCGCAACTTTTTGAGCCCTGTCCATGTAGACGCCTTGGCGGCGAAAAATGGAGTTGACGGTCTCGCTTGGAGTCGCGCCCACGGAAAGCCAATGCTTCGCGCGCTCGATATCCAAGGTTAGTCGGAGGTCTTCCTTCGGAGTCACCGGGTCGTAAACGCCCAGGGTCTCGAGGGTTGCCCCGTCACGCTTAGAGCGTGAGTCAATGACGGAAATGCGGTAGCAGGGACGCTTGGAACGCCCGGTGCGTTTAAGTCGGATGACGACGGCCATCTTCTTGATCTTTGGTGGTGGTTTAATATAACGAGTCGCTTGTGCAGGCCTCTCGCTTCAGTACGTAGAGGGCCAAACTCGAAAATGGGCCGAGCAGTTTAGCGAAAGCGCCCTGTGCATGACATGGCTAAAATCGGGGAAAAGGTCACGCTAGCGACGCTTTTTCGATTGCTTGCGCTTCTTGCGGGCCTTTTCCTTCTTCTTCAAAGCACTCTCGCGGGTGCTTGAGGACCCCATGGGCCGCGACCCACCTGGCATCATGCTTTGCAAATCTTCCATGGATGGGGCCTCTCCACCGCCTTTTCCGCCAAAAAGTCCTCCCAAAAGGTCGCCGGCACCACCGAGCATGCCGCCTAGGCCGCCTCCGCCGAGACCGGCTCCGGAGCCGCCCATGCCCTCAAGGGCGGCGCGCTTCTGCTTCGCCCCCATCTTCGCCCCCATTCCCATTTTCCCCATCTGCTTCATCATCTTCTGCATGCCCCGGAAGCCTTTTAGGAGCTCGTTAACTGCGCCCATCTCCTGGCCCGCACCGCGCGCGATACGGCGGCGGCGGGAAACATCAATCACATCAGGGTGAAGCCTCTCCTTCGGAGTCATCGAGTCGTAGAGCGCTTGTTGGCGATCAAAAACACTCTCATCGATGTTAGCGGCGTCCGCGAGCCCGCTCATACCCGGCATCATGCCGAGCAGCTTTTTCATCGAGCCCATCTTTCGGATCATCCGCAGCTGGGCGAACATGTCCTCGAGAGTGAACGAGCCCATGACCATCTTATTATAGGTGGCTTCAGCCTCCTCTTCACTGATGGACTCCTGGGCTCTCTCAACGAGGCCGACAACATCGCCCATGCCGAGGATTCGCCCCGCCATGCGCTCTGGGCTGAAGGCGTCGAGGTCTTCTGGTTTCTCGCCTGTACCAACAAAAAGCACAGGGCAACCGGTGACAGCCTTGAGGCTCACAACGGCTCCGCCGCGCGCATCACCATCGGTCTTGGTGAGGATCACTCCTGTTAGCTGGAGGCGCTCATGGAACACTCCCGCCGAGCGAACCGCGTCTTGGCCCGTCATCCCATCCACGACAAGAATCTGGTTGTGCGGCTTCGTGCGCTTCGCGATGTCCGCGACTTCGCTCATCAGCTCGTCGTCGACGTGTAAGCGACCGGCGGTATCCAAAATCACGACGTCGTAACCCTTAGCCTTGGCGTACGCGACACCTGCAGCACAAACCTCGGGCGGACTTAGACCCTCTTCAAAAAAGACGGGTAGATCGAGCTGCTTTCCGAGCACTCGTAGCTGCTCAACAGCAGCGGGGCGCTTAATATCCGCGGCAACCAAGAGAGGCTGTCGCTTGTGTTTCTCCCGCAGGTACTTCCCGAGTTTACCGCAGGTCGTCGTCTTTCCAGCGCCCTGAAGGCCAGCCATCAGAATCACGGTTGGGCCCGACTTCGCCACATTTAGCGCCGAGTCTTCCGGCCCCATGAGCTCGATCAACTCGAGGTTGACCGCGTGCACAAACTGCTGGGAGGGATCGACCCCCTTGACCTGCTCGTTGCCAAGCACCCGAGCTCGTACTTTATCCGTCAGCTCGCGCGCGACTTTGAAATGTACGTCAGCCTCGAGTAGGGCCTCACGGACGGCGCTAAGGCCTTCTTCGATGTTATCGCTGGTCAGCTCCTTGGAGCCGCGAAGGCTGGAGAAAGCAGAGGACAGGCGGTTGGTGAGAGTCTCGAACACGGCGTATTAGCGAATGAGGTAGCGCGAATGGAGGCCGCACAGTATAGCGGCTGCAAAGTGGGACGGAACCCGCCAATCGGCGGCAGGCCCAGCTATACGGCTATTCCGACAGCCGCGAGATACGCCCGCCTAGCTCTCCAATGCGCTCGTCAATGCGCTGATAGCCACGGTCAATATGATAGACACGGTGTACCGTTGTTGTGCCCTTTGCGACCAAGCCAGCCATCACAAGAGCTGCCGAGGCGCGTAGATCCGATGCGGTGACTGGCGCTCCGGACAGGCTGGGAATACCCTCGATAATCGCGCTCGAACCCTGGCGGCGAATATGCGCCCCAAGTCGCAGCAGCTCTGCCAAATGCATGTAGCGATCGGGGTAGATGCGGTCCGTGATCACGCTCGTTCCGTCGGCTAGTGCCATCAAAGCCATCATCTGTGCCTGAAGGTCCGTTGGGAAACCAGGATACGGCTGGGTCGTCACGTCAACGGGACGCGGACGCTCGCGGCGTGGCGCGATTTCGATCCAATCCTCACCCATCTCAAAGACGTAACCCGCCGACTCCATGGCATCGATTGGTGCCGACAAGTGCCCGGGCACGCAGCCCTCTACACGCACGCGCCCGCCCGTGATCGCTCCAGCCATGAGGTAGGTGCCCGCCTCAATTCGATCGGGAATGACGGCGTGCGTTGCACCGCCGAGTCGCTCGACACCTTCGATGATCAGCGTTGGGGAGCCCTCTCCCGAGATGCGCGCACCCATCGAGTTCAAACACTTGATCAAGTCCCCCACTTCCGGTTCGCATGCGGCACCGTGGATAACGGAGCGACCCTCGGCGAGAGTCGCTGCCATCAAGACATTCATCGTACCCGTCACCGTCGGCCCGGCGGGAGTGCCCAAAAAGACCTCGCCTCCCGGGAGGCGCGCGCCACTTTCGTGACCGGGGACAACCGCTTCGATGAAGCCCTCTTCCAAAGTGATCTTTGCGCCCAAAGCCGCAAGCCCTTTGATGTGCATATCAATGGGGCGCACTCCAAACACGCAGCCGCCCGGCAAGCTAACTTTCGCTCGCCCAAAACGACCGACCAGCGGCCCGAGAACGCAAATGGAGGCGCGCATCTGGCGGACGTGGTCCCAGGTGGCCTCCCAAATGATGTCTCCCTTCGCCTCCACCTCGACCGCGCCGTCGTCATCGCGCTGCACACGGCACCCCATGGCTTCGAGTAGCGTCAGCATCGTCTTCACGTCCGAGAGTTTCGGCGCGTTAGGGATTCGTAGAGTCTCCTCGGAGAGGAGTCCAGCCGCGAGGATGGGCAGAACGGCGTTTTTCGCGCCTCGAACGCGGACGCTGCCGCGGAGCGGATCACCGCCGCTGATGGAGAAATAGTCCAAGGGAGTCTTTTAGTGCTTGGGGAGCATGGCGCCAAGTGCGGTGCCACCGATTAAGTGTAGGTGCAGATGAGGGACCTCTTGCCCTCCGTCGCTGCCCGTATTGACGATCACGCGATAGCCCCTCGCGAGGCCCTCAGCGCGTGCGATCACCGTGACGGCGTGCAGGAGGGCCCCCGCCAGCTCGGGGTCGTCGAGCTCCCATAGGGAGTCGACATGAGCCTTGGGGACCACGAGTATGTGCAGTGGCGCTTGAGGGCGAATATCGCGGAAAGCGGCCACTTTATCGTCGGAATAGAGTAATTCCGTGGAGATCTCGCCATTGGCGATTTTACAAAAGATACAGGTCATGACGGATCGAGAGATCGACGAATTCACGGGCCTTGGGTGGCCGAGAAATGGATTGGGGAAAGTGGGAACTATCGCCGCCACCAAGTTACAAAGTGCCACCCCTCGGCAACAGCCTTATGGGCAGGTTCGCGTCCGTTTGAGCCAAGGGGGGCCCTCCATTTGACTTGACCCCATGGTCCGTTCTATACTCTTCGCCCAATTACTCTGTTTTCCGGTACGAGCTCCTTCCGCTCCAGGACGGCCGCTCGGATCAAAAAATGGAGACTCCACACTATAAACCCGACGACAGCGCAGCCGCCTAGGCCAAACATGTCCAAAGAGACTCCCGAGATCCCCCAAGTTGAAAACAACTTGGAGACTTCCTCTCCCGCTTCTATCACCGAGTCCATTCCTCAGACTGCGATTCCGGAAGCAACGATTCCCGAAGTCGAAGACGAGGATGCGCCGAGCGCAATGATGGATTCCTTTAGCTCCGAGGACCTCGACATCCCAGACGATGAATACGAGGACTACGAAGAGCCCGCACCTTATGTCGAACGGGATTTGCCCTCCTTCGACCTGCTTGGAATCGCGGACCCCAACTTCCCGGTTCTCGACATGGGTCGCGCCGAAGTGTACGCAGGTCCGGCCACGCTCCGCACGTTTACCAAGCTTGTAAACGGCTTGGAGACGACAGGTGACATCGGCATGCGCAAAGGCCTTGGCCTTTGGATGCTCGCTCGTCACGAGGAAGCCGTCGACCAACTTCGCGCTTACGTCTCCGACGATATCGCAGCCTTCACCTTGGCCCGCGCGCTTTGCGTTTTGGGCCGTTGGGAAGAGGCGAACACGATCTACGTGTCGCTCACTACGAAGTACCCCGAGGAGCGCCGCCCCCGCCTCGGTATGCTCGAGACCCAACTTGAGTTGGGACTTGCGAAGGGTGACTCCGAAGCAGCTGTGGTCGAGCTCGAAGCATCAATCGAAGCCGCACCCACGAGCTTCCACAATGGTCCGGAGCACCACTACCTGATGGGCCGCTCCCACGAGCTGCGCCGCGACTGGGAAGAGGCGCTCGACGGATACGCCGACGCGCGCGAGCAAGACCCCGCCAACCGCGAGAACCTGTTCCGCTTGGCACACCTCGCCGAACGCTTTGGTTTGGATCACGTCGCCCTAGAGGCCTACGAGAACCTAGCTGGCATGCTTCCGATCGAGACCGCCGTCCTTATGAACATGGGTGTTCTTTACGAAGACCTTGGTCGCGATCAAGACGCCGCTGCATGCTATGAGACGGTCACCCGGCACGACCCGATGAACGAGCGTGCTCGTCGCTACCTGCTCGATGCCCGCGCGGCGATCGACATGTACTACGACGAAGATCAGGAGCGCATGGAAGATCGACTTAACCAGGTCCTCCGCATCCCGATCACCGACTTCGAGCTCTCCGTGCGCGCACGGAACTGCCTGAACCGCATGAACATCAACACGATCGGCGACTTGGTTGGTCGCACCGAGCAGGAGCTGCTCTCCTACAAGAATTTCGGCGAGACAAGCCTCAAGGAAATCAAGGAGATCCTCACCAGCAAGGGCTTGCGTCTCGGCATGAGCCACGACGAAGCCGTCAGCAGTGTGGAGTGTTCAACCGATGTGGTTGCTCCTGTCTCTACCGATCCCGATGACATCAACAACCGCTCTCTTGACGAGCTCAACCTCTCCATCCGCGCACGCCGCACGGTTGAGACGCTGGGTTGCCTAACCTTCGGCGATGTGCTCAAGCACAGCTCCGACGAGCTCCTTGGCATGCCCAACTTCGGCGTGACTTCGCTCAACGAGTTGAAGGCTAAGCTGACCGAGGTCGGCCTCGGCCTTCGCGGCGACATCGTCTAGACCGTACCCATGTACGAATACTTAGAAGGGCGGCCGTCAATCAAGACGGCCGCCCGTCTTGTTTTAGACGTCAGCGGAGTCGGGTATGCCCTGGCCGTCCCCTTGGGATTGCACTTCCCCGGTACGGAAGAGGTGGGCCCGAATGCCGCCCCACTTCGGGTTTGGGTCCACCTGGTCGTTCGTGAAGATGCCCAGATACTTTACGGTTTCCCGAACCTCGGAACCCGAGATCTATTCCGAGTGCTTCTCAAGGTGCGTGGCGTTGGTCCGTCCCTCGCGCTCGCAGTATTGTCTTCACTTCCCGTCGCCGAGTTTCTTGAGGCTCTGCGCTGCGCCGATCGAGTAAAACTCCAAGCGGTCAAGGGTGTCGGCAAGAAAACGGCCGAGCAAATTCTGTTGGACTTGCGCGATAAACTCACTGCACCCGGTGCAATCCTACCGGGCATGGGCGAGCAAGAGGTTACTCCTGAATCCGCTGCCAACAGCAACATCGAAGACGCTGTTCAGGCCCTCATCTCCATCGGGTTCAAAGAGAACGACGCCAACAAAGCCGTGCAACGAGCTGCCGAAAGTGTCGACGCCGATGACCTTGAGTTGCTTGTCCGAACCGCGCTGCGTCCTTAGCCGTGGCCGCCGGGAGCACTGATCAGGTGCTCCTCACCAGCTCCCTTGTCGAATTGATTCTTGGCGACTCGCATAGGCATCGCCCCACCACCCCTTACGAGAACGTGAAAAGGTGCCTTGGCTTGCACCGGTCTCTCTGTCGCAACCTCTCGGACCGCGGGGGCCTGGCGCTTTTGGAAGCGACGCGATACAGCCATTGCGAACCAAATGGAAAGGACGCCGAAAAAGCCGATTCCAAGCCACAAGCTAGAGATCCAGAGGAGTTTGATCATCATAGGGAGGCGCGGAGAGACGCGCTCCCTTTGACTCGACTCTTCGGGATAGGCATCCGAAGCGAAAGCGCGAGAAGTTCTCTACTTCCGCGAAATCCGGCCGAGCTGACCGCTCTACTCCACCAGACCTTCTTGTTTCGCCAAGACCAGCGCAGCGCTGCGCAAGGCCGCGGGTGCAATCGTGTGGAGCTGCCAGCGGAGATAGCGGTCCGGCTCTAAGCCAAAGGGACCGCCCTCGGGCTCGCCGGAATCGTCTCCCCACTGGGAATCAAACACAGCAACAAGATCGCTCAGAAGCTCCTGGTAAGCCGCGGCATGAGGAGTTATCCCCTCTCCCGACGCTCGCGCTTCGAGACCCTCGACTTGTGACAAAATATCAAAGAGCACAAGTCGAGAATCGGCGACCTCACAAAGCGCGACAAGCTGCGCTCGATATTCGAGTCGGCGCATCACTCCGAGCGGAGAGAAGTTGACCTCCACTAGGAACTGAAGCAAGTCCAGCAAGTGATCACCGAATGGCAGAAACCGGGCGCGATCACACAGGTGCCCCTCTTCGTGAATCGCGACCGCACGCAGGAGCTCATCGAAATCAACGGGGTTGTTCGCTCGATCGACAAACATGCGAAGGGCAAGCCGCTGGGCCTCCCCCAGAAGAGGAACCGGCTGGGTTCGGCGACCTGTCTCACACTTCGGAGCTTGTCCCCATCTAGGCTCGCCCGACGAAGCTAGGGACATGGCTCGCTGGAAGCGCCAGTCGTCCCAGGTTACGCGCACGGCCTCGATGTCGATCCAGTACCCCTCATGAAGCGCGGCGCCGGCAATGCCCGCGCCTCCACGTTCGAAGCGGCTGGGGACATCAACTCCCTGGCACCAAAACACCGTCCCTTCATAGGGCGCTCCCAGATGCTCACCGGAGATCCACTCCCATGCGAGCAAGGGCCGCACAACGAGATCCGGCATGCCCATCTGTTGCCCGGCGATTCCCACGCGCCCAAGCGATGAGAGTAACTTGGCGAGCCCTCCGACCTCATCGCCATTCGAAGTGCCCTCTGGGCGCTCTCCACCTCCAAGGTAAACGGGGCCGGGGTGAACGACCTCGGCAATCTGGCCGTAGTGAAGACGAGGTGAGTCGAGTAAACCGGGCGCGCCCTCTTCCATCCACCCAGTATCTCGGGCGACCCGTTCGATTTTCTGGAGGACTTCATTGAGGCTCGTGACAGCCTCCTTTTCCGTAGCCGCTGCGGCAATGTATTCGATCTCAGTCAAAAGACTTGAGGCCGCTAGGGCGCGTGCTCGCAAAGCGGGACTGCTACCAGAATCCACACCGGCTTGAATAACCTCCGCAACCTTAAACCATCCCGCCATGACGAGCCCCGGAAGGAACTCCAAGCCGGGGATGGACGCGCCCTCTTCGTAGTTTTGGCTACGGTTCGAGCGGGTTGGAGGGCTCATTAGCAGCTGGACGAGACCTTCATTCAGATGAAGGCCTCCTCTCTCTTCGCCGCTCTCTTGCTTTGCGAACGCCTCAGAGAGAAAGCGAGGCAGCCCCTTCCTCCACTTCGCAAGCCAAGGTTCTAGGTCGCCCGCAAGGAGCGCAATGCCCGCGCGGAGGCTCTCCTGGGATTGCACCTCGCCAAGGAGCCCATCTAGCCCTTCGGAAACCAGCTCCAGTTGCAGCCTCTCTTTCACTCGGACCGCCTCCCTGCCATCTCTACCCTCAAGCTGAACGATCATCGCGCGCATTCGTTCCGCGCGACTGCGACCGACAAACGACGCTGCTTTGATGTCGCTGACAAGCTGTTCGAGGTCGGCATCCGCGAGCCCCGAGTCCGGGCGCAGAAGTGCGAGTGCAAGAAGGTAGGCCTCTCCAGTCTCCTTGTTGATGCCCTTCAACAGATCTTCGACGGAGCCAGCGATGTGAGAAAAGCTAGAGCCGACAACCCACGCGCGAAGTGCCGCGCTCTCCTCCGGAAGTAATCGGGGGTGTGTGCTCAGAAGTTGGAGGCGCGCCTCGGCGGCCTCCCTGTCTCCAGCAATCACCTCTGCGAGTGCGCCGGCGCGTTCAAAGTAGAGCGACTCATAAAGGCTAGCGGCTCGGTCAATCGCCTCTTCCTCGAGCTCGCCGCCACGAGTCGCATCACCGGACCGGGTGCGAAGCCAAGCAAATCCATGGCGCGCCCAAGACAGCTCGGGCCCGAGCTGACGCGCTTCCCCAAAGAGCCTCTTGGCTCGCTCGCCGACCTCGAGGCGTCCGAACAGATAGGCATCCTTGGCGCTGCCCGTCTCTTGGTAGGAGGCTCTCCGGGCCTCCCAGGCTTCGGGGCCTCGAAGCTCCTCTAAAGCTAAGTCATCAAGCACGCGCTGCGGCGGGACCCACCCCTTCGAGCGCTCCGCAAGCTGCGTCAGACTCTGTCTAATCTGCTGCCGCATTTGCGCACCCTCTTCGGCTTCCAACGGCGGGAGTGCTCTGCGCTCTAGTAAGAGCTTGCGGAACTCAAGGTCGAGCTCCGCGTCCACCACATAGCTTGCATCTATTGTCTCAAAATCAAGCGTCCCTGCACCCCGGTCCACGAGCGAGGCGCACGCAGACAGTCCCAGGGTGACAAGCACAAATGGCCGAACGAAACGAGGCGTCGCGACGAGTCGTACACATGGTGCTGGGTTGGCCCGGTTCATAAAGCTATTGAACCACGCGGACACTGAGTTCCGCGTGGTTCCTTTGCTCCGCTTACTCCATCCCGACGATTTTACCGTCGACGACGTCAATCGCATGGGCTAGCGGAACACGTGGCAACCCTGGCATGCGCATGATGTCCCCGGTCAATACGACCAAGAAACCTGCACCCGAGTTGATGACAATGTTTCGCACACCGACTTCGAAGTCCCTGGGCCGACCGCGCAGTGCGGGGTCATCCGATAGGGAGCTTGGCGCCTTTGCAATACAGATGGGAAGGTTGCTGAATCCGAGCGCCTCAATTTGCTTGAGGTCCTTCTCCGCAGCCTTCGTAAGGGCGACATCGCGCGCTCCATACATCGCCCGAGCGACCTTCCTGATCTTCTCGACAACGGAATCCTCAAGCTCGTAGAGAGGTCGGAGGCCTGCAGCTTTTGGCACCCCCTCGCCACCGAAACTCGAGATGACCGTTTTTGCGAGTTCGATGGCACCTTTGCCACCTTGACCATGGTGATCGCTCTCCGCGAACGATGCGCCAAGCTGCTCGCATCGCGCGCGGACGATCGCGATCTCCTCTTCCGTATCCGACGCGAAGCGGTTGAGTGCAACCACCACCGGCTTGCCAAACTTCTGCACACTTTCGATGTGCTTTTCAAGGTTGGGCAGACCAGCTTCAACTGCCGCCGCGTCTGGATTCGCTAGCTCCGCTTTGTCTTTGCCGCCGTGCATCTTTAGCGCTCGTATCGTGGCGACAAGCACCACGCCGTCGGGATCGAGGCCCGCCGTCCGACACTTGATATCAAAAAACTTCTCCGCACCTAGATCGAAGCCAAAGCCCGCCTCGGTCAAAGTCCACTCCGCCAGATGCATAGCGAGTTTTGTTGCCACGATGGAGTTGCAGCCATGAGCAATGTTCGCAAAAGGTCCACCGTGAACAAGAACGGGGGTGCCCTCGAAAGTCTGCACTAGGTTCGGGTTCATCGCATCGCGAAGCAGGGCCATCATCGCGCCCGTTGCGCTTAGAGACTCCGCAAAGATGGGATTACCCGCGTAGTCATAGGCGACCAGTGTGCGATTGATGCGCGCTCGCAGATCGTCCATGTCCGAGGCAAGACAGAGCATAGCCATCACCTCCGAAGCGGCCGTGATATCAAATCCTCCTTCGCGAGGTGTGCCCTGGATGCGGCCACCTAAACCAAGCACGATGTTTCGCAACGAGCGATCATTGAGGTCCATCACACGGCGCCAAACGATCCTCCGCGGATCGATCTGTAGCTCGTTGCCGAAGTAGAGGTGGTTGTCGATAAGGGAGGCGAGCAGATTGTTCGCGCTGGTGATCGCGTGGAAGTCGCCAGTCAGGTGTAAGTTGATGCGGTCCATCGGCATCACCTGGCTGTAGCCACCTCCAGCGGCGCCACCTTTGACACCCATGCAAGGGCCGAGACTCGGCTCGCGCAACGCCAGGCAGACGCTCTCCTTGAGCTGTGTAAACGCCTGGCCCAGGCCGACGGTGGTTGTGGTCTTCCCCTCGCCAGCAGGGGTCGGCGTAATCGCACTGATCAGTACGAGCTTGCGCCTCTTTGTCACCGCGCTCGGGCGGCCAAGGGCGGCTAAGCTGACCTTCGCAAGGTCGCGCCCGTAGGGCAGCAGGTCATCTTCGTGAACGCCTAAGGTCGAGGCGATTTCGGTAATGGGACGCGGCGTGAATTCAGCCGCGATTTCAACATCTGTTTTCATGCACAGGAGTCTAGCGGGAGACCGACTGAATCGACCCCCCGTGGCAGTGATTTTGGAAAACCTGACGGAGGACACAGCTGACCTCAGGCTCACACTTTGGCTTCACTCGGGGATGTAGTCTAAAAGCGCGCCCGCCTCTAGCTTCTCATTCTCAGCCATCTTGAGAGCCGCTCGCATAACCGCCTTTTGCAGCTCGGGCTCACCGGGTTTGTGAAGTGGATAGCCATGAGCAAAGGGGACCCACAAGGCGCGTGGTGGCTTGACCGCCTCGGCAACCGATCGAAGAAGCTGTATGGCCACCGTTGGAATCCCTTGGCGCTCGATTTCAGCAGCGATCAGACCCACGGTCTGATTGCACATTGGTCAGACGGGGACAAGTAAGACCAGATCAACCTCGTCCAATACAAGCTGCGCAGCTCCAGCGGGCGCGGAGTCTCGGATCAGCGGCCCCGTGGCCGTAATCGAACCCATGTAGGAGAGATGGCGCGGAGCGACCTCGCCTAGGAATCCCTCCTCACACAACTCCCGAATCCGAGTAAGGGGAAACGCCAAATCCGGATCTGCCTCCATTGCGGTGTGATCAAAGGACTCGGAGCGATGGCTATCCGCCAAGTCCGTGGGAAGTGTGTTCGAAGGTACGATGCGAAAACTCGAGTCTCCCCCCCGGATCTCCTCGTCAAACTTCTTGCTTCCGATGGGAACAAAACCAGCACTTGAGACCACAGCTACTCGACAGTCCGACAGCGGTTTCTTTAGCGGCGTCCATGGAATCGGGCTATTCGTACGCCAGCGATACGCTTTTAGAAAGAGCCGTACGGAGAGTTTGAGTTCACTTGTCGTCGCCATGCCCAGAGTGTAGCAGGGCTCCTCGCCGTGCACTTTTAGCTCTTGGCAAGGAGCTCGACTTTTACCCTTTACGATGCTTGATTATGGGAACGGAGCTCTTGGTGCGCACAAAAACGATCTCCTGTCAAAAACTATAGGAATGTTCATCAAGAACTGTCGGCTGACGGGCCGAAGAATACGCTTCAAGAGCTCTCCACTCCTCACCAGATGTCGACCATAGCACCTTTTCAAATCCCTGCAGACATACTGCAGGCCGACTCCATACCAAGCCTTCCCGTTGTCGCCTTAGAGGTACTGGCGCTTACGGACCGTGATGACGTAGACATTGAGGAGCTTGCTGAGGTCATTGCGAGGGACCCTGGACTCGCAATCAAACTGCTCAAGTTAGCCAACTCACCACTATTCAAAATGGAGGGTGAGTTCAGCACGATCCGTGGGGCGAGCATGGTGCTCGGCATCCGCTCTGTCACTTTGATGGCGCTCTCCTTCTCCCTGGTGAGTTCACTCGAAAGCGAACGGCCATGGAGTGATTTCGACTATGACGGTTTTTGGAGGCGTAGCCTAGTTTGCGCCACCTTTGCTAGGCGCATCTCAGAGCGCGCAAACCAGAAGAAGATCTCCGACGAGGCATTCCTCTGCGGACTTCTCTCCCACGTCGGTGGGTTGGTTCTCGCGCAGTGTCTTCCCAGCGACTATGGAAAGCTCGGCGTCGGCAACATCCAAGCCCTGGCAAACTGGCCAACAGAAGAAGACGAGCTGAACACGCTTGGCTTCAGCCAATCGGACGTACTCTTGACCCTATTGGGGACCTGGGGACTACCCAATAGAATCTGCATGGCTGCGGGCTACATGCAACGCCCCCGCGCGCTACCAACGAAGCACGACACCGATACGCGTGAACTCACTGCGATCATGACTCTGTCCTTCCTGGCAACTCGGCTACTTTGTGATCCAGACAATGGGACCGAGCTGCGAATCCTTGAAAAATGGGCCTCCTCTAAATACGGGATTTCCAAGAGGGAGCTGAACGAAATCCTTCTGCTTGTAGAAGATGACATTCGCGATCTCTCCGGCCTCTTGCAGTTGGATTTACCACCGGGCCAAACCCACAGCTCGATTCTGCAGCGCGCCCGGGCTCAACTCCTTCGACAGTCCATTGCAAATGCGACATGCTTGTCCCGCGCGGAAAACCAGACGGAACAACTTCACAAAGAGAACATCGAGCTTGAGGTGCGCGCATCCACCGACGTGCTCACCGGCCTGCCCAATCGCCGCGCTCTCGACCATCATTTAGCCAAAGAGATCAAACAAAGACTCAGTCGGAACGTCCCGCTTCACCTGGGTGTTCTGATGATAGACATCGACCACTTCAAGAAATTTAACGACACCCATGGGCACCTTGCGGGTGATGCAGTCTTGGTTGCCGTAGGGAAAATCCTAGCCGACTCGGTTCGAGCAGGAGACTCAGCCTCTCGATTCGGAGGCGAGGAGTTTGCAGTCATCATGCCGCTCGCCAGCATCGATGGGATGCGAATGTGCGCAGAGCGCATCCGCTCCCGCATCGAAGAGACAAGGCTGATATGGAAAGGAGAAGAGCTCAGAATCACAGCCAGTATTGGGTGTGCACAACTCAAGCGGGCAAACTCCCACCTCGATGGCGAGCGACTCATCGAATCGGCGGACAAGCACCTCTACAAGGCTAAAAATTGCGGTCGCAACCGTATCGAGATGTAGGGATGGCTTCGCTACTTGTCTCGCAGTAAGAGCGCGCGGAAGAGTAGCGGGAAGGTAGCCATGGACCAGCTTCGGTATTGCGGTCGAAAACCAAAGAGCTGGACTTGACCCTTGCCGTAATTTGCCCGAACCCAGGCGGCTTGATTCGCGATGGTTTCGGGATCTTGAATCCAACCCGACAGAAGGACACGTGTTGGCGCATAGCGCAACAAGATGTCGATCGTATCGGCATTGTCAGCATCCTCATCGATTTTCCACGCGGCGGCTCGCGAAAAGAAAAGAGGAATGGAGGCGGGAAGCCCGGAGGCAAGCGCGCCGCCCACTTCGGGAGTTGGGACGGAGCGGATCACACTTCCGGGACAGGAGAACTCACCCGCATCTTTACCACGGGTCACATCTTCCATAGGCAATCCAAACAGCTCGATAGCCCAGGACGCGGAGGATTGCATGGCGACTAGGTTTCCGCCGCCACGGACAAACTCTTCGATAGCAACGGCACCCTCTGGGTCGAGTCCTAGTGTGTACTCGTCTGCAACGGAACCCGGTGACCGGCCATTGTCGAGCTGATCCCCAGAGAGGCTGGGGAGCAGAAGAACGTCAAGGAACTCGTCCAAATTTCCAGCGCGAATCATCTCGTTACGCACGACGACAAACGGGACTCCATAGGTGTCCAAGACCCACCGAAGCCATCCCTCATTCATCGTTCCCGACCATGGTGAATAGATACCGATGCGCGGCAATCGATCGATAACGATGTCGCGTATCGCAGGTGCGCCTTCGACCTGTTCCACTTCGGGGAACCCACCGCTCGAAGCGAAGCTGCCCGCTCCAGGTCCCTCGGCCCGCCAAGTCAGAGGGCTACCAGCCTCCAGCAAGTCGAAGATCTCTTCCCAATCGTCGCCATCCTCACCCGTTAGAATATTCTGCTCGGAGTGACCGGCCCACCCGAGCTCCTCAAGGTTTGATGGTACCTCCGTGACGTGCGCAATTTCGACTTCAAAATCGGTCGCAACCTCCACGCGACGCAAACCGAAGAGCATGGGTAGCGTCCACCCTGCGACGTCGTACGGCGCCTTGCCATCCGGATACCGCTGGACTTCAAAGAGATCTTTTACGTGACTCCCGTAGGGCTGATTTCGGCTCACGACGAGCGTCCCCTTGAGATAGGTACGGCCGTCGGCTTCGAAATCCGCTGTGGCAACGTCCACTTCAACTCCCCCGAGGAGAAGGATGTCAATCATGCGCTTGACAGCGCGCTCATTCTTGTTGTCAGGTGGTAAGAGCCAAGCTTTTGGCGAGGACTCCAAACCCGCTTGAATCGAGCGCTCCGCAGCCTCTATGGCATTCTCGAGGTACAGCTCGCGGTCCCTGCTGACACTCCCCAACAAGGATCGGGCGAACGCCATCTCATAGTCGATGATGTCGCTCAGACGCCACCACCCCCCGGGCCACGGGTCTGGAAATTGATTCGAGGGCTGGTAGCCGGCCAGGTCTCCGGGGGCCTGTAAAGACGAGTGCTCAAGAAAAATGGGCGAGGCGATATTCACACTTGCGGCTTCTGTTAGTAGCCCGATGATGTTGTGCCGAACAGGAACGTTGCGGTTGCCTCCGTTCCACCACATGTCATAGGAAACACCGGTAGAGATCCCTTGCAACCCAGCGCGAGTCATATCCCACAGTGCGCGCGATCCCAAGTTGTCAATCCCTGTGATGATGCCGGGGTCCAGGTTCGGATTCAGCGGATCTCGGAACGGCGGAAGGAAGAAGCGCTCTCCCCTTGCGCCCTGTTGGTGAACGTCCCAGTAGACTTGAGGACGCCACACAGAATAGATCTGCTTGGTTACGTGACGCGTCTCCACTTGGGAAAGGCCGAACCAGTCGCGGTTGTTGTCGTGCCCGACGTAGTGCTGGTAGAGGCGCAAGAGCGAGGAGCCCTCAAAAGGCCCGCCCACATTCTCGCGATACCAATGCACGACCTCGTCCAATCCGTCGGGATTCAACGTGGGAATCAAGACCACTACGAGCTCTTCGCGCGCACTCGCGAATGGCTCCTCGTCCGAGGTCGCAAGGTCATAGGCGAGCTGCATCCCAAATTCCGTCGCTGCCGTCTCGGTCGAGTGCATCGAACACGAGATAAAAACGACCGCGCGGCTGTCCTTGATCAGCTGCGCACGAGCCTGAGGTGAGAGCCCCCTTGGGTCGGCGATCTTTGCGGTCATTGCTCGGATTTCGTCCAGGCGAGCCATGTTGGCCTCGCTCGAAATCGTCGTGACAAGAAAGTCGCGCCCCAATGTGCTTTCACCGACCTTCTCCACGAGCACACGTGGGCTCGCTGCAGCTAGAGCCCTGTGGTAAGTCGAGACTTGATCCCAATCCGCGAGCTCGAAGTCCGTCCCGACAGGGCGTCCTAGATGACTTGCGGGGCTCGGCACTTCGGTAGGCACCTGGGGAGGAGATGCCGCCGAAGGCGCTGCGCACGAGAGGAGAAGAGCGAAACCTAGAAGCAGTTTGGAGATGGGCATGGAGCTACCCTACCTTTCGATCACCGGAAATGCAGTCCCAACAATGTGAAGGTGGCTCTACAAGCTGTTACAGGGGCGGAATTGTGCGATTTCTATCAAAAAAAAGCGCTCCGAAGGGAGCGCCGTAAAAGATCCGTCGAGCTCGAGGAGCCCCGCTACAAGAAGTACTCCAAAACAACATCCGATCCGCTCTCGCGATCGACCCGCGCGTTCTGGCGATGTTCGGATAGCAAGCGACCGAGAGATGCGCCCCGTCCACCTGCGACGTCTCCGGAATAGACGCGCACTTGATCGAGTAAGTCGTGATCGGAGTAGGACTGAATCAGCGTAGGGCCGGCCTCGAGCAGAGTGCGGCGAACACCCCGATTCCAGAGCCAGGCGGAGGCGGCCCAGAGAGAGAGCTGCCCATTGTCGTCGGGGGGGAGCGCAACGATTTCGGCGCCGACCTCAAGTAGGCTTCGAGCGCGCTTTGCATCGGGTCCAGGCCGCGTAAAGATCACCACTGGTCCCGCAGCTTCCAGCCCCGCAGCAGCCGCAGAGCTATCGATCGGTGCAAACAGCCGAGCGTCGGGCGGCGTGTGCAGATACGAATCGAAAACAACGCGAAGGGGCGGACTGGAGGCGTCGCCAGGAGCGCGAACACTTAGACGAGGGTCATCGTCGCGAACGGTTCCGTAGCCCGTCAGGATGGCATCGACACGCCCTCGTAAGAGTTGAACTTCAGCCAAAGAAGTGGGACCTGAAATCCAGCGTCCCTCGCCAACTTTTTGGGGTGGAATGAGCTGCCCTGTTCGTGTCTGCGCCCACTTCGCGATGTTCCATGGGCGCGGTCGGCGCAAGCGCTCGCTAGAGTTCCAGTTGAGGAAATGCTGTGAGATATCCGGAAGTCCCCAAGCGTAATCCGGGCCTAGCTTGGGCTCGAGGAGGGTCACCTCGACCCCGGCAGCCCTCAATATCTCCACGGCTTGACCCCGATGGCGAGGGTCCGGGTCCAAGGCGCCGATGACAACGTGCTTGATGCCGGATGCGAGAACCGCTTCGACACAGGGAGGCGTCTTCCCCGTACTTGAGCAGGGCTCAAGGGTGACCACCAGGGTGTCCCAGGACTCCTTGGGGGTCATACTCGCCGCCGCTCGGGAGAGCGCCTCGACCTCGGCGTGTGGGCCTCCCCAGAAGCGATGGATCCCCTTGGCTACGATACGGCCCCGTGAGAGCACCGCGGCACCCACGCAGGGGTTGGGTGCAATCTCAAAGCGCGCCGAAAAGGCCTCCACCGCCAAATCCCGAAGGATGTGGTCTAGGGCCTCTTCTTGTAGCTCATGGGCTTGGATCAAATGATTCATCTAGGGGTGTATAGCAGTTGGTGCTCGTCTATTCTACGTACGAATCCACCATCTTGATTGTGCCCCGTACTTAGTTCGGCAGGTGAAGCCCCCACCTTGACCGAACCTTTGCCTGCATCCTCCCCTAGGCTCCTTTTATGTTAGCTGTCCTGATCCCCGGAAAAGAGCTACAGACATGCCTAATCGGCTTGCCAGGACGCTAGACTGCTGCCCAAGAACACCCCCACCCACCGAGAAGTCGCATCCAAAACACAGGCGACCAAAAAAGGAGAATCCTCATGACAAAGGCCCCTATCCGCGTGGCCATTACGGGCGCAGCTGGCCAAATTGGCTACGCACTCCTGCCCCGCATCGCCAGTGGCGCGATGTTTGGACCCGACCAACCGGTCATTCTGCAGCTCATCGAAATCCCCGTCGAAGCAGCCATGAACGCCCTCAAAGGCGTCGCTATGGAGCTTGAGGACTGCGCTTTCCCCCTTTTACAAGGCATCGTCTTAACGAGTGATGTCAACGTGGGCTTCAAGGACGTCGACTACGCTTTGCTCGTGGGCTCGAAGCCCCGCGGCCCTGGCATGGAGCGCGGTGACCTGATCAAAGAAAACGGCCCGATCTTCACCGGTCAAGGTCGTGCGATTAACGATCACGCCGCCAAGGGTGTTCGCACGGTTGTTGTTGGAAACCCCTGCAACACAAACGCGCTCATCGCCATGCACTCGGCACCGGATGTTCCGGACAACCAGTTCAGCGCGATGACTCGCCTAGACCAGAACCGGGCCATGGCGCAGCTCGCTACCAAAGCCGGAGTCCATTCGAGTTCGGTCACGGACGCGATCATCTGGGGCAACCACTCGGCTACCCAGGTCCCGGACTACAAAAACACGAAGATCGACGGCAAGTCCGCAAAAGACGTCATCGGCGACATGGACTGGCTGCAAGGCGAGTTCTTCACGACGGTCCAAAAGCGAGGCGCAGCGATTATCGCAGCGCGCGGGCTC
Organism: uncultured bacterium; assembly: GCA_937896235.1. Taxonomy (GTDB): domain Bacteria; phylum Planctomycetota; class UBA1135; order UBA1135; genus CALBMX01. The sequence continues at coordinate 19,687 of CALBMX010000030.1, forward strand.
TCCTCGGCAATGAGTGCCGCGAATGGTCTTGTCGATCACGTCCGCGACCTCCACATGGGATGTGAAGGGATCCGCTCGATGTGCGTCCCGTCCGATGGCAGTTACGGTGTCACGGAAGGCCTAATTAGCTCTTTCCCCGTTCGCTGCCTCGGCAACAACGAGTACGAGATCGTCCAGGACTTAGAGTTGGATGACTTCCTCAAAGAGCGCATTGCAGCTACGGTTGCAGAGCTCGCAGGTGAAAAAGAGGTCGTCGCCGACCTCCTTGGCGCTAGCGCATAGGACGCAACCGCTCGGGCTTATTGCAGCCCCCACTGGGTCTGCGACAAGCCCCCAACCATTAAATCAATCAGGATCGCTACCAGCCCCAGCGCTAGGTAGCGATCCTGATTCTCTATTCTCGACACTTTTTGTATAGACGGCGTCTATACAAAAATCGCTTTCTGGGGTATTTTCATAGTCTCCAAACCCCACTCCAATGCGACTTATGAAACCTCTAATTGCACTTGCACTCCTGCCTGCCCTGGCGGCAGCGCAAACCCCCCACCTCTCCCAAACAGGCGGTTCGACTTCCGGGACCACAACTTGGTCAATCGACGCTGCCCCCTCAGAGCTCTACGGGATTGTGCTTTCCACAACGGAGGCCTCTAGCCAGATCTTTCCTGGCGTGTTCTTGGATGTAGCTCTTACCGATCTCGCTCTGACGTTCTCGCTGCCGGGTTTCGTTGGGACAACGGACGCAAGCGGCACCGCCTCTGCATCGATCCACTTGGCCTCGCCAGCTCTTGCCGGGCTTTTGATCTCCTCCCAAGCGCTGACCGGACCGAACTTCGATGCGCCCTCAAATCTAGTTCGAGTGACTCTCGCCGATTCAGGAACATTCAGCGCCTCCCTCCATCAGCCGACCTTGCCGATCGTCGGCGGCGCGGCGATTAGCGACGCGCAGGGCAACATCGTATTCGCTGGCGGCAGTGGCCCACTTGCACAAAGGTTCTTGACGGATCGCGAGGAGTTCGAAAATGCCGGCATAACCTTTGGCACCGGCTTGCTCGCACAGGCAACGGGACTCGCCGATGGCCGTGTACTCTTCACCGGTGGTTTTGATCTCGCGGGTAAGCCAACTGCTGATTCTGCGGTCTACGACCCGATTAGCGAGACGACCCTTTCGATCTCGATGGGCAAAAAGCGCGCTGGACACCAGGCGAGCTTGATGGCCGACGGCCGAGTCTTGATCACTGGGGGCTTCTCCGATCTCTCCGTTGACCTCGCTGCGATCCTCGCGGATCCGCTGCAGGCGCTCGCCATCTTCCAGAGCCTCTTGAATTCAACCGAGTTCTTCAACCCAGCAACGGACACGTTCTCTTCAGGCCCCAATATGCTTGAGGCACGCGCGCTTCACTCCTCCACCGCTATGGCAAATGGACAAGTCCTTGTCGCCGGTGGCATGTCTCTGATTCCCATAGTCAGCATCCCGACGATCTCATCGACAGCCTATACCTACGACCCGCTCCTAGGGATCTTCGGGCTCCCGAGCTTCTTCAGTGGCCCCCGCCTTATGCACAGCGCTGTACTTCAAAGTGATGGCTCGGTCCTCATGGCCGGAGGCCTATCAATTGACCTGGCTGACTTCATCACAAGTGGTGACCTCACAAAGATCAAGGTGGGCACTCTTGACGACATTCAGCGCTACACGGCTGGTTTCTTCGGTGGAAGCTTTAGCGGCGTTGGGACGATGGCTGAGAGCCGGGCAGCTGCTGGCATGGCCTTGACTTCCAGTGGCGATGTGCTCATCACCGGGGGACTTCACATGGCACTCAGCGCCGACCTCACCGCCCTCGATTTCGGACTCACTGCAAGCTCCGATCTCTACACGCAAGGCTCCGGTTCAGTGGCTACGGGATCGATGGCCAACCCCCGCATCTTTCCCGTCCTGGTTAACTTACCGGACGGCTCCTTGATGGTGATTGGTGGCGGTCCTCTCGACGCAGAGATCTATCAGCCGTAGTCCTAATAGCTTCAAAAACGAAGGCGGGCCGGCACTCCACTTGGAGCGCCGGCCCGCCTTGCTTTATGGTTTTTCTCGCGCGGTAAAGACACCCTCGGCTACCAGCGCCGCTTCGGCCTTATCGGCCAAATAGCTATTCCCTAGTGCATTTGCGTGGGCATCTGCGAGTGAGTTCCTAATGTCCTGGCCAAACTCTTCGTCCGTGAAGGTCAGGTCGTACCAGGGGACCCCGGCCGCCTCACACCATGGCTTCACACTTGGTATTCGAGGGACGCTGCTGTCGAGAATAATGAGCTTCGCCCCCAACTCCACGCTTAGCCGCTGGATGCGGTCGAGTGCGAGCGAAGCGCGGAACCACGCCTCCTGGTATCCCTCGTGATCCTCTACCGAAATAACCTTTAGTTCAGCTGCCGTTTTGGCCTGGGTGCGCTCCTCTCGGTAACTTAGGAGCCCTCGGATACCGATAAAGTGCTCGTTGTAGTAGCCCGTGAGCTTATCCCAAAAGGTCAGCTCTTCTAGAGTGGGCGCATCGGCGATGGCCTGCTTGAGGCCTTGATACAGACCATAGGCATCGTCGAGGTCGTTCACGACAAACGTAACCACGATCACGTCGGGCCGCAGCTCGGCACCGTGCGCCTCGAGCCAATCCGATTCTTGAATCGTGTTGTATTGCAAATGCCCTGCGTTGAGCGCCTCGACCTCTCGACCGTCCTTGTCGCGTGCTCGCTTCTCAAGGACTTGAATCCATGTGTCCTCAAACGGCACTCCCCATCCTAGGGTTACCGAGTCGCCAAGAAACAGGACTCGCAAACGGTCGGGATCCTTTTCCGAGTCAAATAACACGTCCGGGGCACTCGCTCGCATCCCAAAGCTATCCGTGTCGAATTCGAAGTCCGACAGTGCGAGATGATGGCTGCGCTTGTTCTCAAAGATGCGTCCGTCGACCCGGTCGGCTTCGGGCAGCAGCTCGATGGCCTGCATCAGATAGGAGTGGCTCTCGCTGAAGTACAAGATGCCCATCGGGTTAAACCGAACCGTGGCAAACTCGACACACAGGATTGCGGTGATCATAGCGCCTAGAGAGACGAGAGCACCCTTGGCAACGCGCTTGGCACGGCCACCTGTTTTGCCCTTTTCGCCCTCTGCCATCAATTCGCAGAGGGGGTCTCGACGACGAGCTCTCCCGAAAGATTGTAAGGGGACGCCTGCATTACTCTTACGCGGACACTTTGCCCAATAAGGTCGCCGGAGCCCTTGAAGGAGATCGAGAAACAATGAGTTGTGCGACCGACAACCAGCTCGGGATTGCGGTCGGATTGTTTCTCTACAAAGACAAGCACTTCTCTGCCGATATAGGTCTCCGTCCGCTTGAGGCCAGCTTGTTCCGAAGCCCTCAACAGCCGCTGGTTGCGCTCTTTTTTCTTCGGATCAGTAACGTCATCCTCACCCAAGTCTGAAACCGTGCCGGGACGAGGGTCGTACTTGAACACGTAGTTCTGGGAGAAGCCAATCTCCGCAAGGAGCGCTTCCGAGGCGTCTAGGTCCTCGTCACTTTCACCAGGGAAGCCCACGATCCAGTCTGATCCGAGCTCGATATCCGGGACCGCATTCCGAAGGATCTCTACCTTCTTCCTGAAGATCTCCGTGTTGTACCCACGCTTCATTTCACGCAAAACCTTGTCCGATCCAGACTGCACGGGAAGCGGTAGGAAGCGGTCGACTTTGTCACAGTCGGCGATCGCCTTTGCAAAGCTCTCGGTGACATAAGACGGGTGTAGGGTAATCATGCGAATCCGCGCGAGGCCCTCGAGTTCTTGCATGGCGTACAGCAGATCCGCAAGCGCGGGGCGACCCTTGCGACCCGAATACTTTGGCTCGCCCTCGGCGGGAGGGCTCATATCTTCGCCATAGCTGTTAACCGTTTGGCCCAGAAGGGTCAGGACCTTTGCGCCGCCCGCAATCATCCAGCGCGCCTCTTCCAAGAGCTGATCAATCGGCCGACTCTGCACACGGCCACGGGTAGTTGGCACGATGCAGTAGGTGCAGTTCAAATCGCAACCTCGCATCACTGCCAGGTATCCGACCAGGCCCCCGGTGTAGGGCTCGTTACTTCGATCAATGCGCCAATCGGGTCGATCTTCAGCAACATCTAAGATTCGTGTTTCCTTGAGGGACGCCCCCTCTTCACGCAGGCGTCTGACGTCGTCCACCATCTCGGGGAGATACGGGAAGCGACGCGTTCCGCAAACGATGTCGACGTGCCCCGCGCGCCGAAAAACGTCATCTTCGCGACGCTGCGCCATGCACCCCATGACTCCAATCACAAGATTGGGGCGAGTCTCCTTCTCGCGTTTTAGCTCACCGAGCCAAGACAGTGTGCGCTCTTCGGCGTGGTCCCTAACGGAGCACGTGTTGAACAGGATGACATCCGCGTCCTCCATGCTCTCGGTGATCTGGTAGCCACTCCCCCGAAAGCGCCCTTCGACAAGTAGCGAATCGTACTTGTTCATTTGGCATCCAAAAGTGACGATATGGAGGCTCTTGGTCGTGGATTCAGAGGCCTTGTGATCGGCTCCTAGAGAGATGGATTGGGTGCGTGTAATGGACATAGGTATAAACTGGCGTGACCGGACATTCTAACCGCAGTCGCGACCTATCGCACTGTCCTCTGCGGGAACCCGCTTGGAATCCTGATCCATTCCACGTGAACTGGAGGCCCGAACTCACTAAAATAGGGGCCGTATGCTGAGCCAGTTCCTTGCGTCGTCCGCCTTTCTAAGAGTGGACCCCACCAACCCCCTCTTCACACTCTCCGTCGTCATTGTGACGGGAATGGCGCTAGGACTGCTCGCCAAGCGGCTCCAACTGCCCAGTGTTACCGGGCAAATCATCGCCGGAATCTGCATCGGCAAGGTCGGCCTCAACCTATTTAGGGATGCCGAGCTGCACGAGCTTCAACCTTTGACGCACTTCGCGTTGAGCTTGATGGCGGTCACTATTGGAGCGCACCTAAATATTCGCCGGCTTCGGAACGCCGGCCGTCGGTTGTTTTTGTTGCTACTTACCGAGTCGACAATTACGCCGGCGATCGTCTTCTGCAGTCTTTACTACCTGCTTAATCTCCCGGCCACCCAGTCCGCACTTTATGCGGCGCTCGCCATCTCAACGGCACCAGCAACGATCGTTGCTGTCGTCAAGGAGACTCGCTCCAAGGGAGTTTTTGTCAAGACCCTTGTCGCAGCAGTTGCGCTCAACAACTTGGCCTGTGTCTTCCTGTTCGAGTTTGCGCGGGCCTTTGCCGGCAGCCAATCTGGGGATGGCGGCGAGGCCCTGTTCTCGATCTCGACTCTACAAGACCCCGCACTTCAGATCATCAACGCTGCACTGATCGGTGGTGGTGTTGCGCTTGTCATGGAGGCCGTCTCGCGCTTCGTCGTGCGCAAGGACCTACTTACAACGGCGTCGGTAATCAGCCTCTTATTCGCCTCGGGCGCGGCAACGTGGATTGGAGTATCCCCCCTACTTTGCTGCCTATTCCTAGGTTTTGCGCAAACGAACCTCTCAACCACCCGGGATAAGTTGGTGGACTCCGTCTTTGCCGAATTTGAGCCAGTCATCCTCGCCATCTTTTTCACGCTCGCTGGTATGCACCTGTCTTTGGAGCAGGTCACAAGCTCAATCGCGATCGTCGCAGGCGTCCTCTTCCTCTCCCGCGCCGCTGGCAAGTACTCGTCGGCCCGTGTAGCCATGCGCTTTGCGGGAGTCACTAAAAAGGTTCGCGATAACCTTGGCCTTGCGCTCATGCCCCAAGCCGGTGTTGCAATCGGCCTTGTCATCTTGGTTCAGGAAGATCCGAACCTCGCTAACTTCGCCGACGTCTTCGGCGCGGTTGTCCTAACCGTTGTCACCATCAACGAGCTGACCGGCCCCATCCTCACAAAGCTGGCTCTCTCAAGATCAGGCGAAGCGGGAATGGAGCGCGTTCGACTGCTGGACTTCATCCACGAAGAGAATATTCAGGTCAACTTCAGTGCGCCCGACATGGAGAGTGCAATCGACCAGCTCGTCGACCTCCTGATCTCAAGTCACCACCTCACGAATGTCGATCCCGGCGAGCTCAAACAGTCCGTACTCGAGCGCGAACGCCAGGTATCCACATGTCTGGGAGGCGGACTGGCGGTCCCCCACGGCATTCTCCCCGAGGGGGTCCCTATGGTAGGCGTAATGGGGTTATCCAAAGCGGGCCTAGACTTCGGCGCGCCCGACAACAAGCCAGTTCGCTGCCTTGTTTTACTTGCAACCCCACCCGGTGACCGCCGGCGGCACCTTGAGGTTTTAGCGACCCTAGCCCGTATCGTTGGGACCGATCCTGTGGTCGGAGAGCGCCTTATCGGTGCAAAAAGCGCCGCCCACGCCTACGAGATCTTGCACGGTGAAGAGACCGAGGGCTTCAACTACTTCCTCGAGGAGTAAGCGAAGGGGACACATCTTCTATAATAGATGGGAACTTCCTGGGCGTGAGCGCTGTCCAATGTGAGCTCCCCGGTCCCCGGTCCCCGTCTCCCCCCCCCCTCTATGCGCATTTCAAAACCAATTACCTGGATCCCCGTCGCCCTCGTCATCACTACAGGCGCGCTCCTATTCAGTCCGGGTACCGTGCAGGGTTACTCCCTGTTGGGCGGAAGCCTAGGCCAGGGCCAGCGCGACGTTCGTGTCTACAACATATTCGCTGATAGTACAGCGAATGACAACACGGTGATCCACAGCCAGTTCCCCGGCTATGACGGCGCGGAACTCGCGATCTGGAAAGCTGCTGTAGAGTGGGGTAGCAGTGCTCACGGCGACGGAAGTGGCGACCCCAACCAGACAACCTTGGGAGATGGAGGAGCGAATTTCGACCCGTCTTGGCAAGGCAATGCGACTCAAATCGGCGGGCCTGATAGCAACATTCACTCGCCCCTCTCAGGGTCGAGTGGTGGCGTATTGGCCTATTGCGAGACACCCATCTCCAACGGTTGGCGCATTCGTTACTACGAGGGATGGAGCTGGGATGATGGCCCCGGAAACGTCAGCGGTTGGGACCTGCAATCAGTTGCAACCCACGAGTTTGGTCACGCTGTCGGACTCGGTCATTCCAGCGTGGGCGGAACGACGATGTGGCCCTCGATCGGGGGCGGTACGACGAGCCAACGTTCGATTCATGCAGACGACATCGCTGGGGTGCAGGCTGCCTATGGTGTCAAAGCCGCCGGGAAGCCACTCATCACGGGTGTCTCCATTCTCTCGGGCATACTGACAATCAACGGTTCTGATTTTGACTCTACCAACAATGAGGTCTGGTTCACGCAGGCTGGTTCAGGCGGTTCGGGTGACCCCGTCAAGGCGACTGGAATCCCATCCCTAAGTGGTGGAACACGCATTGAATTAGGTGTTTGGCCGCACTTCATTCCATCGAATGCTGGGCCGGGTGACGTGCTCGTCCGCAATGATGGAGGTTCTCACTCAAATGTCTCAAACGCCTTCCCAATCGACCTCTCTTCGACGGGGGGGGGCTGTACAGGAGGCGTGCCGGACATCTCCAACGTCTTCCCCACTCTCCTGGAAGCGCTGACGGCAGATGCGACGGAGGTCACCCTTCTCGGCTGCAACCTCCTGGGTACAAGTGCCGTCACGGTGGATGGGATTCCGCTCCCAACATTTCCACCGGGCTTCTCCGTTATCTCGGATACAGAGCTTCGCTTTGCGATGCCACAAGTCACTAAGCTTGGCCCGATTGACATCGTGCTCACCAGTGCAGCCGGAGTCAGTCTGCCCGCTACGATTCAAGTGCAAGCCCCGAGCCCTGCAAAGATAGCGTTTCGCTCTGCATTCCTGCTGAGCGCCGTTGGCGTCGACTTGTTTTACGGAGGCCAGCCAGGCGACCTTGTCTTCCTTATCGCGTCCCCACAAATCGGAACCTCCGACCTTCCCGGACTTTTCACAGCTGGCATCGGTGCGAACTTTTCGAGTCTCTTTCTACTCGGCACTCGAGTGGTTCCCGCTGCCGGCTGGGATCAGATCAATATCCCATTCCCCGCACTTGCCACAGGATTCCAGATTCACTTCCAAGGCTTAGTTTTTGAGTCAGTAAGTCCGGTTCTTCCGCTAGTCCCCACCAACGTGGAGTCCAAGACGGTGCTCTTCTAGGAGGCGTTCCACACGCAAACGCCGCGCTGGCCAGGAGTCTCCTCAACCCCGACACTGAGCGACAAAAGCGAGGTGTCTGGGAAGGCGGCCTGAAACCGCTCCATCAATCGATCGGTTAGCCAGGATGCCAAATTCTCCACACTGACGTTGTTGACGGGCAGAACAATGATCTCTTCCGCAGGTGCAAGGTAGCGACGATTGCGATAAGTCACTTCGTATTCGCCACCCTCTTGAGCCCCATCTTCTTCACTTCGATAGACGGCACGAAGTTCGGCGTGCTTCCCAGGCAGGAGCCAGTGCTCATCCAATTCATCGACAAGAGCCTTCACAAGCGGCTTGATCTGATTGAAATCAATCACAAGCCCGAATGGGGAGAGCTCGCAACCGACGGTAACGAACACCCTGTAGTTATGCCCATGCAGTCTTTCCGCTTCCCCATCAGGGAAAATCAAGAAATGAGCTGCTGAGAACCTGAATGCCTCCTTGGCAAGATCGATTGACCACGATTTCATAGAGGGAACCCTAGCGCTCTTTGCGCCAAGCGCCACCCCCTCGACCCAAAAAAATCCCCCCTCCCCCGTCCAACACTGCCCATGAGCTTCTCCCTATTGTCGATGCTTGCACTTGTGCTCGCACCCACTGGTGATTCACTGCCTTTCCCGCTTGAGATTCTCGCCACCGAGACCCTCACCTCGATCGATGGGGATCAGGCGCGAACCCAAGTCTTCACCGTCAACACGGACACCCTCGACGCCCTACTTGCGCTCGACCAAGCAAGGCTTACGGATTGCCTCCTCCTTTCGGGGGAAGTCGTAACTCTGGACCTCGAGCGGCTCCCGATCTCCACCGAACCCACTCTGCTCTTCGTAGATGGCAAGCCGAGCGATCGCATCGTTGGCGAAGGCATCTCACTTTGGACGGGGCACATCACCGGTCATCCAGACTCTGATGTGTTTCTATCCTTCTCCGAAGCGGGGACACGCGGCTGGGTCAACACCGGCGGTGACCAGCCCAGCCTCATGCATTGGATTGCAGAGGCTGGCCCCAGTGGCGATTGGTCCAACAGCCTAGTGCGCACGATCCAGCAAGAGTCCCTCGGCCTCCCTCGCGCTCCCCGCTGCCTCATCGACGATCTTCCCAATGGCGGCGCCGTCAATCAGAGCACAGGCCCCGTAGGTAGGACTGCCGCGCCGGGATCCGGGACGTCGAAACCGACAGCTCCAAGTGTGACCCAATCCTTCACCCCCTCGCAGTTCGGCGCCAGCACCGCGCCTCTTACCGAGCTACCAATCGCCGTCGAAACCGACTACCAGTTCTTCCAGCTCTTCGGCAGCTTGTCCGCAGCCGAGTCTTACGCCGTGGCCCTCATGGGAGCGATCTCGGCGCGCTACCGCGAGCAAGTTGACCTGATTATCACACTCCCGTATCTCGGCCTCTACACCACCGCTAGTGACCCATGGACCTCCCAAGACTCTGGCGGAACAAGTGTCGATCTGCTTTATGAATTCCAAAACGCCTGGTACCCCGGAACTCCGGCGAAAGCCGCCTTGGGGCACTTCCTCTCCGGCGCCTCGCTAGGTGGCGGAGTCGCCTGGCTAGACACCGTTTGCGTGCCGGAATACCGTTTTGGCGTTACGGGCAACCTCTCCGGAAACACACCGTTCCCCGTCATCCAAGGGCCGCTCAATTGGGACTTCACCGCGGCCGCTCACGAGATCGGTCACAACCTCTCCACCCTCCACACACACGACTACTGCCCCCCACTCGACGAGTGCGCGCCATCAGGTTATTGGGGATCCTGCCAAACACAGGTCGCCTGTACTTCCAACGGCACGATCATGAGCTACTGCCATCTCTGCAGCGGTGGCGGATCAAATATCACGACCTACTTTCATCCAACGGTGGTGCAGACCATTCGGGCTAGAGTAGCCAACTCTTGCCTGCGCCCTTTCGAGGGGGTCTTCACCTCTGAGCTTGCGGGAGGGATGTCGGGATCTAGTGGCTTACCCACCATCGATGCTTCGTACAACGCACTCTTACATGAACTCCAGGTGCAGTTCGGCAACACGCCGTTCCCCCAGACTGGCTTTTTAATCGTAGGTGGAACCAAGATCGATTTACCCCTCTTCGGAGGCACGCTCGTTCCCTCACCTGACCTCATCAAGGTCTTCCCGGTCAGCTCAAGTAACATGAGTTTGCCACCTGCGGACTTCTCATCGGCGGCTTACCCCATTGGAATCGATCTCTTCCTGCAAGGTTGGTTTACGGACGCAGCTAGTTCATCAAACTTCGCCGCAACGAACGCCCTTTCCATGGAGCTCTTCGTTCCCGCTACGCCGCCCACGCTCACATGGTTCCCGCATCCGACCAACGGAAAAGAGTATGCGGTTACACCGCCGGCGACTTGGTTCAAGGGCGAGGCGCTCGCTAGGGATTACGGCGGACACCTCGTCAGCATGGCGGATGCGGCAGAAGAGGCGTGGCTTGTGAACACCTTCTACACGTCGGGTTTGATCGCAGGCAGCGCCTACATCGGATACACGGACGAGAATGTGGAAGGCTTTTTCCAATGGACCTCGGGAGCCTTCTTGACCCATGACAACTGGGCCAGCGGCGAGCCCAACAACTACGGTGGATTCGAGGATTACACGGATTGGAACGGCGGTGGATGGAACGACGTCGACGGATTTTCGAATCGACCGAGCTTGATTCAAAGACCCTGATTCCCTCAAGTCTCACCTCCACATCTTCCGATTGAGGTCCGGGCGGAGGAAACTTCCGCCCGGACTTATGGAGAAGAGGAAAAATGTTCACCGTGCGGCCATCCAAGGCTTTGTCGGCATTGCAGGGATAGGAATGGCATTCCTCATCGCTGCGATTCCATCCCACGGCATTGACGATCTATCTTTGCCAATCGGCCGTGATAGCGCGCGCATAAGCACTCTCTATCGTGTGGACGCCGCACTTGACGCCTACGTCTCTAGGTATGGAAAACCGCCCCCCCATCAACCAGACTCCCGTTTTGGTGGCTGGGAGACCTCGTTGGATGGAAGCTTCCTCAAGGAGCTTGTCGACAAAGGCCTTCTCGTGACTTTGCCTCTCGACCCCCTGAACGATGATCAGTTCCACTTCCGCTATTGCGTTTACCCCCCTGGAAGCTGGGGCGACAACAAGGAGCCATTCTTCGTGCTCGCGGCAACGGGGCTGGAGAAAGTCGGCAACTTGCTAGCAGATCGAAATGTCTATTCTCGGGGTGGCAGAACGTGGAGTGACGAGTTCCCCTTCACTTTGGGAAGCCCTTGATTTAGAAAGCGCGGAACCACAGATTGGAACCCCACGCATTTCCCTCTATGATGCGCCCATGGACTTCAGTGCAAAGACCGTTCGGGTCCCCACCCTCGGCCCCTCCGGTATGGACTTCGACGTCCTCGCCGACGACACAATTATTGGCCCCTCAATTGCCGGCGGCGCTTGGGAGGATCACGAGACGCGACTCTTCCTCGCCCATCTTCGGCCTGGCTCGCGCGTCCTTGACCTAGGTGCGAATGTTGGCTGGTTTGCGGTGCAAGCCATCCTCGCAGGGGCAGAAGTTCACGCTTTTGAACCCGTACCTGGAATCGCGGATCTCACTGAGCGCAACATGTTGCGCGCCATGGAGATCGGGCCCGGTAAGGGTATCCTGCATCGTGCCGCAGCGGCAGACGCCAAAGGCACTGCGAAGATTGCCCTCAGCGAGGGCAACCATGGTGATAACCGCGTCCTCGACGGCAATGCCCCCGCTGACATGGCGGATGCCACCTGCATCGAGATCAAACTCGAGCGCGTCGACGATCACGTCCAAGGACCTATTGACTTTTTAAAGGTCGATACCCAAGGGTCGGAATGGCTTGCACTGCAAGGTGCCAAGGAGCTGCTCGCGGCGAGCCCGAAGCTAGGCCTCTTAATCGAGTTCTGGCCCTATGCATTACGAGGCTGCGAGCCTAGTGACCTGCTCGACTTACTTCTCAACATGGGGTTCACACTGGGCAAGGCCACCACGGCGCCCTATCCCATGACCAAGGAGCGCATTCTCGCCCAGGCGCTGCTGCGTGACCCTGTAAAGGGGGGCCTGGATCTATATGGCACCCGCGGCCTTCCCTTTCATGTGGATGGCCTCAAGGGCAAACTTCACGGTATGTGGCGCAGCATGCGCGAGGACTAATCTTCGCATGGTGAACTTCAAAGGGCTCGTTGACTTTCGCTGCCACTTTTTTACATCCGACAGCAAGCCGGTGCAACCGGAGCTTGAACATCAGCTCGCACTCTGGTTGGCCGAACTCGACTCGCATGCGCTCGGCCATCTGGTCACCTACGCGAGCCGCCCAGGCGAGGCGCCTTTGGTCTCGGCAGCGGCGGAAGCTAGCGGTGGCAAAATGCTACCTTTCGCACTGATCAATCCGACCACATGTGACTCCAAGGAGCGCGCGGAGGAGCTCGTCGGTCGCTATGGCTTTCGAGGCTTTTTGCTCTTTCCCGCGGCCCACGGCTTCCGGATCGGCAGCCCTGAGGTCCAGGGTGTTTTTGAAGTCGCCACCACGATCGGCGCGCCCGTAGTCATTCACTGTGGGTTACTCGCGGCCGAACACAGGGATCAGCTCAAACGTCCCCGCGCCCTAGACCTCTCCCTCGGAAATCCGCTAGAGGTCATTCCCGCAGCCACTAGGTTTCCCGAAGTTTCCTTTGTGATTCCCCAGTTCGGCTCTGGCTTCTTTCGTGAGGCGCTCATGGCGGGAGAGATGTGTGAGAACGTATTCCTCGACACGTCTACGGAGAACCGCTGGATTCGAACACAGCCTTCCGTCTTACGCCTCGAGGATGTTTTCGAGAGGGCACTTGGTGTCTTTGGGGCGGACCGCATTCTCTTTGGGACGGGAAGTACGCCAACTCCTCGCGCTTGGCGCCACGATCTATTCACCGTGCAGCGCGAGGCCCTCGGAGCCCTCGAAATCTCGGCAGCCGACCAGTCCCTGATCTTCAGGGATAACGCTCACCGGCTTCTAGGCCTGAGCTAAGGGACTTCGGCACGCGGCTTGCATCTAGCTGGGTCCCCCCTCCCCTTGCCAGGCCTTTGCGCATCCGCAGTTCCCTGGCAGTCCCGAATATGTCCGTAACGGAACAGCCGAGGCCACCACGATGATGCCGCTGCCAACAACCCTCGCAATTCTCGCACTCACTCTTCCAGCGCTCACACACGGTGGAACTTACACGGGCCCGGGCTCAACGGTTCCCATTGCCGCCGACACTGCGCCTCCAACAAAACCGGTAACCCCCTCGAGACCCAAAACAACCCCGCTAACCAGTGGCGGACCAAGTCCCGCCACGAGTGCCCCCATCATTCATGGCACCTCGGTCACAGGAACGGCACCAACCTTTGACATGACCCACTGGGGTTTGTGGTGGAAGTTCAACAAGGAGTCCTTGCTTGATCTGCGCGCGAGACTCGCGCGCGGGAAAGTCTCGAGCGGAGACGGGCCCTATGGACGACCGGCGGAGTCATTGATCAAGGATCGGGTCCTGCCGATTCTTTTTGCCGCGATAGAAGACGAGAGTTATGACGGGCTCATCTCCGGCTCCATCGTTGCATTGGGGAGAATCGGCTCACCCCAAGACAAACAAATGGCGGCGGCATTTGAAGCCGCATTCGCACGAAAGTCGGGAGAGGTTAGAGAGACTGCTGCGCTTGGACTTGGACTCTTGGGAGAGCACGAAGCCATGGATCGATTGGCGGGGATTCTCTCTGATCCAAAGCGCTCAAAAGAGGAGCTAGGGTACTCGGCAGGGGACCACATGCGTGCGTACGCGGCGTACTCCATGGGATTTCTAGCTCGCCGCAATCGGATTGCCGATGTAAAGGGAATGGCGGCCCTTAGCCTCATGGAGCGTGTTCTGGACAGGCGTGATGACATGGACGTACGTGTCGCAAGCCTAAATGCGCTCGGCATGGTTGAGCTTCCTTGGACGCGCACACTACTCGCCCCTTCCCCGATGGCAAGTCGAGAGGGTTTGGTCAAACAGCTCCTTGAGATGTATACCAAAGGGGCTGAGGAAGCCCTGATGTCGCACCTGCCTGTCACGATCGCGCGCATTCTTCACGGCGCGCCAACGGCCTTGCGCACAGCCGTCATGGCCACCCTCTTGGACAGCTGGGACCCAAAGCTCGATCGTTACGAAGCAGCAGGTCTCGTCTTGGCCTACGGTGAGTGCGAGGCCAACTGGGAATCAGAGATCGGTCAACGGGTTACGAGCCTCTTGATCGAAACGGCAAGCCAAGGGGAAGCCGCGTTCCCCCGCAGGCTCGCTCTGATTAGCCTAGGCAAGCTGGCAGCGCGAGTTACGGTAACCGGATTTCCGGATCGAAGTGCGATGGCTACCTTGGAGCCCTTCTTGATCAAGATGCAGAAGCTTGGACGCTCCGCCGATCGCCCCTGGATTGGTTTGGCCGCCGCGGTGTACAACGCGGGGATCGTCAAGCACAACGCGCTTCCTGGCGACGAGCTACTCGCGATGCTGCGCCTCCTTGTGGAAGATAGTGAGTCGGTCGACACGGCGTCCACCGCAGCGTTCGCGATTGGCCTCGCCGAAGACCATGCCTCGGGTCCATTCCTCACACGGCAACTTGAGAAGGCCTCCTCCGCCTCGCTGCGTGGATTTCTTGCGACGGCCATCGGATTGGTTGGCTACCAAGAGGCCAAACCACTGCTAATCCAAACTCTAGAGAAGGTGCGCTTCTCACCCACCGATCTAGAGAACACCTCGATCGGACTAGCACTACTCGACCAAGCTGGTACGGCAGAACGCCTTCGCAAGATGCTCGACGAGACGAACTTGACTTCCTTGGCAGGGTCTTTGGCCTATACGCTGGGACGCATCAGCGACGCCTCGGCAATTCCCCTGATCGCAAACATGTACTCTAAAAAAACGGCCGGACTCACTCGAACCTACATCGTCATCGCGTTAGGCCTTGCCTGTGAGGACGGCAGACTTCCCTGGTTCGTCGAACTCTCCGAGGGCTCCAACTACGCGGCATGGTCTCCGAGCCTATTCGACGACGCCGGAAAGGGCGTGCTGAACTTGTTCTAGCAGGCACCTACCAGCGCCTAAGTACAAGCGAGCGGTTCGGGGGGAATCCATCGGCTTCGCTTAAAGGGAACACCTCGTAATCCTGAGTTTTGGCTAGCCTCGCGAGGCTAGCCTCGCTCGTTTGAGGGCGACTCAAATATGCGCTTCGATAGGTCGGGTGAAAGCGCTCGAAAAAATCGATGTCCACCAAACGATCATGGCCGGGTGTGCTGCGGACAGTCGCCGGCTTCGAAGCTTGGAGCACCTCGCTGCTAGTCAAACCGTACAGGTCTAGGATAACGAGGTTCGAGAAGTAGCCGACAGCGCCGATTGGCCCGAGCACGAGGGACTGATCCGGCGTAGTGTGAAGGGCGAGCGCTTTTCCGACCAGACTCCACTCGCGGCAGCGCTCTCGCATCCCGAACCAAAAGACGTACTCCGACTCGTAAGCTGGGCTAGACCAACGAAACCAAAGTGCCTCTCGCAGAGCCTTGGGAGCAACATAAGTATCCGTCGCAGGGGCCGCGTTGGTCAACAAAAAGAGCACGCCAACACTAAAACCAGCAAAGGCAGAGGAGCGGTGCAGGCGCTCTACAAAGACTCCAAAGAGAAGCGCCAGGAACGCCGCTGCGGGAAAAAAGAAGCGCCCCATTGCCATGAAGTCGCCGCCCACGACAATTGAATAACAGAAGGTTGCAGCGGCTACGAGAGATGCGGTGCAAAGCGCGTCGAAGGCGTTGCTTTGCCTTCGGGCGAGGCGCAGGGCACAGAGCCCCAAGCCAAAGGCTAGGGCCGTCGCAGTGGCCGGCAAAATAGCCCAATAATGAAGGACATATTTGGCTCCGCGTTCGAGCGAGAGCGCAGACATCCCGACCTTCGCGCGTGCGGTGTTAGGAAGATAGTCGCCGTAGGTATTAAGCCTCCATGCGATAAAGATTGCTCCAACGACAGTGAGTAATGCAGCAGCCCTCGCAAAGGCGCCCCAGAAGTCGCGTGGCGCAATGGCATCGACTTCGACAGGCTTCCGAGCCCATCGCCTCCAGAAAAAAGCGACGAGCGCGACTCCTAAGAGGACAACGATCCAAAAGGGTCCATCAGCTCGAAGGAGGCAGGTGGCGACACCAGCAATCCCGGCGCGCCAACCATTGGGGCGATCAGGATTGGAGAAGAGCGCTTCGTAGCAGAGAAAAATCGAGAGCGCAAACAAGCTGGAGGAGAGACCACCCGTAGTCCAAACGCCTACAGTCGGGAGGGTCGCGAAAAATGCCCCTGCAGCCAAGAGTCCAACCGTGGAGAGCCCCAACCGCAGACGAGCAAAATTTAGGAGCGAGCCCAAGAGTGCGAACGAAGCGACAACCGAAAGCAGGCGGGACCAAACAGCAATGTCCCAGCCCAGCTTCTCTACGCCTCCTAAGATCACAGCCCACAGAAACTCCGAATATCCCTCTACAGGAGGGTCCGTCCCTGGGTTGTACACCAGCCCAAGACCTGCGGCGAAGTTTTTCGAATAACGAAAGAGGATGTAGGCATCGTCTGAAACGAAATTGAACTGCCAGACGAAGCCCGCCAAAACTGCGGCCGTGCCTACAAAAATAAGGAGAAACGCCCGCTTGGAGACGAGTGCCAAAGAAGTCGATGTGCTGTCCACGGCGCCACCCTATCATGAGTCCTTCATGTTGCATGCAATCGATCCTATGAGAGTCCCCTTCCACCCGTCCCCATTCGGCAAGTGTTGCGGCAAGTACGCGCTGACTTGGCTAGCGATCGCCACGACCCTAGCCTCTTGTGGTGAGCGGGTAGGCGACACGACCCGCGCGCGATCCGATGCACCCAACATCTTGCTGATCACGGTGGACACATTGCGCGCCGATCACGTGGGCGCATGGGGCTACGAACGAAACACCTCGCCCTCCATGGACGCCTTTGCCGCCAAGAGCATTGTCTTCGAGCGCGCATACGCTCCAGCCCCATGGACGATGCCTTCCGTTGCGTCCCTTCACACGGGACTCTATCCATCGGCTCATACGATTCAACGTCCCCGAGCTGCGCTTCCCGAAGAGGTCGTAACGATCGCAGAAATCCTGCAAAGCGAAGGTTGGTCCACAGCGTCGGTGACAAGTAACTCCCTACTCGCCGAGAGGTTCGGATACGGACAAGGATTCGACTTCTACGACACAGGCGACGCGATCGACCACGCGTACATCTCTACACCAGGGGTCACCAAAACCGCGAAAGACTTCTTGGCTGACTTTTCCACTTCCGACAAGCCGTTTTTCCTATCAGTCCTCTACTTCGACCCCCACTACGATTGGCTGAGCCACGACAAGGGTTTCGCCGCAGAGTCCGCCGGTCGTTTGGACGGTGGCGAAACCATCCATGAGCTGCGCGATATGGCGAAAGAAGGTGCGGGGCTAGCAACCGCTGAGCTCGCGCTCCTTCGGGATCGTTATGACGAGGAGATCCGCTTTACAGATGACGGCATTGGGGACCTCTTGGCAGAGCTCGAAAAACTCGGCCTCGCAAAAAACACAGTTGTCCTTTTTACCGCGGACCACGGCGAGGAGTTCATGGAGCACGGATGGCTTGGCCACACGCGCTTCCTTTATGACGGCATGATCCATGTCCCTCTTGCCATTTTTGATCCGCGCACCAGCGCTGCTCCCCCGCAACGCATAAGCCAGCCGGTCTCCACAGTGTCCGTCACTCCGACCATCGTTGAGCTCGCTGGACTCGATGAGGGTAAGTACGAATTCGGTGAGCGCTCTTTGGCTCCGCTCGTCCGCGGCTCGAAGGATTTCCCCTTTGGACTTGTCTTTAGCGAGGTCAACTTCAAGGCGGCACAAAAGGGAAACGAGGAGAAGGAGGCCCACTTCAAGGCTGTCATCGACGGAACAACTAAGTTCATCCGCGTTCCTGGCAAACCCATCTTTGAAGCCTACGACACCTCGGTCGATCCCCAAGAGCAAGACAACTTGATGAGCGGGCCGGAAGCAGGTGCCCTCAGACTAAAATACAATCCGCACATCGCGAACTGGACAAAGACCCAAGTGGAGCGCGCCTACGAACCTCGGACGGTAATCTATACCGATCAAGATCTAGAACGCATGCGGGACCTGGGCTACCTCGACAGCGCTGCGGATTAAAGCGAGCGCTGAATCATTAACACCAAAGCTGGCATGAGCCGGATCTCGGCACCTGCGGGGTTCGAACCAGAGACCTCCACCCGACTGGCCATTAAGCCGTGCTCGCGGCCATAGGCACCGAGGGTCGTACGCAAGACTGCAATAAAAAAGGCACGCAGCTCCCTCTGATTCTGCCCAAGTTCAGGCTGCATCGCGATCGCTAGGCCGTGCATTAGATTGACAGGTGCCCCAGGAACGTCGCCGACCTCAAGCCCAAACCTAGGCTCCCAACGGTGGTGGGACACGTCAACCCAACGCCCTCCCGTATCCATCTCGCCCTTGACGTGCGCGCGAACAGCCTTGCGAAGAAGCTCGCCGACCCCTTTCGCGCGCTCTGGGTGCGTCCGAGCCACACCGACAAAGCCCTCCCAACCCCGGATTTGATCAGCGGCGACAAATCCGCCGTGCTCAAGGGTCTTCTGCAAGGGCCCCTCAAAATAGTCCAGTCCGCTCTCGCTTAGCCTGCCAAGAATCAAGTGCTCTGGAAACGCTTCCGCCATCGCAACCGACCGCTTGCCAAAGTGCCCGTAGAAGTCGTCTAATCCCGGGTCGATCGAATCCCATGTTCCACCCCACATGTGAAGGAACTCAAACTTCGATAGCGCGCGCAGTGCCGCAGTTAAATAGCGCTCGTCGCCCGTCAATTTCGAGAGCCGTACAAGCTCTGTCGGCATATCCAACTCGCGTATACTTGGCACCATCGTGTCGCCGTGGCCATCGTTTGGGAAGTAGCGACTCGCCACCTCACCCGTGGGCAATACGCCCTGCTCCAAGACGGTCTCACCGAAGCGGATTGCAATCTCAAGTGCACGCTCACGCTCCGCATTGGGGCCATGCGAAGCCAAATCAATCAAGAATCGAAGGTACCTTGCCGCTTCGATCGGACGCTCATCTAGCGGTACATCAAGAACTGGATCCCAAAGGCGAGGCGTACCCGTTTCAGCACTCCAAGAGATGTCTAAAAAATCGGCTACATGCTTGTCCAAGAGCTCTTGCCACACCTTCGCTTTTGGCTGGACACCTTCGAGCTGAAGAGCTTTAGCGTCTGCTACTTCCAAGAGCGATTCAAAAAATACGCTGACACCCGCCGGAGCGTCCGCTAAGGGCTCGCCTGTGATCACGTCAAAGATGGCAGTCGTATACATACTGGGACGGGGACCTTTTGTGTCCATGCCACGTTGCGCCCACTCGGAAACGATGTTGTCCAGGGCCCCGATGATCTCCAGAGCGAAGGCCTCGGGCTCGGGATCTGGAAATGGGACGAGGAACTCGATGTCGTCCCACATCGCCGAATCGCCAGCCTGCGCAGTAAGTGTCACTGCGAAGCGAGGAATCAGCGCGGCACCAAGTTGCTCTTCCAGCTGCTTGGCAGTCACCTCGAAAGCGGCGCTCCCGCCATCGGCACCTCCCTCCAACTCGATCCGTGCTCTCTCCCCACTGCCATTTTGAAAAATCAAGAGTCCCCGACCTTGAACCTTGCCCCGAATGGAGAGCCCCATGTCGGGATCGCTCACGAGCGGAACGTAGGCCGCCAGGGGTTGAGTCAAACTCGAACCGCTTGCCGTGAAGATCCCCCCGCCTCGCAGCACGGGGTGGCCGGAGGTCGTCACCCACCATGGAATCGCGGTTCCAAACCGAACACCGGCGATCTCCCAGGCAGGCAGTGCAAAGTCGCCATTGTCGCAAAGGTTAATGCGGAGGACGGCCTCCTTGGATGTACCTTGGACCGCTGCGCCAAGGGCGCGGCCCGTAGTGGACAGCACGGCGACAGCGAGGACCGTAAAAAGGATTTTAGAGCTTCTCAACATGGTGAAGCATTCTTGCACAACTCAACGCACAATAGTGAGCATGGTTGGACCGATACTTACTCTCCTCGCAGCATTCGCGACCTCTACCGGGCTTCAAGATCAGCCGGATACAGCGGAGGTCTCGCCCCATGTATCCGTCTTTGCGCGGCTTGAGCTTGCGGTACAAGGAGGTCCGCGTGGACTCATTCAAACCGACGTGGACGACGACGGAGCCGACGAGCTGATCGTTCTGACCGAGCTCCCTGGACGCATTCATATTTGGTCTGGCCTGAAGCCAGAGCTAACGACACTCTCCAAGCCGTTTGTAGCTGACGTACCCGACTTTTGCTTAGGCCCTGAACTTTTGCCGGACAACACCCTCGTCCTCGCCTCGCGGATTGATCAGGCAGTTCTCCTCTACCCACTTACCGCAGATCATATTCGATCGACTGAGAACCCCACGCGAAGCTTTGTGCCTCAGGAAATCCGTATTGCCTTAGGGGCCATTCCACGCGCGCTAACGGTAGGCGATTCGAGTTGGGGGGGCACACGCATCGCGGTTGTTACCGAGGCTCCGGAGCTTCTAATCATCAACGGGGATAGGATCGAGTCGCGCACGCCACTTGTCGACTCCCTTCCGACGGCCGTAGCCTTTGCGCAGGGTGGAGTCATCGTCGCGTCCCAAGGCTCGCCTTCTCTGGTTTTCTACGCTGCCGAGGCCTCCCCCACGGCGGGTTCGACCGTTTCGTTTCAACCTGGGGCCGAGCTCAAGCTCGCTGGGATTCCTCGGGACATCGCGATTCTCGACCTCGACCATGATGGTGACGAGGAGCTGGTTTGCCTACTCGGAGCACGTACCGCCTATGTACTTGGTCTTGAAAGGGAGGGCGGCCTTACCCCTTGGTTTTCAAACGGTGCAGAGCTACCCAACGCGGTCGAGTGGCAAACGGGTTCCCTTCCCATTGATTTGACGACCTTTGATTTGACTGGTGATGGATATCTTGAGTTGATTGCTACGCACCTGTCCGACCAGGTCATTAGTGTGCTCGGGGGATTCGAGATCGAAGGCCCGCGACTCACGAATGCGCTCCATGGTGGAGCGGGCCCGTGGCGCTCTGAGATTGGCGACCTCGATGGTGATGGCAACCCCGACCTCGCAGTAGCCAATCCACAAGGTTCCGCTATATCCCTGTTCTTTGGGAGCCCTAGCCATAGCTCTTTTGGCGGGTTTCAGGGTGCGCCTCATCACATGGCTGTCCCTGTCCCCCACTCGATGACCTCTGGTGATTTCGACGGCGATGGACGCGACGACGTCGCCCTACTGTCGGCTTGGGACAACTCGATCGGGATGCTTTTTGGCGCGCCGGGTGCAACGGCGTCATTCCAGCCCGTGGAGACAATCGTCGCCCCCCCAGAGAGTGACGAGCTCGCGACGGGAGACCTCGACGGGGACGGACTAGACGATCTTGTCATGCTTGTACAGACGCCACTCGGCACGAAACTTTTGGCGCTAACCTTCGGGCCCAGCGGGAGGCGCCAGCTTCATTCCAGCGCCACAGATTGCCGCGAAGGAGCGGGTATTTTGCCGCTCGACTTTGACGGCGACGGTCGCGCCGAGGTCCTTGTCTCCGATGCCGCAGGCCACGAGCTCATCGTCTACGGCCTTAGTGTGACCGGCGAGCTCTCCGCCATCGCTAGGCTCGCACTAGACGACGCTCCTGGAGAGTTGACACCAATCTATGGTGCCTCAGCAGGCAGTGCCGAGATCCAGCTTAGGGGCTTGGCTGTAGGACTTGACGGAGTGGATGGCTCGGGTATTGGTCTCATCTCCGTAGCTCCTGCGGAACAGGCGAAAAGTGAGCTTGCCCTTGGGCTAGCACCCTTCTCTATCGTTGGCACTCTGCCGACTCCCCGTCCGGTCCAGGACATCATTGGCGCCGACATGAACGGGGATGGATTCACAGACATTGCTGCGCTTATGCAGGGTGCCACCGATAACCAAGCAGGTGGCGTCTTGATTATGCTCTCCCCGAATGGAACCAGCGGCTCCTCGTGGAGGCAGCTGCCACCTCTACTGACGGGCCCGAAGTCTTATCACCTGGTCGCCAAAGATTTGAACGGAGACCAGGCTTCCGAGCTCTTCGTCTCCAGCCAATACGCATACCGCATAGACACTTGGGTCGGGATTCCCGGACGCGCACCTGCGCCAAGCTGGCGCTTAGGTGCACACCGAGGTTGCATGGACATGGCATTCGTCGACATCAATGGAGACGGCGCTATCGAACTCATTGTCTCTAACAACCACTCCTCAGACGTGAGTGTTTTGCAGCTTGGGGATTAAGAGGCGCTAACCGGCGCATCCACGCGCGGTACTTGACCGCGCAGGATCGTCGAGTCGCCAAACATCTGCGTCTGATCTACGGGATGATCCCGGTTCAAACGATCGACATCGATTTGACCAGACTTGCCATAGACCTCAAGGGCGTTACTCCAGCAGCTCTTTTCGATCCAGGCCGGATCGATTCCGCGCTCGAGCATCAGCTGAGCCGTCTTGGGAACGGACAGGTGATCCGAAATACCCCAGTCAGCAGAAGAGTCGACAATGATGCGCTCGGGACCGTTGGCCTCGATCAGATCGACCATCCGCACAGAGTCCATTTTGGTGTGAGGGTAAATCGTGAATGCAGCCCAGCACCCCCGGTCGAGGACTGCCTTATAGGTCTCCTCGTTGTTGTGGTCGATGACTAACTTATCCATGTCGAGGCCCACTTCCGCGGCGACGTCCATCGACCGCAAAATGCCGTTGTGCTTGTCCCTGTGCGGACTGTGAACCATGACAACCATGTCGTGCTCTACGGCAAACTCAAGTTGGGCCAAATAGGCCTTCTCTTCAGCGGGAGTGATCTCGTCGTAGCCGATCTCACCGATTGCAACGACCCCCTCTTTCAACGCGAAGCGCGGCAGGATCTCAAGCACCTCGCGGGCCAGCCCCTCATCGTTTGCCTCTTTCGAGTTCAACCCGATCGTGCAGTAGTGCTGAATACCAAACTGGCTGGCTCGGAATCGCTCGAAGCCAATCAAGCTCGAAAAGTAATCGATAAACGAGCCTACATTTGTGCGCGGTTGGCCGAGCCAGAAGGCCGGCTCAATCACGGCGCGAATACCAGCAGCTGCCATCTCCTCATAGCAGTTCGTCGTGCGACTGCTCATGTGGATGTGTGGATCGAAGAAACGCTTGGGAAGAGACATACTTTTGAGATCAGGTAAGCGCAGGAACCGTGAAGCGGCTCCAAGCATTTTGGTTGGCATCGCCGGCGAGACCGATTTCGGCCTCGGCAGCGAGTGCGGGATGGCTGCCGGCACAAATCTCGCGAAGGCGCTCTGTGGCGCCTGCACGTCCAAGTGCAAGTACAGCGGCTCGAATGCCAAACATGGCCTCCTCGTCCGCTGCATCTATTGTATCTAGTCGAGCGATCTCGGTTTCGATTGCTGCGAAACCACGCTCACCTCCGAAAGTCCCGAGGCACAACCAGAGATCCGTTTGGATCACCCGTCCGGCGCTGCGGCGCTCGTCTGCGAGATCAAGTGCCATACGGGCCAGCTCTGGAGAGAGCCTGCGATCTAGGCTCCAAAGCCGCCACAAGGGTACTCCCACAAAAAGCGCTTTGATTGCGGCTTGGTTGAAAGCGACATCATCGAAGTGCTCCGTCGGAAAAGGAGTATCCAACACATCGGCTTCAAAAACAGAAACCATGTTGGTTCGGCAGCCTTCGGCAGCGCGCCAAACAAAACGTTTTCCATTCGGCAGATGCGCCAACGAGCGGTACAGAGCGCAGAGCTCGCCCTCATCGGCAAAGCGAAAAGCACTCTCAATCGCGTCGGCCCCAGACTGGCTTTCCAGATCGGGACGAGAGAGTATGAGGTGCACCCGCGCGGCCACAAGCAAGGTCCAGTTCGCCGGATTCCAACCATCACGAAGGATGCCTGCGGACTCAATCTCCATCGCGGAGAGTGACCATGGTTGGCGCGCCTCATGCCCAAGCTTCCTAGAGGCCAGGGAGAGCAGCGCCCCAAAGCGGGAGTCGCTCACTAGGGTTTCGCGACTTCCGATTTCGGTAGCAGCGGACTCGAGCCATTCGAGTCCACCGTCAAGAATCTGACTAGCGCGAGACTCTATATAAGTGCGGAGAAGAACTTGGGTACTCATAGGTGCCTAAGAGGATATCGCCGCATCTTTATCTTGCACGTAGCGGGAACCGAATTTGACCTCAGGAACTCGGATTAGAGTCCCATTTGCAAAGCCATCACGGTGTAGGCCGTACTGGCGACACGCAGATATCCGGATCCGAGGAAATCCGTCAAGCTGCCGTCCTTGCGCTGGGTTTTCACAAGGTGCGGTCGAAGCTTCGCATGGTAGGCCTCGCGCTCAGCCTCGGGGAGGAGCTCAATCACCTGAGCCGCGTAATAATGGCCGAAGTGATAGAAGTAGGCAGCATTTTGGTAATAGGCCTCGTGAGGAACCGGTCGCATAAAGGCGGCGTCGAGAAACTTGTGCTCGCGTAAAAATGAATCGACCCCGGTGCGCAAGACCTCAACGGTAACTCGCTCATCACCACAGAGGTGACGAGCCCAGTTGCAGACTTGAATCCGTCCCAGGCTCCCCTTGATATCCGAGATGCTCTCCCCAGCGACGCGTGGAATCTCACTCAGTGAATATTCATAGGCGGAGTTGGGTAGGGCGCAGCGCTGCACGTAAGTCAATGCGCGCTCATAGGCTTTAATCCCATCGGGATCGGCGCTCCACCCCATCGCAATCGCCTTCTTGTACGCCGGTAAAACCATCCCCGTGCAGAAGCTGGTCCCCCACTTCGGACGCTGCGTGAACGGAGGGTTGTCGTAATATGCCCAGCCGCCGTGAAACGCCTGGTTTCGCTCGAGTAAGTCGATGTACTCCTTACCGCGCTTGATGATGCGCTCTTGGGTATCCGGACTCTGAAAGCGCGGGTCGGCCTGCAGGTCGACAAGGGCAACTAGGTCGCACAGCATCGTCCAAACATAGTCAACATCCCACCCTTCCCCACGCTTGGGAAGTCTAGTCGTCAAAAACCACTCCACTGCCTTGTCGAGGGCGACTCGACGCGCTGGAGTTTCTTCCACAACGAGGAGAGCCTGGATGCCTAGACCTTGTGCAGCAACCTGCCAAGCGTAATAGGTCTCGACGCTAAACCCTGACTCCAAGCCAACCTCGATCGTAGGGCTAGCCCAACTTCCATCTTGGTTTTGAAACTCCTCAAGGAATTTGACCGCACGCCCAATTGCCAATTTAGCGCCTTCGGAGGTCATCGTTTCGGGTACGGTGCCCCGTTCGATCGAAACGGGAACCTCATCGCCTGCCCCCCCATTTTGTGCGACAGCACCTACGCAGAGGGCCGCACCAAAGAAGAGATGTGCGCTCGCAATCTTCCAGATAACCACGGCGCTTAGTTAGCCTCTTCCGCGGACTCGTCGATTTTCTTTTGAACAAGACGAATCTTATCCTGGGCGCGCATCAACTTAGCTTCGCCTTCGGCGTTGGCCGTCTCAAGCGCACTTATCTTCAGGCGTAGGCTCCGGACGGCCTCCTCCACCTTGTGTTGAAAGCTTTGAACCTTTCGGGCCTCCTCGAAGTCCCGCTGATCAGCTGCACGTTTTTCAGCGAGGTCGAGGGACCGCTCGCTTTGCTCGACTGAGCGCTTGCCACGAGAGATCACAAGCTCCTTGGTGCTCATCGCAAACTCCTCGTCTTTGTACATATCGAGAAGCTGTTGAAGTTCGGCTCGGGAATCGTCCAAACGACCGCGGGTCCGATCCAAGCTGAGCTCCGCTTCAGCCGCGGACAGCTTTATGTCCACTTCGACAAAGTGAGCGAGCTCGCTCTGCGCAAGTTCAAGCTCGTGCTCGGCAAGTGCAATCCCATGATCCGCACTTTCGATCGAGCGAGCCACGGCCCCCTCCGCTTCGCGCATGTCCATTTGCGCCAATGCAAACTCAATCCGAAGGCCCGCCATGTCGACCTTCTTCTTGTCCTTCTTCGGGGCAGAGGCTGCACTGTCGCTCGCGGAGGCATCAGCCTGCGGACTTCCGGCGTCCTCCTGGGCTGTGGCTGCGGCCTCCAGCGCATAGCCCTCGTTCTTATCAAGCTCTCCTTTGTCGACAGCAATGACGCAGGATGAGAGGTAGATGGAGGCTAGAAAAACGCCGGCTTGGAGAGAGGGCTTCATGAGATTCGGGGGCAATCAGAGGAGAACAAGGGAATACGTGAGAGTTTCGCGCGCGGGAACCCAAGGTCGGGGTTACGGACGGCTACGCCATGGGATATCCTGCCGCCCCGTGGGCACTAGGAGCAAGGGCTCCTTATCTTTCGTGACGAGATTTCTGTGGGTTGAACCATAATCAAACTCCGCGCGTTCCTGCTGCACGACCTCAAACCGGCCTTCCACCATCGACTTCGCCATGACTCACGGCAACTTTCGCGTCCCAACTCCCGTCAACGAACCCGTTCTCGGCTATGCCCCGGGGTCACCCGAACGCGCTTCGATCGAGGTCGAACTCAAGCGCCAGTCAAGTCTCGAACTTGATGTGCCGCTTTGGATCGGCGGCAAGGAGATTCGCACGGGCGACACCAGGAAAATGGTCATGCCCCACGACCACGGTCACACCACCGGCCACTACCACCTGGCGGGTGAAAAGGAAGTCGCCTCGGCCATGGACGCCTGTGAGGGCGCGGCCCGCGCTTGGGAGGAGATGCCTTGGAATGAGCGCTGTGCGATCTTCCTAAAGGCTGCAGACTTGCTGCAAGGCCCCTTCCGCGACCGCGTGATCGCCTCGACGATGCTGGGCCAGTCAAAGACCGTTCACCAGGCCGAGATCGATGCCGCTTGTGAGTTGATCGACTTCTTCCGATTTAACTGCAGCTTCGCCGAGCAGATCTACAACGAGCAGCCCCAGTCGTCCCCCGGTATGTGGAACCGACTTGAGCACCGTCCGCTCGAAGGCCACGTCTTCGCACTGGCCCCGTTCAACTTCTCCTCCATTGCAGCCAACCTGCCATGCGCGCCTGTGCTCATGGGCAATACAGCGATCTGGAAGCCGTCTAAGACGTCGGTACTTTCCAACTGGTATTTAGTTGAGCTCTTGCAAGAGGCGGGAGTCCCAGCAGGCGTCATCAACTTCCTACCGGGGCCCGCTGCTCAACTCGCCGGACAGGTCATTACTGATCGCCGCTTTGCGGGCATTCACTTCACGGGATCGACGCGAGTCTTTAACGGTATCTGGAAGTTGGTCGGCGAGAGCATGGCCGGCTATCGGAGCTACCCGCGTATCGTCGGCGAAACAGGAGGCAAGGACTTCATTATTGCACACCCGACTACGGATCCCCGCGTGCTGGCAATCGCCATGCTACGAGGCGCTTTCGAGTACCAAGGCCAGAAGTGCTCTGCCGCATCGCGCGCCTATGTTCCGAAGAGCCTTTGGAGCGCTGTCAAAGAGGTGCTCGCGGAAGAGCTAGCTCAAGTCAAGATGGGCGACGTTTGCGACTTCACGAACTTCATGGGCGCCCTTATCGACCAGGCAGCGTTTGACACCAACAAGGGTGCGATCGACCGTGCAAAGGCCTCCAAAGATGCCGAAGTCGTATTTGGTGGCACATGTGATGACTCCAAAGGCTGGTTCATCGAACCTACCATCATCGAGGCCAAGACCCCTAAATACGAAACGATGGAGTCCGAACTCTTTGGTCCCGTCCTCACCGTTTATGTCTATGAAGACGACAAGTGGGAAGAGACCTTAGCGCTTGTAGATAGCACCTCTCCCTATGCACTGACTGGTGCGATTTTCTCCCAAGATCGCGCGGCTGTTCACCAGGCGACCAATGCGCTTCGTTTTGCTGCGGGTAACTTCTACATCAATGACAAGCCCACGGGTGCTGTTGTTGGCCAGCAGCCCTTCGGTGGCGCGCGCTCCTCGGGCACCAATGACAAGGCTGGTTCCATCTTGAACCTCTTGCGCTGGGTGAGTCCGCGCACGATCAAGGAGACGTTTGTACCAGCAACAGATTGGCGCTATCCCTTCCTTGGCTAGGCGTTTGAATCACCTAGAGTAGAGGTTCCGCAAAAGAGGGGCTTGGCACTTTCTGCCAAGCCCCTCTTTCGATTTGAACTGAGCGCCCTCGAGCAGAATCGAACGATCTGCCCCCGCAGAATCAAACTGCCCGTCCCTTGTCGAGTCGAGTTACCCGTACAGCGCCGGGTCGAACTGAGCACCTCGCATTGGGTCGAGCTGAGCACCCCGCCGTGTTGGGGAGTGAGCGAGCGTTTCCCGCTCGTGAATGCCCGCTTTTTGTTGATCTCGGCGAGCTCCGCGCATCTGTCACCGGACTCAACCTCTCGGATTGCACGGGCCTCACAATTTCGGGGAGCGCTGGGTTTCGCGCGCCCCCAAAAACTCGACGCGACTCGGCCCTCGTTGTCCGAGTTCGAGTCCCCGGGGCACGACGAACAATTCGAGTGATCGCTAACCGGGGAGGTCGAATTGTCCTGGGGAAGGCCGCCCCTCCATGACGACGTCAACCACTTGTGGCAATGAGGGTCGCCCCTAAAGAGAGAAAGCCCCCTTAGCTGACCTTGACCTTCTTCCGCCAATCCCCTGAGGGGATACGTGGATAGAAGGCGGCCTGGTGTGCGGTTAGCAGATAAACATCAACTAGGCTCCCGTCAGCGAGCTCAACCGGAGTACGCCGATAGAAACGCGGGTGATCTTCGATTTCATCCAAGATCTCCAGGATGGAGTGATCGACAGCGTAGACCTCGCCAAAAATACTGAAGCCCTCAGAATCGCTGTCCGCTGGAATCATCGCAGGGAAATCGCCAAGGTCTACCAACTCAAAATCGGAGGTGGTTTGGCCGGTACATATGAATCGCGAACCAAAAAGCAGGCTGTGATTACGCTGGCCACTTAGCAAAGTGCCGTAAACAAAAACGAGGGTCTCGCGGACCGAATCAAACTGAGTCTCGGACATGTCGAACTCCGGAGGCTGAAACGACTATGGGGGGTTACCGGCGACTTTGGGGACTCCTAAATCACAAGCTCTAGATGAGAAACAGGGGACGGCCCTGCTCTCCTCCTCATCTATCGTTCTACGCTAGGTGGCAAGCTGAAATCCCGCTTGGAGAAATTGCGAATTCCTTGTGAAAAACCCCTCAAGCCCGCCCAATACGGCCTTGAGGGGTCACGGACTGTCCTCGGAAGGTCAGCGAGGGGGTTCTAAGCGGCCTTGCGCTGCGCCGAGGCGTTCCAAAGGCGAATCGCAAGAAACAGCCCGATTGCAGCCATGGGGACCATGGCTACCGGCCAGGCGAGCCAGTTGTCCGGATCGGCGGTGTGGTCGATGAGCACCTTGGTCACAGGGTCCATCTCGACCTTGGGGAGAATCAACCCATAGGTAACGGCCATCAGTCCTGTTCCGAGGTAGACGAAACCGTCAATGATCCCAACGGCAACCCCCACGTTCTTGGATCCACCAAAGTCCATGCTGGCCGTTCCCGAGAGCATTCCGTGAACGCCAATCACCGCCATGGACATAAAGATAACAACGAACCCTACGAGTCCGGCTTGGTAGCCGAAGCACAGGTAGATCGCACCCACAAGCAAGACGGCATAGAGAACCGCGGCGACAGGTCCCCTACGACTCTTGAATAAGTGGTCCGAGATCGTCCCCGCAAAGACTCCCCCAAGGATACCCGCACAACAGAGCAACATTCCCCAGTGCTCCGAGACGAAGCCGCTCTTCAATTCAAGGACGGCGTTGGTCTGCTTGGCGAAACTCGGGTACCACTGCATGATCGCTTGACGGAGGAACCCAGAGCAAAACTCGACACCAGCAATCGTCAAAATGACCGGATTGCGAAGCATCATTGAGAACACCTCTTTCGCTGTTTTTGACTCGCCAACATCACCGGAGGAGGCGTCATCTAAATCGAAGTCCCTTAGCCCCGCTTCGGCAGGTGAGTTGCGCACTTGGACAAAGTCGATAATCCAGAATCCGGCCAAGATGATCGCGGGCACGAAGAACACCCACGTCAGCCCGAGGGATTCGGAGTCGCGAATCATGGCGCCGATATCAAAGGCGAAATAGACTCCAAGTGAGATCAGGATGCCGAAGATCGCACCAAAGACTCCTCGTTCACGAATGTGGAACCACGAGGCGTTAACCTTGACGATTGCGACAGCACCAAAACTCTGAAAGTACATATTCATGGCGTAAAGGACGGAAAAGACGAGGACGAAGTTTTTAGCTACCGACTCGTATCCCCATCCATGGTGGATCAACGTCCACGTTGCCAATCCCATCAAGACGTTGGCGATTGCAGCGCCACCAGCTCCCATCAGAATCGCGAATTTACCCCCTAATCGATCCGTCAAAGGACCGTTGATCAAGAAGGAAACCCCGTACACCACGGTGCCTACCCCAAAGATATATCCGAAGTCGGCGTTGCCCATCATGGGCAGTCCGTCCGGATCGAGAATGTCCCCAAACTTCCCCTTGCTGACGGTCAGGTTGTAACGCCCCATGTAAAGGAACGCATAGGTAAGCCCCAGGGGCAGCCAGTTCATGACACGTCGAATTCTAAATTTAGGGGTGTGCTTATGTTCCCCTAGGTCCACCCTCGGCAATCTTGAGATCACCAACGTGACAACCACCAAGAGGATCAAGATAGGCAAGAACTTCTCAAACATCGTGGGGGGAACTTCCTTACCGAGAGGAAGGTCTTCAACAAAAAAAGCAAGAGCTGGGTGCATGAGAAGTGGGGCTACAAAAGTGTAGGGGGGGGGCCTAGGTGCGAGACTCACACAGATCGCAGAGATCGGTGAGGCTCGAGATCAAGTGGTCGATCGCGCCATCTGCGCTCGTACTCGCAATCCAAGCTGGCGTGTAGTCGTGACGGCGTAGAACGAGCTCGCGCGGAGCCCATGGAACACCTGCAGACCGAAGCGCAAAGGGCAGCGCCAAGTCCAAGCTAAATACATCACCGATTACGAAGTCGGCATTTTCGATCTCGAGCACTTCGCGATATTTGGGGCGATCGATCGAGATGTTGCGTCCCCCCACTTTGATGCTCGCGTCGCCGTCGCCAAGCAGAAATTTGGCAGCAGAGCCGCGCACCCGAAAGCAAGGCTCGCCGTTGTGCGGGGAGGAGTCGTGAACCGAGCGCGCAGGGATCCCCGCCGCACTTAGCCAGCCAAGGATTTTCTCTTCACCCGAGTTCGACACGACCACAACGTCGGCACCCATAGCGAGGAAGCGGTCGGCGATCAACTTGGCGCCGGGAACAAGCGCCGGTGGATGATCGCGTTGGAAGGCTGCGGTTGCTTGCAGGAAGCAGTGGTCGGAGAAGGTCGAGGCATTGGCAAAGCCCGCCTCCCGAATGACTTGGGCGTAGTCCACAGCCCGGGGGACCATGGCGCCGTCAACAGAGCCTAGGGAGCAACCCAAAAGCGGTAGTGCGCCACTAGCAAGTCCATCGAGGACTCCGGCCATCGAGTTGCCCAAGCAAAAGGGATCCTCGTCGACATAGGCGGTGATTCGTCCATCGGGAGCCCAGCCGTGATCGGTTGGAGTCCCCATTGCGATTTTTCCAAAAATGGCAAAATCGGCCGCGACGACATCGAGCTCGACACCGCTCATGCGAGCCGTCTCGGTAATCATAAGCGCCTGAACACCCTCGGCTTCCTCGCCGGGATTTGTCCAGACGCCGTCAAAATCAGACAGGATCTTAATGGTCATGGTTATCTACTTGGGTCCAAAGTTTACGCTATCGTGTGCTCAGTTTCTCGAACCTTCAACTTCCAAAAGTACCCCAAAGTTTTCAAGCGGCGCCATCCGGACATGTCCTCCCCTCAATTCAGTACAGGCCTTCTGCTGCGACCCGACCTCCCCATGTGCCAAACCGAGTTCCCGCTCGATTGGTATCAGGAGGAATTCAAACCCTATGCAGAGGAGTTCCAAGCGCTGCCCGACCGCTTGCCCGGGACCGTATTCAAATGGCTCGATAGCTACGTCACGCCCGCGTTAGACCACTTTGGAGACTCGCTGCTGTTACTCGCTCACTTCTACATGGGCGGCGAGATCGTCAAGCTCGTCGAGCGCTACGGCGGAAGCGTGAGCGACAGCTACGCGCTCTCCTTGAAGGCTCGCGAGGCACCCGAGAAAAAGGTCATCGTCGAGTCGGCTGTCCACTTTATGGCCGAGTCCATCGCGCTCCTTGCTCACGATGACCAGGACGTTTGGATAACCAATCCAAAAGCCGGCTGCACGATGGAGATGCTCGCAAAGGATTACATGGTCCTGCCCGTATTCGATCAGCTCGAAGAGCGCTTCGGCGACGACTTGTTGGTCATCTCTTATATGAATACCAGTGGGCGAATCAAGGCGATCGCCGGTCGAACCGGGGGTGCGGTCTGCACGAGTTCAAATGCTCACCTTGTCGTCAAGTGGGCGCGTAAGAAAGGGAAGAAGATCCTGTTTGTACCAGACCAACACCTAGGTCGCAACACAGCTGCGAAACTGGGCATGGACCTCAACAAGCTCCACCTATTACCAGATCCGCAATCGGGTGCTATTCACCTAGACAGCCGTGAAATGGATCGAATCGCCGATTCCGAGATGATCCTTTGGGGTAGCTCATGTGGCGTGCATACGATCTTTTCCGGCGACATGGTTCGGTGGTGGCAAGAGCGCGGATGGACCACACTCATTCACCCAGAGTCCCCATTGGATGCTGTCACGGCAGCTGATGGCGCAGGCTCGACGGACTTTCTTTGGAAGGCTGTTCAGAACGCGAAGCCAGGTTCAAAACTCGCTATAGGTACCGAAGGTCACTTCGTGCGCAACGCCGCCGAGCTCGGCAAGCAAAACAACGTCGAAGTCGTCCACATCGCCGACCTGCCCCATGACGCCGTTGACTCGAAAGGGAAGCCTTTCGCGTCCGCCGGGTGTGGGTGCGCAACGATGAGTCGAAACGACCCCCCCCATCTTGCTGGGATTCTCGATCTCCTCCGAAAAGGAGAGGCCCCTGAAATCAACAAGGTCTATGCGGGTGATAGTATCGACGAAATCACGATGCGACGCGAGCGACTAGCGGCTAGCGAACGTGAAGAGCTGATTCAATATGCGCGCCTGAGCATGGAGCGCATGATTGAGATCGTGAACGCTGGTTAGCCTTTCTCGATTTCCCAGCACTTGGTCCCGAAGTGGTCCCAGGGCAAGCGACCCTCGTCGCAAGTTTCGTCGATCGCAAACTGCACGTCGACAAAGTAGATAATCGCACTAGGTGCAGCGGCTTGCAGATTGCGGCAACCATGGGCGACTCCGGGGGGGATACGTACAAGGCGCGAGTTCCCGTCCCCGAGGACGATGCGACGCAGTTCGCCCTCCGTAGGCGACCCTTCGCGTACATCGGCGAGAACTAGCAACATTTTGTCGCTAGGCGGAACATACCAAACATCGGTCTGACGCTTGTGAAGGTGGAATGCCTTCACAGCTCCAGGCTCCACAACGCTGTAATTCATCTGCCGCGCCTCGAACCCTTCCAGGCCCGCGAGCATTCCCTTGTCGAACCGCCCCAGTTCGGTCATCGCCCCTCCATCGTCATTAAAACGACGAAGATTGACGATCTCTACGCCCTCAATCATGGGGATCGGAGAGTAATCCTGGGTGGAATAGGCAGCGGTAGCCTTTTTATTGAACGTCGTCATAGGAAGCTTGGGGGACGGAATTAGGGGGGCGAGGGGCCTAGCTTGGCGAAAACTACGCACAAAGGGTCATCGTTCCTCTGGAAATCCACAAGCTCAGGCATAGTGGTCGGCTTCTGTAGCCTTAAGATGATTCCACTTGTCTTCTATAAACAAGAAGCAAGTCGCGCACATTCGACGTGTGTTTAAGTCGAACGGACGCGCTCCATCAAGAATGAACACGATTTTTAGTGACTCGATATGCCCGACTCGAACGAAGACATACCCTCCGAGACCAACGTTGAAGAGGAAGTTCTCGCCCCTTACCTGATCGAAGCGGCACGCTCTTCGCGGTCAAAGTGCCGCACCTGCAAACGCAAAATCGAAAAGGATTTACTTCGCATCGGTATCCTTCTTGAGGGTCCCTATGGGACTGGCTACCTGTGGCATCACCTCAACTGTGCCGCTCGTCGTCGCTTTGAAGATGTTGAAGCCGCTTATGAGCAAGTCTCCTGGGCCGAAGGCGTGGAAGTGCCGGAACTTGCCGAGCTGAAGAAGCTGCAAGAAGCTGCTGAGAAGAAGAAGGCAGACAAGCAAGAATCACCCTGGGCCGAACGTGCCAAAAGTGGGCGCAGCAAGTGCAAGAATTGCGAAGAGGTCATTGAGAAGGAGACTTGGCGCGTGATCCTAGATCGCGAGGTCGAGTTCTTTGGCCAATCCCGAAACACGCAGGTCAACATCCACCCCGCTTGCGTTGCAGCCGAGCTAGCTTCCGACGATTGCTCCACCGAAGTCGACGGATTTGAAGAGGCCTTGCGCGAAAACTGCAGAGGCCTCTCTGAGGAGGACTTTGCGGAGATCTTGAAAGGGATCGGCGAGCTCTACTAGCAACTTTGAAAGGGGAACCGTTTCGATGCCTAGCCGGCTTGAGCCTGCTCCTCTTGCAGCTCTCAAGCTGCGGCGGCAGCGTGCATCTAACGCGCGGTGATGCCGACGCCTTAGCTGTCGCGCAGGCTGCAGTCGAACTGGTTGCCGAGGGCAATCGACCCGCCGCCGTCGCTAAACTCGAAGCGGCTATCGAGCGCTACCCGCACTCCTACGAGCTGCGCTTCGAGTTTGCGCGAGTTGCCTCTAACTCGCGCTTCACCGCTCCCGCGCTGGACACGTTCGAGCTCTTGATGGCGGCGGACCCCGATGACCTGGATGTACCCCGCAATTATGCGCGATTGGCCATCTATGTTGGCCAGTTCGTGCGCGCGAAAGAGCCGATTGCGCACCTACTTGCCGCACAGGACCCCACCTCTGAAGACTTCGCGGTCGCCGCGAGTCTCGCCCTTGCCTTGGGGGACAGCACGGGCGCAACGTCTGCTGCGGAAAATGCGATCAAGGCCGATGCAAAGAACGCCAGTGCCTACCACCTCCTGGGCAAGTCAATTTTGGACACGGGTGGTTCAGAGAGCGACGCTCTAGCAGCCCTTGCTACTGCGCTCGAAATCGACCCTGGGCTGGACGCAGCTAGGTTCTCCTACGGCACGCTACTTTTGCAGAAGGGCTCAGAGAGGGGACAGGCTGAGCTCGCGCGTTGGCAAGCTAGCTCTTCTCTTACAGGGCCCGAGTTCACGGGCTCCAAGTCTGAAGAGCGCTTGGCCCTGGCGCGCAAAGTGAGCAAGGCGCTTCCCACGTGGTCCCTTCCATGGATCGAAATCGCGCGGTGCCAGCTAGAGCTAGGGCAGCCACGAAAAGCCGAGGAGAGCCTCGCTATAGCTTTCAAGCGTGCCCCCTTTACACTTGAATGTTACAAGTTGAGCTACGCTGCGGCGCGTGCCCAAAACGACTCCAAAAATGCCGCGTTGTGGCTAGACCGTTGGAAGCGCGCGCGCGAAAACGGCCCGCTGGCAACGGGAAAACAGTAGCAACTCCCCCATGATCCGTCCGATTCAGCAGCTCCGCCTCATGGGCATCTTCGCATTTGTGAGCGCATGTGGCCCGACGGAGCCAAGTGGCTCGAACGCCTTCGTTTCCGCACCTTCACCCGGGTTCCGCCACGATAACGGATACGCCTCGCGCTATTACTTTCCCGAGACCTTTGGTAGCGGAGTCGCTCTTTTCGATGCAAACAGCGACGGACACCTCGATCTCTACGCAGTCCAAGGAGGACCGGTCCCCGGCTCCCCCGAAGCGGCGGCATATTCCGGAGCGCTCCCCACCAACCAGTTGTACTTTGGCGACGGGACGGGAACTTTACGCGACGCGACCTCCCAAGCGGGGGATGCGGCAGACGCAAACTTTGGTATGGGCGCCCATGTTGGGGATGTAAACGGTGACGGTCTCCCCGACCTGTTCGTGACCAACGTAGGCGCAGACTCACTGCTCATCGCAACCGGAGATGACCTTGCAATGTACGCAAGGACTACGGCCACAACCTTCGATGTCAACCAGTGGAGCACTGCTGCTGGGTTCGCCGATTTCGATCGAGATGGGCACCTCGACCTAGTAGTCGTCGGGTACGCGCGCTGGTCCGCAGTAAACCACGTGGACTGCATTGCCGACGGGGGCAACGACTACTGCGACGTGAAAATGTATGACGGCATTCAGGATCACGTCTTCCGAGGGGATGGCGCGGGCGGTTTTAGCGACAAAAGCGAAGCATGGCAGTTTGGCCTACTCCCCGGACGGGGCCTAGGAACAGCCCTCACCGACTTTGACGATGACGGGTTCGTGGACATCTACGTCGCCAACGACACTGAAGCCAACCGGTACTACAAGAATAATCGGGGGGCGGGGTTCCTCGATCACACTGATCTCTCCGGGACCTCCTCGAATTCAGATGGGCGCTTCGAGGCCGGCATGGGGGTCGCAGTTGCGAACATTTCCGGCAACGGACTGGCTGACATCGTGGTGACCAACTTCACCTCCGAGTCCAACAATCTATTTGAGAATTTGGGGCAGAGCCGCTTTCGAGAGCGCTCTCGTTTGGCTGGGATCGCAAAGGCTTCGATCCCTAAACTTGCTTTTGGAGTCACTCTGCAGGACTTTGACCTGAACGGGCAAGAGGACCTCTTTACAGCGTGCGGCCACGTTCTTCGCCATATAGAAGCTCGTGTTTCAACGTGGAGCTGGCGACAAAGTGACCAGCTCCTGCTCAATGGAGACAACCAGCATTTCACCGAGTTTGCGCCAGGGGAGCTGTTCGAAACTCCGAGAGTCGGTCGCGGGCTGGCCTCTGGGGATTTGGATGAGGATGGTGCGCCCGACCTCATCGTTAGCAACTCCGGAGACGACCTAATTGTGGGCCTCAACCGATTAGACAGCCTAAGGGGTTTTGCGAACGGCGTCAGCAAGGGCGACCGCTGGCTCCTTCTCAATGTCAAACAAGCTGCCAGCCCTACGAACACGAACACGTCGGCCATCGGCGCCAAAGTCACACTCTCAGTGGACGACGGGTCCGTGCAGACGCGCTGGATTCGAGCCGGGACGGGATATCTATCCCAAGACGACCAACGCCCTCACTTTGGGATTCCACGGGGGAAAGCTGTGAGCTCTATTCAGATCCGCTGGCCCGATGGCGTCACGACACAGTACTCGGCGACCGAGCTCAAGGGCTTGGGCTCCTTGAATCAAGTTCTCACGATACGGCGCGAGTAAAAGCCGGGGCCGCAAAGAGGCTACGCCTTTTGGGCAAGTCTTGCGGCGAGCCGCTCCCTGGTCACTCGGCGTCCAAGTAGCCCGTCGTACGTACCGCGTGCTTTGGCGAGGACACCGGGCAAGCGTCCATTGAAGAGTCCAAGCACAAAAAGCGGGACGAGAGTGGCTACGTCAAAAATCACGAAGCTAAGCCAACGCCAGGGCGTTCCATGCCGCCGCAAAAACCAAACGGTGTTGACTCCCATCATGTACTTTCGCCCGGGCCCATAGACCCCACCTGTCGAGTGGTGCGGCGCGTGCAGAGCCGACGAATCCCCTGCGAGGACCACACGGAAACCTCCCTCTCGAGCAGACATGCAGAAATCGACGTCTTCGTGATAGGCGAAATACTCGCCATCAAATAAGCCCGTTTTTTCGAACACCTCACGGCGTACCAGCATGGCGCACCCCGCGACGTAGTCCACCTCTCGCAACCCTTGCCAATTCGGACCATCGGGCTGACCATGACCAAGCAGCTCCGAGAGGTTTTGCCGATAGGTCAACTTGCCACCTGCACACCAGATTTTACTTGGGTCATTTCGATACAGGATACGAGGACCCGTGATCCCGATGGCGGGATCCCCATCCATCACCTTGACCAACTGACTGAGAGTTCCAGTGGGCAAGACGACATCGTTATTTACCAGCAGAACCGAATCGACTTGCCCGGCCTCCTGACAATCAAGCGCGAACTGAATTCCGACATTGACGCCGTCGCCAAAGCCAAGATTCTCCTCATTCTCAATAAAGGTAAGTCCTGGATACTGCCCGCGAACGAGCTCCAAGGAGCCGTCGCTCGATGCGTTGTCAACGAAGACGACATCGGCCGGCACGAGTCCTTGTACTAATAGGGACTCCACACAGTCGAGGTTGAGCGCTCCCCCATTCCAGTTCAGAACGACTGCGACTATTCGCAAGACTCGGCTCCGTCAGCTGGGTCCAAGATCACATCGGTAACCTTAGAAATCAAGCGCCCCTTACCGAGGCGGGTTTCGAGTTGCGAGCCCACTTTCACCTCAGAAGCGCTTCGAACGAGCTTCCGCTTTGAATTCTCCACACTGCTTGTCGTCGAGTACCCACGTGCCAAAACACGAAGAGGCGAAACCGAATCCAGGCCACGAGTACAGAGCTCCATGCGTCGAAGCGAAGGTGTAAGGAGCTGATCGCCAGACCGCACGAGCCGTGCGCCCAGCGAATGCACGCGCTCGCTACTGAGTACCAATCGCGACTTGGGACTCTCTCTCTCCAAACGCCCCTCAAGCCTCGCCACTTTCTGCGACGCCCGCTGGAGCACCCCGACCCCTGCAAATTTCACCCGCCGCAGCAAAGAGTCCAAGGCCCTCTCGCGATCTCCCAAAATCCAAGAGGGATCGTTGAGCACGCGAGAGCCCGCACATGCTCGAAATTTGGCCTGTCTTCGCTCAAGGTGATCTTCGACGGCCCGATCCAGGTAACCCGCCACCCGCTCGATCCTCTCCGTCAAGCCGGCTCGATCTGGAAACACGATTTGAGCTGCATCGGTAGGCGTATGGGCCCGAAGGTCTCCCACGAGGTCCGCAAGCGTCGTGTCACTCTCATGACCAACGCCGACCACGACCGGGACCGGAGATCGCCAAATCGCCTCGGCGACTTCACGCTCATTGAAGGACCAGAGGTCCTCGAGAGATCCACCGCCGCGTGTAACGACGACGACATCAACCCCACTCGTTGACAGTGCGTCAATGGCGGCGGCGATCGCCTTGGCGGCAGCAGGTCCCTGCACAGGAGTGTGGCATAACCTCACGGGATAGCCGGGCCAACGCAAGCTGCGCGTCCTTAGGAAATCGCGGAGCGCCGCGGCGTCTCGGCTCGTCACAACGCCAACACAGTTCGGCATCTTGGGGATCGCTCGTTTGCGATCGAACCATCCCTTTTCACGCAACTCACTCTTCAGCTTTTCGAGTTTGAGGAGCTCCTGCCCGATGCCAACAGGTTCGATCGACTCCACGATCAGGCTGTAAGCACCTCGAGATGCGTACACATCCAATTTGCCCCGAACGATGATTTTGTCACCCTCTTTCGGCTGGTTCCCCTTAGTCGCGGAGGCGACCTTTCCTTTCCAGAGGATGCATGAGATGCTCGCGCCCGAGTCCTTTAGAGTGAAGTACACGTGGCCGGAAGCCGCGATCGTCGCACGGGTCAACTCACCCTCGATCGCAAGTGTTCCCACACCGCCGAGGACACCCTTGATCCGATCGGTCGCCTCGGAGACGGAAAGCGGGCCGGTAGCTACCTTTGCCTCGGGCGGATTAGGAGCTTCCCCCGAAAGCATCTGGTCGAATAAGCCGGGAGAAGCCGAGAAAGAGTCTTTGGCCATGCCCTGTTATCGCCGCAGTCGGGCGCGGGGTCAATCCTGCGCGTCCTTCCTTCGAGGATTGCCTCGGATTCGGGCTACTCGTCAACGCCAGGCAATCCGGGTAATCCGGCCGCCTTCCAGTCGCCCTGTCTCGCGTTTGGCAGAAAGATCCGAAAGCGA
Source organism: uncultured bacterium (assembly GCA_937896235.1). Classification (GTDB taxonomy): domain Bacteria; phylum Planctomycetota; class UBA1135; order UBA1135; genus CALBMX01. The sequence continues at coordinate 59,911 of CALBMX010000030.1, forward strand.
CCGCGCAAAAAGGCCGTCTTCTCATCACCACGCATACTGGCACCATCTTCAAGCAAGATAGAGACACCTCGATCACCCATCAAGATCGTGGCACGATCGGCAAACATGTGCTTCGAGGCGACTCCCTTCGATGAGTATTCCACAATGTGGAGGCCACGGATTTGTTCGTCTTTGACCCCGTCGATGTGCTTGATGCCAAAGTAGCCATTTGCACTATCCGCGAGCAAAAGACGATTCACATTCTTGCGAAGCTGGTCTAGGTCGTACTTCCCGTCATCCACACCACTTGGAGTCGCCTGCCCCGCATCGAAATTGGGGAAGAGCTCGGGCACGGATTCGACCCAGGGCCATGGGTCCACAAAACTGAATGGCAAGCGACGCTCAGCGAAGGTAGAGCGAACGCCTCCATGGCTCTCATAGCCATTCTCCAAAATCAACGTCACGGTTCTTGCTGTCGCACTGGCTTCGAAGTGCATCGACTGGGCCGAAAGGGAACCAACCAACCTCCCTCGATCGTCCAACATGCGATAGACAACTGGACCGACGGCATTTCGCTGGAGAAGCCCCACCTCAAGCAGATCCAGCTCGTAAATGCCCTCGCTGGCCATTAAATTGCGCACGCTCATCGCGATCACCTCGGCGCGCTCCTGCGCCGGATCTGGGGCCGGCAACTCCTCCGGCTCCACCACCCCTTCAACGGCAAGTCCGTCAAAAACCCCTGCATTGCGGAGCAACCCTTGGGGGTCTAAGCTCGAGATCACCTCCTGCCAAAGCAGAAATTCTCTCCCTTGCTGAAAACGAGACTCTTCAGACCAGTTCAGCTGATTTTCCAGGGTTGTGATGCGCTCCTTGAGAGTTGCGACCTCTTTTCTAAGCAAGCTGTTCTCCAAGTGAACGGAGCTCTCTTGCCATCCGGTCAAGTGCATTGGAGAGGCTTGCTTTGTACCGCTAAACGACAGCCCTGCGAGCGAACCGATAAGAATCGTTCCCAAGGTAATGAAGAGGTTGTGCTTTGTATTCACTACTTAGCTCCGGCGGTTGAATCGAGAGAGAGGAAGGCAACGTGCTGCGGAAGCTTGCTACCTTCGTAGAGTGCAGACCGCAGAGTAAGGCCCTCGCTGCCATGTGCGATGCACAGGGCAGACTCCGGAGTCGGCATGGATCCCCACATGACGATTTGCCCCTCGCAATCTTCCAAGCAAGTGCCCGGCCGAAAAAGTGAGCGCAGTGCGGGCGCATCATTTCGCGCTAGATGCAGCATCTCTTGGGCGACAACCACAGAGCCTGCACGAATCACAAGCTCCGCGGCTGGTGCGGACAGCAAGCCTTGCCAATCCTCTTCGGAGTGGTATTTCTGACTTATGGTGCTGGTTGCATCAAAGCCCTTAGCAAGCTGAACTTCCAATCGATAGGGGCTCCCGGCTGGGAGCCCAAGTGCCTTCGCCAGCGCTAGGCTATCAAAGGCCTGACGCTCGGGATCGGCGTGAAGAGGTGTCAGGCGAAATGCGAGACCTGCTGCCTCAAGCGCCGCAGGCCCACGCCAGCCATCGACTTCAAACTCCTTGCTTGAGGGGAACTCGACCTCCACTGAAACCGGCGCGTCGTCAAGGGCGCGCCGGATCTTGGCAGTGAGGAAAAATCCCCCCAGTGCGAACCCGAAGACAAGCAGGAATAATCCCCGGCCCGCGCGTGAAAAACGGTGACCCTGAATCAATCTTCTTCTTCTTCCCAGTCCTTGCGCTTGTTCTTGTTCCACCACTGGTTCCACTCGGCGAAATCGCGAATGTTTTGACCAGTCAGGTTTTGCAGAGCGGTAATCGTCGGCGGGCCGATCACGTCGTACCGCTCACGCGTGACAAGATCCTCGGTGTCGCTATCAACGATGGTTTTTATGGGTAAAATCGTCTTGATCAGCTGCTCACAAATCGTCTTCCGTTCCTTTTGGTCGATCTCCGCAAATTGCCCGAGTGCTTCAATGGCTGCACCTTGAATCTTGGGCTCCTTCGCACTGGAAAGCTTGAGCAGGGTGTCGACGGCAAGAGGATCTTCGGTCTGGCCTAGGGAGAGGATCACGCGACGATGCACATCGCTATCCTCCTCGACCTTCTTGTCGTTGCACAATTTAGTGAGTACTTTCACGCTCTCCGGTGCCATCTTCGAGAGACAGACAGCTGCGGCGATGGACACGCGATTCTCCTTGGTCCCGTCCACGTTGTCTTTGCGCTTAAGGCCGAAGCCCCTCTCTAAAGACTTCACGATCGATGCGCGATCCTTAGGGCCGCAGCCGGGGAACTCCTGAAGGAGTTTGTCGAGCACGGGGATTGCGTCTCCATCCTCCTTGCCTTTCTCCTTGAGGTGACCTTCAAACTTCTTGCAAAGCTCTTTGATGTCGTCGCGCTTGTCCGGAACCTCATCCTCACCGCCATCCTCTTGAAAGGCTGGCTCCGCGCTGCAAGTTGCTGTTGGCAATGGTGCTGGCGCTGCACCCAAAAAGGCGAGTAGGGTCAAGCTGCCGAGGACTGTGGGAATGTTCTTCATGATGGGCTCTGGGCGGTTCTTACGATGGCATTCTTGCGACAAGTGGCGGGTGTTCCCCGCTCACTCTTCCTTACTAACGCACAAGAACGATTGTTCTACTCGGATTATTGCACTCCATGTCCATTCCGAACAAGCAAGACGCCCGAACGCTGAAAAACCAGCCCGAAAAGGGCTATATTTGACAAAGAGACCTAACCTTTGGCCCTGTAGGTCGCCTCGAGTAGAGCGATCCGCTCTGCTACGGCACGAGTCACGGGCCCCGTCACCCCGGCCAGGTTGGCATGGTGCTCAAGGATTTCGCGCACAGGGATCACACGCTGTGTCGTGTTGGTTAGAAAAAGTTCTGTAGCGATCCCCAAATCGGAGAGCAGGACACGCCCCACCTCTATGGGGATCACTTGCCCATCTACGAGGAGCGGCTCGCGTTGCAAATCCGCAATCACAAGATTGCGGATGATTCCCCCAAGGCACCCTCGCTCCTCCGATGGAGTCACGAGGCGAGCGCCAGCTGCCCCGGGAATCACGGCGAACAGATTGCTGATGGTCCCCTCGGAGAGGTCGCCGTCCGTGGTCGCAAAGATCACCTCCCAGGCCCCCTTCGCGCGCCCAGCTTCGCGAGCCAAAACATTGCGCAACCGGTTCGTCGACTTGATTCCCTCGCAGCGGTCGCCAATCGCCTTTAGCTCTCCGGCTAGGGCGACAACGACACCACCAGCTGGGAGCTCTTCACAGAGCCGCCCCGCCACAGACAAGCTCGGCCCGCGACCGGGCACACCACGAGTTGCTGTCATGCGCAGAATTAACTGCTCGGGCATCGCGCCCGTAGCCTGGATGGCGTGAATCAGCTCGTTCATAGCTACCTCCGGCTCCCAAGGCAAAGGCCAAGAAACCCCGAGCTGCTCAAGCCCACTCTGAAAGCGCTGCATGTGCTCCTCAAAAAAGAACACGCAACCACGATCCCATATCATGCTGTCAAAGACGGACAAACCCAGCAGTAGTCCCTCGTCTTCTGCGGCGAAGGAAGGCTGACCGGGTTGAAAAAGGGCGCCTGACACCCAAGTCGGAAAAGCTGGAAGGGACATGCCCTTATTGTCTCGTCCATTCCGCGTAGAAGCAATGGCAGGAATCGACTTTGACCTGCGCGGGCCTTTATTCGAGCTGTGCGACGCCCAGCGCGGCAAGTAGAGAGGCCGCCTTGTCCAGCGTCTCTTTGTCCTCCGCCTCGGGGTCGCTCGCCCAGGTGATACCGCCGCCTACCCGCAACGAGACGTCTGCGCAGCCGGGCAGCACCTCTCCGACCTCTTGCCAAAGGAGGGTTCGAATCAGAATACTGAGGCAGGCCTCGCCTCTCGAGTCCACAAATCCTAGGCCCCCGCAGAAGAAGCCGCGCTGCTCTCCTTCAAGTTTTGCGATCGCCTCCATGCTGCTGAGCTTGGGGGCGCCCGTAATGGAACCGCCGGGAAAGATCGAGGCCAACAAATCCCATGCGCTGAGAGAGGGCTCCAACGTTGCGCTCACATCGGCGACAAGGTGGTGCACGCTTGCGAAAGTCTCAAGCCGCGGAAACTCCCCGACATGGACACTTCCCGCACGAGCTACGCGGCCGAGGTCGTTCCGCTCAAGATCTACAATCATTGCCAGCTCGGCGCGGTCCTTAGCACTATGGAGAAGCTCGTTCGCTCGCTCCTGATCTTCGGCAATGGTTTCACCTCTCCGAATCGTCCCCTTGATGGGGCGAGTCGTCGCCACGAGCTCACCAGCACCATTGTGAACGAGCTCCAATAGCAACTCGGGCGAGGCCGAGAGTAGCGCGCCTTTGGGCCACGAGGCGAACCCCATATACGGTGCGCGGTTGGACTCGACGAGTGCGCAGTAGACATCCACGGCATCGCCTCTAACCTGACCATAGATGCGATGTGCCAAGTTGGCCTGGTACAGATCCCCACGCTGAATCGCCTCGCGAATCTTTTCGATGCGCGCCTGATGCTGCGCGGGTGGAATCGCCCTCCGAAAGGGCGCACAAACGGAAAAAGTCTGATGCCCGGCGTCCCCCCTAAGGGACTGAGAGAGCCGTTCCAGCCGCTCCTCAAAGTTCTCGCGCGAGCGGTTGATCACGACATGACAGGTCGCTCGCTCGTGATCCCACACAAGGAAATCCGTGTAGATCCCCCCCACAACCGATGGCTGCTGGAAGGGCTCTGGCTGTTGCTCCCTGGGAAGATCAAGACTCAGATTTGCAGCACCAAAATCGTAGGAAATCGCCCCGAGGAACCCTCCATGAAAGGGGCCGGGAATCTGGCCGGTGACCTGCAAGTTGGCGAGTAGAGCCTGCAGCTCAAGAAAGGACCGCGGGGGAGAGCTGGCCTCCTCGTCACATCCATCGAGACTGAGAACGGGATCGAAACCGAGGAGGCTAAAGCGGGCCGGCCTCCCCCCCGCGCTGTGAAGTAGCACAATGCGATTCCACCCCCGAAGGCGCACGAGAGCCTGTTCCGGAGAGAGCATCTTGTCGTCCGCTCGCAACTCGACGAGGTCCGTTACAAGCGCCGCAAAAGGGATCGGGTGGTCGATAGTCATAAGAAGTTTGGAGACTTGCCAAGGGATCGGGTGCAGGGCATTCCCTCCAAAGCCCCAGCACCGTACAAGAGGTTCCCATGGACACCAACTCTCAATCCAAAGACTCAGGAACGCGCTCCGTTTTGGGCCTCGTTTTCCTGACGGTCTTCCTCGACATTGTCGGGTTTTCGATCATCTTCCCACTCTTCCCCGACCTGCTCGACCACTACTTGGCGCTGAGCGGCGAGGGAAGTTTCTTGGCCGACTTGGTCTTAAAACTCGAAGAGCTCTCCGGCGGCGAAGAGACCGCCGTTGTGACTCTCTTTGGTGGCCTCCTCGGCTCGATTTACGGTCTGCTGCAGTTCCTGTTTGCAACGGTTTGGGGAGGCCTCTCCGATCGCATCGGCAGACGCCCCACTCTGATCGTGACTCTGGTCGGCACTGCGCTGTCTTACGTGCTCTGGATTTTTGCAGGTAGCTTTGCCGTACTGATTGCCGCACGGGTCCTCGGCGGAATTATGGCGGGCAACATCTCGACGGCCTCCGCAGCTGTCGCGGACACGACCACGACCAAAGACCGTGCAAAAGGCATGGGCATCGTCGGCATGGCGATTGGGCTTGGCTTCATCCTTGGCCCCGCGATTGGCGGCTTCACTTCGAGCCTTACCCTTACCGACACGACAGGCGTCAGCACGGGAATGTTCTCTCTCAACCCGTTCTCCGTCCCGGCGCTCTTCTCACTCATTCTCGCCCTGATCAACCTGGTATGGGTTGTTACAAAATTCAAAGAGACCCTGCCCCAATCTAAGCGCGGCAATACAGATTCAGCACGCTCAATCAACCCTTTCAAGCGACTCTCTTCCCTGAATTTTCCCGGTGTCGTCCGTGTCAACTTCATCTACCTTCTGTACTTGATCGCGTTTGCTGCCATTGAGTTCACACTGACCTTTCTCGCCAAGGAGCGCTTCGATTTCAAGCCGATGGACATGGCCTATATGTTTGTCTTCGTGGGCTTCATCATCGCGCTGGTGCAAGGTGGCCTGGTGAGGCGCCTTGCTCCCAAATACGGTGAGCGACTTGTGGCACGCATCGGCATGCTCTTCACGGTTCCCGGCTTCTTGTTCATCGGTGGGGCGGCCACGACGACTGGCCTGTACGGAGGGCTAGCATGCATGGCAATAGGCAGCGCACTTGTCATGCCGTGTCTTTCCGCCTTAGTTTCACGCTACACCCCGGCGGATCGCCAAGGTCTCTCCCTAGGTGCCTTTCGCTCCATGGGCTCCCTTTCCCGTGCGGCCGGCCCCGTCCTTGGCGCATTGGTCTATTGGAAGTTCGACTCCGAATCCGCATACCGCCTCGGGGCAATGCTTTTGATCATACCGATCTACTTGGCGTTCAAGTTGCCGCCGGTCCCGAGCGATGAGGCGCACGCGCCGAGCGATAGCTAGACTCGGTGAGCGCCTCTTCCCCTTCCAAACCGAAACAACCCGCCAAGCTCAGGGCGGCTCTCAAGCGCGTCCCTCTGCACCAGCTGCGTGTGCTTGAACCCGCTTCGGGTCCGGGGCTCTACCTCGCCCACTTTGGCCGGGGTTCGATCGGCCTAGACAGCTCTAAACAGGCGTGTGCGAGGGCTGCGGCAAACGGCCTCACCGTCCGTCACGTAGACCTGGATAGAGAGTCGTGGAGAGAACAGTGCGCCGACTCGGATCCCTTCGAGGCCGCCTGGCTTTGTGATGTGCTTATGCATGTCGCGGATCCTGCCGCTTTCCTCTCTGAGCTGCTCAACCACCTGGCTCCTGGCGCTCCGGTCTTGGTGGTGGAGTGGACCCTCCCGAATCGAGGTCCTCTCTACACCCTAAGGTCCTTCTTCGCTCGACGAGTTCCCGGTGCGAGGATGGTGCTTGAAGAGCCTACGCACCTGCGCTTCTTTCGACCTTCAGAGCTAGAGGCTCTTTTGCGCGCCGCCGGTCTTGTAATCGAGGACCACTGGCTCCACTCCTTCGCAGGGGTTTGGGGAGCGTCGCTATGGGCAAAATGCTCGAATAGCTTCTGGCCTGTTCGAACGATCTTGGCCCGCGTTCAAAATCCACGAACAGAATGCACGGCAAAATAGACGTACCCCACGGCTCGCTCGACTACGATGCCAAGTAGACCCCGCACGCCATGCGCACAGACGTTCAAAGATTCCTAACAAACCTTGCCGCCACGCGGGGAGCCTCGGCACATACGCTCCGCGCCTACGGCCTGGATTTGGAGGAGCTTTGTGCCTTCCTGGAGCAGCGGGGTATCCGCTCAGCTGAGGAGATTCGGCCGCGCACGCTGCGTGGTTTTTTGGTGTTACTCGACGAGCGCGATCTCGCGCGCGCCACGATCCAACGCAAGCTCTCTGCCGCGCGCTCGCTCTTCCGCCAGCTCATGCGTGAGGGCCGGATTCATGTCGATCCCACAACCGGTCTGCGCCAAGCTCGGATCCCCCGGAGTCTGCCCACATGCCTTAGTACGGAGGAGATTCTTCAGCTGCTGGAGGCGCCAGATATCAAGACGACAAGTGGCCGCCGAGATCGTGCCCTGTTGGAGCTCTGCTATTCCGCTGGAACACGTGCCGCCGAGACCGTCGGTGTCAACCGCACCGATCTCGACTTCCGCAGTGAAGTTGTCCGCGTCCGTGGCAAAGGGAAAAAGGAGCGCCTCGCGGCACTCGGGAGCCACGCGACCCATGCGATTCGCGAATACCTCTCCGACCCAGCCCGCCCCACTCCCAAGCTCCCCGCAGATCAAGCCGCCGTATTCCTAAACGAGCGCGGTGGCCGGCTGACGACCCGCAGCTTGGGGCGTATCGTCGAGAAGGCCGTTCTAGAGGCGGGCCTCCTTCGCCGAGCCACACCCCATACGCTACGCCATAGTTTCGCCACGCACTTGCTCGATGCGGGTGCAGACCTGCGCTCGGTGCAAGAACTTCTTGGACACGCGCACCTTGTCACAACTCAAATCTACACCCACATCTCAATCGAGCACCTGCGCAAGATCTACGAAAAGGCGCACCCGCGCGCGGGGGCCGGACGTCTTGCCTGACGATCAGAAAGTGACCACAAATCAACGTGGATTTGGCGCACTGCTGGCGCTTTGCTCTGCCGTTCTCTTTGGCATTTCGACACCGATCGCCAAGAGACTGCTCGACTCTCTACCCCCTTTCACTTTGGCGGGCCTATTTTACCTAGGTGCAGCCTTGCTCCTGCTACCAACAGTCCTCCGTCAAGCCAAACTCCAGTCGGACAAACCGCGACCAAACCACGGGCCACTCGGCCTACCAACAGACCCTAAAAACGCAGCCTACCTCGCAGGCGCAATCCTCTTCGGCGGCGTGCTTGGCCCGCTCGCCCTTCTCTTCGGCCTGCGCCTCGCCTTGGCCAGCTCGGTCTCGATGCTGCTCAATCTAGAGACCGTCGCTACGGCGATACTGGGCGTGCTTCTTTTCCGCGAGCACCTTGGTCGGTGGACAATCATCGCTAACCTCGGTGTCTTAGCTGCTGGAGTCATGCTTAGTGTCGAGGGCGGAACCCCAGGCCTGATCGGAGGACTCCTGGTTGCGCTCGCCGCCATATCCTGGGGATTCGACAATCACTTCACGGCGCTTATCGACGGGATTCGGCCGGCGGAAAGCACCTTCTGGAAGGGCCTTGTTGCAGGTAGTGTCAACTTGACGATTGGACTTTCCACAACCGAAGAGCTCGTGTTCAGCGCCCCCGTGTGGCTAGGCGCCCTCGCTGTTGGCGCTCTCTCGTACGGCGCGAGCATTACGCTGTACATCACAAGTGCACAAAAACTAGGTGCGGTGCGAGCCCAAATGATTTTTGCAGCGGCTCCGATTTTTGGCGTCCTCGGATCGGTGTTTTGGCTAGGCGAACCCTTTACGCTAATCCAGGGCTGCGCCGCAATTTTGATCGCTGGGTCCATCGCTGCTCTGTTCTTCGACAAGCACGGACACACCCACAAACACGAGGCCAATAGGCACACCCACGAGCACACCCACAACGACGGTCACCACGAACATTTCCATGGGGGGCAGTCCGCGGGGTTCCGTCACGTCCACGAGCACGTGCACGAACCTCAACACCATAAACACGAGCACTGGCCCGACCTCCACCACCGCCATAACCACAACTCGTAACCACTGCGCGGGGAGTCCTCTTCTCTGTAGCGATTTGAGTTTGGGCGCACTCCTCTACCGGTTCCTAGGCCGGGTCTCACGAGTGGCTGAGGGGGACATCGACTTGGATCTAAGCTGATCCCTGTGTGCTCTCCCCTCGCTCGCCGTCCGCTATCGTCAGAGATTAATTCCGAGCGCTGCCTGCCAGCTCAAGGAGGCCTGGGGCTCGCGAACTTTCTCGCTGGCCGAGGGAGCACTCACTCAGGATTAGAGAGATTCGCTGCCCCTCGAACCGATGTCCTACCCGAGTAGCTGGTGCTGAACGAGCCCGCCGACATCGGTTAGACGGAAATTTCGTCCTTGCGAGAAATAGGTCAGCCGCTCGTGGTCAATCCCAAACAGGTGCATCAGAGTCGCGTGAAGGTCGTGCATCTCAACCGATTTTGTGGTCGGGAAATATCCCAGCTCATCGGTCTCACCAAAGCTCATTCCTGGCCGAAAGCCCCCACCGGCGAACCACATAGTGAAGGCATGGGGGTGATGATCGCGGCCAAGAAATGTCGAGCCGTTGCGGCGCTCATTCATCGGCGTCCGCCCGAACTCGCCACCCCAAACAACAATCGTATCCTCAAGCATTCCGCGCCGAGCGAGATCGGTGACAAGCCCGGCTGAAGCGCGATCCGTGGCGCGACAGCGAGCGGGAAGAGACTCCAAAATGTCGTCACTTGGCGCGGTCCCGTGGCTGTCCCAGCCCCAGTCATACAGCTGGACAAAGCGCGAGCCACGCTCGAGAAGTCGGCGGGCAAGTAGGCAGTTGTTGGCAAATGAAGCCTCACCAGGTTGGGCCCCATAGAGCGCGAGAGTCTCTTCGCCCTCACTGGCAAGATCCAGCAAGCCGGGCACACTGTCCTGCATGCGATGCGCCAACTCGTACTGGGCTATCCGCGTTTCAGTCTCCGGATCACCTGTAACTTTGTGGTGGAGACGATCCAGTTCAGCGATCGCATTCAGACTACTTCTTCTCGAGACCGAATCGACTCCGCTTGGATTCGAAAGGAAAAGTACAGGGTCGCCCTGAGACCGGAAACGAACACCTTGGTGAACCGTTGGAAGAAAGCCTGGTCCCCAACATGAGTTCCCGCCACTCGGCGCGAACTTACCCGAGAGCATGACCACAAAACCTGGCAGGTCCTCCGCCTCCCGACCAAGCCCATAGTCAAGCCAAGCGCCCATGCTAGGTCGCCCGATTCGGCCGTGCCCAGTGTTCATGAAAATCTGCGCCGGTCCATGATTGAACTGCGTCGTCTTCATCGTATGCACAAAGCAAAGCTGGTCTACAACCTTGGCGGTCTCCGGTAAGAGCTCACTTACTTGCGCGCCCGACTCGCCGTGCTGAGCGAACGCATAGGGAGACCCCAACAAGCGCGGAGTGCCTTTGATAAATGCAAACCGCTCACCTCTTGTATAGCTCTCCGGAATCTCCTCGCCATCCAATCGATTGAGAGTTGGCTTGGGATCAAACAGGTCGAGTTGACTTGGCCCGCCGGCCATATGCAACCACACGATACGTTTCGCTTTGGGAGCGAAGTGCGGCAGCCCCGGCAACTTGTCGGCATGGGCGTGAGCACCGCGAGCGAAGAGTCCGTTGAGCGCAAGCGATCCAAGACCCGCTGCGGTCCCTTGGAGAAACCTGCGCCGGCCCGCAAGCGAAGACAAAATGGGCATTGATTCGTGGGTGTCCATTATTCTTTTGTCAGGACCTCGTCTAGATTCAAAAGCACGTTCGCAAGAAGCGTCCAAGAGGCGGCCTCGATCGGATCCATTACAGCGGGCAAGACCTCGCTGGCAACCAAAGCAGCGGCCCGCTCGGGGGACGCCGCAAAGCGCATGCGCTCGCTCGCGAGCAGGTCACGCAACACGCGGGATTCGCTTTCCGTAGGCCGGCGCGAGGTGCACCGACGAAAGGCATAATCAATACGTGCCGACTCGTCGGCATCAGGCATCTCGGAGAGCACGAGGCGCGCGAGGCCTGCCGCAGCCTCGACAAACACGGGGTCGTTTAGCAAGGCCAAGGCCTGTAGAGGGGTGTTCGTACGCGACCGACTCGTGCAGGTTAGCTCGAAGCTAGGTGCGTCCAAAAGCGCAAACGTGGGATAGGGTGCGGTCCGCCTGCGATAGGTGTACATACCTCGCCGCCACCGCTTGGGTCCTTGGTCCTCCATCCACATGGAGCCGCTATAAGTCATCGCCCAGGTCCCCTCGGGTTGCGGCGGAAACACGCTAGCGCCCCCCATCGTTCGGTCGAGCAAACCCGACGAGGCGAGGGCAACATCGCGAAGACCCTCCGCCGACAAGCGAAACCTAGGGCCACGAGCGAGCAGCCGATTGGCCGGGTCCTTCTGGAGCAGGGACTCGTCGACTAGGGACGCTTGACGATACGTCGCAGAGGTGAGGATTGTCCGGTAGAGATGGTCAAAATCCCACCCCGATTCACGGAAGTCAACCGCCAACCAATCGAGCAGCTCCGGGTGTGAGGGCTGCTCTCCTTGTGCGCCAAAGTCGTCCAATGAGCCTACGAGACCAGTGCCGAAGATTCGGGACCAAGCACGGTTCACAACAACACGTGCGGTTAGCGGGTTCTCCGCGCTTGTCAACCATGACGCAAGTCCCAAACGATCGCGGGAAAGCCCCTCGGGCCAAACCCCAAAGGCCGACGGTATCCCTGCGGTGACAGCTACACTCGGAGCCAGAAAATTGGCTCCGAATAGGACGTGGGTCTCGCGCCCCCCTGGGACCTCGCGCATCACCGGCGTTGTGGGAATAGCTTGGCGAAGCGTAGTGGATTCCGCTGCAAGATCAGCGAGTGCACGTGTCAGTTCGCGCCCCATATCCGTCTCTTCACGACGAAAGCGAACACGTAAATCAGCTGTGCTGTCAGGCGTGCGCTCCTCTGGAGCGATCGAAAGTGCTGCGATGATTTCAGCGGGCAGACCGCCGGACTGGCTCTCTTCCGCTAGAAATGCAAAGCCCCCGACTCCCCCGCCGTTGACAACTTTTACCAGCAGGAGACTACGTCCCGTTGGAAGGTGCGCGAGGACCTCATCTTGATCGAGTGCCGCACCTCGTTGGGTGGGATTCGAGTGCAGTAACGCGCCGTTTAGCCAGACCTTGATGCCATCGTCACTTCCGAGGCGAAGTGCGAGGTCATGAGCGTGTTCCACTTCGATTTCGCGAGCGAACAAGAAGGCGCGATTCTCACCTTCCAAGCGGTTCACGAGGCCGTCCTCGAGGTCGGGGCGCTCACTCCAATCCGCGCTGGGCTCGCGAAAAGGATCCATACCCGCGCGTACTTTTAACTCTGGCGGGGAGACGCTCTCAAAAGCCTCCTCGAAACTCTCAGCGCCAAACGGTCCCGCTCCTAACCAGCGGCCCAGCTTAGCCGGACCCAACTCGCGAAGTGCGCGGGAGGGTTCGGCTATCGAGAGGCGCACACGGGCAATCATGTGGGAGGGGTAAATTGATTCTTGGCGCAAACGAACGGACAGCCGCGAGCCTGCAGGGACAAGTGTGGGCTGAGCAAGTGCCAGGATGACCGCAAGGTCAGCGCGTTCGACACCACCACCTACCGCCCAACCCGTCTCCGGCAACCCGTCGAGAACCCCCTCGGCGCGCCAGTCCTCTCCACGCTGTGAGTAGTTACTTCGCGCCGAAGCAAGGGGGGCGCGAACGGAGGTGCCATCGGGCGCGACAATGTCGAGCTCCACTTCGGTAAGTACAAAGTTCCCATGACTCGCTCGGCCGACTCGACCGTCCTGGCCAGGCAGCACCTCAAGTCGAAACGCCCCCAGATTGAGTGGACGCTCCAGTGGATTCCCCACGATCTCCAACACGTCCTTGGGAGCGAGCGGACCGGTCATTAGCAGGGAGCCATCCGCTTGCCGCTCGGGGTTTGCTCCGGACTCAAGTGAGGCCGACTCGACTGAAAACGGCTTCCAATCGACTTTTTGCGAGAGCGAGGTGCGCAACCCATCCTCCCAAGCCACCTGGCTCCTGTCCAGCTCACGGTTCGGCGCTCGTAGTTGCGCCATCAAGGCGGTCTGCATGGACTCGATTTCGGCTAGCCGTCCCGTCGTCTCCGAAGTGGGTACCGGAATCGTGGGCTCCAGCGAGTTGCCTGTATCCAAGGTGCCGTTAAAAAAGGCGAACAGCGAGTAGTAGTCCTCGTGAGAGATTGGGTCGTAGCGGTGTGAGTGGCACTTGGCACACCCCATCGTTGTGCCGAGCCACGCCGCTGCCGTCGTGTCGACGCGGTCGAGTACGGCGGCGACACGGAACTCTTCCGGGTCGGTACCACCCTCACCATTAATCATCGTATTGCGATGAAAACCCGTGGCGACTAGATCGGACTGTGTGGCGCCTGGAACCAAGTCCCCCGCCAGCTGCAGGCGCGTAAACTCATCAAACGGCATATCGCTATCGAAGGCCTCTAAGACCCAATCTCGGTAGCTCCAAATCGACCGACTGTCATCCTTTTCATAGCCATTCGAATCCGCGTAACGCGCGAGATCGAGCCAGGCGGCCGTCAAAGATTCAGCGTGAGCAGGGGCGTCCAAAAGCTCGTCGAGCCAAGTGTTCCAAGCGGTCTCCCTGTCTGCGCTCCACGCTGTGAGGAAATCATCCAAGCGCTTCACGTCCGGTGGAAGTCCGGTCAAGTCGAGGGACGACCGACGCGCAAGAGCTTCGGGAGTCGCTTCGGAGGTGGGCTTCAGTCCTTCGCTCTCTAGGCGTGCAAGGACAAAAACGTCCACGGGGTTCCTAGCCCACCCCTCGCCCGCCGTCGTTGGGACTCCTGGCCGCACCGGAATTTCATACGCCCAGTGTTTGCGCCAGTCCGCCCCCTCATCGATCCACCGTCCGAGCAGCTCGCGCTCGGACTCACTCAGCGCCGGGAGATCCTCCGGTGGCATCCGCTCTTCGTCGCTTGTGATTCGATACCAAAGCTCACTGTCCTCCCGATTCCCGGGCACAGCAACCGCATAGCCGCCGCGATCACCGAACAGTCCCTCTTCCGTATCGAGTCGTAAATCCGCTTCGCGTGCACTCTCATCGGGACCATGGCAGGTCAGGCAGCGCTTCGAGAGAAGCGGGCGAATCTCCCTCTGAAAATCAACAACCTGTGAATCCGCGAGCACGTTGAGGAGCAGAAGGGCAAGAATCATCACCACACTCTACAAGACATCCGGCGAGGCGCAACTTGTTCGAGAGGAGCGACCCTTGAGGCGCGCTGCCGAGATTCCACGCAACAAATCCACAGTCCTTCAACTGCCCATCATCTGCGGGCGCCCTCGGGCACCCCACCAGCTAGAACGGATAAATGGCCGCTCATTTGCTGACCCTTGGGCCGCACGGCTTCTCCCTCCGAATCCCTTAGGCATAAAAGAAAGCAGCCCGCCGAGCGTGATGCTCAGCGGGCTGCTTTGAAAGTGGTGACCCCGCGGGGATTTGAACCCCGGTCGCCAGGATGAAAACCTGGTGTCCTAGGCCCGACTAGACGACGGGGCCACCTTGGATCGGAGACAGCGTCCGTCGCCGTGGTCGGCGCCAAGAGGCTTGTCTTCGTTGAATTGTCAACCACGCCAGTAGCGTCGTGAGGCGGAAAGATACGGACGTTTGGAGGCCGAGTCAACGCCGTGCGCACTTCTTTTTTGCGGTTGTTGCCAGGTTCTCCTTTCCGTCACCCCTGTGCGAGCAGAGGCAACAGGCGATTAGCACAACTATGCTGGCTTCCAACCCAGCGTATAGAGCAAGGCAGCTACATGGCGGTATTCTGCCTCGATACCGGCAATCGTCGCCTGGAAGCGAGTCTTTGAGGCCGGCTGTCTAGGGGACGCTTGCGATGCAGCGGCCTCCATCGCCATCACCTGTAGCGACGGGAGCGACCACGTGTACGTCTCAATCTCAATGTGCAGCTCTGGAGAGCCCCAGAGCTCCGGTGACGCTAGAGCGCGTCTGAGAAGGTCGTCGGCAAAGTCGCGCGTCGTCGTCAAGCCACCCGACACGGCCAGGTCAACAGGCACGTGAAAATGGCAGCGCCACTCCGCGCAGGCAAGCCACGCGGACCAGATCTCACCGCCCGCGGCCTGAAGCTCGCGCAGCTCCGCCAAGTC
Source organism: uncultured bacterium (assembly GCA_937896235.1). Classification (GTDB taxonomy): domain Bacteria; phylum Planctomycetota; class UBA1135; order UBA1135; genus CALBMX01. Next base: position 75,319 of record CALBMX010000030.1, read on the forward strand.
CCCTGCATACAAAAAGGATCCGTCATGGGCTCGCCCCGTCGTCTGGTGCAAATAGACCGGCTCATCGAGAGCGAGAAGCGCCTCGACACCAGCTGGATCCTCGCCCGGGTCCACGAGCGCGAGTGCGCTCGAAAACTGTACCTTCGCGATCGGCCGCTGCGCAGGTCCCGCAGAGACCGCGCGTTCAAGCGCTTGGGCCGGGCGCTCAAACTCGACAGCGGCATGACAGGTGTCCAAACAAACCCCCAGCACGGCATCGGTCGCTCCGTGTAGATCGTGCGAGCGCTCACCTTTTGGTTCCGCGAGCTCCAGCGCCGACCACAGCTGCAAAAGCTCACGCGTGTCCCCTGCGAGCGAGCGCGGCTCTGGTTCCAAACCCAAGCGCACGGGAATCCCCGCCTCGTCACCCAGCCGCGCAAGCCCCCCCGCCTGGGCGACTAGCCGGCGCGCGCAAGCCGCGCGAAACGTGTCCACATCTTCGATGGCCGAGCGATGGCCGCCAGTATGAGTGCTTATCGAGAGGTGTCGAGGCACTTTGGAGGCGCGCCAATTCGCACTCGTTGCAATCGAGAGCCCAAACTCGGCCACCGCGCGGGTATAAAATCCGCGCTCAGCATCGGTCCAATCCGGCATAAACACGCGCTGCTTCAGGCCGGCCTCGTGAAAGCCCCCAAACGGAAACGCGTTGAAAGTAAAGGCGTCGAGCTGCTCGTCTCGCAGAAACTCCCGAAGCTCGGAAGCGGCAAATGGATCGGCCTCGAGTTCAAAGGCGGCGGCGGCGGGCAGCCAGATTCCCACGCCAAAACCGTCCCCGTATTCCCGTCCTGGCACGAGGTCACGAAGCGCCTCCCGCAGCGGTAAGCTGACAGCCTGAAGCCCAGCTTGGACCCCGGCTGCATCCTCCGCGGGCCACAGGTTCATGCACGTCGCCAGTCGTAAACTGCGGCCGGGGAGGGCTGGGTTCAGGAAGAGCACGGTGGATTCGGCGGAAGAGCGAGGGCTGCTCTAGAGCGCGATGCCCTCGTGAATCAGCAGCACGGGAATCGAGTCGCGAATCGGATAAACGATCTTTCCGTCTTCGCGAACGAGTCCGCCCTCGACCTTTTCGGTCACGGCTTCGCCACCGACATTGGTCACTGTGCCGGCCTCGATTTTTGCGTTGAGAGCGTCGAGCGCAGCTTGGTCAGCTTCGGCCAAATGCTGGTGCGTTTCGGGGCAGGCGAGGATCTCAAGCAATTCCTTATCGATCACGGTGGTGTCCTTGGGGATGAGTTCGGGGTGGCGGCAAGTGGACCTAAGCACGCCAAGAGTGCGCACTTTACCAAGCCCACGCGAATCGGACACTAGCGGCCCGCCCGAAATAGGGGCGTAGCGAGACGAAACTCCCGGACCCCCAACGAGTAACCTAGAGAGCCATGATTTGCTCACTCCTCCTCGGACTGCTTGCCGGTCCCCTGCAAACGCCCGCACCGGCTGCACTCCCTACGACCGAATTCCAAGCGGCAACACCCGGTCTTATTCTGCGCGGATCCCTTCCGCCGGGTCCTGTAAGCGAGCTCCTCGCAGACCTGAGCTCCGAGGCCGGCCTGCATATCGGTTCCGCGGAACAGACACCGTGGCCGGCGTGGTCGGACCACGAGGCGTGGACCCGAGACCAACCCTGGCAGCATTGGCTCGACTGCCTCGCTGACACCGAGACCCCCGCCGCCTTTGCGACGACCGTTTCCCATCTCGCGACCCTCGCTCACTCGCAGAATCGTCCCGAGGACACTTGGTCCTACCTACAGCGGTTGCCCGTGGCCGATGCCGCTCGCCTGCTCCCTACACTGGTCGCAGGGATCACCGTTGGCGCAACAGCTGCGCCAGCGATCCTCGAGCCGATCCTTCCCCCGCTTCCCATTTACGATGCGGCCACTTGGAGAGAGCTGCCACCGCTTCGCGAATACCGTATCGAAGGCCTTCAAATTGATCAGACGACGTTTACGCTGTCCGTTCAGGTTCCTCCCGAGGGGGTCGAGGTTCGTTTCATTCACGAGTCGGGGCCAAGCCTCGAGCTTCGCGTCCGCATCCCCGTGCCCGCGAATCGCACGAAGCGGATCGAGTATGTCGACTGGACCCGTGCCGAGGTGGAAGAGGGTGTCAATCCTGTGCACACCATCACTCTCGAACCCGGCTCGGAGGACCTGGTTCTGTGGGCGCGTTGCATGCCGCGCCGCCTGCCTTGGCCCCATGTGAAGTCGGGTGCCAGCTTCCCCCTCGATCGCGACATCGAGCTCACGACAACAGCAACCGACCCCTCCCTTCCCCGCCTTCGCGCGATGGCCCGCGCCACTGCCAAACTGCTCAACACGAGAGTCACCGTCACAACCGACGGCCTGGGGTCCGAGCCCAGCAGCGGACGCGCACCTCTCCGAATTGACCTCTCCCCCAGCGAGTTTCGCGAGGCCAAACTCGTTTCTATCCTCTCCCAAATAGAGCGTACTTCCGCTCAATTCCGTTGACCGTTCGTTCTGCGGAATTCGCGTCCGAATTCCAGTTTCAAGGTCCTTCACGCCTGTCCAAGACTCCTGTGGATAGGTAGAGTCTGATCATTCCAAAACCCCTCGTTCCCAACAGGCACGCCGCCTTCAACACTGCGCCGACTCTATGTATCAAAAGCACCGCGAGGACTTCCTGTCCGTTCTCGAAGAACGCGACTCAGCCGCAATCATCTTTTCCGGCTCACTCAAAAATCGCAATAACGATTGCGACCACCGCTTTCGGCCCGAAAGCGATTTCGTTTACCTGATGGGATTCAACGAGCCCGAGTGCGCACTTGTTCTGCTTCCCAATGGTAAGGGGACCGAGGAGAGCCCGCGGACGATCCTGTTCCTCCGCGAGCGCGATCCACTCATGGAGACGTGGAACGGCCGGCGCGTGGGCACCGAGCGCGCCCCCGAGCAATTCGGGATCGACTTGGCCCTCCCCATCGATGAACTGTGGGACGAGCTGCCCGAGTTCCTTGTCGGCCATGGAACCTTAGTCGCACCCTCGGGTGTCGACGAGAGTCGCGATCGTCATCTACTCAAAGTGCTCTCGCAGCTGCGCGACAAGGTCAGGGGTGGAGTCCGCGCTCCGTCAGCGCTCGAGCACCCTCGCGACACGCTACACGAGTTGCGGCTCTTCAAAAGCGAAGACGAGGTCGAGCTCATCCGCAAGGCCAACTCGATTACAAGAGAGGCCCATCACGCCGCCATGGCGCTAAGCGCAGAGGGCCGCAACGAGTGTGAACTCGATGCCGAAATCGTCTGCACGTTTATGAAGCGAGGCGGTACGGGTGAGTCCTATAACAACATTGTCGCCTCCGGTAACAACGGCACGATCTTGCACTACGGCGAGAACAACAAGACGATGCACGACGGGCAAATGGTCTTGATCGATGCCGGTTGCGAGTGGAAATATTACGCCTCGGACGTCACGCGCACCTTCCCAGTGAATGGCAAGTTTTCGGAGGCCCAAACAGCGATCTACCAGCTGGTGCTCGACGCCATGATGGCCAGTATCGACTCGGTCAAGCCCGGCAAGCCGTTTAATGAGTTCCACGACGTTGCCACGCGCGTTCTGACGCAAGGCCTCATTGATTTGGGCATTCTCTCCGGCCCCTTAGACCTAGCCCTAGAGAGCCGCTCCTATGCGAAGTACACGATCCACAGGACAGGCCATTGGCTTGGACTCGACGTACACGATCAAGGGAGTTACGCGGGCGCAAATGGGCCCCGTGAATTCGAGCCGGGAATGGTCACTACGGTCGAACCCGGCCTCTACTTCACTGCTGACGATGAAGAGATCGACGCCAAATGGCGCGGGATCGCCGTCCGTATCGAGGACAACATCCTCGTGACCAAGGACGGAAACACAAACCTCTCCGAGGGCATCTCAAAAACGATTGAGGATGTCGAGGCCGCCTGCGCTGGCGAGCGGGCCGAAGTGGCGCTCGCCTAAACAACCGCGCGTCGGGCCGCATAGGCAAAAGAGAAACCCCCGCCGTCCATAGGGACTGCGGGGGTTTCTTACAAGATGGTGAGCGCACCAGGGGTCGAACCTGGGACCTACTGGTTAAAAGCCAGTTGCTCTACCGACTGAGCTATGCGCCCACCTTGTTTTTAGTTGGAATCACTCGACTTGCTACTCAGTCGTATCAAGTCATTCCGAATGCTCTTCTCCTCAGTACGATGTTTGGCCTGTCTCGTACTGAGGGCGGAGACTATAGCGTCTGAAGGGCCTCGCGGAAAGCCGCTGTACCCCAGACTTCCATAAAAATACGGTGGAAGTCAAAAAAGCCTGGGCGCCGCGGCTAGACCTCTAAGATCTCTTTGCTCTTGGAGCTGAGGATTTCGTCAATCTTGGCTTCGTATTCTTTGAGGGACTTCTGAACATTGTCGTGAAGCTCGTGGTTGTCGTCCTCGCTTAGCTCTCCATCTTTCTTGGCGGCGTCGGCTTGCTTATTGGAGTCACGGCGACCATTGCGCAGGGTCACCCGCGCGTCCTCGCAGGCTTCCTTCACTTTCGCTGCCAACTTCTTGCGCTGGTCACCGGAGAGCGGCGGCAGCTCGAGACGCAGCATCTTCCCGTCGTCCTGCGGAGTGCATCCAAGGTCGGCTTTGGCGATTGCGCGCCCCATCTCTTTCAAGATGCTCATATCAAATGGCTTGATCAACATCTGGCGCGCCTCGGGGACCAAGATGGATGCCAATTGACCAATGGGCGTCATCGTGCCGTAGTAATCCACACGGATCGTATCCACCATAGCGGCGGAAGCACGGCCGGTGCGAATACTCTGGAGTTGATGTTTCAGGTGGGAAATAGCCTTGTCAAAGCGATCGTTATTTTCTTCGAGAATAGCGGATTTCATGGGAGTCCTTTGCGGGTAGGAGTATTTGTGTTGGTGGGTTAGCTAATGCGCGTCCCAAGGTTCTCGCCCTTGACTGCGCGACCGATGTTGCCTTCTTTGAAAAGGTCAAAGACAACAACGGGCAGATTGTTCTCCATGCACAACGTGATCGCTGTGGAGTCCATTACTGCTAGTCGTTTGCTGAGTACGTCCATGTAGGAAATCGACTCGATTCGAGTTGCCGTCGGGTCCTTCTTGGGGTCGGCGGTGTAAACGCCGTCGACTTTCGTCGCCTTTAGAAGGACCTCGCAGCCAAGCTCCGTCGCGCGAAGTGCCGCGGCGGTGTCCGTCGTAAAAAACGGGTTGCCTGTGCCGGCTGCAAGAATCACAACTCGACCTTTTTTGAGGTGGCGAAGTGCACGCCGGCGAACAAAGGGTTCTGCTGCCGCGCGAACTTCGAATGCGGTCATCACGCGACTTGCAACACCTTGCAATTCCACGGCGTCTTGCAACGCCAGAGCATTGATCACCGTCCCGAGCATCCCCATGTAATCGGCGCTTGCGCGGCTCGACCCCATTTGGGAGAATTCAGCGCCGCGCAGGATGTTTCCACCTCCACAAACGACGGCGACTTCTACGCCTAGGCCTGCAATCTCGACGATTTGCTTGGCGATTTTACTGACGGACTCTGGATCGAGTCCATGACCGGAATTCGGGTGGCCGAGGGCTTCACCGGAGAGCTTGAGGAGTACGCGGCTGTAGGACATGGGCAGAAGTATAATTGGAAGCGGCCCGAGACTCCCGTATCTTGTGGGAGTCTCGGGCCGCTTCAAGTGGAAATCTCTCGATTTAGGCGATATCGAAGCGCGCAAAGGCCTCGATGTTCGCCCCACCTCCGACCTGAGCCTTGAGTTGCTTGGCAACTGTGCTCTTGTCGTCCTTCACCCAGGGCTGCTCGGACAGAATCACCTCGGCGTAGAACTTACTCATCATGCCGTCGATGATCTTTTCCTGCATGTCCGCGGGCTTGTCCTTCACCTTTTCGCCAAAGATGACACGTTCCCGTGCAACATCCTCAGCGCTGACCTGATCGCGGCTCATGAAGGGCGGGTTGTGAAAGCCGATATGAATGCAAAGGTCTTTGGTGAATGCAGCAAACTTCTCGGCATCCGCTCCACCGGTAACGTTGACGAGCGCACCCATCTTGTCGTTGTGGTGGATGTAGGAGTCAATGCGGCCGGCAGGGTTTGAGAAACGCTGGATTCGGGTCACCTTGATGTTCTCGCCAAGCTTGCCGATGACCTGCTGGATGTACTCAGCGACGGTGGCGTCATCACCAGTCCAAGCGCTGGAGTAAAACGAGTCCATGTCAGAGGGATTAGTCTCGGCAACGTGCTTTGCGAGGTTCGAAAGCATGGCTTCGAAGTCATCTGTACGAGCGACAAAATCGGTCTCACAAGAGACGGCAATGAGAGCGCCAAGCTTGTTGTCATCCGAAATCCAGGCGAATACGCGGCCTTCCGAGGTCTCTCGGTCGGCCTTTTTCGCGGCCGTTTTTAGGCCTTGTGCCCGCAGGTGATCCTTCGCGGCTTGGACGTCACCGTCGCAATCGCTAAGGGCTTTCTTGCAATCCATCATGGCGGCGCCGGTTTCAGCGCGCAGCTCACGAACCATGGTAGCTGTGATCGTAGCCATCGTAGTTAGTCGTTGTTTGAGGAGTCTTTTGGGGAGTCCGAGCATCCTAAAAAAGCTCGGTGATTTGAGTTATCAAGCGGGGGAGCCCCTGGCGCGCAAAGCACCAGGGGCTCCCCCGCATCAAAGACGAATGTCTTTAGGAGGCGGGAGCGTCCGTTGAGGTCGTTGCCTCGGCGGCAGGAGCCACTTCTGCAGCGGGAGCTGCTACTTCTGCGGCCGGAGCTACTTCTGCGTCAGGAGCAGCGACTTCGGGAAGATTCTCTCCAACGACGGGCAACTTGTTGCCGCGGGTCGGACGAGGCTCATCACTGCTACCAGTGTCAGTACGCTCTGCTGCAGTCGTCGCAAGGTTGCGATCGCGCGCGGAGGCGGCACCTTCTTCAACAGCTTCGATCAGGTACGAGATCAAAAGGCGGACACTCTTTAGGGAGTCGTCATTGCCAGGGATCACGATGTCGACAGTGTCCGGATCGCAGTCCGTGTCGAGGAGACCGATGATGGGTACACCCATTTTGCGAGCTTCGCGAACTGCGTTGTACTCGCGGCCCGGGTCAACAACGACCATTGCACCTGGCATACCGGTCATCTCGCGGATGCCGCCAAGGTTGCGTGTGATTTTGCGCTTTTCGCGGCGCAAAGAGGCTTGCTCCTTTTTGCTGAGGGTGGCGAGTTGGCCACTCTCTTCGCGACCCTCCAGCTCCTCAAGACGCTTCAAGCGACTGCGGATAGCGGAGTAGTTCGTAAGCGAGCCACCGATCCAGCGCTCGACGACCACGGGCATGCCCGTTGTCTCGCCAGCTTCTAGGACGACGCCCTTGATTTGGCGCTTGGTACCAACGAAGAGGATTTGGCTCCCCTCGGAGGCTAGGCGCTGCAGGAAGTTGCGAGCACGCAGCAAACCGCGAACGGTCTGGCGAATATCGATAACGTGGATAGCGCTGCGGCGACCGTGAATATACGGAGCCATTTTCGGATTCCACCGCGACACGCGGCATCCGAAGTGCACACCCGATTGGATGAGGTCTTTGGGATTGATCTGGTTCATTCGTTTGAAATGAGAAGCGCGCCAAATGGCGCACCTGATTTTTATGGGATGTTGTTTGTTGGGGAGAGCCTAAAAACTCGTAGTACCCCTACTGGGCAGCCCTCTTGTTGAGGACGTGCCCTCCCGACCGCTGTAGTTGCGCGCAATCACAGAGGCTAGGAACTGTTTCGATTCACACTCGAAGCCGTGGGATCTGGGCAAAAAGCCCTCTAACCCTTAGTTTCGAGGCCAAAGAGTGTAGCGAGGAGCGACTAGATGTCAATCGCCCTTCTTTATTAGGGCCAGATTTCGCCTGAACCCGCCACCCCCCACCCTCTTCTACAGCTTCCTATTGACCTGGTTCGTATCCCGCCTATTTCCGGTCACAATAGGCGATTTCGGAGTGGAAGCCTTGGGAACGACAACCCAGCGTAGCCATTTGCCGTCTAGCGGGGTACCATTTTGCAGCTTCCTAGGCCGCTGTGCGGTCTATACGATCTGCTAGGGCTGTATTTCTTACCCTCCTTGCCGCTCGAACACGGATCACTCGTGAACACTTCACCGCTTTTATTGATCGCAGACCATCGTGGCGAAGGCCTTGAGGATCACCTCAAGGCCCTTGCCCTAGAGGGATTCCGCATTCAAATCACAGGCAACCTCCGAAGTACGCTTTTGGCCATCGATCACGAGATCCCTTCTCTCATTCTCCTCGACCCACTCTCTCGAAGTGGCGCGGAAGAGCTCCGTACCCTGGATGATGTGCGCACTGGAAACCCACCCATTCCACTGCTGATCCTCTCCTTTGCCGAACGCCGCGCAGATTTGATCGAAAGCCTGGGCACCCTCAGCAATGGACTTTGGGACCTGACGGAGCGCCGCGCCCCTCGCGAAGAGGTCTTGATGCGAATCACACGACTTCTCAACGAGGCCCGACTGCACTCCGAGATGCGCGATTTGCGCCACCGAGCTTCCCACGACGACCGCACGGACCTGCTGCGTGTGAACTCCTTCCAGCAACGTCTGGGAGAGCACTTCTCCGCCGCGCAACGCCACCATTTTGATATGGCGCTTGTCCTAATCGACCTAGACAAGTTTGGTGCGATCAACAAACGCCATGACCACACCGTTGGCGACATCTTGATCGCACAGGCTGGTGAGATCATTCGCCGCACTCTCCGAACGGAAGACATCGCGGGCCGTATTGGCGGCGACGAGTTTGCCGTAGTCCTTCCCTACACACAAAAAGTAGATGCTGCGCGAGTTGTGAATCGACTGGTTGAGGAGATCCACAAGCTGTCGGGGAGACCACGTGGTGCCAAAGAGGACATAGTCGTCGCCGCCAGCTTGGGATTCGAAACCTACAACGGACGCGATATCGAAACACTCGAGGAGCTGCGAATACATGCCGAGCGCGCGTTGCGTGCCGCCAAAGTTGCCGGCGGTAACCAAGGTATTTATTACCGCCAGCTCGACTCCGTGGAAGAGACAACGGGCTTGCATTAGGGGACATGCCTCGGAATCGAAAATCTAAACGCCCCCCCGTGGAAATGGACTCTCAGGGCGCCCCCAGCACCCTCTAGGCGACATCGACCTAGGCGCGGTGCTTTTCATTTGCAGGAGCCTGCTGCTAAACCTATGGTCTAACCTTGATTACGCTCCCGCACTCGACTTCGATTACCATGAAACTCGCCCTCCTTGCTACCTGTCTCTCCCCCCTTCTCCTCGTGCCTAGCGCCGAGCTCACGCCGACCTTTTCCAGAGGTCAAGTTCGGACTACGACGTTTAGCTTGGAGAACACCAGCGAGACGACATCGGTCGAGATGATCATGAACGGTCAGTCGAACGATGACGAGCTGAGCCAGAAGCAGACGATCATAAGAAGCGCTACGTTCACCGACCACATTCAGAGAGTGGAGGCTGGCATGCCCACCAGTTATACACGCGAATATTCGGACCTCGTTTCGGATGCCTCTTGGTTGATAAACGACCCACAGGGGGAGCATGAACTCAACGGCTCGGGCGACAGTGAGCTCGAAGGGCTCGAAATCGTCTTCGAAAAGGTAGACGGTGTCTTCAAGCCCAGCTTCCCCGAAGGCGAGGCCAACGATGGGAATTTACTCGAGAACCTTTCGCCACTCTTGGCCTGGGAAAACTTCTTGGCCGTCGGCGAGGTTGAAGTCGGCGCAAAATGGGAGATTCATCCGAAGTCCCTATGGGACGCACTGCACCTAGGCGGAGCCCTCCCGTTCGACGGCGTTGGCGACGAAGATTCCGTCAAAGTGTTGCGGCTAGCCCAGGCGATCTTCCTCGGTGAAGGCGCTGAGATTGACGGCGACATAACCGCTACACTTACCGAGATCAATGACGACCTAGCTACGATCGAGATGGAGGTCGAGTACTCGGAAATCCTCGACCTGGTAGAGGTGATTCGAGCGCTCGCTCCAAAGGAAGACACTGCCCGCCCGGAGCCTCAATCAATGTCTCATACCACCGATTTCGAAGGTACCGGCACGTTGATCTGGAACATCAAACAAGGGCATGCCGTTAGCCTTCAGCTGCAGCTCAGCTATGAAAACGAACAAAACTTGGTGATGTCCGGAGACATGGGCGGCCGCACCTTTTCAATGGAGCAGAACATCTCCAGTGAAGGCGAGTTCGAAGTTGCCATAAGAGTTCAAGTGACTGAAGAATAGTCCGACTCTCCCCTTATGAAAACGATCCTCCTTGTTGCTGCTGTCGGCGCTTTTTTAAACTCTAACGCCACAGATCTCGCCTCTCTGTATCGCGGCGGTGAGGTGCGCATGACGACCTTTTCCTTGGAGGAGTCTAGAAGCCTCAGCGACTTGCAAGTCCTCATGAACGGAAAGGACGCGGGGATGGACGGCAACGTCAGGCAGGATGGAACACGAACGGCAAGCGGAACTTTCACCGACCGGATTCTGCGTGCGAGCGACGGCGACGTCATGGCCTTGACCCGCTCCTTTGCCGACGTTGAAGGTCTCCAACTAATGGCCAGGACGGGCCCGATGGGAGACTCGAGTGAGTCGGAAGAGCCGACCTCGAGCGCACTCAATGGACTGACGGTCCTATTCACCAAGGACGAGGGCGATTTTGTGGCCTCCTACTCCGAGGACGAGTCCGGCGACGAAGAGCTCCTCGACTCTCTCAAGGCCCTCTTGCCCTGGGGCGAGTACCTCACAAGTGACAGCATCGATATCGATGACGAGTGGGACATCAAACCGCGCGCCCTGTGGAGTGCCCTTCACCTCGGCGGAGACTTAGGCCTGGCCGCTGAAAGCGATCAGGACTTGTTTTCCACCAGCGACCTGAAAGAGGATGAGAGTCTTGTGATCGATGGCGAGATCACGGCAACACTCACCTCAATCGAAGACGGCATCGCGAACATAACCCTGCTCCTAGAGGTCGAAGAATTTCAAGACCTAACCGACGTCATGAATCGACTGGCCGATGAGGCCCCTGTTGGCCCCCACGGGAGCGCAGAGATACCCGTCATCGACGCTATGGAGAACGAGAGGCAGTACGATGGCGAGGGCACCATGCTCTGGAACATTGCAGGAGGCTACATGGTCAGCCTGGAGCTCTCTCTCGATTTCACACAGACACAAACCATGGATATGTCCATGGAAATGGGGCAAGAAACTCTGACCATCGAGCAGGTCATGGTTTCCGAAGGTGAGCTGGACTTCCGAGTCGAAGTCGAAGTCTCTCGCGACTAGCCTCTCTGCCTAAATTGGCAAAGCGACGTGCGCAACGGAACTTAGGGCGATAACGCCAGCTTTCCATTGCGGCACCTTGGCTAAGAAGCGCGGCGCGAGGGCGGGGCTCTTGACTAGGGTTTCACGATTCGCATTTCCAACCAATCCGCACGGTCGCCCATGAACGAATCGGAAGCGACGTCGACCTTGAGTTCAAGGGTTTTGGCATCGCCGATCTTGATTGCCGGAAGGGCCAAAGGGGCTTCCCCCGAAGTTAGCTCCGGGCTGGACCAGACGATCTTCCCGTCGAGTATGACCTGAAAGGTCACCGAGCCTTTCGCCGGGACTCCCAAAACAGAGTCGTCCACTGCGACAGCGCCCCGAAGAACGCCACCTGAGAGCTCGCCAAACTGAAGCTGACTCGGCGCATGGACACCAAGGCCACGCGCCCACTCTCGACCGCCTGCCCGCAACCTTCCGCCCGACACCGCCTTGTCGCCGAGTGCGGGCCAGCGCATTCCGAAGCCATCGCCAAACAGGGATAAGCTCCCCGCTTCCGTCCACTTCCGATCCGACAAAAACGACTGCCGATCGTCGTCGACTGCGACGTGCGTTATCGTGCTCAAGGCCAGCTTTAGCCCTGCGCGGCCCGTGCGCTCAAGCCGTAGGAGTCCCTCTCCGATTCCTCCAAAGTAGCCGCGTAGCCTGGACCCATCAACGAGGTCAACTGCCACGGGCGACCGCCCCTCAACATCCGCAGTTCGCGGCGCAAAGGACGCCCCCTCCAGGGCCTCAATCCATAGGCAAGCAACTTCAGTCCAAGGAGTTAGGCGCTCGCCGAGATCGCCCTCCATCGAGACTCCCGAAGCGTCGAAGCCGAGCAAAAAACCATCGAGCGGATCAAATCCACCCGGCGTAATCCGCCAGAGTCTGTCACCTGATTCCGGGGCGGGCAGAACACTTTGATCCTGAACATGCCCGACCGAAAAAAGCGAGGCGATCTCCTCGATCGCGAATTCCGCACTAGCGCCACCGGAGAGCTGCAGAGCAAGGCTCTCTTCGCTGCCGAGTGCGATCTCGCCAAGTACGTGGTCTCCATTGTGGAGGGTCAACTCAAAAGACCCCGGCCGCGGCGCCGGCACTGCCCGGTTGGATTTGACGGCGAAGAAGTCCATCCTCGCCGGACTGGCCCCCATCGTCTTGACCTCCATACCCAAAAGAGGGACGGACACTCGAGAACCATCGAGAGATTCCAAGCGGACGCTAGGCTCCCCCTGGAGAGTCGTGGAGAGCGCATGCACTGAAAGCGCGAGGACGAGAGTAGAGAGGATGGTAAGGAGTCGAGTCAGCATGGCCGCATTCTAGGCTCCCCAAGGCCCCAAGGGAATCGGCGAGACTGCACTCTGCCAACTTGACAGCCCGCTTACGGGGCATGGATCACTCCTGCCAAAGCGGCAGCAGGCACTTGGAGCCGCCCCTCCTCTTCCTTTCCCCTGGCAAGACTTGCGCCACAAAAACCAGTCGGCACTCTTCTTGCATAAGCTGAGCGAACCTGCTGGAGATGACGCGTTTTCGCCCTCTGTAGGTTCCCAATCAGTCAACGATCAGTCCCTGGCGCTCTGCCTTGGATCCCCCATCATTACCCCGTAGTTAGACGAGGACCCCATGGCCAAGAAATTGGTGTTTGAAGCCGAGGCGCGCGAGGCGCTTCTTAGAGGCGTTCAGAAACTTGCCAAGGCAGTCACAAGTACCCTTGGCCCCCGTGGCCGCAACGCCGTGCTCGATAAGGGCTGGGGCGCACCCACGATTACCAAGGACGGCGTGACCGTTGCGGAAGAGATCACTCTCTCCGATCCCTATGAAGAGCTTGGTGCTGCGCTTACCAAAGAGGTCGCCAGCAAAACCAGTGACGTGGCCGGTGACGGCACGACAACGGCAACCCTTCTGACCGAGCGTATTTTCTCCCACGGACTGCGCGCCATCACTGCGGGCGCTGCCCCTGCGCGCCTTTCGGCCGCTTTGCAGGACGGTACAGCAAAGATCTCGATCGCTCTCGACAAGATGTCTAAGCCGGTGAAGACCAGCGCAGACATCTGCAGCGTCGCTACGATTTCCGCAAACAACGACCCAGTGATTGGCAAGCTCATCGCGGGCGCCATGGACAAGGTCGGTCGCGACGGTGTGATCACTGTTGAAGAGGGAAAGAGCCTCGAGACAAATATCGACATCGTCGAAGGCATGCAGTTTGACCGCGGCTACCTTTCCCCGCACTTCGTTACGGACCAAGACGCCATGGAGTGCCGCTTCGAAGCGCCACTCATCCTTGTGCACGAGGCCAAGATCACCAACTTGCAGCAGCTTCTGCCGCTGCTTGAACTGGTAAAGAGTGCTAAGAAAGAGCTCTTGATCATCGCTGAGGACATTGACTCCGAGGCACTCGCTACGCTGGTTGTGAACAACTTGCGCGGCGTCGTCTCGACCTGCTCGGTCAAGGCGCCTGGCTACGGAGACCGCCGCAAGGCCATGCTCCTTGATATCGCGGCCGTCACCGGTGCGAACGCGGTCATGAAAGATGTTGGTACCGACCTGTCGGACGTCACGTTGAAAGATCTTGGCAGCGCGCGTCGCGTCATCATCAACAACGACACGACCGTCGTCGTCGGTGGCAAAGGCAAGAAAGAGGATGTCACCGCCCGCGTCGACCAGATTCGTTCAGAGATTGAAAGCACGAAGTCCGATTACGATCGTGAGAAGCTGCAAGAGCGCCTCGCGAGGCTTACGGGTGGTATTGCCCAGATTAATGTGGGCGGCGCGACCGACACCGAAGTGAAAGAGCGGAAAGCTCTCATCGAGGACGCATTGCACGCAACCCGCGCGGCTGTCGAGCAAGGCGTACTTCCCGGTGGCGGCTGTGCTCTCCTCCGCACGCGCGACGTGCTGGCGAGCCTTCGCAAGAAGGACGACGTGGATTACAACATGGGGCTCGACCTCTTGTTTGAAGCGCTTGCCGGTCCGATCCACAAGATCGCCGAAAACGCCGGCTTCGAGGGCCCTGTTGTCGCACACCGCGTACTACGCGAAAAGAGCACCTCATGGGGCTTTGATGCCCTCACAGGCGAGTACGTCGACCTCATCAAGAACGGCATCCTCGATCCTTGCAAGGTTACGAAGTCTGCACTTCAGAACGCTGTCAGTGTCGCAACTCTGCTGATTACTACCGACGCCATGATCGTCAAAGTCCCCGAGCCAGCGATGTCCGCTGGTCCAGGTGGTGGCGGCATGGATGGTATGGACGGCATGGGCGACATGGGTGGCATGGGCGGAATGGGAGGCATGGGCATGGGCATGTAGCCCCGCTCACTCCTAATTATCCACGCAACACTCCCCCACTCCGCAAACACACAACAGTTCTAAACTCACTTAATCATGTCCAAGCAGATTCTGTTCGACGACTCCGCCCGCGCCAAAATGCAGGCCGGCATCGAGAAACTAGCCAAGACCGTCCGCGTGACCATGGGGCCCGCGGGCCGCAACGTCATCCTCTCCAAGAGCTTTGGCGCTCCTTCCGTCACTAAAGACGGTGTCAGCGTTGCCAAAGAGATTGACCTCGCTGATCCATTCGAAAACATGGGCGCTAAGCTCGTGCTCGAGGCAGCCAAGAAGACCAACGATGTGGCCGGCGACGGAACCACGTCCGCTACGGTTCTAGCGGCCGCTATCTACTCCGAAGGACTCCGGCACCTCGCGACAGGTGTCAACCCAGTTGCTATCCGCTCGGGCATCGAAAAAGGTGTCGAGGCGGTTGTCAACTATATCGCGAGCGTGTCTCGTCCGGTCAAGTCCAAAAAAGACAAGGCCGCTATCGCTTCGATCTCAGCGAACAACGACTCCGCGATTGGCGACTTGCTCGCCGACGCATTCAGCGCGGTTGGCGACGAAGGTGTCATCACCATCGAAGAGAGCACGACCCGCGAAACCGAGCTCGAAGTTGTCGAAGGAATGGAGTTTGATAAGGGCTACCTGTCCCCCTACTTCTCCACCGATCCGGCAAAGTTGATCGCCGAGATGAAGGATGCTTATATCCTGATTCACGAGTCAAAGATCACGTCCGCCAAAGACCTGATCCCAATCTTGGAAAAAGTCCACGGTACGGGTCGGCCTCTGCTGATCATCGCCGAGGACATCGAGGGTGAAGCTCTGACCACGTTGGTCATCAACCGCCTTCGCGGCGGATTGAACGTGTGCGCAGTCAAAGCTCCCGGCTTTGGCGATCGCCGCAAGGCTTATCTCGGTGACATCGCTTGCATCACTGGTGGCCAGGCCATTACGGTTGATCTTGGGCTTAGCCTAGACAGCGTCACGGTCGCCCAACTCGGTCAAGCGAAGTTGGTACGCGTAACGAAGGACAGCACGACAATCATCGCCGGCAATGGCAAGAAAAAGATGGTCGACTCGCGCTGCGCCCAGATCCGCACGATGATCGAAACGACGAAGTCGAACTACGATCGCGAGAAGCTCGAAGAGCGCCTTGCGAAGTTGACCGGCGGCGTTGCAGTCATCAAGGTAGGTGGCGACACCGAAGCTGAGATGAAGGCCAAAAAAGACCTCGTCGAAGATGCTTTGAACGCAACTCGTGCAGCGATCGAAGAGGGCATCGTCCCGGGCGGCGGCACCTGCCTGCTGCGCGCGACCGCTGTTCTGGACAAGCTAAAGGTCAAGGGCGATTTGGTTCACGGCATCGAGATCCTGCGCAAGGCGCTTGGCGCCCCCGCGCGTCAAATCGCTGAGAATGCAGGTGAAGATGGATCGGTAGTCGCGGAGATGATCCTCGAACAAGCCGAGGGAATGGGTTTCGACTCGATGAACCTCAAGTACGTGGACATGTTCAAAGCTGGCATCATCGACCCCGCGAAGGTCGTGCGCGCAGGACTGCAAAACGCGTCCTCGATCGCAGCCTTGCTGTTGACTACCAACTCGATGGTTACCGAACTCAAAGATGACAAGGCCGTCTCAGGCACCGTCAACTAGCGAGCGAATCTTCGCCTAAGCAGCGATTTGAGAGGCGCGAGGTAGCGGTAGCCCGATACCTCGCGCCCAAATTCTAAAGACAGGGTTTCACAGAACAGCAATGACTTCCAAAGCCGACTACTACGAAGTCCTGGGCGTCTCAAAGGACGCGGACGGGAAAGCGATCAAGAGTGCTTATCGCCAACTTGCGATGAAGTACCACCCTGATCGCAACCAGGGTGACGACAGTGCCGAGGCAAAATTCAAAGAGGCCGCAGAGGCCTATGAAGTCCTTGGAGACGCTAAAAAGCGTGCCCAATACGACCGCTTTGGACACAAGGCCTTTTCCGGCGGTGGCGGCGGCGGAGGTGGCGATGGTTTCTCCAGCATGGAGGATATCTTCAGCGCGTTCGGCGACATTTTCGGTGGCGGTGGCGGTGGCGGTGGCTTCGGGGACATATTCGGAGGTGGACGCTCCCGTCAACGCGGACCGGCACGTGGTCGCGACCTGCGCGTCTCTTTGGAGCTCACACTCGAAGAGATCGATACCGGTGTCGAGCGTCGGATTGAGGTGAACCGCAACGAGCATTGCGGCAAATGCAAAGGGACTGGAGGAAAAGACGGCTCCAAGCCGATCTCATGCGTAACCTGCGGAGGCCGCGGCCAAGTAATGCGCCGCCAAGGTTTCTTCAGCATGGCCGCGCCCTGCCCCGACTGTCAAGGCTCCGGTGAGGTTCAAAAGAACCCCTGCGGCGACTGTAGCGGTAAGGGCCTCAAGCCAAAGAAGACCGAGGTCAAAATCGAAATCCCTGCTGGCGTCGAAGACGGCATGCGATTGCGAGTGACGGACGAGGGCGAGGCGGGCCCAAAAGGTGGCGGACGTGGAGACCTGTACGTCGACATCCACGAAGCCGAGCACAACATTTTCCAACGAAGCGGTCCCGATGTGATCACGGAGGTCCCGTTCTCGTTTGGCCAGCTCACCCTTGGAACCAAAGTCGAGATTCCAACGCTGCGCGGACGCGGCGAGATGACCATTCCCAAGGGCACTCAAACCGGGAAGGTATTCCGCCTGCGCGGCCAAGGTCTGCCCCACCTTCAAGGGGCGGGCAAGGGCGATCAACTGGTTCGTGTTTACGTGGACATCCCCATGAAACTCACGGACCGGCAAGAGGTACTCCTTCGGGAATTTGAGAACATCGAGACCGAAAAGGGTGGCGAGAAGACTTTCTTCGAGCGCCTGATCGAAAAGTTTAGCTAAGCCATGACCACTGAAGAGAAACAAGACGAAGGCGTAGACAACGGCGTGACCGAAAACTCTCCTGAGCAAACGGTTGCCCCCGAAGAGGTTGTCGAGGACACGATCGAGAGCCTCCTCACAGAGCGCGACGATTACATCGCCCGCTGGCAGCGCTCCCAAGCGGACTGCCACAACATCCGGCGCCGTTCCCACAGCGACCTCGAGGCACGCCTGCGCATGCGAATGCAGCCCCTGCTAGAGTCGATCTTGCTGGTCATGGACAATCTTGACATGGCGCTCCGGAGTCCTGCGGAGAGTGCAGAGACCAAAAATTTGGCCCTCGGCGTCCGCATGACTCGCGATCAGCTCGTCAATGCCCTCGGAACGGAAGACGTGAAGAGTATTGACACCGATGGTCCTTTCGACCCCGCTGTCCACCAAGCGATCGAAATCGTTGATGCAGAGGGAGTTGAACCAGGATCCATCGTAAGTTGCGTCCGTGAGGGTTACACGTGGCGCGATGTTGTCTTGCGCCCGGCCCAAGTCAACGTCTCAAAGGCCGAAGAGGAAAACGAGGGATAGCCGTGCCAACCTACGATTACGTCTGTGGCGCTTGCGCCCACCACGTTGAGATTTTCCACTCGATGTCTGAGAAGCCCCGCAAGAAGTGCCCCTCATGTGGGAAGCTTAAGCTGGAACGGCAAATCGGACTCGGCGGTGGTGTGATCTTTAAGGGCAGCGGCTTCTACGAGACCGACTACCGTAGTGAGTCGTACAAAAAGGGCGAGAGCTCTGCAAAGCCGGCTCCAGCACCCAAAAAGAGTGCGGACAGCGCTGGCACAAGTCCGAGCGAGTAAGAGGGGGAGAGTTGATTGCGATGGCCCCCTAGGTCAGCAATTGTGGTAAACCTTGACTATGAGTGACTCTCCACCCGAACCCAAATACCGACGCGAATTGGCTAGCTTTGTCGCCTTGAATGGCGACTTGGCCGAGAAGCGCGACATCTGGAAGTCGAAACCGTACTACCTAGAGTACTCGACCAACTCGTCCTGTAATTTGCGCTGTACGATGTGCAGCCAGTCTGAGAATCCGCCGGTGGTTACGACCCCCAAGGCGAAGCGGGCCGACCTGTTTGACCAGCTGCTACCCCACGCGACGATCTTGACCCCGTCGGCGACATCGGAGCCTCTGCTCAACAACATGAAGGAGTTGATCCCGAAACTCCAAGAGCACCAGGTCTCGCTAAACATCATTACAAATGGCGCCCTAATGACGCCTGAGGTTTTGGAGCAGCTACTTCCCCACCTGCACCAGCTCACGTTCTCGATCGACAGTCAAGTCAAAGAGATTTTCGAGATGATGCGCGCCCCTGCCATCTTCGAAGACGTGACCGAAAAGACACGCGTATCTGTGGCCAGATGCAAAGAGGCCGGCATGCCGGTCACGATCCACATGGTGCTCATCACGGACAACGTGCCTCACCTTGAGGGATTTGTCGACTACGTCGTCGACGATCTAGGAGCGCACGATATCACCGTGCTCGAACTCCTAGAGTCCACGAATAACTTCGCCGAGATGGACGCATTCGGTGTTCTAGGCGAAGCGGTTGTAGGTGAAGCCTTACAGAAGATGCGTGCAAGGTGCGAAGAGCGCGGCGTGAACTTGCGTATTGAAGTGCACGCCCCCCACGGCGGTGAGTACACCAACTTCGCACAACCCGAACGAATCAACTCCGCAGCTGTGATGGACATCATGCACACCGAGTTGGCAAAGAGCCACCTAGGCTTCTGCCCGCACGTAATGGGCTACCTGAAGGTTGAACCCGACGGCGAGGCGTTCCCCTGTTGTCGAGGCCCACGGGAGCTACGACTAGGGAACGTGATCGAAGATGGCTTCGAAGCCGTGTGGAACGGAAAGCCCATGCAGAAGTTGCGCAAGCAGATGTTCGAAGGCAACTTGCCAAAGGTGTGTCAGGGATGCGCCGTGTTGGAAGCGCCCAAGTGGTTTGCGAAGAAGGACGGGGAGTCCCCTGGCGTTTAGAGGCCCGGCCTCTCATCAAATACCCAACGAGACACCGGAATCCATAGGAAGCGACGAGGTGAGTGATCCCACCTCTAGAGTGCCCTCCCGTGTCTCTAAAGTCATCCTCTGAGCTATAACAGCAAACCGCAGCACTTAAAGTCGGAGCGCCCCAAAGAGCCGTTTCTCCGGCCCAAGAGCGATCTCGCGAGGTGAGCAGCCACCGGCTGGTGAGCGAAGAAAGCCACCCGAGTTGCGGCTGTACTCAATCTCCTAATCCTATGGGCAAGGGCCCAACCAAGCCGAGCTCGCTAGCTTTGGAGGAGAGATCGCAAACGGCGAGCTCTCGCTTCTCCATTCGCTCCGGGTACCTCATTTCCCCGGGCCTTTCGCCCGCGATTAGGGGCTTGCTCTTAGGCCACTTTCAGCGTCCGAGATTTTGGTGGCACTTGTCTAAGTCGCTGGCGCAGTGTGGTTTGATTGGTCGGGATAGGCGAGAAGGTGGTTTTTGTAAATTGGGGAGCACTCTTGGCATGCGTGAAAACCACCCTGTCGCTTGGTGTTTTCTCGGCTGTTTTACCTCTGGTTCTTTGAGCGCTCTTGGGCCTTGAAAAAACCTTAGGTGGTTTTTGTAAATTGGGGAGCACTCTTGGCATGCGTGAAAACCACCCTGTC
>CALBMX010000031.1 GCA_937896235.1 uncultured bacterium
CATGCCACATTGCTGACTACAACGCGACGACCGATCCGAACCACATTGCCGAGGGATTCTCGACGAGCTGCGAGGACTGCCACGGCAGCACAACCACGTGGCAAGGCGCATCTTTCAATCACACCGGCATCGTGGACAACTGCGTAACATGCCACATCAGCGACTACAACGCGACGACCGATCCGGACCACCTTGCGGCTATGTTCCCAACCTCTTGTGAGTCTTGCCACACGAGTACAACAAACTGGTACGGAGCCGTCTTTGACCACCAGTTCCCGATTACAAGTGGCAAGCACAAGAACTTTGACTGTGTTGAGTGCCATACGAATCCGGGCACCTTTATCCAGTTCTCATGTATCGACTGCCACGAGCACTCGAAGTCCAAGATGGACGACAAGCACAGTGGTGAGAGTGGATACATCTACACCTCGGCTGCCTGCTACAGTTGCCATCCCAATGGGAAAGAGTGATCGGGGACGAGTTGCCAAACGACCCCATGGGCTCGACCGAGTAAGTCATCTCGGACGAGGCTAGGGCCTATTCTGGCATTGCTTGCTCAGGAGGAGAGACTGCGGACTCTTGCTTGGAGGACGGATGCTCCTGGCTCGCTTCCGCCCTCCAACGCGGGTGACCACAACTCGCCCGGCCCATGAGAAGTAACAACCCAGAGCTACCCGGTTCCGCTCCTCGTTACAGATTCGCGCCTTGCAAGAGTGCTTTTATTCCCTCGTCGTATTCGAAACCGCTTTGGTCACCGATTTCACCGGTACCCGGATCAATCACAATCAACCACGGGTTTGCCAGCGGCACCTTGAACTCCCTTTGCAAGGACAGGTTCCGTCTCTTTCGAGGGCTATCCACACCATCGGTATGCAAGCGAGCTTCGTCGAAGTTCTCACGAAGAATAGAGTCAATAGCTGGGTTAGAGGAAACACGTTTCTCAAGTACTCGACAGGTTCCTCAGCCGAAACCTTTGAAGTTTACAAGTAGCATCTTGCCCTGGTTAGCAGCTTGCGTTAGAGCGCGCTCCTAGGCACCTATCTCATTCATCTTCATCTTCGATGAAAGGCCGGTCTCCGAAACGAGCTAGTGCGCCCACCCACTCGTTGGTATAGCCCGCCAAAAAAGAGTCCATCACCAAAGTCGCGAGGCAAGCCGTAAAGGATGCCACCTGTGTAGCCAGCCAGGTTCAAGAAGCCCGCACCTGAAAGCAGCCTTCCCCGGCCGACTCACGCAGGCGGAGTCCCGCCTTTCTTCTCCGTCAAACCGAAGAGGTAAATTGCCGTCGCTAAAAACATCCCTAACCAGGCAACGAGCAGGGCTAGTAACTCGGAGGTTTGGGGATTGTGGAGGGAAAGTTCATGAGGTGTAGTACTCATGCCCACGAGCATGCTGGACCGTCTGCCAACGGTGGAGCGGAGACCGCGAGTCTCCTAATGGGACGGCCGGCCGGTTACGAATAAACGGCGAATTCGGGACAGAACCGACCATTCGAAACCGATGAGATACGGTTGACCAGCCCGGAGGAATGGAATCCAAACTCCTCGCGGTGAGCGAAACTCAGGCCGCTCAAATCCAGGCTCTGCTCGAGCTGGTGGCCGAGCTGCAAGCAGAGAACGCGAGTCTGCGCGAGCAAGTGGCGCAACTCAGCAAACAGATGTTCGGCCGCAAGTAGGAGCAACTCCAGGTGGGGCAGCTCGACTTCTTTTGCTCGGGCGAAGTTCCCGCTGCTTGCGCGGAAGTCGAGGGCGCTGCTGTCAGAGAGAACATCAAGACAGCGAAGAAGGGTGCTCATGGACGCGGATTCTTGCCTCCGCATCTTGAGCGGATCGAACACCGGCTCGACGTACCCGAATCGGATCGCTGATGCTCCGTTTGTGATAGCGAGCTGGAGCCGATTGGCGAGGCCATCACCGAACAGGCGCTCTTTGTTCCTGTCACCTTCGTCGTGAACCGCTATGTGCGCACGAAGCTGGCGTGTCCCCACGGCCACGAGGTCAAGACCGCCAAGCTCCCCGCCGGTGTCGTGGAAGGCTCCAAGTTCGACGCTTCGGTCCACGCTCACGTCGCTGTCGCGAAGTACAACGACCACCTCCGCGAAATAGGCTGCAGGGAATCTTTATGTGTCATGGCGTCAAGCTGGCGCGCCAAACGATGTGGGACATGCTCGTCCGCATCGACGAGATCATCGCGCAGCCCGTTCTCAAACAGATGAAGAAGGAGCTGCTCGAAGAGCCCTTCCTTCATGCTGACGAGACCTCGGTCACGATCCGACTCGAAGACCAAAAGGGTTCCAAGAAGGGCTGGGTTTGGGGCTGGCGCAACGAGCCCATCGATCCGCTCATGATCAGCACAAGGTGCCGATCGAGCTTAGCCTCGGTAGAGGTGGCGACACAGCGAGTGCGTTTCTGGCTGACTGGTCCGGCGCGTTGAGTTGCGATGGGTACGAGGGCTACAGCGCAGTCGGACAGAAGAGCGGCATCAATCCCGAGGCTTACCTGGCCGACGTTTTGATTGCGGCCGAGACAACGCCAAGCTCGCAAGTGGCGAGCCTCCCTGTGTGGGCGTGGGCAGCGCGCCAAAGAACACTCTTCTAGGAGACTTGGCCCCATGGTCCCCGTCGTGAGTCGAAACCGCTTCCTTGGGCTACGACTCCATCGAGTTGGGACCTGAATCATCAATTGGTGGCGCCGTCACGCGGGCCGCAGGCTCCTCGAATTGGAGGACCTCACCCATTCACCAATCGTATTGTGCCTCTTCCGGAAGAGCGTCACACCAAGCTTGGCGGTCAAGAGGGAGACTCTTGCCCGTGAGGGACTGAATGGTCGCTAGTGCTGCCTCGGCCACTTCTAGGGACGCGCTGTCCAATGCTGGTAACAACCAAGACATCACCGATTTTGACCCCAAATCAGTGAGCGCTATGCACGCCATTGGCTTGACCTCTTCTTGGCCGACCTCAAGTACGCGTGCTACTGCGAGGGCCAACTGTTCACGGCCATAACGTCTCTTCGCCAGGGTTCGAATGGCCTCGGCGGAGACGGCAACGTCTTTGGAAACTAGGCGGCGAATCCAGTAGTCGGATTCTTGACTCAGCCAACGCTGCTCTTCCCGGAGCCATAGAGACCAGACCTTTGGATCACCTTGAAAGGTGCGCTTCGTAATCATCTGAAGAGCCCAAAGAGCGCTGTCCCGCACACGCTGCTCCGAGGAGCCTGCGCCGTCACCCATATCAAGTGGGGCCTCGTAGCTGAGAAGCTCAACCAAGGCCTCGAGGCTGACCTCACTGCGGATACCGCCTAGGGCCTGACAGATAGAGATGCACACTGCTGGGGATGCATCTTGAAGTTGAGAGACAAGTACTTGGCTTAGCCTCTCGTTTTGTGAGGGGTCGCAGGATGGCCCCAACAGGCGGGCCTGTGCAGCGGCCGCGGAGATGTGCTCCGGAGACCAGCGGATGATCTCTTCGATATAGGATAAACCCTCGGCATTGCCAGCTCGGCCCACCGCACGAAGTGAGGGCACAACCAAGAGCGAAGTGGCTGCATTCCAGTTGGCCTGCAGCCGATTGAGTGCTCGGGGTTCCGCCACCAGCAGATTGAGAAGGGCCGATTCGAAGCTCTGCTCTAAGTCTCTCCGCAGCTTATCCTCGCCATTGACAAAGGCGACTTCAAAAAGGAAGTCCACCTCGCTCGCGTCGGACGATATCCCCGCGACTTGCATCGCAGCTCTACGCGCGTTCGAAGAGGCACGGGCATACCCGGCGTGATCGCCTTCTTGTTCCAATCGGATCTGATCAAGTCGAGCATCCCGAACATCAAGGACACGTCGGATCGGCGCTTCCGCCAACGCTGTGAGAATAAGCTCTTCCTGTGCTTCGCTGAGGGTCTGCTCCCCTGCCCCTTCGAGGGCCGGAACGCGGCGTGCCTCTAAGAGTTCGAACAAGTACGCATAAGCCTCGCTGTCTCCCGCACAGCGGCGAAACAGCTCGTCTGCGTCGAGCATCGCGCGAGGTTCGTCGGCCCGGACTTCCCGGACAACTTCTATTAAATCAGCAAAAGAAACTGACTCTTCCCCTTGTGCCGAGACCGTACACAGGGGGAAGAATGAAGCTGCGCTGAGAAGACAAACGCCTAGTGAATTTCGAAAATTATCCATACCTATAACGAAGAGTGCTGAAGCCTAATCAAGACCAGGCAACTCTACCCAGCCAACGATGTCATAGAAGACCTCTTCCGTCTCGTCCGACGCGTTTAGGTGCTCGTCGAAGTGGATCTTGGAGTTGCTGTCAAGGTGTAAACGACGGGCCATAAGCGAACCCCATAGCTCGAAGTTGCTGTCGAGAGCGATGTAGGCATTCGGCGCCACGATCGTGCCAAACATCTTTGAGTTGGAATCGAACTCTACCGTAGCATCCGGATTGTAGAACATGTCCAAATCCACCTCTAGATCGGGGTCGTCGATGTTGTTCGCGGTAATGGAGACGTTGATGTCGCTTGGATCCCTCGTATCAGAGGCGAGAATCACATTACTGTTTAGAATGAAGTCCTCTTGGACATAGATGTCGGCGCCACCTTCCGATGCGTTAACGAACATCGTGGAGTTGCTCTCCAAAACGAGGTTGTCGACAACCAGCGTAACGGGGCCAATGATCCTCAGGTCCTTGTTGTTCTCGACTAGCAGAGTATCAAAGAAAAACGTTCCAGGCCCAATGGTCGTAGCACCCGTCACAATGAAGTCCCCGGAGGAGGTTCCGCTTGGGATTGTGATTGTTGGCATGACAAACGACTCCTCGATGGGAAGTGTCGAACCCGAGACTTCCGAGTTGCCAGCAATCGTTGTCACGGACTCAACCCCTGGCGTTGCGTCACCATGAATCCCGGCATTTGTATTTAGAGAGATGTTGCCGTTCGAGCCGGAATCCCCATTCTCATTTGCCCATTCATCATTGCCGTCTTTGTGAACCTTCTGCGCGTAATAGCTACTAATACTTGAGTCATAGCTATCCACAAATGCATTGCTGTCAAACGTCAGCCATTCATCGCCGAAGACACCAAACGACGGAGTACCATCGACCGATTCACGAAGGACCAGCTGACTCCGGATCTCGCCTCCCTGGGCGGAGCCGAAGGCTACTAGCTCAAAAGCCCCCCCCCCGAGCGCGGTATTCTCAACCCAGAACGTGCCGCCTCCGAACTCCATAGGAGATTGCTCGCTTCCGATCACGCCATCTCCGCCGGACTTCATCTCGACATACGCGGCATTTAGCCCCGCCTCTGCGACATAGCGGGCAGATTGCAGTTCGCGGATGTCGCGAGCTTCATGGTAGGTGGCCTGCGTTCGTGTAACCATCGTCAGCGATAGGGTCGCAAGCGATGCGACCACGATAACGACGACGACTAGGACGGTCCCCTTCTCCGCCTCGCCTTTGGTGTTCCTTTTTTGGACTTTCATATTTAGTTTCTAATCCGGATTAGCGCCTCGGCGCTCTTGATCACTACGTCCCCACGTAGATCTACATCTTCTACCGTCAACCGAACAATCAGTTGATCCCCAATTCGCTGGATGTGAAATCCAGCCTCATCGACAAGGCCGTTGTCGTTTTCGTCGTCAAAGTCAAGGCTCTCACCCTGGTAGTACTCGCGAACATTCCGGCACAACGTCACGCTAATTTCA
The DNA here is from genome assembly GCA_937896235.1 of uncultured bacterium. GTDB lineage: Bacteria > Planctomycetota > UBA1135 > UBA1135 > CALBMX01. The sequence continues at coordinate 5,674 of CALBMX010000031.1, forward strand.
TTCGGGCCTGTTGGGTCCCGAGTCAACACAACGGATCCCTCATCGATCAAGCCATCTCCATCGTTGTCAACGTCGTCGAGCAGCTCGCCAGCCTCGAGAACGTATTCGAGACGTGTTACAACTCCAGGAACCATGACGCCCTCGTCGATGGACTCCACGCCTTGGAACGTCAGGATATTTGTTTCGTTAGAGAGTCCCGAAAGGTCCTCCCATATCGAGGTATCGATGATGCTTCGAAGTTCGCTGGCAACTCGTGTTACTGCTCGTGAGAGTCGCGCTTGAGTCTCGTCTTCGTGTGTTGCCCGCGAGGCGACTTTTTGCCCCGTATCCTGGGCCATGAACAGCGAGCTCATAAAGATACTTGCAACCGTAAGGCTAACCATGATCTCTACCATGGTGTAGCCCGCTCTCGCGCCCTGCTTTGATTGGAATAACTTCATAGTTACAGGTCAGAGAGGACGGTTCGGAATTCGAGGCTGGAGTCGCCCCCCCGGCCCCGCCAGCTCACTCGCACCCGAATGGGAAGCAACTTGTAGTCGCCAGAGTGGTCAGCGAAGTCAACGATGCCATCGGCGTTCAAATCGCGCGGTGTGTTGAGCCCGACATCAACGACGTCCTCGCGAAGCTCTTCATCACCATCTACTTGCAAAAGTGAAGGAAACTCGATTTCGCCAACCAAACCGTCGGCATCGTCAGACTGAGCCTGCAAGCCCTGGATAGCAAAGCCGCCGCTAACAATCAGGCCAGTCGCTGGATCGTCCAGCTGACTTGCGTTAAAGCGTGCAAAGACCTCTCCAAATTCGACACTTTGGCAGGACTCGAGCATTTCGAGTGCGCCCACCCTGGCAAGCGCTTCTTCTTGACTCACTTTGTTGAGGACAACTGCAGCAACAATCGCCTGACTGAAGCCGAGGATCCCAATCGCTGCTACCGAAAGCGCGATCATTAGCTCTATGAGGGAGAACCCCCCCTGCGTGTTTCCCCCGACAGGGGGACCTTGATCCTTACTCATCGCTCGTACAGCTTGGGCCGGTTTGGTTTCTGGATATCGAAGCATTCATCTCAATACTTCGACCCTGGCACCATTCCAAATGTGCCCGAACTTGGATTCCCCTTTAGAAAGTCGAGCCCAAGGCCTACACGGCCGAATTTACCCGAAAATTCATCGAATCCGGCCATCTTGAGATGGGACAGAACCACAACCTATGCTCTTGTCGAGTACCCGCTGGGGCTCTAACTAAAGTTCTAAGGCTAGCGGCACGGGGTTGCTCACGAAGTTCAAATTGCCCGTCAACAAGTTGAAGGTCACGTACGCATGGTGCAGCGTCAATCCCACAAGTCCAGGTCCCTGTGCGGGTGGCAGCCTAAATGACGCTGAGGCTACCCCTGAGCTTCCAGCAGGCACCAGAGAACCGAACGATGCTGCTAATGGGAATACCCCCGGCGAGGTCAACGTGTGCAAAAGATACGCGTCCACATTTAGGGGAAGCACAAAACCGCCGACGGGAGCTCCTGGGGATGTGCCACTCGCCGTACCGAGGAGTAGGTACAGACCAAATGGAAACGGCGTCGAGAGCGTAAAGTTCTGCGTGCCACCCGTTGCGACTGAGATTTTGTACACATCGGCCATAAGAGGCGGAGCGACACAGGCATCCAATTGTCCGTCGCCATCGATGTCGAGGCTCGGGTCAGCCGCGAGATCACACTCATCTGGAATACCATTCAAATCACAATCCGAACTTGTCCCCGAAGTAATGTCGAGAGCGTCCTCCACTCCGTTGCCATTGCAATCCGCCCGGGGGACGGCACTGGAGCTCGCACACCAAGCCGCTGAAGGCAAGGGCACGCGGGCCACCGCAATGGATGCAAAAGACGAACCTAGCAACCCCATAGCCATGGCGGCTAGGTGTGCAGATTTTGCAACCGTTTGCTTTGGAGGTATTGGTGAACTCATAGCTGTATTCGATCGGAAGTGAGCTCAAGAGGGGAGCCTGCATCATAGTTGAGATGCCTCATCTTGAGTCGAATACGTGTTTTCCGCCTTTACGTGGCCCTTGCTACGCCTCAGCGAAAGGCATCACCTTTGACGCCGCCCTCCGAAGGTGCCTTACAACCCGTCCGGCTTAGCGACTGCGCAGTGCAGCTGCTGCTCGCGAACCCCTTGTACGAATTCTCCGTATCGTTTTATGTCTTCCGCGCCCTGTGGGGTGATCGCGTAGACCCCGCGCGCGACACGGTTGAACCATCCGTAGAAGTTGCTGTACAAAATGGAGTGCGCTTTCGCCGCCGCTCCTCGCTTGCGCACCTGCGCTGCCGTTTGAGGACCAAACTCCTCAAGCGCGCATGCGATATAGATGGCGGCCTCGCGATACGCGGTCATCAGCTCCTTCCCGATAGAGCCTCCCTCATTGTAGTCTCCGCTGCGCCCAGCCATTTCGGTGATCATCGCGCGCTCCCTTTTTTTGGAACGCTGCCTCTGGTACGGAAGCGGGTGCAAGATGATCTCAACCGAGGGGGGGGCAACGTCCAAATCAACAAGGAGTAGCCCGACCTCAAGTCTTCGCAACAGAGCCCGACTCCGCCTCCATTTTCTCCCGCGCACATTTGTCGTCGGCTTGGGGATTGCCACATAGACCGAGTCCGTAATCCGAAGCCGATCGCAGGCCTGTGCGAGCAAGTCCACAGAGAACCGCAACTTCAGCTCCACCACAACAAGCTCGTCACCTTTCGTCGCGGCGATATCGCAGCTCTCCACCTCGCCTCGCACCTCGTAGCCGCGCTGCTCCAGCAGATCGCGGATGGGTGCGTACAGATCTGTCTCGCTTGGCTTCTTTGAGGTCATCAAGGACTAAGGCTACACAATGGGCGTGCGGACTACCTATTACGCTCGCAAAAGCTCGCACCCCCAAGCACATCGACGAGCTCAGCTGGACGGCGAATGGCCGCTACAGTTTCTTCAGTAACCAAGTGTCACACCCGTGATGGCCCGTCCTTCCCAGTGGGCCCGCGAGGGGCTCAAATCCATACTTTGCGTACAGTCCTAGGGCTTTGTCCATGTGGCCAAGTGTTTCGAGGTAGCACTCGGTATAGCTAAACTCGGCCGCCTGTTCCAGGCAAAGCTGAAGGAGGCGGCGGCCTAGCCCCAGCCCCCGACTTTCTGCTAGTAGGTACATTTTTCGAAGTTCGCAAGTCCAAGGCTGAGCTCCTTGCAGTTGTGCAAAGCCGGCCCCGCCAAGCAAAACACCATCCGCAATCGCGACAAAATAGCGAGCCCTATGCCCCGCGTAGCTCTCGCACATGTCGTCGACCTCGGGATCCTGGATAGAAAAGCCCTCGCCGACCGCCCCGAACTCGGTCATCACGGTCCGAATGACGGTACCCATGGCGGAGATGTCGCTAGGTTCAATCACGCGGATCTCGATCTCGGTGAAGCTCTTATTTGCGCGCTTTGTCACGGGAATAGGCGAAGTGAAAACGGGAGCTCCTACGACTGCGGAGCTTATGCATGAGTCAAGATGATAGCAGCCCAAGCGAACCTGCCTCGCAGGTCCATTGCCTATACCCGAGACAAACCCTAAGGTCGCGTTAAAATCAGCCCCTCCACAATGCCGACTTCCCATAAACTCGCCGGCGAACTTGGGCGGAAAGGCGAACGGCCCGAGGTATGGTTCGCGGAGGAGATTGTTGAGAACCAAGACACAGCAGCAATCCGCGAGCTCTTCGGGCTGTTAGGCAAAGGGCAAAGAAGCAGCGCTACGACGCGCTCAAAGTCCTCTACCAAATTAGAGATTGCCGTCCCGTTTGCACCTGCCCAAAATTGACCATCTAACCGGTCAGCTCGAGGACACGGATAACCGCATCCTTTGGGGAACCTTTCACGCGCTTGGTGCTTTGACGGAAGTTGCGCCGCAAAAAGCGGGTGGACACCTGGCCCCGGATCCTGGGTGCGTCTTCGCACGCGACCGTCATCGCAAAAGATCGCACAATGCCCCTCTTGGCGGGGCTAGCCACTCACCGGCGCTTTGACCGAGGGGTTTTACCCGAGATGCTAAGGCACGTCGAGCAAGCGCGGATCAACCAGCTCCCGACCTGTGCTGAGCGCGCGGCTCCCGTGCTCCGGCCAGGAGACCGCGCGAGCCTCGCTCAGATCATCGACGCTCGGATAGAGTTAGAGGGTCACCCGGCAAAGCGCAAACGCATGGACATGCTGCTGCGCAAGTTGTCCGCACCCTATGACTGGATCGCGAACTCGTGAACCCAAACCTTCGAGTCACCATTCCACTCCATGCCTTTGTGCATGCGAAGGATGAGGTCCTTGTACATCTCCAGTCCGGGATAGCCTTCGGCCCGAGCGGACTCTTCCGTCATCTCTCCGAGGGTCTCGCGGCGCAGGTCGGTCACCTCAAACGTGACCCCCTCCAGGACGAAAGTCTCGCCGGGATAGCCGTACACCCCGTTCCGTCGCTGCTGCGTTTTCGTTCCACCAAGTGCCGCTTTCACAAGACGTGCATGGGTAACGAGCTGGTCGATCTCACAAGTTTTTGCTGGGTAATCCGTCATAGCCAAGAGCATGACAATTCTTCGCCAAGAGCGCATACCACAACCCCGTTTCTTTGACCTATGCCCTCATTTGGGGCAGCCCTAAGAGCCCTCTCGGGTCGCCCGCCCCACCTCCGAATGGACTCTCCAGACAGGGACGAATCGAGAGGGGGTGGCAGGCCGTTGCCCCATGGCTTCGAGGCGCGACTGCTCTAAGAATTGCAATCGACCTAGAGCGAGCTTGCTGCCCCCTCTAGGTCGAACTTAGCTAAGTACCGGCGCTACAGGGAGCGGATGCGCAAGTTGCGGAACCACACTTCGCCATGGTCGCCCTGGAAGGCGATGTGTCCTGTGGAGGTCGATCCGTAGGTCGCCATTTCGGCCCATTTGGAGGCCGCTACGCGTGCTTGGTGCTCGTCGCTTCCCTTTTCGTAGGACACCACTTTCTTGCCATTCAGCCAGTGCTCGACATGCGCACCCCGGACAACGATGCGCGCCGCGTTCCACTCGCCCGCCGGCTTAGAGACCGCTTCGCTTGGCTCGTACACATCGTAGCTGGAGCCCGCACTATTCTTCCCAATCTTGCCGCCATCATGAGCAGCGTCATCGAGGAGCTGATACTCGGGGCCAGTCATCCAGGGGTAGTCACCGGCGGCTTCGTCGACGTGCCACATCACCCCGCTGTTGCCGCCCTCTTTGACCTTCCACTCCAGCTCGAGCTCGAAGTCGGTGTAGGCCTCTTTCGAGACGATGTCCATTCCGTGACCTGGGACACTGGCGAACATGGCGCCGTCATCAATCGTCCAGCCGGCCGGCATGGCATCTTGCTTGTAGCCACGCCAGTGCTCAAAGGTCTCTCCATCAAAGAGAGACGTCCACGCAGCTTCCGTGGGCTTGGGATCGAATTCTTTAGCTTGGCAGCCCATCAGAGTGGTGGCAAGAAGGAGTAGGGGGAGGTAGTTCATCATGGGGAAGGGTGCTCGGAAGCGGTGTTATGTGTACTCAGGGGTTAGCGCCGTGATACAGCGCTCGATGAGAGCTTTCGTGAGTTGAATGCCCTCGGGTTCGGGGCGTTCGCCTCCTTCGTACTCGATACCTAAGCGACCTCGATAGCCCGCGTCAAGTACGATACGAAGGATACGCATGTAGTCCTTTGCGGTCTCGTTGCCCGACTCGTCGAAGTTATGACTCTTTGCGCTCACGGCCTTGGCGAAGGGCATGAGCTCCTTGACGCCTCGGTAGATGTCATACCAGCCGTCTCGCTTCGGACCAGCATCTCCTCCGACGAAGAAGTTGCCGAAGTCGGGCAGCGTGCCGCACATGGGCTGATGGACCTTGCGCATCACCTCAGAGAGCCACGCGCCGTTGGAGGACAGCCCGCCGTGGTTCTCCACAATGACGTTGATCTTCGCCTTCGCGCCGTACTCCGTCAGCTGACTCAGGCCATCCGCAGCGAGGTCTCGCTGGGTGTCCCAGTCGCCCTCACTCGCGGCGTTCACACGAATCGAATGGCAACCAAGCTCCTTGGCAATTTCGATCCAACGATGATGGTTGGTCACGGCCAACGAGCGGGCCACCTTGTCGGGATCGCCTAGACGCCCCTCCCCGTCGCACATGATCAGCACGCTTTGCACGCCCTCCTCACGGCAGACCTTCTTCAGCTCCTGCACATAGGTGTCCTTGCGCGACTCTTCGCGCATGAAGGAGTTCACGTATTCCACCGCATCAATCCCAAAGTCTCTTTTGGTCACGACCGGGAAGTCCAGGTTGGTCAGCTCTCCCCCATACAGCGCATTGTGCAAGGACCACTGCGCCAGGGAGATCTTGAGAAGTGGGGTAGCTGTAGGCATAGAGGTCGGTCCCGAGGTGCTCTCGTCTTGGCCGCCCAGAGCTAGAGCCAAGGCAGACAGCGAGAGCACGCCTGCACTTGCCATACCGGTTGTCTTGAGGAAGTCTCTTCGGTTAATCATAGCTAGTCCGCCTTACGGAATTGTTTCGGGTCGAGTTCGATTCGCTCGCCTGTGCGAACGGCCTTTGCAGCAGAGATGGCGACATAACTTGCGCGCGCGCCCTCGTCCACATCACAGTGAGTCTCCGCCCCCTCTTGGACCGTCATCAAGAACGACTTTAGAGAGTAGCGCAACGGCGGCTCCTGCAAGCTCACGCCATTCTTGATGCGCTCTTGAGCCGCGAGTTTCGTCGCGTCGGCCACGAGGGTAATCCCCTCTTCATCGTGGAACTGTTGGCGGCCGGCATAGACTTCAAATCCAATTGTTGGCGCGTCTGCTTCTTTGAAAAGCCAGCCTGCCTGCTGTGCCATTTTGATTGCCCCCGCGGTCCCGTGAAACATCTCAAAGCGCTTCTGAAAAGAGTTGGCGATCGTCGCGTCATAGTGCAGAAAGCGGCTGCTCGGGAACTCGATATCCAGGTGAACGGTGTCGTGCACCTTGCGCCCATCCTTGTGGAGTTGGATCGATCCGGCGCCGCGCACGGCAATCGGGTACTGCCCTGTGTACCAGTGAAAAACGTCAAACTGATGGACGCCGAACTCCCCCGCAAGACCCAAGCTAAGCTCTGGGTCCAAGCGCCAATTCAGCTCTGCCTCATCCTTGCTCTCCACCGCGGGGGAAAACCAGCTGGTCTTCTCGTGGTGTTGCCCTCGAAAGCCAACAAAGTCCGCGATCGCACCCGACCGCAAGAAGTCGCGCGCGTGAGCGTACAGTGGATTGGAACGGCCGTGCAGACCGCAAGTAAAGGGAACTCCCGCCGAATGAGCGGCGGCCCGAATTGCGATCAGGTCTTCGAGTGTGGTCGCCATCGGCGCCTCGCAATACACGGGCAACTTAGCGGCGAGGGCCTCCAGGACGATGGCGGCATGCAGGTGGCTGGGGGTCGCCACGACGACAGCTTGAATCTCCACCGAATCGGCGAGCGCCTCGGTCAAACTTCGGAACCCCTTTGCCGTCGGTGCCTTTCGAACCGCCGAGCGCAATCGTGAAGCCACAGGATCCGCAACGGCGACAACCTCCGAACCCTCGAGCCCGTGAAGTTCGGAGGCAATGTTTCGTCCCCAGGGTCCACAGCCAATCACAGCCACTTTCGTATTGCCGGGCGGACTCCAAAACGGAGCTTCGAAGGCCATCGTAGGGGCCAAACCAAACGCACCAAGAACACCGGCGCCTTGCAGGATTGCACGACGTGGCAGAAGGGGGGAGCTAGACATTATGCAGCGGTTCGTGAAGAGAGAGGACGGTCACGCCTTGACGAACGAGGACGTTCGCAGCGCGGTGGGAGAGATCGGGTCGCACACAGAGTGCCGTAGCCCACGCGTCGGCAAGCGCCGCCGAGGGAGCCAGGACAGTTGCCGCGTTGCGGCAGCCTACTGACTTGACGGAACTGCCTGGATTTAGGATATGGGTGCCGAATTCAGCACTTTGGCTGTCCGCCCGGGACGTGGCGATTGCGATTCCATTGAGGGGCACTTCAACCTCGCCGCAACGCACCAGCCACGCCTCTTGATCGGGAGGCGCACCAAAGGCCACCACGGAGCTGGTGCCTCCGTGGAGTAGCGCCGACGTGACGCCACACTCCTGAAGCTCGCGCGCAGCAAGATCAAGCGCGTGCCCTTTGGCGATCCCGCCAAGATCCAGCGCGGGCCCCGGCCCCGAGAAGGAGATGGTCTTAGCATGGACATCAAACCGCCAAGTTGCTGATGCCGGGCCCTTTTGGTGGCCGAGGATCGGCGTCAGCCCACGCTGGGCGAAGTGCCCCGCAGCATCCATCGCTCTGGCGACGTTGGGATCAAATGCACCGGCGCTCGCCTCGTGCACACTCGCAGCGACTTCAAAAAGCTCGCAGTCATCGGCATCGAGAGCGATAGCCCTCGCGTGCCCGGTGCGGTTCAACAAGGCGAGCCGGCTGTCCGGTAAAAAGAGGCTCCAGCGCGCCTCGACATCGCGAATCACTTCCAGGGCGGCCTCACCCGCGGCGACCAACTTACGGCGGTCGCACGCCTCCCCCGCCAGCACGAGCTCAAAGCTCGTGCCCATGGCGCGGGTTGTAAGAATCACGGGTTCGGCTGGCACAAACGTCTCGTACTAGTTTGACGAAACGGTGAAGGTCTCCGGATCGAAGTTGAAGGTCTTCCCCTCCCACATCGAGCGGTGCGCTAAATCGACGATCACCATGATCTTCAGCGCCATCTCTACATTGCTGGCGTTCGGCTCGCGAGTGCGCATCGAACTCATCCAGTTGAGGCGCAACATGTCCTGATCGTTGATCCCTGCAAACTGCTCTTGCAGAGGATCCACATCGTCGACAAAAGGACGCTGAGGCGTGATCGAAACGTTGTTCCCACCAAGGAACATATCGCCCTGATGGCCGCGAACGATCGTCTCTAGGCCCGTGTCGTTTGCCGTAGAACCCGCAACGATCATGGTGTGATCTCGCTCGAACTGAATCGTCAGGTTCACCGAGTCGAAATTATCCATCTCCTTATCGATGTAACGCCCCCCCATGCCATTTACGCGGGTGGGCCAACCAGCATCGATCGCCCAGACGAGTGGAGTCATCTCATGAACGAGCAAGTCGCCAATCACGCCAGTTGAGTACTCGTGGTAGCGGCGCCAGCGGAAGTAGATAAGCGGATCCCAGTCGACAAGGCCAAGCGGCTCGCACCACTTCTTCCAGTCCAACGTGGTGCCAGGCTGTACACGCTCATCAATCCCGTAGTAGTTCCACTCCCCATCCGGCGAGTTCCGGCAGTAGCTCGTCTGACTCCAAACGGGCTTCCCGATTGCGCCTGATGCGATCAGCTCTTTTGCGCGGTTGTACTTCGGCTTCATCACCTTTTGGGTGCCGACTTGTACGATCTGATCGTTCGCGTTGGCAACGTCAAAGAGGCGCACTCCGGCCGCCAAGTCGTAGGTCATCGGCTTTTCGACATAGACGTCCTTGCCCGCCATGATTGCGTCGATCGCGCAGTCCGCGTGCCAATGTTCAGGGGTCGCGATCAGCACACCATGAATGTCGTCGCGCGCCAGTAGCTCTTTATAGTCTTGGTATTGCGCGACTTCGATGCCTTGCTTTTCCGAGAGGATGACCGCAATGTCATTCATGCGCGGAATTGCGACATCGGAGACTGCGACGATCTGAACATCCTCATTCCCGTTCTTGCCCAAGTTGGCAATCGCATGACAGTGGCCCGTTCCCATGCCACCCGTACCGATCACGCCGATGCGAATCGTCTCGCCTTCCTTGAGTGGGGTGAAGGATCGACCTCGCGTGGCCGGCTTGCGATCCTCGTCACCGCGATAGGGTGCTCCCAAAATCGCCGCTGACGAATAGGCTCCAAACATTCCAAAACCACCCAAGGCGGCGGCGCTCTTCAGGAGCTTCCGACGGCTCGGCTCCTTTGAGGAGGGGGTCTCCTTGGGGGCCTTGGGGGAGTTCGGATTCGACTTGTCAAATTTACTCATAGTACTGCCCGGAATGGCTGGTGTCTTGGATGGGAGAGTCCTTGGGTTGTGCAGCAAACTCGTGAGACTGGTCTAGACTGCGCACCTTCATCCTATGAACTCGGAGCAGAAACACACGTTGTCTTTTTCGGTCCTCCTAGATCTCGGTTAGTGCTGCTGTATTTCGTACGTTTCGGGGCGATCTCCCGAGCCGGCCTCGTGATCCGCCCTGCCTCCCCCTATGAATCGATCGTCGTCAGTGCGTCCCCCTAGCGCAGGCGTAGACCAGCGTCAGAGAGACGCTCAACAAGGTCTCACCGTCATCTGGAGGCCCAGAACTTCGTGAGCGAGCAGGTCCACCCGAGAGGCTGCCATCACGAGGCCCAACCGCCCAGTCTGGACAAATATTGACCTTGGACGCCGTACACACACCGCCGAGTCCAACGTACGGCCAGTTTTCGAGGGTGACTCTTTCGAGTTGGGACCTGGCATGGCAACCTGCTTCCTTCTCCTCCGACTCCTCTAGCCCCCAAACCCCATGCGCACGCTCTCGATCTTCCTCGCCGCCACCCTTTGCCTCTCCGCCGCAGCGATCTCACTTCCCCAAGATGCAAATACGAAGGCGAAAAGCATCGTGGACAGCTACCACGCGCTCGCTGAAGCCGGCGACATGGATGGGCTCGTCGAGCTCTGGAAAGCGAACGAGTACAAGACTCTCTCTTTGATCGACCAAGACCTTGAAGGCAGCCTGTCGATCTGGGAGAGCGCTCCCGACGCACCGTCTTCTCCCGACGCGATCGCGGCACTTCACAAGCGCGCACTCTTCGGAGCACGCGCTGCAAGTAGCGCGTTTCACCGCCCCATCTTCTTGGATTACGCATCCTCGTTCTGCTCGTGGAACGACGCGGAGAAGCGCAACTTCCGCGCGGGCCAGGCCGCCTTTGGCAAAACCCGTGGTGCCTTTTCTAAGGGCGATTTCGAGGCCGCTCAGGCAGCTTCTGAAGAGTGTACAAACCTCGCGCTTCCCCTTGGCGACTGGTGGGGCTGCGCGATGGGCCTTGGCGGCTCCGGAAACGCGAAGATGGGGATGGGCGACTTCTCGGGTGCCCTGAGCGATCTATCGCGTGCGCGCCTGATCAACAATGGATTGGGATTGCGTGGCTCCGAGCTTGGGAACTTGCAGGGCATGCTGACCTGCCTCACGGAGCTCGGACATACCCCCCGGGCCATCACCGTATGTGAAGAGCTCATTGCGGCAACGGATGGTGAGCAAAATGCGGACCTCGTTGAGCAACTCGCGACCTTGAAAGGCAAATAGTCGGCGCGGGCAGGATGTCGCTGTTAGGATCCTCGACCTCCCGCCCACCCCAATTCCTGTTTTCCGTTTCGATGAGCCTCACCCAAGACCTTCAAACTCGCGCAAATTCCATCTGTGAACTTTGCGGGGACTCCAGCGACCTACAGACCTTCCCCGTCGCACCCCACGAGTCCGGCTCCGCCGAGCACAACATTCTCTGCTGTGGAACATGCCATGCACAGCTCGAGGAGCGGACCCCGATGGACGCCAACCATTGGCGCTGTTTGGGTGACAGCATGTGGAGCGAGGTTCCAGCCGTGAAGGTTGTCGCTTGGCGGTTGCTGACGAAACTCAGTGATCAAGATTGGGCACGCTCACTCTTGGACATGCTGTATATTGAAGAGGACCTCCTTGAATGGGCCCAAGCGGGTGCTGGAATCGACGCTGCACAGACGGTCGTACACAAGGACAGTAATGGCTCCCGACTCGAGACGGGAGATACCGTCACCTTGATCAAGGACCTCGAGGTCAAAGGTGCAAACTTCACGGCAAAGCGCGGGACCGCCGTGCGCAACATCATGGTCGTCGAGGACAACGCCGAACATATCGAAGGCCGTGTGGAAGGCCAACGCATTGTGATCCTGACCCAGTTTGTCCGCAAAGCGACTTAGGGGTCAGTAACCTCCAGCCCGGCCTCTAGAGCATTTCAAAAGTTGCAGGAGTCCGTCCTAGGAGAAGGGCTGATCCAACAACTAGGATGTCAGGATGAGTCGTATCCTTTCCATCGCGCTTGTCCTCCTGCTAGCCATCGCCGCGTACTTTGCTTTCGGTTTTTTCCAAGCCGGTAATGTGTACGCATTCTTCCCCTCCACCCAGTCGGGCGAGGGGCCGTTTGCCTTCAGCTTCAATGGCATTCCGCTCCGAGTGGAATCGGACTCGACAGATTCCGCATGTCTCCCCACGCACACGATCACCCTCGAAGGTGAAGACCCGGTCGTCTTGGCCAGCGGATTCTTTGGGGGCAGCTTGATCTCCGCCACGGTGTGCGACCTCGACGCCGATGGTCAATTGGAACTTGCCCTCGTCTCACGCTCGTGCGGTTCGGGAGGCTACTTGGAGCTGCTGCTTTGGGAACGCGAAGGCGAAGCATGGAGCGAGCTCATCCGGGGTCCTCTTCCCGGCAAAAATGGGGTCGGCTATAGGGGGTACGGAGAGATCACCTTCGGGCCCACGAACATCCTCCATCGCTATCCCCTTTACGCCGACGGCGACTCGAATGTCAGCTCGACCGGCGGCGAGCGCTTGGTCGAATACCATCTATTCGAAAACTCTCTCCTCGAGTTTGCCTCGATTGAAAATCGCACCAAGTCCAAGGACTAATCTCTCCCGGGCAAGTACTCCGCCACGGACGGAAAGTTCGCCGGCGCCGCCCCTGAACCCCCAACCCAGTCCTCGCACTTCTTGGAGCATGCCTCCGATTCCATCTCGGCGACCTCACGCTGCGCCGCTGAGCCCGAAGGTCAGTGAGGCGAAGCCCACGGGAGTCACCGCCGCTTTCGCCTCTTCCCTCGCTGTCCGGGGGTGCCTGTCGGAAACAATCCCATGTGCCCGCCATCGGAGTGACCAAGACTTGGGTCAAGGACTTGCCTTCACCTGCTAACAGCCGAGTGGCTACGGCGAAAACCTAGTAAAGTATGGCTTCCCCACCGACCAAATGAAGCCATGAACACTCGACTGTCCTCCCTCGCGCTCCTATTCCTAGTGGCCTTCTCGCCTTTGCTAACCTCGGCGTTATGCCCCCGTTTGGATGACGAGGCGGACCTCAAATCAAAGGATGCAAACGTCCGCCTCGCGGCGGTGATTCGCATCGCCAAAGGCCAAGGTGAAGATGCGGGTAAACTCTTAGCGCGTGCCTTAGGCGATGACGACTGGGAGATTGTCATTCTCGCCGCAAACGGATTGGGAGAGCTTGGGCGCGAGAAGAGCTTGAAGGACTTAGCGAACCTCGCGTGGGATGGCCCCATCGCGGGCGTTCGAATGGCAGCTGCCCAGGCAGCTGGCCGCATCGATAGTGAGGCCGCGCTCAAAGTGATCGCAAAAAAACTCTCCGGGGACCGGGGGCTAAAAGCGAGTGATGCCTTTGGCGCCGTCGCGTCGGTAACCGAAGACCCCTCTTCCCCGAATGCGCTCGGCAAGCTGCTCAAGGCAAAGGAGACCCTCACGCGAGCGGCGGCGGCGAAGGCGCTCGTGCTGGCCTCGGGGAAAAACCGAAACCCGATGCTCGCCGAGCTGCTGGACTCTGAGTTCGTCGCCGTGGTCGCCGCTGCCTTGGAGGCGAGCCTGATCGCCCCTCAGCCCATATCGGTAGAGGTCATCGGCGCCCTGCTGGAGCGCCCCGAGCTAACCGACGTAGTCGAGCGCCGCGCTGTCGCTGCGCTGGCGGCCTGCGTGGACAAGGAGTCGGCTCGAGCATGGATTCAAAAACTCTGCGCGTCCCCGGTCGCGAGGGTCGCAACTCGCGGCCCGAGGTTTGCAGAAGTTTGCGCCAAGGCAGACTGGTTCTCAACGGAGTCACTTGCCGCCGACCTAAAGACAGCGCTCGCAAGTAGCGAGGTGAGCGTGCGCACTGCTGCTGTATGGGCGCTTCGTTTCGGGCCCGCTGAGCAGACCGTCGGAGCGCTACAGCAGCTTGCCGAGTCCGACACGAGCGACCGTGTTCGCCGCGCAGCTTTAGCGGCCGCGTTGGAGTTAGCTGACGCTAAGGATGATGCCCAACGAGCGTGGCTAAAAAGTCGGCTCGGGATGGAGTCCAGCAACGCCATTCGTGAAGACATCGTGGTGTCTCTTGGCGTTGAGGGGCTCACGGACGTCACGGCCACGTTGGTCGGAGCTTTTGACGATCCCTCCTGGAGTGTCGCGGTGTGCGCAGCCGTATCCCTGGGCCGCACTCGTTCGGCAGACGGTGTCGCCAAGCTCATCGAGCTCACACGCAGGGAGGAGAGCTGGCAGCTTCGTGGCGCTGGCGTCGTTGGACTTTGCCACGTGATGCACAAGGACGGCATCCCGGCGATCATCGAACGCCTGGCCGATCCCGAGCCTTTGGTTGCAAGGACGGCACGGGGATTTTTGAAGTCGATCACCTTGGGAGCCGACTTAGGCCCCGAGCTGGAACCCTGGCAGAGTTGGTGGACCGAAAAAGCGGGGCGGATCAATCTGGAGACCCCGAAGGAGGCGCAGGAGCGGCGCGCAAAGTACGGCTACTCCCTGTCGCCCTCCGAGATCTACGCGGGCCTCGATGTGATGGTGTTTGAAAGCCGCGGCGATCACATACAGAGCGTGCTCGACTTTGTCGGTCTCACCTATCGCAAAACATCGGCCAACCGCATAGCCGAGGACGCACTAAACGCCGCCGGAGTGTTTGTCTCCAACTGCACGGGTGAGATGCAGGGCGCGGACGTAGAGCGTCTACGCTGGTTCGTGAAGTGCGGCGGTTACCTCTTTGGTTCCTGTTGGGCCATCCACGAGACGATCGAGCGCGTCTCCCCCGGCGCTATACGCAAGTTGCCGACCTCGAGTGAAGTCATGGACCAAGTCACCGCAACACCCTGTGCCCCCGGAAGTCCCTACCTCGAAGGTGTGTTCCCTAACGAGGTCGTCCCCATCTACAACCTAGTTGGGGCCCATCTGATTGAGGTCCTTGACCCCGAGCGTGTGGAGGTGCTGGTTGATAGCGCCGAGTGTGCGGAGCGCTGGGGCGAGGGGAATCTCACCGCCTGGTTTGCGGATGGGCACGGACGCATTTTGGACTCCGTCAACCACTTTGACGCGCAGGGATTGGCCGAGGCGAGAGGGCTGAAGACTCCGGAAGATCGAATGGCTTATGCCGTTGACCACATGGGGATTAGCTTCAAGAAAATTCGCGAGACAAGGAAGGAGAAGTATTGGAGCGGAAATATGAAAGCAGCCGAGGAGATCCGCGACCTGTCTGTCTTCAACCTGATCACTAATTTTGTACGCGCCCGCCGCGTTGACGGATACTAGCGGCGCACCAAGGTCAACAAGAGCGAGCCGTTCCATGATAGTCCGGTCTCGCCCGCTTCTGCAAGTAGCGCCTCTTTCGCGGTGCACTCGGGATCGTCTGACGGCAGCTCCGCGGTCAAGGAGTCGGCTCTTCGGCGGAAATCTTCAAGGGATGCCGAGCGCAAGCGAAGCGTCTCGCGAACTTCAATGCTGAACTCGGTCTCGTAGCCCTCCGGCATCAGGTCAAGTAGCCCGGCAAGATCATAGGACTCGGCGTGGTACATGCCGCCCCGCCTGTGCTGGCGTTTCTCCCACGAGTCCGCGCGACCTGAGCACTGCTGGGATGGGACCCTCGCGTCGTACGTGGGCTCCGCCAAAAGGACGCCACACCTCGCTACGCGCAGGAGCTCGCGAAAAGCCCGCGCTGGATCTTTGAGGTGATGAGGGACATGACGCAACGTGATCCAATCCACGGAACCGGGCTCCATGGGTAGCTCATACGCTGAGCCCTCTTGCACGTAAAATCCATCGGCCTTGAGCTCTGCGAGGCGCGGTCCCGGCTGATCGACTCCACTCACGTTCATCCCGCGAGCCTTACAAGTCTTGAGCAGCATGCCAGCTCCGCAGCCCACATCCAAAACAGACTTTGGCTGATACGCCGCCAAAACAGTGACAAACTCTTCGATGAGCCAGAGGTGATTGTCGGCCGCACTGCACTCTTCTAAGTTCAAGTTCATGCCGTTTACGTTACCCGCTTGCGGGTGGGCTTCCATGAGCTCCTTCACCTAAATCGAACGTCACCTTGCCCAATACTTGCCATCGCAAGCTCCCCGGCGATCCAGGCTTCGCAGACTGCTAGCTTTTCTTACTCCGGAACGCTTTCTCGTAAAGTGAGATCCAGTCGTCAGGTGTCATCTTGCCGACAAGCTCGCCAATCAAGTCATAGGGAATCGTCTCAACCTTCTTGAATCGGACACAGCTCTTCCCCATGTCGAGTTTTGTCGAGACGTGCTTTGGCCACTCCTTCTGAAACCAAGCGAGCAATGCTGGGTCAGCGTACATTCCCATGTGATACAGCGAGACGAAGTTGTTCTGTGAGGCGAAACTCAAAAAGGGAAGCGGCTGCGAAGGGTCGCAGTGATAGCCCTTGGGATACTTCGAGTGAGGTACGACGTACGTCGGCATCTTGTAGTAGAGCCCCTCTGCGAAACCTTTGGGGAGGTTTTTCCGGATCACAGCGCGCAGCTTTTTCAGAGCTGCCTTGCGATCGTCGGGGAGCGTATCGATATAGGCGGGAACAGTAAGGTCGGCCATGAGATTTAGGAGAGAAGAGGGGGGCCCGGAGAGTACACATTACGCCTATCCGACCAGCGGGACAGGCTTGAAGCGCCCCAAAGACGCGGCGCCAGCAGGTGCATGCCAAAGCCGCTGTCCCCTCATGTGGGGATCTCTTGTTGGTGCGCCTCACATCCCAAGTTGGGTCTAGGCGGGCGTCCTCATCTTCAACAACAAGGACGTATGGTCACCGTCCTCAGTCCGCCCACAGGCCGAGCACCGCGCCCGCGGGGTCCCGCACGACGGCCAACCGACCGGTGCCCATTTTTCGGGGGCCGTAGACGAGCGCTCCACCCTTGGCGGACGCGCGCGCGACACTTGCATCCAGGTTAGCTACCCGTACGTACACCAGCCAACTCGCCGGTAAGCCGACGTTGGAACCTCTGGCGTGGCAGATGCCGCCAACGGCCACGCCTTCGCCAGATCCGTCCGGGGTATGCATCACATAGTCAACGTAGTCGTCCTCGCCTTCCGCGCCAGGCATCGGGTGATTCACAACTTCCCAGCCAACGACATCGGCGTAGAAGTCGCGAATCTTGGTGACGTTGGGAACGGTGAGGTCGCGCCAAACGATCTCGCCGATAGTTTTCTTAGGGCCGGTGTCCGGAGTGTCTGAAGAGGTCATTGGATCTTGGAAGATGAGAGAGAGGTAGGAGTGCGCACCTTACCAAGAATCCTACCGAGGATGCTGCGCCTCCCACGGTGTGTCCTCTCTGTTTTGGCCCGTCCGAAAAATACTGAGCAGGAGTCGGCCGCGGCGCGCTCAGTCGAGGACTGATGCCGTGACGGGGATTAGGTAGCGAGCGCCCGCCGAGTTCGCACCGAGCTCGACGGTGTTACCGGGTTTGGGTAAGGATCTCTCCGAGGTGGTTCGGCTGAACTCATTTCCCCTTCCGATACGGACTCGAAAGGCATTCACCCCAAGGGCTGTCGGAGTGACGTGCGCCTCACCGTCGTGGAATACGAAGAATTCACTCGCGTCGTCGCGGGGCAGAAACTTCCAGAGCCCCGCAGTGGGAAGTAGGGCTGCACTCAAAGTGAGACCTTCGGGCACCAAGATTCCCGAGGGCAGATAGAGAGTCACCTCGAATGCTTTTTTCATGCTGATTTCCATCTGCCCAGGGACGAAGGTCATCGCTCGAGCGAAGTGACCCGGAGCGCCGACAACAATGGTTGCCGGTTGTCCTTGAAAGGAGAGCTCCCCAGTTCCAGTCGGCAGGGTCGCAGTCTGTAGAAGTTTTTGAGACGTGTCCAAGAGAGCACAAGTCGCACCAGGAATTGGAAGGCCGGCGGAGTCCACGATCGAGAGCCGAAAGGGCTCAAGTAATCCCGTCGTATCGATCTCTTGCAGGCGCGGGTCACGGCAGACCTTCCCCCCTTCGACGGATACATCTTTCCAGACGGTGAGCGGCTCCTTCAGGCCATCGAGCAAGAGGCTCACCGTATAGAGTCCCGGCTCTAGCTGGTGCCATCCAAAGTCACCAGAGGCGAGGATGTTCACGCTCACTTTGCCGGAACTGCTGTAAGTGCTGAGACCAGCCATCGACTTGGGAAAGAACGCCTGGCGCTGGTCCGGGTCTTGGGGGCGAATGCTGATGAGCCAAGAGCTGGCGTCTTGGACCTCAAGCAGGTGAACCGAACCGAACAGGGAGCCCTTGGTCTGCACAATAAGCTCAAGCCCGCGCGCTCCGAGTGCGACGCGCTGCATAGCGCCGACCGCAGCGACCCCCATCCAAGGCTGCAAGAACAACTCCCCGGCAGTGGTTGTGCCAAGCACCTCGAAAGTACCATCGGCCTGCGTCTCCGTGCAAATCACCCCGTTGATAGCTAGGGTGGACGCCGGTAAACCCGAATCTAAGAGACGCGTAAACTGAGGGTTCGGGACGGAGGCGAATACCCTGATGCCCGCTACAGGTTGCCGATTCTCGTCGACGACCCTCCCCGCAGCTAGTAGTGGCGGCTCAACTACAAATACATCTCCAAGGTCCATCGGCAGCTCAAGTTTGCCGGAGAGCTTTGCGGTGAGGCCAAGCCGCGGAGTGGCCCCCCTCTTTTCGATCTTGAACTGAAACTGCGTTTGGCTCATCCCGGGAATAGGGCCTCCCCCAGAGGACGCGTATGCTATGCGAAAGCGGCCATCCGCATCCGTCTCTCCCGGGCCCTGCATGCTGCTCGTTCCCGTCTTTCCACTGATGAAAATCTTATAGACAAACGGCGTCGCAGCGTGTGGGTGCCCTTCTGCATCAACAAGTCTTCCGGTGAGGAAGGAGCCCACCGTTGAGTCCACTAAAAGCGAGAGTTCGAGCGACTCCGCGCCGCTCCGCGAAATGGTGCCGGACACCGGCTCCGCTGTACCGAGGCTCCCGCCTGGCAATAAGCTCGCTGTCACTCTAGCCCCAGGTTCCAGACCGGAGAACCAGGCGGCCTCGCCGGGCTCGACTCGACGCTGCAGAGGCCGTGTTGCACCGTCGCTCTCCAGTATGAGCTGCACCACGACAGAGCTCTTAGGGAGGGATTGCCCGGCCAGGGGGACGACCTCGACTTTGACGACTCCGCCTTCGGGAACAACAAGAACCACTGGTACGCTCGGCAGCTCCAAGAGCTCAACCGTCGCGCGGCCGCGCGGATCTGCCGTACCTGCGCGAACCTCCATCGGC
Source organism: uncultured bacterium (assembly GCA_937896235.1). Lineage (GTDB taxonomy): Bacteria > Planctomycetota > UBA1135 > UBA1135 > CALBMX01. Next base: position 24,978 of record CALBMX010000031.1, read on the forward strand.
TCGAGCACCGAACGGCCATGTGCGACCTGCACAGGCACAACTAGGGTGTTGACATTAAACAGCCGAAAACTGCCTGTCTCATCGGTGATCGCATTAGCGGAAATCAAAGCGCCTAGATCCGGTGCGAAGGAGAGTGGGCAGCCGGGTACGGGTGAACCCTGAGTGTTCTCAACTTCGAACACGAGCCCGACGGGTTCGGTGAGCTCGATCCTCTGGCCGCTACTAAAGCGAGAGTTCGGCGCCAGGTAACCACGGGCGCGCCCCAAGTGCGCGATTACCAGAGAGCTCTGGGGGAGGTCGGGTATGCGCACGTGGCCTGCCTGGTTGGCTTGGTAGACAGGTACACCTGCAAGCTCATCAGAATCGAGCTCGTCGCGCTCAAGGGCCAAGCCATTAAGCAGCCCCCAGAGCTTGAGCTCGGGCGTCTCTCCTAGGTTGGTCTTGTGCCAAACGAGCGCTCCCGCAGCAGGATTCCCCGTGGCCGCGTCGATAAGCTCGAGCTCGAGTCCATTGGCTGGCCACGGTGTAATGGACTCCATCGGATCCGACTCCAGATCCTTGAGGGTGGAGCCAACCGCGCTGCGCTCCACCTCATCTTCAAGAGACCGAGCGGGCGGGAGCTTGCTAGCTTCCGCCACCCGGGTCCCAGCGTTTCCCGGGTCAAGCCCGAGGGGAGAGTCGGTAGCAGCGCCCGAGCCAAGCAAGTAGAAACCAGCGAGTGCCACAAGCAAGATGGCGAGTACAAGCAGGGATGGCTTATTCATGGCGAAGATGGA
>CALBMX010000032.1 GCA_937896235.1 uncultured bacterium
GGGGATCGCTTCGCTCGGGGGGCGCGCTTCGCGCGGGGGGGGATGCTTTGCTTTGTTTGTTCGGTGTCGGCGCACTGCGGGGAGGTCTGCACCACGCGGGACTTCTGGACTGCATCGATGTTGTTCGTTTTTTTGGTCCCGACTATTTAAGTGCTGCTGACCCCCCCGCAGTACGCCGACACCTTCTTGTGGGGTGCTCGCCTCTTTTTAGAGAGGGGGAGTCTGGGGGGATCGCTTCGCTCGGGGGGCGCGCTTCGCGCGGGGGGGGATGCTTTGCTTTGATCTTGGAACTCTGAAGTCTGGGAGGCGTTCAGGCGTCTGGGCATGTGCGAATCGTAAAAGGGGAGTGGAGGGACTGTTTGGTGCAATGGAACATCATTCCTAAGGGGCGAGCATTCTTGCAGTCAGGTCTCGTCGCAGTAGGAGGGGTGGCGGAACCCTTTGGGATGGCCCACCTGGCGTCTCAATTCATCCCAATCTAGACAGGCCATCCGGGTTCCAGAACTCCTCCTACTGCGACGTGACCGAACGCCCAATCTCCGGCCCCGCCACGCGCGAAGCGCGCACCCCTCCCTAAAGGGGCCACCTCAACATCCCGGACAGAGAGGAGCGCGACCGCCAGGTCAACTCTTGCGCGCAGCGCGCCCTCAACATCCCGGACAGGGAGGAGCGCGACCGCCAGGTCAACTCTTGCGCGCAGCGCGCCCGCCAGGTTAGCTCTTTGCGCGCAGCGTCCTCCTTGACATAAATCAATGAGGTGGGGGGAGGAGGAGCGATTGAAGCCTCTAAATGGTTTCTTTAGGAGTTTCTAATCTCAAATGGGAAACGGCAGCGCGTATCTGCTAGAATATTGGCCTATAGGGGTGCTCTGCGAAGCCCTCCCCTACTAAGCCAATAGGCCTTCCCTTCCCGTCCACGACGACAACTTGGTCTCTCGAATGAACACCTTCTTCGACCCAGCCTCGAGTTCCCACCTCTTTCTAGGTCTCCCTGGGTTGAGCGAGCTCTGGCCCATTCTCCTGATAGTTCTACTGCTTTTTGGTGGGCGCAAGCTCCCGGAACTCGCCCGATCCATGGGGTCCAGCATCACGCAATTCCGTAAGGGGTTGAAGGATGCTGAGGTCGAGATGGAAGAGTCGACAAAAATTGAAGCGGACGCTAAGGACGAGAAGTCCTCCAAGGAGTAGACCTATGGTTTCCGTCCTTGGCCTCGTTCTCTGTGGGGGCGAGAGCCGTCGCATGGGCAAGGATAAGGCTCTGTTAGAGCTCGCGGGTACCAGTCTGATTCGCCGAGCGCTTGCCGTGGTCCAACCTCTCGTGGATGAGCTTGTGATTGGAACGGGGGAGGCCTCTCGTTATCCCGAGCTGGGAATAGAGTGTGTGCTGGATGTCGTGCCAGGGGCCGGACCGCTCGCGGGACTCTGTGCCGGATTGGAGCTTGCCGAGGCGCGAGGGCACGAGTGGATTGCGGTGCTCGCTTGCGATACACCTCGACTGGAGGTGGACTTGTTTCGGGTGCTGCTCGCAACGGCGCGTGGGGATGATGTCGATGCTTGTCTCTTTGAGAGCGCCTCTGGAATGGAGCCCCTGTGCGGGGTCTATCGCGTGAGTTGCCTCGGGCCGATTCGTTCGGCTCTTGACTCTGGCCGCCTTCGCTTGCGCGGCTTTCACGACCAAATTCGGATTTCCTTTGTGACCGAGGCGCAGCTGCCCCCCCGTTTACGTGGAGCCGACCTCTCCTTTAATGTCAACACTCCTCTTGAGTTGGACGAAGAGCGTTCGCGCCTTTCCGGGGGACTTCCGCCCCATCCTTCACGCCCAAAAAAAAGCCCGATGCGGGCCAGCGCTGAGAGGATTGGATGAGTGAAATTAGATCACGCATTCAAGAGCTTCTAGCTCCGATTGATTCGGAGATGCTCGAGATGAATGCCATCCTTCAAGCTCAGCTTGAGGACGACTCTCCGGCAGTGAGGGACATGACTTCTCATGTGGGGCGCTTTAGCGGGAAGCAGCTTCGTGCGGCGCTGGTCTTACTTGTCGCCGAGGCCACTGGCCGCAAGTCCCACGAGCACGTCAAGGTGGCCGCCATTGTGGAGATGATTCACCTTGCGACGCTTGTGCATGACGATGTGCTTGATGGCGCTGAGGTCCGACGCCGTGTCGCATGCGTGAATGAGCGCTGGGACAACCAGATTGCGATCCTCTTGGGCGACTACCTGTACAGCCGTGCGTTTGGGTTGTCGACGACTCTTGCCTCGCGCCTTACTAGCCAACTCTTAGCCAAGACTACAAGTCGACTTTGTTCGGGTGAAATCGAGCAGAGCACACAGCGCTACGATTTCGAGCTGACTCAAGAGCGCTATGAGTTTATATGCGCGGCGAAGACTGCAAGTTTGTATGGGGCAGCATGCGAACTTGGCGCGAGAGTTAGTGATCAGGCTGCTTCTGGGAGTTTTCCTGAAGATGACGAGCTCGCCCTGTCGATGGCGTGTTTCGGCGAAGAGCTAGGGCTCGCATTTCAGATTATCGACGACTGTCTGGATCTCGTTGGAGATACCGAGGTCGTCGGGAAGAGTGTCGGGACGGATGTTGAAGATGGAAAGGTGACTTTGCCTGTACTTCACGTCTACCGAAGTGCCTCTGAAGAAACGCGGGATCATATCCGCGACATCTACACCAAGCCGGGGATTGAGAAGCGGGCTGTTCGCTTGCGCGAATCCGTTGATCTGACACCCGGTTTGGAATATGCGAAAGAACGAGCGGAGGAGCTTGTGGATCGCGCAATGGCAAGGCTGGATGTCTTGGAAGACACTGCCGCACGCCGCACCCTCAAGAGTATCGGGGACTTTGTCCTCGGTCGAAACTGGTAAGGAACATTGAAAGTGAAGCGTAACTCTGTTGGTAGTGCCGTCCTCTTGGGGGCCGCTTTACTATGGGCACCATCCTGTGGAAGTGGATCCGTGGTCGAGATTAATGATCCGTCATGGACGAGCCCCGATGCGAAGTTTGCCAGGCAAGGTGCAGACCCAGCACAGCGGTTTGGGAGTGGTCAAGTTGCCGAACAGCACGGGCCCGGAGATGGCCACGACCACGAAGCTGAGAGCAAGTTCACTTGGGACAAACCGGCAGGTTGGGTCGAGCTCGCTCCCGCGCAGTTCCGCGATGTAAACATGCAGCCCGCTGGTGATCCAGAGATGCAGTGCTACATGACTATTTTGAGCGGCTCCGGAGGCGGACTCCCCGCGAACATCAACCGCTGGCGGGTACAGCTGGGATTGGCCGAAGCTAGCGCTGAGGAGCTCTCCAGTTTGCCGACTTCAAACCTGCTCGGTGGTATGGCCACAGTTATCGAACTCGACGGTAGCTTTGCTGGCATGGACGGTATCGCACAACCGGGTTATCGCCTGCTGGGGATGATCCTTATGACACCTCAGTTCACCGTCACCTTGAAGATGACGGGTCCTGCGGCCAAGGTCGCTGCTGAGAAAACGAGATATCTCGACTTTTGCGCGTCTCTTCGGATTGCTGGCCAAGAAGAAACTGCCCCGCAAGAACCCTCTAGCGGCGGAGGTGGCGCTGGCGAGTTGACCTACGCCATGCCGGACGGATGGTCGGATGCCGGTGCGAAGAGTATGCGTCTAATCAACTTGTTGGCGACCCCAAACACCCAGTGTTACCTGATCATGCTCAACGGCGAAGCCGGTGGACTCGTCGGAAACATGAATCGTTGGCTCGGCGAAGTCGGCATGGATGAAATCGACGAGGCCGGGGCAAACGCGCTTCCGACCATCAAGATGCTCGGGCGCGACTCTCCTATGCTCGAGGCTTCCGGAAACTATCAGGGAATGGGCGGAGAGGGCGCCGAGGACCAGACCGTCCTTGGGGTTTGCTGGATTGATAGGGAAGCCAGCATGTTCGTCAAGATGGTTGGACCTACGAGCGAGGTGGCCGATCAAAAGGCCAACTTCATCTCTTTCGTGACCTCACTTCAGAACTAGAGATATGGCTAAGAAAACAGGTAATCCACTTATCGACACCCTGTCGTCCCTCAAGCTCTCTTGCACACTGCTGTTCTTTTTGTTCGTGCTGACGATCCTAGGTACGCTGTATCAGGTTGAGCACGGACTTTATGAGGCGAAGCATATATTCTTCTCGTCCTGGTTCATCTGGAAAGGTGGTGTTCCGGTCTTCGTGAGCGGCTTGACCTGCATGACCCTATTGGCCGCGAACATGCTTGTCGGTGGTCTGATTCGCTTGCGAATTACGGAGCGCAATTTTGGAGTCGCGATCATCCACGTTGGCATCGCCCTCATGCTCGGATCGGGCATGGTCAAGGTGCTGACCGCGGACGAGGGCAACCTCACTTTGATGGAGGGTGAGCAGAAGAACTATTTCACCAGTTTGTTCAAGTGGGAGGTCGTTGTCTGGGAAGCCACTCCGACGGGACCAAGTGCGCCCATTCGCCTCAGTGACGAGTTCTTGACGGACCTCGGAGGCGATGAAGTTAGGACCCTCAAGTCTTCGGCATTCCCGTTTGAGATCGCCCTCTCCGGATTTGTGCCCAACTGTCGTATCGAACCCAAGGGACCGATGTGGCAAGCGGAGGGACCGGTCGTAGATGGCTACGGCATCCTTCGAATGGGGCCGAATAAAGAGAGCGAAAGGGACATCGCAGGTATGCATGTCGCGGTTGCTGGGCAACAAGGGATCCTTTGGGGATTCCAGCGCGAGCCCTGGTCCTTCCAGGTCGACGGCCGAACGTTTCTAGTGGACATGCGCCACGAGCGCTATGAGATGCCCTTTACGATCCGCCTCGAAAAGTTCATGAAGGAAGAGCATCCTGGCATGTCCATGGCTAAGGCCTATCGAAGTGACGTAACCAAGATCGACGCGACCGGTGAGGAGAAGATCCGCATCCAAATGAACGAGCCTCTTCGCTCGGAAAACTTGGTTTTGTTCCAGTCTTCCTTTGGAAACCAAGCCGGCGGTACGTACTCCGTGTTTAGCGTTGTAGATAACGTCTCCGATAAGTGGCCGGAGTACTGCCTTTGGATCGTAACCCTGGGGATGCTACTGACATTTGGTAGAGCGCTATTGAAGACAATCAACAAGCAGTCCAAAGCGCGTGCATCGGCCGCGGGAGTGAACTCATGAAAAATCGATCTACATTACTTCGGATTCCAGCGACGGGCTTCCTGCTGGTCGTTGCGTCCCTGTTGACCCTGCTTGCTCCTTCGGCTTCCGCTCAAGAAGAAGGCGAAATCCGCAGGTTCGAATGGCCGGATGAGACCGTCGAATTGTTCTCAGAGCTACCAGTGCAAAGCGGGGGCCGTATCAAGCCACTTGACTCTCTGGCTGGCTTGAGTCTTTTGATGATGAACGGCAAGCGCACGCTTGAAGCCGGCATCGACTGGAAGATGGATGAGAACGGCGAGTTGGTCGCAGCAGAGAAGCAAAATTTATCACCTTCTGCGTGGCTGCTCGACTGCTTCTTTTTCCCTGAACAAGCTCGCGCCTATCGGGCGTTCCGTATCCAGGACTCCTCGATTCTGACTTCGATTGGTTTGGAGTCGCGAAAGAAGCGCGACTGGTACAGCTTCAACGAGCTGCTGCCCGGCCTTAGCGCACTTGAGAAAGAGACCGACAAAGCCTTCCGCGTAGAAGCGGCGAAGCGGACCCCAAAGCAGGGGCAGACCATCAAGCTCAATCAGGACTTGATGAACTTTGAGCGCCTGATCGTCTTCATGGATCCGATGCGCCGGGAGTACAGCACTGGGGCGACGGAAAACCTTGTGGGTATCTTTGGGCTTGGCAACACGCATGGACTCGCAGGCCTGCTCCAACACGAAGCCGAGCTGCGAAACCTTCGCCGTACTGCTCTTCCCGATGTTGGGGGAGACTTTGCCGCCGTCCAAAATCTGTTGAAGGAGTTGGACTCCGCCATGCGCGGGACGTTCAACTCGCCTGCTATTGTGCCTCCTCAGGAACACTACAGCGATCAAGAGACATGGTGGCAGATCGCCGATGTGATTCGCGAATCTGTGACTGAAGAGCATGATCACAGCGATCAAATCGCGATCCTTGCAAGCCTCGAAGACATGATGGCCACACGCCACGATCCCGTGGCCTTCCATAAGAATCTAGAGGTCCTGCACGCCACTTTGACGGGGCAGGCTACCGCTCGAGGGGAATATAAGCACATCTCTCAAGAGGTCGCGCTGTACCGGCTGGATCCATTTACGAACGGACTCGTCACGTTCATGCTCGCGTTTTTGTTGATGGCCGCGACCTGGTTGAAGCCCAACTCCAAGCCCCTGTGGTATGGCCAAATCGCTCTTGCTGCGGTGGGCCTGACTTACTTGATTGTCGGCATCGTTTTCCGGTGTGTGATTCGCGAGCGCCCACCTGTCGTAACGCTCTACGACACGATCTTGTTTATCACCGCTTGTGGAGTCCTTGTGGCTTTCATTACCGAGTGGATTACTCGCCGGCGCGTTGCGATGGCGGGTGGGGTTATCCTCGGGCTCGCAGGACTTTTCTTAGCCGGAAAGTACGAGCTCAAGGAGATCTCCTCCTCGGGTGACACGATGGCTTCTGTTGTGGCCGTCCTCGATACGAACTTCTACTTGGCGATTCACGTGACAACGATTGCCATGGGCTACGCGGGCGGTCTGTTAGCAGCGCTGCTTGCCCACGCTTGGATCTTCGGAAAGGCCTTTGGCTTCAAATCCCAGGATAGAGCTCTCTATTCCTCCATCTACAAGATGACCTATGGGGTCGTTTGCTTCTGTCTTCTATTTTCGATCTTCGGAACGATCATGGGGGGTATCTGGGCTAACGATTCCTGGGGACGCTTCTGGGGCTGGGACCCGAAGGAAAACGGAGCCCTCCTAATCTGCTTATGGCAGCTGTTGACCTTGCACTTGCGACTGGGCGGCTTTATCCGCGAGCGCGGATTTGCGGTCATGGCTGTGCTTGGTGGCATTGTGGTCTCCGCATCGTGGTGGGGAGTTAACCTTCTCAATGTTGGGCTTCACAGCTATGGATTTACGAGTGGGGTTGCCTATTCACTGCTTAGTTTCTGGGCCATCGAGCTCGGCGTCGTTGGGCTTGCCCTCTACGGTGGCATTCAACATTCGGGAAGCAAGTCCACTCCTGCTGCCTAACCGTGGCACGACCCGGAGCTCCCTTAGGCACTCCTATCACTGAAGTTCGATGACGACCCAAACTGCAATACGAATCGATGGCAAGGCGACTGCCTTGGCCGTTCGCGAAGATGTCGCCGCACGCGTTGCGCGCCTCAAGGACCTGGGTGTTTTCCCAGGTCTCACCGTTGTGCTCGTGGGAGAAGATCCCGCGAGCCAGGTCTACGTCCGCAATAAAGATAAGGCTGCTAGTGGGGCAGGCTTCGTGGTGGACACCAAGAAGCTGTCAGAAAAGACGACGCAAGCCGAGCTTTTGGCGGTCATTCGAAGTCTCAACGAAGACGCGAAGGTGCATGGAATCCTAGTGCAGCTTCCGCTTCCGAAAGGACTCGATGAAGGTGAGGTGGTGCGTGCTATCTCCCCGGCGAAAGACGTCGATGGACTGCACCCCGAGAATGTTGCCGCCCTTGTGATGGGGGGAGACGGCCTCGTGCCCTGCACACCCGCGGGTTGCATAGAGTTATGCGACCGCTACGGCATCGACCTCAAGGGGAAACGTGCAGTTGTAGTCGGTCGCTCTATGTTAGTGGGCAAACCGATCGCACAGCTCTTGTTGGCCCGCCACGCAACAGTGACGATTGCACACAGTCGTACTGTCGATTTGAAAGCGGTCTGCCTTGAAGCCGACGTGATTGTTGCCGCTGTGGGAGTTGCAAAACTGGTCAAAGGCGACTGGATAAAGCCCGGCGCGGTCGTTTTGGACGTGGGGATAAACCGCGGCGAGGACGGTAAGCTAGTGGGTGATGTGGACTTCGCAGCTGCCTCGGAAAACGCGGGTTACATCACTCCAGTTCCCGGTGGGGTAGGCCCGATGACGATCGCGATGCTACTCGGAAACACAGCGACCGCTGCGGCTCGGATAGCTGGCGTCGAGGCATAACCGCTCCGGTAGGGACCAGGAGAATAGAGAGGGGCTTCCGAAGGCGCGCGTCTTGGGAGGCCCCTCTTCCGTTCTGCCGTACTGCGTGCCAAAAGTTCTCAAGAGATCGCCATCGCTTGTCAATCGGCCCATAGTTCCTCTGGATTTGGAGCAATAGAAGAGGCAAGATCACCAGCTATGAGCGCATGGAGACCAGAGTGGGATGAGGGAGCCAAGAAGGGCTCCTTTGGTGGAGGTGGAATGATGAGCTCCCGGTTCGGCGGAGGCGCGGTTCCGTTTTGGACGAAACGCCTGCTGATCGCCAACCTCCTCATTTTTGTCCTCGTCTACCTTTTAGAGTCATCAGGTGCCGGGAACTTTACAAGGGCACTCGCGGTGGATTCACGCTGGTGGTGGTTCCATTCGCCCTTTTTGCCTTTCTGGCAATTGGTGACCTATGGCTTCCTGCACGGGGACATCACCCACATCCTGTTCAATAGCTTGAGCCTGTTCTTTTTCGGTGGGATGCTCGAGCGCGCCATTGGTCCAAAGCGCTTCATCGTCTTCTACACGGCCGCCTTAGTTGTCGGAGGATTCGTGCACACGATTCTCGGTCAGTTTGGAGGTTTTGGCGGGAGCGTCATTGGCGCGTCGGGTGCTGTCATGGCTTGCATCGTTGCTTCCGCAGTCCTCTTTCCGAACACGCAGGTCATCTTTATCGTATTCCCCATTCCCCTATGGGTGATGGCGATGGGGCTCGTCGCGGTCGATCTACTCAGCATGACTCGGTACGGAACTGGAGTCGCCTATCACGTACACATTGCAGGAGCCCTCTTCGGATTTTTGTACATCCAAAAGGGCTGGTACCGCACGGACTTTGTCGCGGCCTTTGAGGAGCACCGAGAGGTCAAGGCGAAGCAAACCCAAGTGGATGATGCCGCCAAACTCGACGCCCTACTCGCGCGGATTGGAAGGGACGGAATGAGCTCACTCAGCAACGCCGAGAAAGAGTTTCTAAAGCGGATGTCCAAGAGGCCGTAGAAGCAACCTGGGCCCACAGCCCCCTGGGGCAGCTAGCAGGTTCCGCAGCCGCCGGATCCGGAGCCACTTTCCGGCTCGGACGCATCCCCAAATAAGTCTTGGAAAACCTGATCGTCCCAGGGCTTCCCCCATGGGCAGACCCGCTGAAGGAATCTCGCGTAGCCGCCTGAGGGCGTGATCAGTCCGCGCACCTCGCCATCTAGGAAAAGGCACGCAGCTTCGCCGTCTGTCGACCAGGCGAGCTCCCAGCCCCTCTCGTTAGCGTTCGTGACGTCGCCGCCGGAGTGCAGCACCTCAACCGGAGCTGGCGGGGGCAACTTTTGGCTTGTGTAGGAGGTCAGGTCGGGACACTCCGGGACTCCCGCTCCATTTGCTACCCAGCAAGCACCAACGATGTCAGCCGAGTTCGCCTCTGTGATGTAGAGCCAAATGCTGTCCCCTTCGTCGGCGACAATTGCCGTACGGGTCGATTGGGGGTGGGGCTCAGAGATAACAAGAAGCGGTTCGGACATGGGGCAAAGACTGGGCTGAAAGGGGGCGTGTTCTGGGTGGACACTAGGATGCAGGCCTCAAGTCTAGCAGCCCGCGGTCAAAACGGAGATTCTCCGGTACTCCGTTTCGACATACTCCCATGGATGGGCTGGCGTGGAAAGAGGGCCCGTTACACGAGTTTTTCCGGGGGGGGGTCGGCGTGGATTGGGTGGGTCGATTTGGGTGACCGGGTGGAATCCGCTAGATAGCGATAAGAACCCGCGGTCACTCCGTTGGAAAGCACCTCTCTTTGAGCCGAAGAAGCCTCCGCACTTCGTAGAATCAGGAGACCGTTTCTACATGATCCTTTTGAGCACAGGTTTGAGTACTTCCATCATGATGCCAACCCGAAAATTCCTCTCTCTCGCCGCCATCACCCTAGGGACCTCTGCCATGACTTTGGCGGCACCCTTTTCACTCTCGCCAGCTCCAACAACGGTTGGGATGGTTGACGAGGCGAGCTTTCTCAAAGAGTTCCGCCAGGCAATGGAGATCGGTGCTCAGGATCAAATGCAGAAGTTGATCAAGCAGGATATGGAAGGCGCGGTCATTGCCATTATTCGGCTCTGTGAGTCCAACTCTTCCGCGCCGAATGATAAATCGGAGAGTGAGATCGACGCGCTCCGCATCGCGTGGAGCGGCGGCCAAAAGACACGCTTTGTTGAAAAGGTCTACGAGTACTACTCGTTGATGGACAATGCCACCCGGCCCGAGCGCTATAAGCTCGTTAGTCGCTACTACGCTGCCCTGAGCAACTTGCTCAAGGCAGAGAAAGACAAGGACATCACCGTCATCAAGTCCCTAGGAGCGGACTTCAAGGGGATCGCGGCGGGTCTCGTCATGGTGGGCGACCACTATTACGCATCACAAGCTTGGCTGTCCTATGGACGGAGTCAGGATGAAGCACAGCGCGGCCCTGAAGCCAACTTGCGCGAAGCGGCGATCGGATACGAGAAGTGCCTCGAGCATCGCGAAAAAGTCGACCTGAAGGATTTGTATTACACCCAAACCAAAGAGCGCTTTGAGACCTTGGTCGCGCAAGGCTATGGCAAGGATGGAGATGTTGGAAAGCCGGGAAGCGACAAACCCGGAAAAGGCACTGGCGGGATCGGCTCCTCGTTAGGTGCTCCCCTCAGTGTGCCCATGACCTTTGTTGTCGAACCCGATTTTGTCTCTATCGAGCGACCGTTTTGGTCCAACGATGAGGTCTACAGTACATGGACTAATGTTGTCTTCAAGGGGATCGCAAGCGCGTCCCCATTTCCCATCCTCGACGAAATCAAACTGAGCCGCGATACGATCCAGAGCTTTGAAGTCGAATCTGCTGGTCAGAAAAATGCGTTCAGCATGAGTGGCAAATTCACCCCCTGCGAGATTGTTCTTGGCGAGGCCAAGCTCCCCTGGGCTTTCGTAGCTGTGACTGGAACGCAAGAGGACATCTTCCAGGGCGTCACCACAAACATGCAGCCGTCGGATACGCAGATGACGGTTTACATCGCTCCCGCCTCGAAGATCACCGGAATCCTCGGTGACATTCCCATTGAGGTCTTCGACGATACGATGAGCGGTGCCTATGGCGATGCTCCTGTGCCGTGGGGGCACCTGGGAATGAGCCCAGGGAAGTTTATGACCGACTTCGATTCGATTCGCATCGACGGATCGAAGCACGCTTTGCCGTGGAGTCGCTACCAGAAGGTCGGTGACATCTGGTACGACATGGCGGTAGCCGGCCACACGTTGACGGCCGCACCTCTTGAGATCAAAACGGGGAAGCTTAAGCTCAACTTCAAAGGGCCGAGTCCGAAGTACGTCATCGTCAAGGGCAAGCACAATTTAGGGGACTGCTACTTCGACCTCACCAGTGAGAAGAAAGGCCTCGAGGTGCCCATCGGTGAATACGAGCTGTTTGCCGGCTTCGTTTCGGATGGTAAGCGGACGGCGATCAAAAAAGTCGTGATCCTTCCGGGCAAGAATACCCCTTCGTGGAAAGTGGAAGAAGGAGGGACGACCGAGGTCAAACTTGGTGCTCCCTTTGGCTTCGATTTCGAGTCCGAGGATCTCGGTGACCACGTGAAGGTTCTAGGAGAGTCGGTGGTTGTTACGGGGGTGGCGGATGAGCGCTACGAGCGGCCTTGGAATAGTCGTCCTTCCCCCATGGCATCTTTGCGCAAGGCCGGATCCAAGAAAGGTAGTAAGCCCGAGAAAATGAAGTCGACCATAGACCAAGACACCCTGTACAAGAACTGGGGCCTTGGCTTCCATCCTCAGGATCTTGACTTAGTCAAGAAAAAGGATCTTGAAGACGGCTTCGAAATTCAGCTCACCGAAAAGAAGAACAAGCTATTTGGAAAAATTGAGTCGAGCTGGAAACCGGGCACATAACCTAGAGTGCGCCAAGTCTGAAGAGTAGATGGCTGCCGCCGCGCAGCTTTTTGAACAACACCCCAAGGGATACTAAAGTGATCGATATCAAACGGATTCGGGCTGAGCCCGACCTCGTCAAAGCAGGCTGCGCAAAGAAGCGCATCGAGTGCGACATAGATCGCATCTTAGAATTGGATGCGACCTTCTTGGGACTCTCTCCCAAGATCGATGAGCTTCGCTCCCAGCAGAAGCTGGGGAGCAAGGAGATGTCGAAGGCCACCCCGGAGCGTCGCGTTGAAATCCTAGAGGAGCAGCGAGGTCTTAAGGAGCAACTGCGTGCATTGGAAGCTGAGATGACGGCCTGTCAAGAGCAGCTACAGCCCCTCTTGCTGACTGTTCCGAACTTGCCAGCTGAGGCGGTTCCCGAAGGAGTCGATGACCAGGACAATGTCGAACTCAAGAAGTGGGGGACTCCCCGATCGTTTGACTTTGCACCTCGTGATCACGTTGAAATTGGTGAGGCGCAAGGTTGGCTCGATGCAGAAACGGCAGGGCGTATCGCCGGAAGCCGCAACTACATCTCGATGGGTGAGCTCGCCCGTCTCGAACACGCCGTGTTGCGCTTCGCACTCGACATGATGATCGACCGCGGCTTTTCGCCTGCTATCGTTCCTGTCTTAGTCCGCGCCGAACCACTTTGGGGTACGGGCTATTTCCCGGGTGGTGGAGACCAGATCTATCACACTGACGATCGCGATGACCTGTACCTAGTAGGAACTGCCGAGGTTCCATTGACGTCGATTCACGCCGAGAAAATCCACGACATCAAAAATCTCCCGATCAAGTTGGTGGCGCACTCTACGTGCTATCGCCGCGAGGCCGGAACCTATGGCAAGGATACCCGGGGACTCTACCGGGTTCACCAGTTTCAAAAGGTTGAGCAGGTTGTGATCGATATTTCCGACGAGAAGCGGTCTCTCGAACACCACCATATGATCTTGCAGAACGCCGAGGACTTACTACAAGCCTTCGATCTTCCGTATCGAGTGGTCAATGTTTGTGGAGGCGATCTCGGTGCACCGCAAGTCCAAAAATTCGACGTGGAGACCTGGATGCCATCTCGCGACGGGTACGGAGAAACCCACAGCGCATCTCGTTTTCACGAGTACCAGGCGCGCCGACTTAAGATGCGCTACCGCGACAAAGAGGGCAAAGTACATTTCTGCCACACCCTTAACAACACCGTCGCGGCGTCCTCCCGCATCTTGATCGCGCTCCTCGAAAATCACCAGCTTGAGGATGGCCGAGTTGCTATTCCCGAGCCCTTGCGCAAGCATATGGGCGGATTAGAAGTGATTGGCAAGAGCCTTTAGACTCAAGGCGTAAAGCGGACGGAAAGCGCGCGAGGGTCAACGAATTTCTCCGGCGACCCTCGCGCGCTTTTCTGCTCAGCAAGTTGGTCGGGTGCTCTTAGCCGCCACCAAATATGGGGGGATTGCCACCGCCACCGCCACCGCCGCCACCGCCACCAAATGGAGAGGGTGTGCCGCCGCTGCCGCCAAGGCCTCCACCAAAGCCACCACCACCAGCATCACCGCCAGCACCGCCGCCAGCACCTGCACCTCCTGCAGCACCACCCGGGTCACGGGGACCACCGGCACCGCCCGTACCCGAAGCATTCTCTGGAGGTGTGATCACCGGGATCCGCATAACGGGCCGTATGCCCATAGCCAAGTGCTGGCTGGCGGGAAAGTGAATGATGCGCCGATAGAGAACACGTCGCTTCATCGCGGCGGATTTCGTAGTGCTGTATTCGTTGATAAGGCGTGGAGAGAGCTCGATTTCAAGCTCGATTTCAAGACGTGTGGGCAAGCCGCGGTGTTCCGAGTCTCCCTGCTCCATTCCCCATGAGTCCAGGGGCTCCGCGTCAACCCCATCTTCGTTAAAGACTTGAATGTCAAAACGAAGGATCCGATCGTGCAGGAATGTATAGGTCCCCGAAGTGAATGGCTCGGTGTCAACGCCAAAGCCTTCCCGCCGATAGATCTCCATGAACTCACCGGGGAAGTCTGGATTGGGCCGCAGGCAGTAGCCGACTTCGGTGATGTCGGCGCGGAGGAACTTGGTACGCTGATCGTTGGGAGTCAGTGTCCGACTGTTGCTACTTGTGACAAAGTCCAACCGATCGGAGTCCATGCCACTGTTCGCGCGATCTTCCACCCGAAGGATGTCGAGGACCTTGCGGTTCATGACGAAAATACCGCGCAAGTCCGACTCGACCATATCGAGGATTGCGGGTCCAGCAAGCTGGGACTCTTGAACGTTAAAGATGATGTCTCGCGTTCGCCGCGCGCCGGTAAGGATCTTGGCGAGTGCGAGCAAAACCATAGACATGATCATCAGAGTGATCATGACTTCGACGAGGGTGAAGCCCGCTCGCTCTGATTGTTCCCTGCGCAGCATAGCTATTAGATTCCTCCGTCGGTTTCTTCGTCTTCGCCGTAGAGGAAGGACCAGGTCACCCACTGCTCCAAAATTATCTCATTGTGAGATTCCTTCGGACCGGGGAAGGTGACCTTGACTCGAACCTCTTGGTAGGGCTTCTCCGTGGGTTCGTCTTCGTCATCTTGATCACTCGTATCCCAGTTGTTGAAGTTGCCTTTGCCGTCCTCTTCAGCCTCGTCGAATGCTTCGTCGCCTAAAACGACTTCCCACTGAAACTGCTCGTAATCCTGCTCGGAAAAGTCGCCGGCCATGTGATCTTCTATGTCCTCAGAATAGAGAGCCGAGGAGAATTGGCCCAACTTGAGAAGACCCAGCTCGCGTGCGATTTTGATGTCGCGCGTATGAGCTGCCTGGCCCATCGAGTTTGTCAGGCTGAGTACCGAGGTGACTAGAGTGGCACCTACGATCAGGACCACGACCATAATCTCTGCGAGGGTGAAACCCTGATTGCGAGTGAAAGGTGGGGGAGAAAGTGTTTTCATTCGAATTCTCCGTCGTCTACTTCAGCGCGTTTGAAGTACCCCTCGTGAAAGCGAATCTGACCGGATAGCGCCAACACCTCGATGGTGTAGTCAGAGTTTGTGGGCGCGTGGTGTAGATAGATGGTATGCGCACTGGAGCTGCCTAACGGGCTAAAGCGAACATAGCACTGTCCGTCCGTGTATTCCTCTTCGTCGATAAGGACGCTTGTCATCGTGACACCATCCTTTAAGAAGGTCAGTGAGGAGAGAAGGCGTGCATTCTCCTCTTCGGGGTCTTCCTCTCCAGGGATTCGCTCAATAGCGAGTCCGCCAGCCTTCAAGAAGGGGGTCTCCACCCAATAGCGTTGGTTTTCGAGATCGTAGATCACCCGGTATTCATTGTTGCGAGTAATCGCTTCGGAGCGGGTGCTCGCTAAGACGTTGGAGATCGTGCGAACGGATGTGCCCAGCTGAGTACTGGGCATCACCTTGCGCCAGTTCATGGCGGTGACCGATACCATCGATCCGATAATTATGATGACTACCATCATCTCTACGAGCGTGAAACCTCGCCGCTGTACGGCAGAGGGTTCACGGAAACTTGATAGAGAGACGGTAGCCATTTTATGAGTGGGAAAGAGCGGTTGAAGTTCTTACTTCTCTTCCAGGTAGTGGTTGTCGATGTCCGCGTTCTTTCCCTCGCCACCTGGCATCTTGTCGTTGCTGTAGGTGTAGACTCGGAAATCCGCTTCGCCCGGATTCGAGGGTGGGTCGTACATGTACTCGATTCCCCAAGGATCCTTGGGGATGACGGGTGGGTTGAAGTAGGACTCGCCACGGCCGTCATCGAGCAGCTGGTCAAGCGAGTCGGGGTAACTGCCGTTTGCCATCATGTATTCAGTGATCGAATTCACGATAGTTGAGATCTCGGACTTGGCGATCGTGTCTTTTGCAGTGAACAGCTTCTGGATCACGTTGGGGACGACGACGCCGGCCAATAGGCCAATAATGACGATGACGACCATCATCTCCGCTAGGGAGAAACCGGCTTGTGCGCGGCGGCCGTTCTTATGGAAAGTTTTCATAATGAGTCTCCTGATGGAAACGGAAGAAGGGAGTTAGATCGAGCTGACCTGCAGGATGGGCAGGACAATGGCGTAAACGATGAAGCCCACCGCTACCGAGAGTGAGATGATCATAATGGGTTCGAGGAGAGCGGTGACCCTTTCAGTCACGACCTCGAGCTCTTCATCGTAGGCGTCTGCAATCCTGTCGAGCATGTTTTCCAGCTCTCCGGACTGTTCGCCAACGGCAACCATGTATCCAACAACGGACGGGAATACCCCCGTCTGTCTCAGAGGGGAGGCGATATCGGTTCCTTCAAGGATGCGCTTGCGGACGTGCTTGGTAGCGTTAGCGATGACTTGGTTTCCGACAACACTCTCGGTGATCTCAAGTGATTGAACGGCGGCGACACCGCTTGTTAGAAGGGTGGCAAGCGTTCGCGTGAAACGGGAGACGGCACTTTTCAGCAACATGTCGCCCAAGATCGGTACGCGCAATAGCAGGCGATCGATACCGAGTCTTCCGTTTTCGGTTTTGTAGTACCGCTCGGTCAACCAGGAGACCAGGCCGATGATCAAACAGCCAGCCCACCACCAATTTTGGAAGAGGTCGGAGATACCCACAAGGATCTTCGTGGGAAGGGGCAGCTCCTGCCCTGTGTCCTCGAGCATCCCGGTAATTTTGGGGACCACAACGGTCATCAAGATACCGACGACAACGACACCCAAGCACACCATAAGAAGCGGGTACATCATCGCCGAGCTAACTTTCCGCGCTAGGGCGCGTTGACTGCTCAGGAAGTCAGCAAGCCTAGATAGGACTTGGTCGATGTTACCCGTGGCTTCGCCCGCTCGCACCATGTTCACGTAGAGGTCGGTGAACATATAGGGGTGTTTGGCGAATGAATCCCCCAAAGAAGTTCCGGTGGTGATGTCTTCGCGGATCTCGCGAAACATCGTTTCGAGTTTCCGCGAATCCGCCTGGTCGATGAGGGCCTTGAGAGCTTCCGCAAGTGGGATTCCCGCGGCGATCAAGGTGGCGAGTTGTCGCGTGAATGCGCCAAGGATCTCCACATCGCGACCCTTCGGTCCGCTGGGGGCAGTGCGCATACTGTTGAGCTTGTCCCGAAGCTCCCTCAGACCGCCCTTTTTGATCTCGATGTCGCCTTTGCGTTTGCGTCCGCGAATCTGCTTGAGGTCGGTGACAAGGATCTTGTCCTTGCGCAGCTTGTCGCGGGCAGCGCGAGGCGTGTCCGCGTCAATGACGCCAGATGTCGTTGAGCCTCCTGCAGCGAAAGCTTTGTACTCGTAAATCGGCATGATCAGTCGATGTCGAGATCTATCTGGGTTACGCGGAGGATTTCATCGGGGGTTGTAATGCCCTCAATGATTTTCATCACGCCGTCTTTTCGAAGTGTGGTCACGCCACGCTTGATCGCGTTGCGTTTCATCTGGGAGGCGGTTACACCGTCCATGATCTCGGTGCGGAGCTCTTCGCCGACGGGCATGAACTCATAAATCGCTGTACGACCGGCATATCCGGAACCGAAGCAGTCGTCGCAACCAATTCCATGGGCAAGGATCCCGCCCACATCCTCAGGAGTGAGGCCGAGCTCGGCAAGCTTTGCACGGCTCTCATCATTAACGGGAATCATCTCGCGGCAATGCTTGCAGACCGTTCGCACAAGGCGTTGGGCCACAACCAAGATCAACGAGCTAGAGACGAGATAAGGCTCAACTCCTTGGTCAACCATCCTGGCGATCGTCGAGGCGGCGTCGTTTGTGTGAACTGTGGAGAAGACGAGGTGACCCGTGAGAGAGGCGCGAATAGCGACCTCGGCGGTCTCGAGGTCTCGAATCTCACCGACCATCATGACGTCGGGGTCTTGGCGCAAGAATGAGCGCAGGCCGGCGGCAAAGGTCAGTCCTTTTTTCGTATTGACCTCTACCTGGCTAATACCTGAGAGCGTGTACTCGACTGGATCCTCAATCGTGAGAACGTTTTTCTGGGTCGTGTCAATCTCGGTCAAGCCGGCATAAAGGGTGGTCGTCTTTCCGGAGCCGGTAGGGCCCGTGACCAGGATAATGCCGTGGTTGAATCCCAAGTAGCTGCGGAATGTGGCACGGTTCTCTTCCGACAGGCCGATCTCGTCCAGGGTGTGAGCCTTGGTGGTCTTGTCGAGGAGTCGCATAACGATACGCTCGCCATTCGTCGTCGGGACGGAGCTAATACGAACGTCGACTTCGCCATCGCCGATGCGCAGGGAGGCGCGACCATCTTGGGGAAGACGGCGCTCGGCTATATCCATTTTGCCCATCACCTTGACGCGGCTGATGATCGCCTCGTGCGCCTTGCGCGGCACAGAGTCCATGTCGTACAAGATGCCGTCAATCCGGAAGCGCACCTGGGTGCGATCTTCATAAGGATGGAAGTGAACATCTGAGCTGCGCAGCTTGAGTGCTTGGAACAAGATCGTGTTGACAAGCTTGATGATCGGCGCCTTGTTCGAGACGTCGAGTACATCCTCGGCATCGCTGATCTCAGAAGCCAATCCCGCGATGTCGCCATCTTCGGCAACATCGGCGAGAGCCTGGTTGACGCCATCCGCCTTATGCCGGTAGGCACGGGCTATCAAAGTCGTGATCTCGTTGCGAGGGGAGAGCACCGGCTCGACATCCATTCCCAGCATTGCCGCTAGGTCGTCCATCGGTTGAGGCTCTAGAGGCGCGCAGGTTGCGACGCGAAGAGCGCCATCCTCCGAGGTGCCAAGAGCGATCAAGTTGTAGTTTCGCGAAAAGTGCACCGGCACAGCATCGATAAACGAAACCGGGACTTTAGTCCCCTCAAGCTGCCCCTCAAAGTCGTAGCCAAGGTGGCTCGCATAAACCTCGAGGAGTTTTGCCTCGGGGAGGTAAGCGCGATTCAGAATTGCGCGGTCGAGAGAGTCGCCGGAGGTGTTTGCCAACCGGCGGCATTCGTCAAGTCGCTCGCGGGAGAGTCCCGCGTCGACAAGGAGTTCCGAAAGTGAAGACACGATTAGTTGGAGGACTCCAAGTTAGCGGCTTCTTCGAGAGTCGGCGTCGACTCATTCTGCTTCGCCGCCCGAAGTAGATCGTTGCGTCGCTGTGGGGAGATGCCCACTTCGTTCCCGTCTACTTCGCCAGAATCTGGACGTTGGAACTGGGGGAGCGCGAAAGCATCGAGGCTAAAGAGGCCGTCGTCGCCACTGAAGTCAGTATCGATCATGCGAATCCTGTCGTAGCCAATGGTCTCAGCTGCTTCGATCTTTGCCTGATAGGAGAGCTCGTTCAGGTCCGCGAAGTCCTCGTCGTGAAGAATGTGCGGCGTGACGAAGAAGTAGAGCGAGGTCCGGTTTCCGGTTGTTGAGCTGCTGCGGAACAAGAAGCCAACGATCGGAAGGTCCCCGAGGATGGGGATCTGCTTGGTCGACTCGAGCTGATTGTCGGAGATGATGCCGCCGATGACCATGGTGTCGCCGTCTGGAATGTTGACCTGCGTGACCAGCTTACGCGTCGTGCGGGGCGGAGGAGAGTTGGCAATCGTTGCCGCTCGGAAGTTGGAGATCTCAAGCTCAATACCAAGGCGCAGGTAGCGCGATGCGGAGATCGATGGGGAGATCTTCATCGTGATGCCAGCCTTCTCATAACCACCAAAGGAGTCTTGAGTGGAAGCGCTGGACCCGAGGGCCGTCACGTCGTTGTAGGGCTGCTCGTCTTCCGTTGAGACCGTTGCGCTACTGTTGTTGCTCACTAGCACCGAGGGAATGTTCAAGACGTTCGCGTTGTCCTTCGTCTCCATGAGGGAGAGCAGAATGGGGAGCGAAAAGTCGTCGCCATCAAGAAGGCCACCGGTGAAGCCCGTGCCGAGGTTGGGCACTTTGCTATCGGGGATGCCGTCGACGGGGTTGATGTCGTCAATCGAAGACAGGCCGAAGCTTGTCACACCGAAGCCGCCGATCTCACCGATGCCGGGAAGGCTGGCGAGGCCAAGTTCGACCCCCATGGAGTACAGGTCGGAGCCGGAGAGCTCGATCAGCGCCGTTTCGATCAATACCTGATCTTGGCGGCGGTCGAGTGTCTTGATCATGTCGATGACTTCGACGTAACGCGTCTTGTTCGCAGCGATCAAGAGTGAGTTCGTGACCTCGTCCGGAATGACAACCACATCGTTCTTGTTGCTCGAAGTGGATGGTTGGTTTCGACCACCTGTGCCTGTCCCGCTCTCGGCCAAATCGTTGGCACCCTCGAGGAAGTCTCCTAAGGTCTGGGCGATCTCCTCAGCGGAGACGTTTTGCAGGGCGTAGATGTGATAATTGCGCTCGGGCTCGATGACGTCGACGTCCAGGCGAGCGATCATCTCCTTGATCGAGGGCATCTCGTCGGGCATCGCAACAATCAGCAGGGAGTTTGTGCGCGCCTGAACAAGCACCTTGGTTTCAGGGGGGCGACTCGGAGTGGCCGGCTGGTTCGGTGAGCGAATATCGGTAGAAGCTGCGGTGATCGCCGAGTTGCGGGCCTGCAGAAGTTCATCCATTAAGGTAGCGATGTCATCGGCGGAGGCAAACTCCATGGGGACGATATCAAATACAGGGCTGACCGCGACGAGAGGCGCGCTCTCTTCGTCGATCACATGGAGCAGCTTGACGATGGAGGCGATCTTGCTTCCGAAGCCCGTGATAATCAGCGAGTTGTTATTTCCCGCGCCCATAATGTTTTCCGTCGTGGGATCTGCAAGCAGGGGGCGAAGGTTGGTCGAGAGCTGCCGCACATCAGAGTTCTTCAGGTTGACTACAGTCGTGACTAGAACGGCGGGCTGGTCGGCGTATTGTTCGATCTCATCCGGGGTGACCCACTTGGCACGCATCTTCAGCTGGCTGCGGGTTCCGCCGCCGTCGAGCCCTTGAATGAGGAGGACCGAAATGCGGGGAGGCCCGATCTCGATACAGCCGAATTCGTTGATGACCAGCATGATCTGGAACCAAGAATAGAAGTCGCGCTTAGGGACTCTCTTGGTGCCGATCAGCCGCACCTCTTTCTTGAGCTGAGTCGCCGTCGTGTCGGTGTAGGTGAAGTTGTACCCGGTTGCTTGCTGGCAGAGCTTGATGAACTGCTCCAGCGTCAGGGCCTTTCCAGGCACCTCCGAGATATTGATCACATAAAAGTCTCCCTCGGCCTGGATGGTCGGCACATCTTCATCAGCTTCTTGAAAAGGAGCTGCATAGGACGTGCCACCCAAGGAGGTGGCGAGGACAAGAAGGATGGGAGTCAGCAGATTGCGGAGCGGCATGGACTTATGTGCGGATCGATCTGGAATCCGATGGTGCGGCCGTTGAGCAGAAGCTCAAAGACCCCGGGGAGTGGAGGTGAGTTCCGAGATTGGACTTCACACATTAATGTTTGAAGGCGCATTGTGGTGCGCCGGACGGCTGGAGTCAAAGCCCCAACCAGGCACTTCTCTCCAGTTTTCGGACGCCGGGCAAGAAGCTTTCTTCCCGCAGTACCGGATTCCGCATGGAAAGAGTGCTCTTCTGAGGCCGGATCGTGGCAAAGTTGAGCCCCCTAGCAGTGCGAAATGTCTAACTTGGGCCTCCCCTCCTCGGAGGAAATGGCCTGAAGGTTGAGAGATACCCGCAGTACCTGTATCGTTCGCACAAGCAGCTTATGCAACTTCAAGAAATTTTCAGCCAGAGCGACGTGCTCTTGGATCTCCCTCCTCACGATAAGTGGGAGGCGATTGGGGCCCTTATCGCCCACCTTGCAGCTACAGGGAAGATTCCTGCGGAGCGGGAAGCGGAACTGCTCGAGAGTGTTCTCGAGCGGGAGCGCAGCATGTCGACCGGTATGGAGCGAGGCTTGGCAATTCCTCATGCAGCGATTGAGGGAATCGAAAAGCTCGCCGCAGTGATCGGAGTCGTTCGCGACCCGCAAGGGCTCGAATTTGAGAGTATTGACGGAGACGTTACGCGGCTTGTTGTCCTTCTTCTGATTCCTAGAGCTCAAAAACTTCTTCACATTCGCACGCTTGCCGACATCGCACGGGGTCTTGGGGATGCATCCGTCCGCGAAACTCTGATTGGAAGCAAGACCGTAGAAGAGGCTTGGGATGCCTTGGAAAGCAAGACGCCCTCCTAACTCGACTGCGTTTTGAGCTCGTCGCTGACTCCTTTCCACCGTCGACCGGTGCGTCAGCTTCTCGTTTTCGTTTTTATCGGGATCGCGATGGGCGCCTTCTCTTTTTCGAGTTTGTCGCTTGCCCTCTCCCTTGCGCGGCCCACTTTCGGTGGTGATGGGCAAGAGATCTTTCTCGCGGGTTGGTTGGTCGGGTTTGGGCTTGGCGCTTGGGCTCTGGCTTTGCAACTCCGCTGGGAGAGGCCTCTACTACTTCTTGCGGCCTGCCTTGCGGGAGCCAATGCCATTGCCTTTCCGGCCCTCGTCATCTCTCCCGATGCGCTTGGAGTTCTTGGGGTTCATGGACTTCGCACCCAAGACCACCGCGCGCTCATCCTGGCGCTTTTCTTCCTGCTCGGAATTCCTGCCGGTGCTTTGTTCTCCAGCTTTTTTCGGAGAGTGCAGTCCGCGCGAACAGGTTCCTTCTTTCTTTTTCTCGGTGGCGCTCTCGGGAGTCTCTACCTCGAGGGCTTGCTCTCCGCACAATCGGGGCGCGGCTTTGCTTGGAGCCTCGCGGTTGCCCTAGGTGCAGTGATCTGCCTGCTCCTCGCATTTTTGCCGACGGGCTTTCACAAAAAGAGAGTGCCGGGTTCCGGACGCGATTCCCTTCCCAACGGTGGACCGTTGGAGCTCGGTCCAACGGCAAGGGATCAGCTCTACTTCGGCCTCGCGGCGAGCACCTGTCCACGCCCACGTTTGCGTCCGAGACAGGCGGGAGTTCTGGCCGCCTTAGTCGGACCTTGGTCCGTCCTACTCTGGTTCTTTGCGCTTACCTGCGGAGGCCTTATTCTCGGCGACTCGTCCGGCGTTGCCCTCGGGCAGCAGCTCGATTTGGCGGCGCTTGGCTTTGTCAGTTTAGCCCTTGGCGCTGTTGTGGTTCCGATCCTATTTCAGTCGGATGCGCGGGGCGCCTCGGGGCTGCTCCTGTCCTTGGGTGTGTCATCGGTGTGGCTGGTGGAATCGGACCGGATCTTGTCCTTAGCGGACGAATTCGGCATTTGGTCTCGCATGGGCGAGTGGGGGGTCCTTCCAAAGTGGATAGTCCTCTCTCAAGCTGGGCTGGTTCTCTTCCCGGTGCTCGCTGTTGTAGGCGCAGGGCTTTCCGTCTTGGCAAGTGGGATCGCTCGTGACGAGTCCGGAAGACGTATAGGTGGACTCTTGGGGTGGGCGGCGATGGGATGTTTTGCATTGCCCGAGATCTCTCGACTCCCGCCCCTCGAAGCGCTCGCTTTGGCGACAGGACTCTCCGTATTCGGCGTTCTTTTTGTTGAGATCGCACCGAGCGGGGGCGTCGGTCGCGTACGCAGCCCGCTGTCCCGTCTCCTCAGCCGGCTCGGGCGCCTGGCAACCATCCTGATCTTGGCTGGGATGACTGGTTATCTTCTTTGGGCAGAGCCACCCTACGGGCCCTTGCTTCAGCTGCGAGCCACCGAACTCTCGGGAATGGATGAGGCCCGCCTCGCGACTTGGAAGATCGATCGCTTGCGGTTGCATGCCGTCTTCGAGCGCCCCTTGACAAAGGAGCGTGTCTGGTGGTCGCGGAGTGGCGCGCTGCAGAGCGGGTTTCTGGAGCAGCCTTCGCCGAGGGTCACCCCGGCCTATGTTTTGGCCCAAGGCCTCTGCCCAAACCCCGAGCGGGTCGCACGACTTCGCGCCTCTCGGACACTGCCCGGCGAGGAGAGCCTTTTTGAAGTGCGGGCGGAGTGGGGTGGGCGAAACCTGTGGCCTTGGGACGAGGCTACTCCTCCACGAACTTATGACCTGATCGACTTGGGAGAGTTGCGCTTACACGCTCCCGAGGAATATGAAATGGCGACTCAGGAGGCCCTTACATGTCTGTCGGAGCGTCTTAGCCCAGCGGGGATCCTCACTCTCTCTGTTGATCTTGCGAGCGCCTCTAGAGAAGTCCTTGAAGCGCTCTTGGATACCTTTGGCGTCTCATTCCACTGGGGTGCTATGTGGATTGTCGATGGGGCTCTTTGCCTTACCGGCAGCGCGACTCGGCCGGCCCGGCTCTTGGCAACGGAGAGCGAGAGTAGCGCGTCGGCGATGCGAGAGGAGTACGGCCTGTCGGATGAGGCCACTCTGCTCGGCCACTTCCTTGGCGAGCTGGGGAATAGAGGTACCGCACGCTTGAAGGACCGGGAGATTCAGCTACTGCTTTCAGGTGCTGCGGGGGAGCGGCAGCGTGCGCTCAACTTGGGAATGCTCTACGGTCGGGCGACACTTGCACCGGCGGAATGGGAGGTCGGGAAGACCGCTTTGGGCCGCTTGGCGGTCCAGGGTTATCGAGTCTTCGGTCAAGCGCGAATCGCAAAGGCTTGGGTGGATCACTACCGCGAGACCGCACCCCGGAGTCTCGCTGAAAGGACATGGGAGGGGCGACTTGTAGACGCGCTACTCGAATTGAAAATGTTGCTTTCGGACGATCCCGAGGCGCGTCGGTTTGTTCAGACGGTACGCGTTGAAGAGTGGCGTCGAACAGGCCTGCTCGCCATTCACACGGGGGAATACGCAAACGCAGTCGGGGCGCTTTTACAGGCGACCGTGGCCGAACCCCAGCGCGCAGATCTTCAATTGTTGCTCGCCGCATCTTTGGGCTTAGCTGGGAATCCCGTCGCCTCGGAAGCTGCGCTTCGGCGCGTCCGAGACCTCAGCCGAGATTGGCAAGAGTCGAAGCTAGCGACGGAGCTAGCGCACCTGGGGTTCGCTCCAGAAGAAGACTAGAGCCACTGGTCGAGGCGCGCCTCGATACATCGCTGGATCTGCTGAGCAGTTTCGCGGTAGACCTCAATCGGGCCACCGATAGGATCGGAAATGTCAAATCCAGCGGGGTGAATCAGCCGGACTCGGTCTGCGTAATCCGGCGGCAAGGAGCCAACGAGTGCAGCCGCGTGGGAGCGAGTCAAGGCGTAGATGATGTCGAGGGGCTCGATGGCCTCTAGGCTGGCGCGCTGAGCTTCGTGGGAGCTCAAGTCGACACCGTATTCCTTGGCGGCAATCAGGGAACCCTCTGAAGCTGGGGAGCCGGCATAAGCCGCGACCCCCATGGAGCTAATTTGGAAGCCAAAATCGGCCGGGTCACAGGTGCCGATTCTCTTTGCCTCCGCCCAGCCCGCCTTCGTTGATGGGAAGAGGTTGGGGCATCCCGCAAGAGCACGAGACAGTGCAAGCCGAGCAAGGCCTTCCGCCATGGGGCTTCTACAGGTATTTCCTGTGCAGGTGAATCCAATCCGAAGTCCTGCGGCTCCGCGCAGATCCTTGATGGAGAGTAGGCCCTCCCGCAGTAGCTCAAACTTGCGAAAGCCAAGTTGCAAGACGCTCGAGGCCCCGCGGGTTAGAGAGGCTCCGCCATCGACGAGGAGTGCAAGGTCTTTCGACCCAGCAAAGCGGCTCGCGACTTGATCGGCACTAAGTGCTGGTGCGTCGCCGTGCAGGTTCGCACTGGTCATCACAAC
The DNA here is from genome assembly GCA_937896235.1 of uncultured bacterium. GTDB lineage: Bacteria > Planctomycetota > UBA1135 > UBA1135 > CALBMX01. The sequence continues at coordinate 25,678 of CALBMX010000032.1, forward strand.
AGGGAAATCGGCGCGCTTAAGGACGCTTTCGGTGAAGGGATGCGAGGGGCAGCGAATCCCGACGCTGCCATTGTTCGCAACGGCTTCGAGGCGATTGGGGACTCCGCTGAGTACAAGCGTTAGGGGGCCTGGCCAATAGCAGTCGATGAGTCGGTCGGCAAGCCCTCGAAGCGGAAGCTGAGGCCCGTATGCGGCCAGACTCTCTTCTACATTTTCCGGGGCTACGTGCCAAGTGAGTGGCATCTCTTGGGGGCGTTGCTTGATACCTCGGAGGCGCTCTAATGCAGCCGGGGAGTCAGCGCGCGCGGCAAATCCGTAGACGGTCTCCGTCGGTAGGGCGACAACTTCACCGGCTTCGAGCAGAGCCACTACTTTTGCAGTGGTCTCGCCTAAAGTGAATGGCGTCGTGGAGTTTTCTTGGACGCAGATGCGAGGGATGGTAGACGACATAGGATTCGATTGGTTGGCTGCGTGGTAGCCTATCAGCCCGCCCCCGAGATTTCTCGGCTCTTCCAGTGGGAAGGCATTTTGATAGGAATCTTTGACCGCGGCCATTTGCCCATGCAAGACCCTAAACTCAACCCCCAAAATCAAGACTCCGAGCCGGACGCACTTCTGGTTAGCCTAGAGCTTCAGAAGGCTGAGTCGCAGGCGCAGCTCCTAGCTCGCCTCGCTGGCGGCCTCGCGCACGAGATTAAGAACCCGCTCTCGACGATGGCTATCAACTTGGCGCTTCTACAAGAAGAGTGGGAGCGCGTCTCTGCCGCCGGGGAAGGGGGTGATCCAGGACTGGCTATCGGAAGGTCTCTTCGTCGGATTCGCACACTTCAGAATGAAGTTGGGCGGCTCGATAGTATTCTCGACGAGTTCCTAACCTTTGCTCGAGGCGGGCGTGTCAACCGCAAGCCAGAGGACCTGTCGCGAATCGTTCGTGAGCTCCTTGAGTTTGTTGAGCCCGAGAACGAGAGCCAGGGGATTCGGCAGCATGCGGATTTGGTGCTCGGACTTCCTTTGGTCCTTGTGGACGAGACCCAGCTGAAACAGGCGGTGCTGAACTTACTCGTAAATGCGCGGCAGGCGATGGAAGACGGTGGTGAGCTAATCGTTCGCACCGAGCGTATCGGTAATGAGGTGCAGCTCTCGATTACCGATACGGGCTGCGGAATGAGCGAGTCGGAGCTCGCGAAATGTTACGAGGTGTTTTGGTCCACGAAGCCCCGGGGTACAGGGTTGGGACTCTCGTCGGCGAGACGTATTGTGGAAGAGCATGGCGGACGAATGACGGCCGTCTCAGAGCCCGGCCGAGGAACATCCTTTTCGATTGTGTTGCCTTTGGCGGTGGAGCTTGTGCCTCACAGTGAAGATGATGGGGCGCACGAAAGTGCTCTGCAAACAAAGAAATCATGAGTGGAATGGAAGAGAAGGCCTCTGTGACAGAGGTTCGCGATTGGAGCGACCTCTTGGCTGCTGGCGGCCTGCGTGTTTTAGTTGTCGACGATGATAGAGGCCACGCTGAAGCGCTAGGGGACTCGCTCGAGATGGACGGCTGTACCTGCCGGTTGGAGCACACGGGGAGAGATGGCGTGAAGGCCATGGAGGAGGAGTCTTTTGATGCCATCCTCACCGACCTCGTTATGCACGATCTGTCCGGTTTAGAGGTCTTAAAGGAGGCTCGTATACTCCAGCCAGATGCTGCCGTGATCATGATTACGGGTCACGCATCCATTGAGACAGCCGTGGATGCTATGCGCATTGGAGCAGGGGATTACCTCACGAAGCCGGTCCGCCTCGCCGAGCTGCGGACGCGCTTGGCGAGGGTTGTAGAGGCGGGGCGTCTGCGCCGGGACAACAGGGAGTTGCGCGCCCAGTTAGACAAGCGCTTTGGGTTCGAGGGGATCATTGGGCACTCGCCACAGATCAGCCGCGTATTTGATATTTTGCGGCAGGTTGCCGCGACCCACGCAACCGTTTTGGTTCTCGGTGAGAGCGGCACGGGAAAGGAGCTTGTAGCGCGCGCACTGCACACCAACTCGCCGCGTAAGTCGGGCCACTTTGTAGCGGTGAATTGTGCCGCGATGAGTGAAGGGCTGATTGAGTCGGAGCTCTTTGGGCATGTGAAGGGTGCCTTCACCGGCGCCATCTCGGCAAAAGAAGGTCGCATCGCTTACGCTGACGGCGGCACGCTCTTTTTGGATGAGATCGGCGACATGCCCCTCCACACACAGGCGAAGCTGCTGCGAGTCATCGAATCGAGAGAGGTGCAGCCCGTCGGGGGCAACAAGCTTCAGAAAGTGGACATTCGGATCGTGGCGGCAACGAACCGGGATCTAGAAGTCATGGCGCTCGAGGGGACCTTTCGTGAGGACCTTTTGTTCCGCCTCAAAGTGGTCACCATCGATCTGCCGCCACTTCGCGACCGCGCTGGTGATGTCCCTCTTTTGCTGGAGCACTTTTTGAACGAGCTTACGCGTGAACACGGGCGCGAAGTAAAGGGGATCAACCCCGAGGCGCGCGCGGCACTCGCTCGCTATCCCTGGCCCGGAAACGTGCGCGAGCTTCGCAATGTTGTGGAGAATATGGTCCTGCTCGCCAGAGGAACGACTCTTGATATTGAGGACGTGCCGGTGAGCGTGCGTGGCGTCAGCGCCAGTGGAGCTGTGGCAGGTGGCTATGAGCTTGCGGGGCGCTCTCTGGCCGAAGTTGAGCGCGAGCTGATTCGTACCAATCTGGAGCTGGTGGCTGGCAACCGCAACCAGGCGTCCAAGATACTCGGAATCGGGGAGCGGACGCTTTATCGGAAGATCAAGGAATACGACATCTAGCGGGGTGTCTTTTTCGCTGTCAAAGTGGCAGCGTGCTTTCGAGGGGTTCCCGGTGGCTGTCGATATGGCAGGTTGGCGCTTTGCTTCATATCCCTAAGCTATTTGATTGAAGGTGTTTACGTCTTTGGCACGGGGTTTGAATGTAAGGCCCGGTCGCCGGCAGCTTCGGTGACAAACGCCCACGAACTAGTGAGGACACTATGAGCAAGACACAAAAAATTATTGGCATCGACCTGGGTACCACCAACTCGGTTGTGGCTGTTATGGAGGGCGGAGAGCCCCAGGTTATCGCCAACCTTGAAGGCGCCCGTACAACACCTTCCGTAGTTGCCTTCGCAGGCGATGGGAATCGCCTTGTTGGTGCGCCTGCGCGCCGTCAAGCGGTGACGAACCCGAACCGGACGATCTTCTCGATCAAGCGCTTTATGGGGCGCCGCCACAACGAAGTGGCCTCGGAAGAGAAGCTCGTGCCGTACGCCCTTACCGGTGGACCAGACGAGCTTGTCAAGGTCCTTATCGACGGCAAGACCTACACCCCTCCGGAGCTTAGCGCGATTGTGCTGAGCGCTCTTAAGGAGGCCGCTGAGAGCTACCTTGGAGAAACCGTAGAGAAGGCAGTGATCACCGTCCCTGCCTACTTCAACGACGCCCAGCGCCAAGCTACGAAAGACGCAGGGACGATCGCCGGCCTTGAAGTTGTTCGTATTATCAACGAGCCGACCGCGGCAACACTCGCCTACGGCCTTGAAAAGAAAGAGAGCGGTCGCATCGCGGTCTACGACCTCGGTGGCGGAACGTTTGACGTCTCGATTCTCGAGATCGGTGATGGCATCTTTGAGGTGCTCGCTACCAATGGTGATACTCACCTCGGTGGCGATGACTTCGACGAGGTCTTGATCAACTGGGTCGCAGAGGAGTTCAAGCGGGATCACGGGGTTGACATCCGCAAGGATGCAATGGCCTTGCAGCGCTTGAAAGAGGCCTGCGAGAAGGCGAAGTGCGAGCTCTCTTCCGCGGCGTCGACCGATATCAACCTGCCGTTCATTACAGCGGACGCTTCGGGCCCGAAACACCTTATTCAGACCCTATCGCGCTCCAAGTTTGAGCAGCTGGTTGGCGGTCTGATCGAGCGCACGGAAGGTCCGTGCCGCTCGGCACTCAAGGATGCGGGCCTCGACCCTTCCGAGATTGATGATGTCATTCTCGTCGGCGGCTCGATTCGTATTCCGGCAGTCCAGGAGATCGTCAAGAGAATCTTCAAGCGTGAGCCGAACCGCGGTGTGAACCCCGATGAGGTTGTTGCACTAGGCGCAGCCATCCAAGGTGGTGTGCTCGCCGGTGAAGTGGACGATGTTGTGCTTCTCGATGTGACGCCACTAAGCGTTGGTATCGAAACATTGGGTGGCGTGATGACTAAGCTCATCGAGCGCAACACAACGATCCCGACTTCTAAGAGTCAGGTCTTCTCGACGGCTGCGGATAACCAACCTTCAGTTGAAATCCACATCCTTCAAGGTGAGCGCGAGTTCGCCAAGGACAACCGCTCTCTCGACAAGTTCCACCTATCGGATATCCCTCCCGCACAGCGCGGCACGCCGCAGATTGAAGTTAGCTTCGACATCGATGCCAACGGCATCATGCACGTCAAGGCTGTCGACAAGGCTACGGGTAAGGAGCACCAGGTGCGTATCGAAGCGGGTGGCGGTCTGACCGAAGCCGATATCGAGCGTATGCGCAGCGAGGCAGAGGCTAACGCCGGTGCCGACAAAGAGAAGCGCGCATTTGTCGACCTCAAGAACGAAGCCGACGGGATGGTCTACGAAACCGAGAAGCAGCTGAAGGAGCACGGCGACAAGCTCGACGATGCCGATAAGGCAAGCCTTGAAGGCGCTTTGGAGGCGGTCAAAGTCGCTCTTGCTGGCGAGAGCAAGCCGGCCCTTGAGAAGGCCTTTGAGGACTTCAAAGAGAAGTCTCAAAAGCTAGGCGAGGCGGTGTATGCCGAGAGCCAGAAGAAAGAGGGAGCACCGGAGCAGGGCGCCGAAGGCGCTGCAGCTTCCGGTGAAGAGGAGCCCGTTGACGCGGACTTTGAGGTGAAATCCTAGGATTTCCTGACCCCACAAGATAGTCCAAGGGAAGCCCAATCCGCGCAAGCGGATTGGGCTTCCCTTGTTTTTGGACCAACAGATCGGCATCTTGAGTGGCTTCGAACTCCACCTACCGCAACTCACCCTGCTCATGCGCCTCGATACTCTTTTCATTTTTTTCGCCGCTACGCTTGCCGCTTGTGGCGCACCCGCTGTCGTTGAGGAGGCACAGCAGGTGGCAGCGGTTGCACTCGAGACTCCCACGGAGGTTGAGGTCAAACCGCTCACCTTTGCAATCGTGATTCATGGGGGTGCCGGGTCACCATCGCGCGATATGGATAAGGCGCAACTGGCGGGTTTGACGGGAGGTATGGCGCACGCGCTCCAAGTAGGCTTGTCGGATTTGCGGCGCGGCGCTAACGCCGTTGATGTGGTCGAACGCGTCATTACCATTCTAGAGACCAATGCCAATTTCAATGCCGGTCGAGGTGCGGTCTACACCGACGCGGGACGCCACGAGCTAGACGCCTCCATCATGAATGGCGAGACGCTAGCTTGCGGTGGCGTCGGAGGAGTGCGGACGGTTGAGCACCCGATCTCCCTCGCACGCCTAGTCATGGACGAGACTCGCCATGTACTCTTCGTTGCCGATGGGGCCGAGGCCTTTGCGGACAGCCTTGGGAAGCGAGTTGCCCGCGTGGACAACACATACTTTGACACGGACGCGGCTGCGAAGAGCTTGCGCGCTGTGCAGGAGAGTCGCCGCAAAGAGGGCGCGTCGAAGACGGCGGATGACAGTAACCCGAATGAGATCAAGGGCACCGTTGGATGTGTCGTGCTGGACATGCAGGGACACCTGGCAGCGGGCACTTCAACAGGTGGGCTGACTGGGAAAAGTTTTGGTCGCATCGGGGACTCGCCTATCATCGGTGCGGGAACTTATGCGAATGATAAGACCTGTGGAATCTCCTGCACGGGCGTAGGCGAGGAGTACATTCGACACGGTGTCGCGAGAGATATAGCGGCGCGCGTGGAGTACCTTGGGATCAATGTGATTGAAGCAGCCGATCAAGTTGTGCACGGCGTACTCAAAGAGGGAGAGGGAGGCGTGATTGGGATCGACAAGGATGGAAATATTGCGATGTCCTACAACACCCCAGGGATGGTTCGCGCGGTAGGGGATTCGAACGGGCGATTCGATATAGGCATCTGGGAAGACTTCCTCAAGTAATCCCCGCTCTGAATCGTTTCGGGCTGGGATTCGGCCTTACATGACCTTTGCCAAGGTGCCCTGAGGAACAACGGAACGCCGTTGGGCCTCGGCGGTTATGGGTTCTTCTGTACAACTATTGCGGCGGGCCCATCTTGGTCTAAGCTGCAGAGATCAGATTTGTCTTCCACCGGGCCTCTAGGCCTCCCCCTAACTTTTGAGGAGTTATGTCTCAAACAAGTCACTTTTCCTTCCTGCCCATCGGTGTTCTTGCCCTTGGACTATTCTCCACGCTGCAGCCCCGACAGAACGAAGCTGTCACGCTGCGTACCAAGTACACGGAAGAGCTCGCCCTTCAAACGGATACCACCGTGACCTATGAGTCCGAGCGCGTCGCGTTCTCCATGGTTCGCGATGGCGAGGAGATCGATATGGGCGACCGTATGGGTGGTCCCTCTACACAGCTGCGATCGACTTCTATCATCGATGTCTATTCAGCTGCGAAAGATGGCGCGCCGACGCAAGTTACCCGCACCTTTGACATCTTGGAAGGCATCAGTGTGCGGTCGATGGGCGGAGAGGAAATGGAGAACACAACGAACGGTCCGCTAGAGGGCGTTTCGATTGAAATCTCACTGGATGACGAGGGGGAGCTCACCGTCGCCGTTGTCGATGGAGCCGAGCCGGATGACGAGGCTCTCCTTGAAGGTCATTCGCTTGCGCTTGGTTTGGATGCTCTCCTTCCAGAAGGCGAAGTTGAGCTCGGCGCGACCTGGGAATTTGACGGCGCACTTCTCATGAGCGCCTTGGGATTTGACCTTGACGCACAGTTGTTCCCGCCCGTGCCTTTCGAGCGCCCCGAGGGTGGCCCGGGCGGCGGTGGCGGCGGATGGGGTGGACGAATGAGTCGCCCGGAATCCAGCTTTGCCAAGTTGTTCCTCGATACCGTATGGGAAGGCGAAGCTGAACTTGCTAGCGAGCTTGAGGAAGTCGAAGGAGCCTCCTGCTACGTGATCGAGTTCTCGGCTGAAGGCGAGGCCGACATCCCGGACCCTCCGGCCCGCACGGGCGGCGGCCGCCGCGGAGGAGATGCGGATGAGCTCTCCGCAATGGGTGCCGAGCCTGCGGCCGCACTCGGCGGTACAGGTATCCTAAAGATCGAAGGGAAGTTGTACTTCTCCGTCGATCTTGGCAGGCCGGTTGCCCTAGAGGCGGAATCCAGCGCAACTGTGGAGACGGAGTCCATTCGCGCCGGACGCGATGGCGGAGAGACAATCACGAATAGTACAACGGAGTCCACGATGACTATCGCCATTGCAATCTCCGTCCCCGACTTGGAAGAGGGCGAGTAGCGCCCATATCCAGCCAGCCGGCATCAATCCGGAAGCAAAATTCAGTCCGGGCCCACGTAAAACGTTACGAGGGCCCGGACTCTTGCCTAATAGGTGGCCTCGTCGGCGGCCCTCGGGTATCGTCCGGGCCCCATCTCCTAACCTTCTATGATCGACGTACAAAAGATTACGCGCCGCTTTGGCGCTTTGACCGCAGTGGAAGACCTCACCTTCCAAGTCACACGCGGCGAGGTCGTCGGCTTTCTGGGCCTAAACGGCGCCGGTAAGTCCACCACGATGCGAATGCTCACCGGGTATCTTCCCGCGACGAGTGGCAACATAAAGATTGCGGGCCACGACGTGCTTACGGAGTCGCTAAAGGTGCGCCGCAGCATCGGTTATTTGGCAGAGGGAGTCCCCCTTTACCGCGAGCACCGCGTTTCCGAGATGCTGGCCTTCCAGGGCCGTCTATTTGGAATGAAGAGGTCTGAGATCAAGCGGCGCAGTGAAGAGGTCCTCGATCGAGTTGGCCTAAGCGACCGCTCGCGAAGCCTTGTGGGCAAGCTCTCCAAGGGTATGCGACAGCGCGTTGGAATCGCCGTTGCCTTGTTGCACGAGCCCGAAGTTCTGATCCTCGATGAGCCAACAAGCGGCTTGGATCCACTGCAGCGGGTCGGCGTTCGAAAGTTGATTGCCGAACTTGCGGAGGAGCATACGGTGATGATTTCGAGCCACATTCTTCCCGAGATCGAGGCGGTTGCGGGCCGCTTGATTTTGCTGCATCACGGAACCAAGGTCGCCGACGGCACCAAAGCCGAGCTGCTGGCCAAGTTAGGTGGTTCGCATCTCAAGTTGGTTGTTGCTGCGGCAAGCGCCAAGCCCAATGCTCTAAAGGAAGACCTTCAAGGTTTGCTTTCCGGCGAAGACAAAAAGCGCGAAGGCGCTGTCTTCGTTCGCGAGGCGGGGGAGTCGATTGAGGCCCTAGTGCGAGTGGAGAAAAACCCATCTGCATCCATTGGCTTATTGGCGTCCGCCCGCGGTTGGATTTTGAGCGAGCTATCTTGGCACGAGCCAAGCTTGGAGCAGCTTTTCGGGCGCCTGGCCACGGGCTCCGCTGAGGACGGCCTGGACTCCCCCTCGGAGAGAGCTCCAGATTACCGAGAGATCGTGGAGGTCAAAGCGTGAACGGTTTTTCTGCGATCTTGAGACGCGAAGTGACTGGCCTCTTTTTGACTCCATTGGCGTGGGTGCTTCTAGTGGCTGCCGTCAGTCTGAACGGCTTCCTTTGTGTCGCCGCTCTCATGGGGAATGGCGGAGACGTCGATGGCACGTTTAACTTCTTGCTCGGCTCCAGCGGTGCGTATTGGATGTTGATGATCACACTACCGCCGCTCTTGACGATGCGCAGTATCAGCGAAGAGTTGAAAGGCGGGCAGCTGGAGTTTCTTCTTACGGCGCCTGTGACCGATGGTGCGGTCGTGCTCGGAAAACACCTAGCGGTTGTCCTCTTTCTGGCCGTCCTTTGGTCCGTCGTCCCTATGTACGGACTCGTCTTGGAAATCCAAGGTGTCTCCCCGGATTGGGGGCAGCTGGGCCTTGGATATCTTGGTGCCGTCTTGGTCTCGGCCCTTTTTGCAGCTCTTGGCATGGTGGCAAGCGCCATGTCCTCGACTCCGCTCTTAGCCGCTTTCCTTGGATTCATTTTCAACATCACCATCTTGCTTTTGCCAATGGGGGCGGGAGCTCTGGGAGGAACGATTGGCGGCCTTGTCAAAGCTCTTGCGAACAAATTGAACGTGCTCCTTCACTTGCAGACTTCGTTTATGCGTGGGGCTCTCGACTCCGCTGACATCATCTTCTTTGTCGCTTGGACGGGGCTCTTCCTGTTCGCTGCAACAAGGATTGTCGAGGGTCGGAGGATGTGGTCATGAAGTGGATCGATCCCTCCTTGTCTCCAGGTCGCAGGCGCCTCTACCTAGGTGTCGGTGTTACGCTCCTCTCGGTTGCTGCCATTGGGGTCCTTTACTTCGTGCTAAGCCTTGCCGAGGAGGGGCGCTTCCGTATGCGTTTTGACCTGTCGGAAGTCGGGCGAAACACACTGGACGAGACTACGGAAGAGCTGCTCGAGAACCTGCAAAGCCCCGTTGTCGCCAATATCTTTTTTCGCAATGAGAACAGCCGTGCGGGGGCAGCTGTTAACGAGGCGCAAGAGAGGATGATCGACCTCCTCTTGGTCGCGTCGAAGTTGAATGCGGACAACTTCGAATTCGTCGTTCACGACTTGTCCGACCTCACAGCAGTGCGCACCAAAATGCAAGAGCTCGATGCCGTGGAGCAAAGTATTGTTCTCGCGCAAGGCGATCGGCACGCGCTCATTCGACTGCTCCCGGACATCGCGGAAATTCAGCCGGTTGACGAGTCCCGAACATCCTATGCCGTTCGCACCTTCAAAGGGGAAGAGGCACTTGTGGAGGGGCTGCTCAAGGTCAACAGTGCTACTCGTCCGCTAGTCCTTTTCTCTTCCGGACATGGCGAGCGTGACACGGAGAGCTTAGAAGCACTTGGACTAGGCCAGTTCGCCCGTGAACTCTCGGGCGACGGGTTTGATGTCGGGGTTTGGGATGCTGGCCTCAATGGGCCGATTCGTGATGAAGTGACGGTGTTGGCGATCATCGCACCCGAGGACGCATTCGCTCCTGAAGAGCTCGAGCTCGTTCGGGCTTATGTTGAACGGGGCGGCCGCTTATTCGTGGTCCCGGGCAAGCGCCTCTTTGATGGTCCGGGGTCGATGGGAGAGCTTCTTCGAGGATACGGCATGTTGGCGCAGAAGGGGTTTGCCTGTATGCCTGTCGTAGACCCGGACCGAGGCACGGCGATGGTCGGCGATCCGGACTGCGCCGATTTCACTATCGGCGATGGTGGGTCGGGGCTTAGTGCAACTCACCCTGTGACCAAACCCATCTGGGAAGCTGCACGCAAGGTGCGCGTCTCTCTCTCGCGCTCCTTCGATCGCGGACAGGCTCCCCAAGGTGGCGTCCTTTTGGACTTGGTTACCACCCGCGGTCATGGCAGCGGGTACACGTTTTGGCTGGACTATCCAGATGAGGCTGGTCAGTACAATTGGAGTCCCGGTATCGAAGAGCCAACGGTTGCTGTACGCATAGCAATGAGCTCCGAATTTCCGGTGGGCGAAAGGGCAAATAGCGAAGTGGCCGACTTTGAGAGCCCCCCGGAGCGAGCGCGTGTCTTAGGTGTCGCGTGCTCTGAATTTGCCTCCAATGCACTATTCGATTTCAACCGTGACTTCCTCATGAACAGCTTCAACTGGCTTGCCGAGCGCGAGTTCAACGTGCGAGTGCGCAGGCATCGCGAGGAGCGTACGATGGTCGATGTTGCGCGCGGTTCGGAGATCATCGGCCTGCGCCGCTTCGCATGGTGGGGGGTGCCGGGCTTCTGCGCATTGGTTGGCGCTCTACTCGCTTGGCGGAGGCGCTCCTAATGCACGGCCGCGGGACTCTTATTCTGCTGGTTGTCGTCGGAGTGCTATTCGGACTGACCCAGTGGAATGACGACAAGAAAATCGAAGACGAGAGGATCGTTTCCGAGCTTGGACAGAGTGCGTTCATCTTGGCTGGGATGGAGGCCACCGATTTAGATCGGTTGAAGATGCTTCGTATCGATAACCTTCGCAATGGAGTCCAGGTCTCGATGGAGAGGGATCGCGCGGGCCGCTGGTACCTGACCGACCCCATTGCCTGGCCCGCAGATACGAGTGTTCTCAGCCTTCTATTCCGGACATTGAGCCAGACGCGCGGCATCGAAGTTCATGATGTCACCTCGGAGGCGGCCGGACTCGAGCCGGCCTTTGCCATTTGCGACCTGACGTTCTCCGAGTCAAAGAGTGGCGACCCTGGAGGGACATGGCGGATTGAGTTAGGCGATCCCGATCTGAATCCCGCGCGGATGTTCCTGGCCTCAACGGGCCCAGACGGCAAGCGAAGGGTCCTCCGCGTCTCGAGAACTTTGGAGTCCATTTTCCAGCGCTTCATTCCCGACTACCGCAGCAAGGAAATCCTTCGCTTTCAGGCTGAGGATATCGTGGCCTTCGAGAGAACGGGTCCAGAGTGGATTACCACCGAGATTTCACTGGGGGCACAGGCTGTCCTCGGCCCGCCCAAACCCAAGGTTCCGAATCCCCTTTTGCGCGGTGAATCGTGGGAGGGACTCAATCTGAACTTTATCTCCGATAAGCTCGGATGGCGACTCACCGAGCCCGTGGAGGGACGCATCGATCCGCAGGCGCTGACCATGCTGCTAACAACCTTGGCGAATTTGGATTGCACTGGGTTCTATGCAGAGAGCGCCCAGATCCCCGGCCTTTTTGGTTTTGATGATCCCGAGGTTGTCATCGATCTCCACTCCGCAAACGGAGCCCGTCATCACATCGAATTCGCTAGAACACCGGAAGAGCGGGAGGCGTCCGCTCTCCAAGGTTTTTCGCCCGATAATGCGATTTGGCTCTGCCGTATTGACGGCCGTCCAACTGTGTTTGAGGTTGCTTCCAACAAGGTCATGTTGGCGGCTGGACCGGCCTCGTCCTTTTTTGACTATCGCATCTTGCGTGGCATCCTAGTCGAGGCGGACTCCTTCGAATACACAGCGGGTGGCCGGATGGTAAAGCTCGAACACGTTCATGAGGGGGCAGTCGATCAGTGGTTTGTCTCTGGAAGAACTGCAGGCGGTAATTCTCTGGACAGGCTTCCAGCCGCCGATGATATCGCTTTGGATTTCCTGAAGCAGTTTAGGCAAGCCGAACTCGGTGCTTTACGGCCCGCTGTTGAGCTGCCTCCCCTGCTGGTTGGGGAGAGCCTGACCGTGGAGATGTATGGGATGCGTTCGGGGGGCGATTTTGCTCCAGACCCCTCTCCGCGAGAGGGCTCGACGGGGATACTGTTTCGGCGCTTCGGAGATGGAGTTTGTGTCGAAGTCGCCGCATCGATTCGGGACCTCCTAACAACGGGTGCAGAACACTTCTTGGATCGCCGCGTACATCAAGTCGAAGAGCTGACTTTGGGTTCTGTCGAGTTGAAACGCGGTGATGAAATCTTGGTGTTCGCGCGGAGTACGGCAACTGGCAAGTGGATCCGCCAAGGCCAAAGTGAGGAAGACCGTGCTTTTGGGCTTGTGATGGATCGACTGCGGTCGATGAAGGCGCTGGGGTGGGAGCTCGACGAGCGACCTTCTCTCTTAGATGGAATTGAAGTACAGCTCAATATTGATGCTGTCCCCGGTTCGCGTGGCCGCGCGGCTGGGCAGGTGCGGTTTGTCGTTGGAAACGGTACCGGTGGCATGGATCCCTGTGAAACTCAAGCGGGTGAAGGGGAGCCCGACCGAGGTCGCGCCCTTCTCTTTCCGGGTCTTTGGGCCTCTTTAGATGCACTTTTTAAAGGTGAGCGCTAAGTTCCGTTAGGGCCTTGCCCTAACGGAGAGTGAGGCGTATGTTGGCTGGATGCCGAACAAAAACCGAACGGGAGAGGGCCTGCTAGAGCCGAGTTTGGAAAGCGGTGGAGCGCGCCGTTCGCGCTCTGGTCGCGAGATAGAGGACGTCGTGGAGGCACTGCAGGCCGACCCTGAGCTGCGGGATAGCTTCAGCCACTGGCGTAGATTGCCCGCCCGGCCGGTGCAGCTGGAACCGTTTCCCAGTGACCTGGATTCACGGCTTGTCGACGTCCTTAAGCGCCAGGGGTACGAGGGGTTGTACGGACACCAAGCCCGCGCGATTCGAGCGGCCCTCGATGGGCAGGACGTCTTGATTACAACCCCGACGGCCTCGGGGAAAACGCTCGCCTACACGCTACCGGTCATGCAGCGCCTGCTAGAGACCAACGGACGCGCTCGCTCCCTCTGGCTTTTTCCAACGAAAGCTCTGTCGCAAGATCAGTCCAAGGTGTTCAACGCCCGCATCGAGGAGCTCGGCGAGGATTGGCACTCCTATACCTATGACGGAGACACGCCCCCCAGCGTCCGGCGCACCTTGCGCGAGCGCGGGCAGGTTATCTTGACCAACCCTTGGATGCTTCACCAAGGGATCCTGCCCAACCACTCGAAGTGGGCCGACCTCTTTGCCAACCTAAGCCATGTGGTTATCGACGAGGTTCATACCCTCTCCGGAGTGTTTGGCTCTAACGTTGCCGGCGTTTTGCGCAGGTTGCGACGGATCGCAAATCACTACGGCGCAGATCCAAAATTTCTTCTCTCGTCGGCAACGCTGCGCGATGCCCAAATGCACGGAGCACTGTTGGCTGGTCGCGAAGTGACTCTCATTGACGAGGACGCATCTCCCTCCGGAGAGAGGATCTTGGGTGTCTACAATCCGCCGATGGTGAATCCCGTTGCTGGGCTCCGCAAAAACGCGTTGGAAGAGGCGCGTCGCATCGCGCTAACGCTTGTTGGTCCCGACCATCAGTCGATCTTTTTTTGCAATCGCCGTACGGGGGTCGAGGTGCTGACACGCTACCTCAAGGAGTGCGCGGGTCGCATGGGACTCGACGCCTCCGAAGTGCGCGGCTATCGGGGTGGGTACCTTCCCGGACTTCGCCGCGAGATCGAAAACGACCTTCGTGAAGGTCGCGTGAAAGTAGTCGTGACAACAAACGCTCTGGAGCTCGGAATAGATATCGGGAGTTTGGATGTTGCGGTCCTTGTCGGATATCCGGGGAGCCAAGCATCCTTCTGGCAACGAATCGGCCGCGTGGGGCGGCGCGGCAAGTCGAGTCTGGGGGTGATGATCGCGCGCTCGGATCCGATCGACCAATATCTCTGCGCCCATCCCGAATACCTATTTGATGCACCACGGGAGCGTCTGGGGGTCGACCCGGACAACCCTGTGATCCTCTCCGAGCAGATAAAGTGCGCCGCATTCGAGCTACCCTTTCGATCCGAGGTGGATCCCCAAAGTGGGGTCGAGGTCGTGCGTGATTTTGGACCTTCTCCGCATGTCGTGGACATCTTGGACTACTTCACCGAGGAGTCAGGCTTCCTCTTGAAGTCTAAAAATACGTGGTACTTTACGCAGGACGCATATCCCGCAGGCGACGTCTCCCTCTCTGGAAATGAGCCGGACAACGTTGTTATTTTTGATGTTGAAAGTGGCAATGCTATTGGGGAGGTCGACCGAGAAGGATCAATCACTGCCGTTCACCAGGGCGCGATTTACCAAGTCGAAGGCGAGACTTGGAAAGTCGAAAAGTTTGACTACGAAAATCGCCGAGCTTACGCGCGCAAGGTAGATAGTGATTACTTCACGGATGCCCACACCGAGGTCGAGGTGCGCGTGCTCCGGTTTGAGGAGCACCAGCGACGAGGACTAGTCGATGCGCCGGAAGAGGACTTCTCTATTTGGCATGGCGAGGTTCATGTGACCACGCTGGCGACTCTCTATAAAAAAATACGCTTCTACACCCGTGAGAATGTGGGAGCCGAGGATATCCATTTACCACCAGAGGAGCTCGATACGGATAGCTTTGTCCTTACCGTATCGAATGAGAGCTTGGCCCGGCTTCTCGAAGGAGAAGACCTCCTCGCTGATCGCGGTGCAACTTGGCACGCCTTGGGCGGTCTGCTCAAACGTGTGGCGCCACTGTTTCTGCGCTGCAAGAGCGCTGATTTAGGGGTGAGTGCACAGCTGGCATCAGGACATTTCCACAGGCCCGCACTCTTCCTATTCGACCGTCATCATGGTGGTATCGGTTTGGTGCGCTTGTTTTTTGACGCATGGGACGAGGTCTTTCGCGCAGCCATTGATGTCTTGCGGCACTGCGAATGTAGCTACGGCTGTCCAGCTTGTGTCGGGCCTCCCGAAGAGTCCGGGCCCGAAGGCAAGCGGGCCGTGGAGATCTTACTCGAGCACTTCCTAACGGGAGAGCGCCCGCTGCCCGTCGCTGATCTTGGTCCTGAAGACCCGACGCCAAATGAGGAGCAGGACTTGGGAAGTGATGGGCGCTGAGTCTTTTTCCGAGCGACTGCGCAGGTTGCGGCGCGAACAGGCCAAAGGTTCGCCCGCGCTTCCCTACGAAGTTCCGGAACTCAGTGGGCTGACCCCTGAGAACCGTAATGAGTGTGAGGCGCATAATAGGGAGGCCAAGCCGCCACCATCGGGGATGCCCGTTTGGCTGCGGCACAAGCTCAAAGGGATCGGCGAGGTGGGGACTTCGGAGCGCGCGCGCCAGGTGTCAGATGGAGTGAATGGTCTTCCCCCCGCGCGGCCGGACCTTCCCCTTTGCACCGGGATACCTGCCGGTATCGAAGAGTTCACGGGGGATAGAGGGGTCTTCGCTGCTCGAATTGTTCGACGGCCAAAGAGTGACCTCCATGGCGATTGGCCGCTCGAATGGGCGGAAGACATTAGAGGCGAGTCCATTGCGCCTCTCGTTCGAGATGCCGACTTGGGAGACTTTGATGGGGCCCGCGCGGTCTACCTCGACATCGAAACGACGGGGCTTGGGGGCGGCGTGGGGACGTGGCCGTTTATGGTTGCCCTTGGTCGCTTTGATGGGGATGATTTTGAACTGTGGCAGGGGTTTCTCCGCGATCCCGGTGAAGAGGCAGCACTACTTGCTGAAGTCTCTCGGCGAATTGGCAATGCAGCCGCATTGGTGTCGTTTTTTGGCAAGTCCTTTGACCGCCACCGACTGGAGGACAAGATGCGTCTGCACCGCATCGAGCCTCCCTTTGACGGCTTACCGCATTTGGACTTGTATCATCCCCTCAATCGGCTTTATTGCCGTCGAGGTGGTTGGGATCAATTCAGCCCTGGGAGGGGGCCTGGTGAAGCCGTGCCGCTGAATGGGCAGGGATATGCCAACGGTAAATTGAGCACCATGGAGCGCGAGCTTTGTGGGCTCAAGCGCGCGGACGACCTCTCGGGTGCATTCGCTCCCGAAGCTTGGTTTGACTATTTAGGGAGTCGGCCTCACCTGTTGGAGCACGTCTTTCGCCATAACGCAGATGACGTCTGGTCTTTGGCCACGCTGACGGCGCATCTTGGTCGGGCAGCACTCGGGACTCGGCCCGACGGAGCCGCCCTTGAGGGCCCACTCTTGGCGAAGCTGATTGGGCTCGCAAAACTTGCAAGAGATCGCTCGGACCGCAATGAGGAGGCGCGTCTTTTAGTCGAGGTCGAGCGGCAACTCGGTGGGGCGTCCTTACCGCGGAAGTTGGCTCTTTGGTTTGCGGATGCTCACCGATTGGCCGGTTCGGATTCTTTCGAACTGTACGAACAGCTGGTGAGTAGCGATGAGGATTTTCTCACTGCGCGGATCGAAGTCGAGCTGGCAAAGCTCTTGGAGCACAAACGGCACGATTTGAATGCAGCTCTCGAGGCCTGTGAGCGCGCCAGGGCGGTAGCCGTGCGCCATGGGCCTCGGGCGGGAACACGTTTTTCTAAGGAGCTCGATGCGCGAGCGGCACGACTCTCTCGGAAGCTTAGGTCGGTCCCGTAGCTACGACTCGAGGTTGGCGTAGTGCATCCGGATCGATTCGGGCAGCGCGATTTTTTCCTCGTCGAAAACTAAGCTGCCTAGTGTGCCTACATCTGCATCCTTGGGGACTGCGATCCAGCGCTGCAGAAGTACCTTTCCGTTGTCGTACTCATCGTCGACGTAGTGCACGGTACATCCGGTGACTTGCACGCCTCGCTTGAGAACAGCTGCGTGAACATAGTCACCGTAATAACCCTTTCCTCCGAATGCGGGCAGTAGGGCGGGGTGGATGTTGATCACCCGACCAGCCCAGCCAGGGGCTAAGAGCAAGAGGCGGAGAAATCCAGCGAGAACAACCAGCGAGACGGGCTCCTTTCCGTCCGACACGCCGCTCTCTTCAATGGCGCCAAAGACGGCTGCTGAGTAGGACTGGTGGCTGTCGAAATCCGCGCGCGCGATGACCGCGTTAGGAATGCCTAGTCTTGCCGCACGCTCCAAGGCGAAAGAGTTGGGCCGATCAGAGAGAACTAGGCCGATCTCAACATCAAGTTTCTTGGCCGCGATGAGCTCTGCTAGGTTCTCCAGCGACCGGCCACCTCCAGAAACGAGAACGGCGATCCTTGGAGCGGTCACGCGTTCCCCTTGGTGGGGCCTGTTCGCGAGGCGAAGCTTACGGCCGCTGGAAAGACTCCGGCGATCAGAGCAGACATGCGGGGGGCCGCATCACTGGACGCGGCCAGCATAGCTGGGATGTCCGTGGTGTGCCCGCTGTCAGCGGTCACTGCGGTAAGTGCGAGTACTTTGAGGCCAGCGTGCGCCGCGGCCAAGAGCGGGTTTGCGATCCCCTGGATCCAGATGTCCGCACCTGCCGTTCGAAACCAATCGCGCTCCGCGGGAGTGGCAAGGGAGACGGGGGCAGCACAGGCTACAACCACCTCCATGAGCTCGAGCCCCTCGCCAAGAGCGAAGTCCAATGCCTCTCTCCGCAGGCATGGCGAGTGCAACTGGGAGACGTCGGGGAAGAGTGGTCCGAGCTTACTCTCCCCAAGTGCGTGCAAGGGAGAGGCCCCAGACAAGTTGATGTGATCGCGAATTACAGCAAGCTGTCCCGCTTGGATATTGGCGCCAACGAGTGCTCCCGCCGCACTTGTGTGGATGAGGAGTGTGGCGCCGGCAAACGCAGCCATCCAGCAGGGAAACCCTGTTGCAAATGCGGGTTCGGCAGACGCGTGAGGAGCTTCCGGTGTATCGAGCCCCACGTCCTCGAGAACCCAAACGGTCGCCCGATGGGAATCTTTGGAGAGCACGGATCCGTAGCCAAGCACGCACCCTCGCCACATCTCCGGGACTCCGGGTATGTCGGAAAGGCTGACACTCTTTAGCTCCTCGACAAGCTCACTGGGGAGTACGTCGATCCCCGTTCCTAGAAGGCACAAGATGTCCGGGTTGGGGACGTCGGCGTCGCGAAGGGATGCCACTGCAGTGAGGACGGCTAAGTCCAAAGGTGGCGCATCAGCAGAGGGGGCAGACATGGTGGTTGGCGATTGGCTTGGCGGCGGAAGGGAGAGCTCGTGACGCGGACGGGGTCGATGGTGTGAAGGCTAGTCCAGGTGCCGGTCGCTGCCATCGGAGAGCAAAAGCACGAGTAGGCTGTCGTGAAAACTATCCAAGAGGTATTTAAGGTGTGCGCTTGCAATACTTGGCTTGCCTTCTGCTCTCGCGAGAAGTGCACGCCCAAGAACAGTGGCTGCACTGAGCTCGCGTGTATTGGCTTCGGCAACGGCAAGATCGGAAACCGCCCAATCGTTTGCTGTTTGAAACCCTTGCAGCATGGACTCGACGTCACCTGTCTCGAAGCGCCGAAGCCGCTCTGGGATTAGGATTCGGTCGGCTTCTGATAGAGCATGCAAGACAGCGGCTACACGGCAAAGCGAAGCTATACCCTGCTCCTCAACCAGCGTGAACTCGCGGTCCAGGCGGTTGCGGAAGAGCTTGTCCACTAGGTCTGGCTGAACGGAGTATTGGTCCCAAGTGATGACCTTGGTCCCTTCCCTTGTGCCAAGTGTGACTCCAGACTTGTCGATTGAGGATGCCTCCTTCGAAGAGCCTCGGGGGTCGGGAAGGGTGTTGCGCTTCCACTCTCCCGCGGCAAACGTCTTGACCAAAAGGGCATGGGCCATGGCTCCCGACTTGAGTTCACTCGACAGGGTCTGAACCGCAAGTCTGCTAGCCGGAGTTTTTAGCTTGGGTAGAACGGAGTCGAGCAGTGCAGCGGCATCCGCGAGCTTCATTTGAGCCAACAAGCTCTCAAATGACTTGGGACCCGTTGGAGAAAAGACCGTAGCCATACTCGCTTGGTCGCTTCTTCCGAGCGCCTGTAAATAGGCGATTTCTCTTAGCTCCGAACCCGCTAGCAGCTCGGCCGTTCGGAGGTGTTGGGCCAAGAAATTGTCTAGTCCGATCGGGTTGAGACGACTTCGCCATTCCTGCTGGTCAGTGCTCTCCTCGAAGGCTCCGGGATCGTTTTGAGGGGGTAGGGTTTGGCCGGAGTGGCTCTCAACGGTCTCGCTTCCTGTCGGCTCAATGCGGCCCTGCTCGCCTTCATTCGGAGCATCGCCGTTCGCTGCCAGATCACCCTCCAGGCTAGTCAACGCGAAGTACGGAAGCAGTGCCCCTAGCTTTCCGCGGTAGCCCGGAAAGTCTCCATTCTCCGCCAAGGCATCCGCAGAGGCCAATTCCGAGTCTGCGTAGGAGCTGGCAAGCGAGAGTGTTGAGGCCAAGCGGTTGTCGCGTTCTGCTTCGAATTTTACGGCGCTTTCGAGATCTCCCGGTCCCACTAAATCCAAGAGGATGGCAAGTAGCCCGTCGGGATCCACAGGGGCTCCGCTTGCCGTCTTCTCGGCCTGGTTTACGACGACAGTAAACACCGAAAGGATGTCCGACAATCTACCGGCTTCGACCGCGGCCGCAGCCTCGGCAGCCTTCAGTGCATTTTTGAGGGTCTCGCGCTCGACCAGCGCTTCCGTGGCAACACTTGTCCCCTGAAAGGACGTTGCGAGGTCGGTGAGGGCTGTCATGCGAGCCGTCGGGTCTTCGATGAGTTGAAGTCCTCGGTAAGCCTGCTCGGCGAGGTTCTCAAGGTTCTTCAGTGCATCATCAGAGCCGCCTGCAACCGCCTTGGCCGAACCGTCATCGGTGATGACCTTTGGCATCTCGGGGAACACCCCCGGCAGATTCTGTTCGCGGGGTTCGACGTTGACCACGCCGGGCTTTACGGGCTGATTTTTAGGATCCTCGCTGTCGCCTTTGAATGCGGCAAAAGCGATTGCGACGACAACAAGAGCGGAGACGGCCACAAGGGGGAGCTTTGACTTCGTTTGGGCAGCGGCATTTGGCATGCCCTCTGCAATAGCGAGCGAGAGTGCCCGAGCAGAGGAGAAGCGGTCCTCGGGGGCACGCGCCATCAGCTTTAGGATGATTGCGTCGAGAGATGCGGGGATCCCGGGAATAATCGAACTTGGAGGGCGCACGTCTTCGGTGAAGTGGGCGCGCAAAATGTCTCGTGTCGTCTCACCTTCAAAGGGAGTCTTGGCAGTCAACAATCTCCAAGCCGTCGCGCCCAGGGCGTACAGATCGGCACGGTGGTCGACAACCCCTCCACGCGCCTGCTCCGGCGCCATAAAATGTGGAGTCCCAAGAATTTTCCCGTCGACACTTTCGGCCTCATTCCCCGTGGCTAGACCAAGGTCCGATAGTTTGATCGCACCCGCGCCGTCGATCATCAGGTTGTCTGGCTTGATGTCGCGGTGAACGATGCCCCGGTCTTCTGCGTAGGCCAGTCCCTTTGCCGTTTCTCTCAAGACGTGCTGGACCTCTGCCCAGCCCAGAGGACCTTGCTTGCGGACGCGATCCTCCAATGTGCCTCCGGCCATGTATTCCATCGCGAGGTAGTGCCGTCCATCGGCAACACCAACGTCATAAACATGCACGACGTTCGGATGGTTGAGTGCAGCCGCGGCGCGCGCCTCCGCCTGAAAGCGCGAGACGAAGTCCGCATCCGCGCCAAGTTTCGGGTTCAAGAGCTTCAGTGCTACTTGGCGCGCAAGGCTCTCTTGTACCGCGAGTAGGACTTCACCCATGCCGCCTTTGCCGAGCACCCTCTCGATCCGAAAGCCGCCGATGCGCTCGGGGAGTTTTCCCTTTGACGAAGAGCTGCGAGCGCGCACGCTCGCGGTAGCTGGGGTGACTCGGGCTGCGCTTTGGCCGGCCTCTTTCAAGGAACCCGCGTCGACTTTACAAACCGAAAGTGTGATCGTCCCGATCGCAATCTTGTCACCTGTGCGTAGGCGTGCTGCGCGAGTGCTCTCCCCATTGACTTGGAGTTCAGCTGCTTGGCTTAGGACTTTGATCGCCAACCCGCCAGACTTGGTGTGACCGACAACACAATGGGAATCTTCGATGCCAGAGCCTTGCAGGGCAAGTGTATTGGGGCTATCTGGACCCGGAGCGCTTCCTATGACGAGGGAGCCCGAGGCGGGCATGGCAAAGTGATGTTCGATGCCGTCTTGTGTGTATTGAAAGCTGCGGGTTTTCATAGCGTGCTCCTTGTGTCTTCAGTGCTCGGCGCGCCCATGGGAGCGGCTGGAGCAATTCGACACGAGGGGGGGAGTCCTTGGAAGAGCGCACTGCCAATACGAATGCATGTGGCACCGGCTGCGATCGCCTGTTCGAGATCTCCGCTCATTCCCATGGATAAGCGCACTTGGCCGCCGTGAAATAGGGTTGCTGGAAGGCTTGCAGCAAGGTTGGCATTGGCGCGGAAAACGAGGCTGGCCTGGTCTCTCCTTTGCTCCTCCGAAAGAGTGGAGTCGAGGGGGCCCATCGCCATCAAGCCCAAAAGCTTAAGCTTGCCTTGGTCCTGAAGTTGCGCAGCCGCTTCAAATGCTTGGGGGAGCTCACTTGGCGAGAACCCGGCCTTTGCGGAGTCGTCTTGCAGCGAATCGTGTTTGACCTGTAAGTAAATCCCCGGCTTGCGGTCTAGCTCGCCCGCGATGCGGCCAATGGCCTCTAGCAACTTCGCGCTGGTCACAGAGTGAATCACATCAGCGCGCTCGATAACGCGCCTCACCTTATTGCGCTGTAGCTGTCCAATGAAGTGCCAGCAGGCCTTGGGGCCATCGCGAAAGCTCTCCAATTTTTCGTCGAGGGTGGGGAGTCGATTTTCGCCGAACTCCGTGGCTCCTAGCCGAACGAGCGCTTTGGCTACCGCTGGAACTACGGTCTTGGTCACGGCGACAAGTTGAACACTATTGGGATCGCGACCAGCACGTACACAAGCCTTCTCAACTTGGTTGAGGACGGCTTGATAGTTCGTGGCTAGCAGGCTTTCGTGATCGGCAGACAGCAAGGTGGCAGGAGGGCTAGGCAAGGGGGGACGGTGGGGCTGAACCCCTCGGCGGGGCGACTAGAATACCCGCCAAAGACTCAGAAGTCACCGTTTTGGGCGAGTCCTCGGCTAGCCAGCGTCTGTTAAGAGGTCATCCACGCCATCGGGGACCTCTGAATGAAGCGTGGAGCCCGCCTCAATCGGCGCCTCGGCACTTTCCGGAGAGTGCAAAGTCAGTAGGAGCCGCCGAGTCGTATTTTCGCGAACCTTGTGAGGATCGCAGGGGCGTAGGCCAACGACCCAGAGAATCTCGTCGCCGAGCATAACGAGGGGAACGCGCGGGCGCTCTTCCCGTGGGACACCAACTCCCGCGAGGAAACGCCGGAGAGGTTTGGTCCCCGGAGCGCCAAGTGGGTGAAAGCGGTCGCCGGATTTAGGGAAGCGAACGCAGAGCCGTGCGGGGGCGTTTTTTGCATCAAGGCAGATCGCCGTGCTTCCTTTGGGGACGGGTGCGCCCGATTGTGCGTGTAGGATTTCAGCGGAAAGGCGGCGGCCGTCAGGCAATGTGACGATGCCGGGAATGCTGAGCTCGAAAGTCTCATTGGAGTAGAGATGGGGGCGCGGGGCCTCACCTTGGCGTGGCGGACAGTCGACCTCGAAATCGGGCTCCATGAAAGGGAGTAGCGCCTGGGGGGTTGGTGGAGGCCCGAAGGGGCGTCCTTGAAGGTTGGTGGAGCCGCTGAGAAGGTGGTGGGGTGGTACCAGTTGAATCACACGCGCGCGCAGTACCAAGTTCCACGAACCGGGCAATGCGTGGCGCTTGCAATGTCCTTTTGCCAAATCCGCGAGTAGCAGGTCCAAGAGATTGCGCCCGGGTGGGTGTCCCGTCCCCTCGCTTAAAAGTCGCCAAAGAGCTCGCCGCCGAAGGGCCGGAGCTAGGGCCATTAAGTCGGCGCGAGAGATGTCGCCTCCAAGATCGTTTTGACCTGGTGAGCGCGAAGCGGCGGCGAATGACGAGGGGCGCCAACCCAGGTGGGCCGTAGCTGAGGCGAGGTCGTCTTCCAAGGATTCGACAGCGCTGGAGAAGGCTTCGAGGTTGGAGAGCCCCTCTTCACCGCAGTGCTCGCCGATGAGCGGAATCAGGCGGTTGCGCAGTCGATTTCGCGTGAAGCGCGGGTCGGCGTTGGATTTATCTTCGCGCCAAATCGTTCCGCGATCACGCAAGATACTGCGGACCTCTTCCCGCCGCATAGCGATCAACGGTCGCAAGACCGTGACGGGTTTTAGGTCGTGGGGGACCTGCTCCGACGTAATCTCGTGATCGTCGATCTGGTCGCCGTGGATGACAATGCGCTCTCGAAGTCCGGCGAGTCCGGAGAGTCCCGTTCCGCGCAACCAGCGCATCATCAAAGTCTCAAGTGCGTCGTCGGCATGGTGCCCGGTGAGGATGTGGGTGTGGCCGGAGCGGCGCGCCTCTTCCAATAAAATGCGATAGCGCGCAGCGCGAGCACGCGCCTCCAAATTGGGCGCAGCAGGGTCTAGATGAGCATGTCTGACGACAAAAGGGATCCCAAGAGCACGGCAGAGGGATTCGCAAAACTCCGCGTCGGCACGGGCATCCTTGCCACGTAAGCCGTGGTTTACGTGAACTGCCCGCGCATTTGCGGGTGGCCTAGCGGCGCTTAGGAGATGGGTGAGCAACACGCTATCGGCGCCCCCCGAGAGCGCGATTAGGACCGGTGTGTTGGGAGCGATCTCAAGGCGTCCTGCAAGGCGAGTCCAGCGGTCCGCCCAAGGGGTCTGGGACGGTAGCCAGAGCTTGGAGCGCAAACCCGGCAAGGGTTGGTTTTTTGGATTTTGAGAGGGGGAGTTCAAGTCGATCGTGGAGGCTGGCGATTGATTGAATCGGTGATTGGGGTTAGTCTCTGCGCCCGTTTCCACCGGAAAGATATACTTCGGTGAAAGCTTCTTTGTAGGTCGAGGACTTTGGTCCCGCACGGTCTTGGATTTAGCATATGCGATTTCCTATCGGTGATTTTCTGACTTCCCCGACTTTCGAAGAAAACCCCAAGGGCAGGCACGCTGGGCCTGCATTTTTGGGCTCAACCCCCCTTCAGCATCTCCAAAGTCCCTCCAATCAGAACAACAGTCATGCGTATCGCCATCAACGGCTTCGGCCGCATCGGTCGCAACGTCTTCCGCATCATTTCCCAAACCCGCGGTGTCGAAGTCGTCGCAATCAACGATCTCACCGACGCAGGGACCCTCGCACACCTTCTGAAGTACGACTCGGTCCACGGACGCTTCGATGGCAAAGTCAGCTCGGGCAAGGGTTGGATCAAAGTCGACGGCAAGAAGATCGCGATTACCTCCGAGCGCGACCCTGCCAACCTGGCCCACGCCGCCAACAAGGTGGATTTTGTAGTTGAGGCCACGGGTATTTTCCGGAGCCAGGCGGACTGCATGAAGCACATCAATGCCGGCGCCAAGAAGGTTGTCCTCACCGTTCCGCCGAAGGACAAGATCGACAACATGATCGTCCTTGGCGTAAATGACGACAAGTTGAAGGCAACCGATCGCATCATCTCCAATGCATCGTGCACCACCAACTGCCTTGGCCCGATTGCCAAGGTCCTAAACGATAAGTTCGGCATCGTCGGTGGCCTGATGACCACCGTGCACGCCTACACGAACGATCAGGTTATTCTCGATTTGCCTCACTCCGATTTGCGCCGGGCACGTGCTGCTGCGGAGAACATCATCCCGACAACAACAGGCGCCGCCCGCGCCGTTGGTGTGGTGCTGCCCAAACTTGCAGGCAAGCTCGACGGCTGCTCGATGCGTGTCCCCGTAAAGGATGGATCCGTTGTCGACCTCGTCGTCGAAACGAAAAAGCCCGTCACTATCGAAGCAGTCAACGCAGCTATGAAGGAAGCTTCTAAGGGTGCGATGAAGGGCATTCTCGAGTACACCGAGGACCCGATTGTCAGCTCGGACATCATCGGCAACCCGCACAGCTCGATCTTTGACGCAGGCTGCACCATGGTGATGGGCAAGCGTATGCTGAAAGTTGTGAGCTGGTATGACAACGAATGGGGCTACTCCAACCGTGTCGTCGAGCTGATGAAAAAAGCGCACGCCATGAAGGCTCCCGTGAAGGCTGCCGCCAAGAAGGTCGCCAAGAAGGTCGCCAAAAAAGTGACGAAGGTGGCTCCGACGGAGCCGGCCGTCGTGACGGCACCCGAGTAATCGGCCACGCGGGTTTCTCAAAAGACGGGGGGTCAGCCTAAACTAGGTTGGCCCCTCTTTTCAAATAGGTACGTTTCTCGGTAGCAAAACTATGAATCTGAATAAAGCTGGTCTGGGTACTCTCGACATGAATGGAAAGCGCGTTCTAATGCGCGTGGACTTTAATGTTCCTCGTGATGGTGCTGGTGCCATCACAGACGACACGCGCATTCGCGCGGCCCTGCCAACGATTCAGGCTGTGCTCGACGCCGGTGGACTGCCTGTTTTGATGAGCCACCTCGGCCGTCCCAGTGGGGAGATTGTCGAGAGCATGCGAGTTGATGTTCTCGGTGTCCGTTTGGGTGAGCTCCTGTCGAGACCTATTCTTAAGTTAGACGACAGTGTCGGCGCCTCTGTTGCCGCAGCGATCTCTTCGGCGAGCCCGGGTAGCGTGGTGCTTTTGGAGAACGTTCGCTTCCACGAAGGGGAGACCAAAGGGGACGCCACTCTTGCGGCGAAGTACGCCGCACTCGGCGATGTGTTTGTCAACGATGCATTTGGTGTTTGCCATCGCGATCATGCCTCGGTGTCTGGACCCGCGCGGCTGCTACCGTCGGCGGCGGGATTGTTGTTACAGCTTGAGATCGATGCATTTCGCCGAGTGCTTGATGCCCCTGAGCGACCGTTTGTCGCCATTCTCGGAGGCGCAAAAATCTCGGACAAGCTACCGGTGATCACGAACTTAATAGAGAAGGTCGATCGCATTCTGATTGGAGGGGGAATGGCGTATACCTTTGTGCTTGCGCGGGGTGGCAAGGCGGGCTCCTCGCTTGTGCAAGAAGACCAAGTCGAGCTGGTGCGCGGATTAGACGCAGCTGCGAAGGCGCGCGGCGTTGAGATTATGATTCCCTCGGACCACGTGATCGCCGATGGGTTTGCAGCGAACGCAAATCACAAAGTTGTCGTCGGAGACATTGAAGAAGGATGGATGGGGCTCGATATCGGGCCCGAAACCGAGGCCGCCTACGTGGCGGCCCTTGCAGACGCCAAGACGGTGATCTGGAACGGCCCGATGGGCGTGTTCGAGTGGGAGGCCTTCCAGTCGGGAACCGAGGCCGTAGGACGTGCAGTGGCCGCTAGTGACAGCTACAGCGTGGTCGGAGGCGGGGATTCGGTCGCCGCAGCGGGCAAGTTTGGACTTACAGCAGACATCTCGCACATCTCGACGGGCGGCGGTGCCAGCCTAGAATTGCTCGAGGGCAAGGATTTGCCTGGTATCTCAAGCCTTCCAGACGCCAAGTAGACGTGCCAACGAGCCTGCGCTTCGTTATCATCAGCGCATGGCAACAACGACGAGACCTGCGACCGTTCCGGACGCAAGCAAATCACTCCATCCAATGGTTACGACTCCACTAGAACCGGACGGTAAAATCCTAATCCTGCCGTCGCTCCTGGCCTGCGACTTCGCACGACTTGCGGAAGAGGTCGCTCGTATCGAAGCGGCAGGAGCCGACATGTTGCATGTCGACGTGATGGACGGGCACTTTGTGCCGAACTTGACGTTTGGTCCGCCCCTGGTGAAGTGCTTATTTGATGTTGCAACCACTCCTCTCGATGTGCACTTGATGATCGAGGAGCCGCTGCGGTACGCCCAAGCCTTCCTAGACGCTGGCGCTCACTATTTGACGATTCACGCGGAGGCCGCTGAAGTTAAAGACGACATCGCCGGGGCCATCTCGAAGCTGCGTGAGCTCGGTGCTCCGAAGATCGGGCTCGCCTTTAATCCCGACACCCCCCTGGACCGGATTCTGCCTCACTTGGAGAACCTCGACATGGTGCTCGTGATGAGTATCTTCCCCGGTTTCGGTGGCCAAGCTTTCATGGGCGAGGTGCTGACGAATGTTCGGGCGATTCGCGATGCCGGGTTCAAGGGCCGATTGGAAATGGATGGCGGCTTGGACGAGAATACGATTCCGCTGTGTGCGGAGGCGGGCGCGGACACCTTGGTTTCAGGCTCGGCGTTGTTCCGCCAACCCGATATGGCAAAAGGTATCGCCCACTTCCGTCAGTTGGGCTTAGAGGCCCGAGCCAAGGGTGGCTTTGCATGACCTCGGAAAAGACCCAGATCAAAACAGTAGCGCCCGAAAGCGCTCCAAAACGTGAAAACCAAGGCGAAGTGGAACCTCTCCGCGTTCCTCCGCTTGATCTAAGTCCTGATCCTGCCGATCAAGACGACCCCAGCGAACCCAGTATGAGCAAGAATAAGTCCGACGACAATCAGAGCCGTTCTGAACCCAGCCCCGACCAAGTCGAAGATGGTGGGGAGAAGCGCGGACGCCTCTCGCGGCTTCGGTTCTCAAAGAAGCGCGACATGCCAGGTGGCCTTTGGCTGCGTTGTGAGTCGTGCTCGAAGACCATCTACCGAAAGGACCTAGACGATAAGGTTCGCGTATGTCCGGCATGTAGCTTCCACTTCACGCTCCCTGGTAAGCAACGCGTCGCCTCTATTTTAGATGAGGGGACTTGGAAGGAGAGCTTCGGGAATATTGAGGCGCTCGATCGCTTGGAATTCGTCGAGAACGCTGCGTACTGCGACAAGATTGATCGCGCAGTTAAGCGCACTGGCCAGAAGGAGGCCTTCCTTGTAGGCACAGGTCGAGTTGAGGGACGAGAGATCGTCCTCGGCGTCTTGGACTTCTCGTTCATGGGGGGCTCCATGGGGGAAGTTGTGGGTGAAAAGATCTCTCTCGCGATCGAGATTGCCGAAGAGCGAAACTTACCTGTGGTTCTCTTCACAAGCTCTGGTGGGGCACGCATGCACGAGGGAGCCCTCTCCCTTATGCAAATGGCAAAAACCAGCGCATCGTTGGCTCGGTTTAACAAGCGCGGCGGTTTTTCGATCTGCGTGATGACTCACCCTACGACGGGTGGCGTGACCGCATCGTTTGCTTCGGTGTGTGACATTATTCTGGCTGAGCCCGGCGCGTTGATCGGCTTTGCTGGCCCTCGCGTTATCGCTACCACGATCAAGCAGGAGCTGCCGCCCGGTTTCCAGCGTGCCGAGTTCTTGATTCAGAAGGGAATGCTTGACGCTATTGTTCCACGCAACGAAATGCGTCGACGTATTGCGAGTCTTGTCGATTTTGGGCAAGGCGCTCGCGCGGCAGCCAAGGCGAAGCGCGAGCTCATTTAGGCGGAGCTTCCCAAAGCGAAACCAGGTTTGTGGTGCATCGAAGCGGCCACAAACCTGGTTTCGTTTTTTTTCGGTCGCTTGTGATTAGGCGGGGCGCTCGAAGTGCATCACCCACGAGTCGAATAGGCTTGCCAAGGAGTGTCCTGTAGCGCGATCTATAGCAGCAAGAGCCTTGTTCGCAATGAGAAGTGGAATGCCAAGCGCACCGCCGAGCTTCGTCTGTGAGACGTGCATCATCTCGGGGATTGGGTAGGTCAGCTGATACCCACTTGTGCGCTTCCAAATAAAACCGTGCTCTTCGAGACGCTTTCTTGCGTACTCCGGAGTTTGCCCATTGAGCTCGCGAACGGGGAGTAGGGGGCGCGTACGGCGCCTCTTCAGGAACCCTCGCGAGTCGGGATAGATGTCTCCAATGACCAAGGTGCCGCCGGGTTTGACCGACATTACGAGCCCATCAAACCAGCTGTCGAAATCGGGGGAGAAGGAGAGGACTCCCGATGAGATCACAACGTCGAAGGCCTCTTCGCCCTCAGAGGGAAAGGGGGGTGCCTCGCCAAATCCGGTTCTCCCGGTTGCGTTCGCTATGCCATTTTCGCGGGCGTTCTCCTCGGAAATGCGAACCATCTCTGGGCTTGGATCGAAAAACGCGAGTCGTGGATTTTTCATCTTGAGGGCGGCCTCGATCCCAACCCAGCCGGCTCCACACCCAAAGTCCAAGACACTTGCCCCGTCGGTTTTTGGGAGGTCAGCATAGACGGCCATGAAGCGGCGCATCCAGCGGAAGTGGGCATATCCAGGACGGCCTGGTTCTCCATTCCAGCCGCTTGCGTTTTGGTCAAACTTTTCGACCGTGGCCGCAGGGGACATGATGTATTCGCGTGTGCGAAGTGCGAGCACGCAACCTTCTTGGCTCGCAGGCTGCTCCAAGGTGACACTACCGCCCATGCTACTCCTTTTGGTTTTGCCACCAGAGGTACGGTAGATCGCGACCACGTGGAAGGTTGGCCATAATCGATTGCGCAGCTCGGCAAGCTGGGGATCGCTTGTAGTGGCCTTGGGAATGCTGACCAGGAGCAGGCCTTCAGCGGACAGCTTGCCCAGCAAGAGTTCTGGGGCCGGAAGGGCGTCGGTGGGGGCCCGTAGCTCTAGGTGCACATCTCCCACGGAATCGGGAGCCAAATTGGGCTCGGAAATTGAGATCAGAGCTTCGGGGGAGGCCCCGAGATCTTGAAGAATTGCGCGCATAGGGGAAGAGTGGAGGTTGTGGAGACGGGAATAGTATCCCCCTAAAATGGGCGGACCGAGAATCGCCTTCGGAAAAACAGCACTCAACCGACATTGCAGACGTACTCTGTGCCCAACTGAGCCCCCACAACGAAGGAAATATCCATGTCCCTGACTCCTCCTGACAATCTTGGTAACCCCGGCACTGTTCCCGGAAAAGTCACTACGCAGTCATTAATTGACATGAAAGCAGAGGGGCGGAGAATCTCCGCGCTAACCGCTTATGACTACTTGATGGCTCAGGCCTTGGACGAGTCCGGTATCGATGTGATCCTTGTGGGCGATTCTGCGGCCATGGTCATTCAGGGACGCAACACGACCGTTCCGGTAACCATGGAGCAGATGCTCTATCACAGCCAGGTGGTGGCGAAGGGCGTTCAGCGCGCTCTTGTCGTGGGGGATCTGCCCTTCTTGAGCTACCAGGTGAATTCGGACGAGGCGCTTCGGAATGCTGGCCGCATGGTGAAGGAAGCGCTGGTGGAGGCCGTCAAGGTTGAAGGCGGTCGCACGATTGCGCCAACCGTGAAGCGCTTAGTCGAAGTAGGCATTCCTGTTATGGGGCACCTGGGGCTGACCCCACAGTCGATTCACAAGTTCGGGACTTATCGAGTTCGCGCCACGGAGCCTGACGAGGCGGAACAGCTGCGCGCCGATGCGCTCGCCCTCCAAGATGCAGGTGCCTTTGCGATTGTGATCGAGAAGGTCCCCGCAGAGCTCGCCACTGCAATCGCAGCCGAGTTAGAGGTCCCCATTATAGGGATTGGAGCTGGGGGGGGATGTGATGGTCAGATCCTGGTCTCCCACGACATGCTTGGGCTTTATACCAAGTTCCACCCGCGCTTTGTCCGCCGCTATGCAGAGCTGGGGCAGGCTATGCGTGATGCTTTTGCTTCCTATATCAAGGATGTGCAGGACGGCCAGTTCCCCGACGAGAACGAGTCGTACTAGCGGCGGTTTACGATGGTTGTCGAGGCCTGATCCGTTGGCCAAATGACCATCTCGCCAATGTTCACGTGGCTGGGGCGCGTGACGATATAAAGAATCGCATCGGCGATGTCATTCGCATGCAGGGCGTCCAGGCCCTCATAGACGGCCTTTGCTTTTGCCTCGTCTCCACCAAAGCGCACAAGGCTAAAGTCGGTCTCGACCATCCCTGGATCAATGGTTGAAAAACGAAGCCCATGGCCCGCCGCGTCAATGCGCAGGGACTCGTAGAGCGCACGGACTGCGTGTTTGGTCATGCAGTAGACGCCGCCCCCTGGGTAGACCTGGCGGCTCGCAACACTTCCCAACATAAGAATGTCGCCGGAACCACGGGACTTCATTGCGGGGAGCATGGCCCGCAGGATGTGCAGGTATCCCTTAATATTGGTGTCGATCATGTCGTCGACTTCATCAACGGTATTAAGGAAGGCTGGACTTGTGCCGTGTGCCAATCCAGCATTCAGAACTAGGATGTCCGGAGTCAGGCCTCCGAGAGCCGCTTGCACTGCATCAGGGCTCTTGACGTCTAGTGGGACTGCTCTTGCATCTCGGAGCTCGGCCGCAAGTTGATCCAGGCGCTCCTTGCGTCGAGCAACCAAAATGAGGCTCGCGCCGGCGGAATCTAGCGCGCGGGCAGTTGCGGCGCCAATCCCAGCGGATGCACCAATAATGAGGGCTCTCTTGCCTTGGAGGGGAGTTGTGTTCGACATCACCTCAGGATAAGGCATTGGAGGGCGGTCGACGAATCCTGTTCATGGGAATCCACGAAGTCCAATTCGCGGAAGATCGGAGTCCGGACTCCGGGATCTCAAGTGCTGTGGTTGCTAACCCGATAGATCCCAAACCTTACCGCCCCTCCAACCGGGCATCCCCTCAGCTGCCTCTACCGACCCCCGCCTACTTATGAGTGACTTTGATGCAATGGACGAGATCCTTCGGGAATTCCTCGTCGAGAGTTACGAGAACCTTGATTCTCTCGATACGGACCTAATTGTCCTTGAGAAAGATCCCCACTCTGAAGAGATTCTCGGGAAGGTGTTTCGAACGATTCACACGATTAAAGGCACCAGCGGAGTCCTCGGATTCGGGAAGCTTGAAAAGGTGACCCACGTTGGAGAGAACTTGCTTTCGCGAATGCGCGATGGCGAGTTGACCTACGATGAAGGCATCGCAACCGGGCTGCTTCAGATGGTAGATGCGGTTCGCGAGATGTTGAACCTCATCGAATCGGATGGAAGCGATGGCCAGGAGAGCTACGGAGCTTTGATCGCTATCCTTGAGTCGTTGCTCGACTCAGGAAGCGTATCTCCTCCTGAAGTAGAGGCTGCTCCCGAAGCCAGTGCTGCTCCCGAAGCCAGTGCTGCTCCCGAAGCTGAAATCTCTGAACCGGTTGAAGAGCCCGTGGCGGAGGTGGCACAGCCCGAATCTGATGACGATTCTGATGACGGATCTCTCGCGCTCGAGACATCGGATTCAGAGCCTGAGCTAGCTACCGTTGAAAGTAACGTGGGCACGCCGGGGCAGGTTGAGCCCCAAAGGGCGAAGAGCAGCCCGCTATCTGATAGCACTGTTCGTGTCGACGTTTGCCTTCTTGACCAATTGATGACCCAGGTCGGTGAGCTTGTGCTCGCGCGGAACCGGATCATGCAGTACGGCCAGCAGAGTGGTGACCCCGAGCTACAATCAACGATTCAAGGACTCAACTTGATCACTTCCGAACTGCAAGAAGAGGTCATGAAGACTCGCATGCAGCCCATCGGGAGTATCTGGAACAAGTTCCCTCGCGCTGTGCGTGACCTTTGCGTCGACATGGGCAAGAAGGTAAACCTCGTGATGGAGGGCCAAGAGACAGAGTTGGATCGAACCCTGATTGAGGCGATCAAAGATCCACTCATGCACGCACTGCGGAATTCGGTGGACCACGGTGTTGAGTTGCCAGAGGCTCGACTGCGAGCGGGCAAGTCCTTTACAGGAACAGTCAGGCTAAAAGCCTATCACGAAGGTGGGCAGGTCACGATCGAACTCAAGGATGACGGCGCCGGTATCGACCCAGTCAAGATCGGGCAGAAGTGCATCGAAAAGGGAATCTACACCAAAGAAGAGGTCCAACGCATGACCTCGAGAGAGCTCGTGAACTGCGTTTTTGCACCTGGATTTTCCACAGCTGCAAAGGTGACCAACGTCTCGGGTCGTGGAGTCGGTATGGATGTCGTCAAGACCAACATCGAGAAAATCGGTGGCACCGTCGAGCTCAAGAGTAAGCAAGGCGAGTGGACCGAGCTTAAGATGAAGATTCCGCTCACGCTTGCAATCATTCCCGCACTGGTGGTGAATCACAACGGGGGCCGCTATGCGATTCCGCAAGCTAGTCTGCTTGAGCTCTT
This sequence comes from uncultured bacterium, assembly GCA_937896235.1. Classification (GTDB taxonomy): domain Bacteria; phylum Planctomycetota; class UBA1135; order UBA1135; genus CALBMX01. Next base: position 59,063 of record CALBMX010000032.1, read on the forward strand.
GCGACTAGAAGGTGTACAAGCTGCTGGAAAGATCGAACGCGTTCATGGCGCTCGCGTTTATCGACTTCGAGGTCGGTTGCTTCCCTTGATCCACCTCGGGGAGGTCCTGAATCAGGAGTCTTGCTTCTGGCCTGGCGATGGAACAACAGAAGAGGAAGAGGGTCGCTCCTGGAACATCGTTGTGCTTCACGCCGACGACCAAACCTTCGGGCTTGTTGTGGACGGTATCAACGATACCGAAGAGATTGTTGTCAAGCCTCTTGGCAAGCAACTAAAGAACATTCCCGTCTTCTCGGGAGCAACGATCATGGGCGACGGAAATGTCGCATTGATCCTCGACATTCTTGGCATTGGAAAGGTGTCTGACGTCTTTACACCTGAAGGCGCCCGGACTGATGTCAAAGCTGGCCAGCAAGCCGAGTCCGAGAAGCCTCATGGCTCCACCATGATTCTGGTCGAGATCGGGTCGGATGGCCGTATGGCCCTACCTTTGTCGAGTGTCAGTCGCCTTGAAGAGTTCAAAAGCGATCGCATCGAGCGAAGCGCAGGACGCGAAGTTATCCAATACCGAGGCAACATCATGCCACTCGTAAGACTTGCCAATCTCGTTGGTCGCCCGAGCGGCAACACCGAAGATTCGGAAATCATTCAAGTCGTAGTCAAGGGCGAGGGCAAGGAAGCTGTCGGCATCATTGTTGACCGCATCCTGGACATAACCGAAACCAATTATGACGACAACAACGATCAAGGCGAGACGTCGATCGTTGTCGATGGTCGCGTCACGGAAATCGTAAGAACCTCAGACGTGCTGGCATCTGCCGGCTACTAGTCGCAACCCCTATTAGCTATGAGTAATCAATACTGCACCTTCCGGATTTCAGACATGCTTTTTGGTGTCGACGTTCTGAAAGTCCAAGAGATCATCCAGTTCCAGGAAATGACAGTGGTCCCACTTTCGGACACCGTCGTTAGAGGCTTGGTCAACCTACGAGGTCAGATCGTTACAGCTCTCGACCTTCATGTTCGCTTGGACATAGACTCCAACGAAGACACGGACACCCGACCCATCAACATCGTCCTCTGCACTGAGGGTGGCGCCGTAAGTCTGCTTGTCGATTCGATCGGCGACGTTCTCACGGTGGAAGAAACGGCAGAGGAATCCCCACCGCCAAATCTGAATGCCAAAACGAGAGAGATACTCGTGAAGGTTTGCAAGCTTGAGGACGAGCTACTTCTTGTTCTCGATGCTGAAAAGACAGTTGAACTTGGACAATTGGCCAAGTTGTAAGTTCGTTCCCAGCCCATAAGTAACAGGCACTACCCACACCCATACCCACACCCACACCTCGATGCAAACTCATCAATCTACCTTCTCCGGCCCCATGGCGACTCAACTGGGGCTCGAATCAGCCCTGAACAATGTCGGCACGAACATTCTCGTCGCCGATACCGAGTTCAATATCATCTACGCCAACCCGGCTTCCATGGAGACCCTTGTCGGTCTTGAATCAGAGCTGCAATCCAGCTTTGGTGTTGGTGCTGCTGACATTATGGGCGCGAGCATCCATACTTTCCACAAGAACGCTCAACGCGTTGAGCGGGTTCTCACTTCTCCGGCGGCGCTTCCCCACACGACGCGGTTCGGTTTTGGAAACACCCACCTAGAAGCATCGATCAACTCGATCAAAGATGAGGACGGCGTGGCGACTGCCTACATCGTTTCTTGGAAGGATGTAAGTGGCGAGATGGTCAAGGAAGCAGAGGTCGCTGCGGCCTCCGAACTTGCACGACAAACTGCAGAAACTCTGAGCAGTAAAGTCAATAGCATTCTCGCGGTCGTGGAGTCAGCAGCCGCTGGCAATTTGACGATGGAAATGTCTGTGACTGGTGAAGATCCGATCGGTCAACTTGGCGAGGGACTCACCCAACTCTTTGGAAATCTGCGTCGTGACTTCCAGTCCCTTCAGCACACGAGTGGCTCTAACGCCAGTTCTTCTGAGGAGTTGAGCGCCACTGCAAGTGAGATGCTAAATACCGCATCTGTAACAGCCGAGCAGGCTATGTCGGCATCAACGGCTGCTGAAACCGTCAGTGCCAACGTGCAGACCGTAGCGACAGGCTCAGAAGAGCTCAGTGCTAGTATCCGCGAGATCTCAACGAACACAGCCAATGCCGCGAGTGTTGCTGGAAGGGCCGTGACGGTTGCTAACGAGACAACCCTTAAAGTGCGCAAGCTCGGTGAGAGCAGTGCTGAAATCGGCCAGGTGGTCAAAGTGATTACATCGATTGCACAGCAGACTAACTTGCTTGCGCTGAACGCAACCATCGAAGCAGCCCGCGCCGGCGAGGCCGGAAAGGGCTTTGCTGTGGTAGCCAACGAGGTGAAAGAGCTCGCCAAGGAGACCGCCCAGGCAACCGAGGACATTAGTACTCGGATCAATAGCATCCAAGCCGATACAGAAGGCGCGGTAGAGGCCATCCGTCAGATCAGCGTCATCATTGACGAGATCAACGGCATCCAAAACACGATAGCCAGCGCTGTTGAAGAGCAAACGGCAACCGTGGGCGAGATCGCACGCAGTGTTCATGAGGCAGCTAGTGGTTCCGGTGAGATCGCCAAGAACATCAACGAGGTTGCTGGCGCAGCTCGAAGCACGCAGGACGGTGCCAAGAATACGCGCGAAGCTGCCGATGAGCTTGGCCGAATGGCTGCTGAAATGTCTGAACTGCTCCAGAAATACACCATCTAGAGCCGAAAGTAGAGAGAGCCCAAGACCATCTCAGTCTTGGGCTCTCGTCTCCAACTCCCCCCCCCGAAAAAACGGACTCGAACTCGAACAACCCTTCTTCCCACAGGGATGAGCTGATGAAACGCGCACTTATTGTCGACGACTCAAGGACCATGCGAATGATCCTCACCAAATATCTTAGGGCCTTGGGTTTTGAGATAAAGCAAGCCGGCAATGGCCTCGAGGGGCTCAAGGCTCTAGAGGAGATGGAATGGGCCGATGTCGCATTGGTCGACTGGAACATGCCCGGAATGAATGGGATTGAGTTCGTTCACTCCGTTCGGGCCCAAGAGAAGTACAGCGAACTGCGCATCATGATGGTGACAAGTGAGACTGATGTGGAGCGCATGCTGCAGGCTCTCGAGGCCGGCGCAGACGAATACGTCATGAAGCCCTTCACGCAAGAGATCATTCAAGACAAACTTTCACTCCTCGGTCTGGCAGCATAAAGGAGTCGAACAGATGGAACCTATACGTGTACTTGTTGTAGATGATTCGGTTGTGATCCGCCGCTTGCTTACCGCGGTCCTGGATTCGGCACCCGACATCGAAGTCGTTGGTTATTCAACCAATGGTCGGCTGGCGCTTGAAAAGATCAAGCAGCTCGAGCCAGACGTCGTAAGCCTAGACATAATGATGCCGGAGATGGATGGCATCGAGTGCGTTCGCGAGCTGCGTAAAACCTGGAAACATATGCCTGTGATCATGTTTAGCTCTCTTACGGAGGACGGAGCAAAAGTCACGATGGAAGCGCTGGATGCAGGCGCGAACGACTTCGTGACGAAGCCGTGGAAGACAGACAACTTCGCCGATTCGGTAGGGCAGGTAAGCGGACAACTTCTAGAGAAGATTCGCGCTCTGCATGCAGCCAACTCGAATAAGGCTGCGGGCCCGAAAAGGTCGCACCTGATGAGTGCGCCAGCACCCGCATTGCCGCGCCCCAAGCCACAAAGTATTCCAACAGAGACGATCCGGAGAGGCGCACCATGCAAGGTGGAAGCGTTGATCATCGGTTCTTCAACTGGTGGGCCCAACGCCTTGAACGAGCTTTTTTCGGGCCTGAGATCAGATCTCGATGTGCCGATTTTGATCGCGCAGCACATGCCTCCCATGTTTACGAAACTACTGGCCGAGCGATTGAACAAGAAATGCGGATACGAAGTCAAGGAGGCCGCTCACGGTGACCGTGTCATGGCAGGGCATGTGTATGTCGCACCTGGAGATTGGCACATGCGGATTATCCGGAGAGGTGTTGAGGTCGTGATTGACCTCAAGCAAGACGAGCCTGTGAACTCGTGCCGACCGGCTGTCGACCCGATGTTCTCCTCCGCCGTGAAAGTTTATGGGGGTGGACTGCTCGCCGTAATCCTTACGGGGATGGGCCACGATGGCGCAGCGGGCTGCGTTGAAGTCGCAAAGGCTGGAGGGCAGATAGTGGTCCAGGATGAAGAGTCCAGTGTTGTCTGGGGAATGCCCGGAGCAGTCGCTGAGACGGGCCTCGCCGATCGCATCCTTCCTCTATTAAAAATCGCAGATGAGGTCGGATTGAGAATCAAATCTAAACCCAAGGCGAGTGTTGGCAACGGAGGTGCGCGATGAGCATCACCAAGCAAGACTTCAACTTTGTACGAGACGTCGTTCGTAGCCGGTCCGCTATCTTACTGGACGACAATAAGGGATATTTGGTAGAGATGCGCCTGTCCGCACTCGCTCAAAAAGAGGGCATCGATGATGTGCAAACCTTGATCTCAACGGTTCGCGATAAGGGTAATATTTCTTTGCGCGAGCTGATGGTCGAGGCCATGACTACGAACGAAACTTCCTTCTTCCGGGACCGCCATCCATTTGATGCGATGCGCGACACGATCTTGCCCGAGCTAATAGAGAAGCGTGCAGCTACTCGCTCCCTAAAGATTTGGTGCGGCGCCGCGTCCACCGGACAAGAGCCCTATAGCTTGGCCATACTCCTTCGCGACAGCCTTCCCCATCCCTCTCTATGGGATTCGAAGATTATCGCGACCGATATCTCCCCAGAAGTTCTAGGGAAGGCCGAGAGAGGTCTCTACACCCAGCACGAGGTTGGTCGTGGGTTACCGGCGGCCATGCTTGTCAAGCACTTCAAGCGCACGGGACTTGAGTGGGAAGTGAAAGATGAACTCAAGGCTATGGTCGATTACCGCCGATTCAACTTGGTGGAGCCTTGGATGGGCCTCCCCAAGTTCGACATTATTTTCATGCGCAACGTTCTGATCTATTTTGACACAGATGTGAAAAAACAGATTCTCACCAACGCGCTGAAATACCTCGCCCCAGATGGCTACCTCTTTCTTGGTGGCTCTGAAACTCTCCTTGGCCTTGGTCTCGACTATCACCGTGTGAACCTAGGTCCTGTCTCCGCATATTGCCCCGGCGCTTAGCCCCAAACACTAGTATTAAAATGGATAACCTGGCTGAACAACTTGACTCCGTAATGATCTCCGTCTGGGAGACCATGATCGGATCCGACATCAAAAGCACCGCTGTCCGGAGCCCCTGGAAGGGTGAGACGGAGATGGCGATGATGGCGTGTATCCAAATCACCGGAGGTTGGGAGGGTGCCGTCACAATTGAGTGCACAGCATCTCATGCACGGCACATGGCGGAGACCATGTTCTGCATGGAACCTGGAGAAGCCGCAGAGGACGAAGTCCTCGACGCATTCGGGGAGCTCGTCAATGTGGTCGGGGGGAATGTGAAAGCTATCCTGGCCGGTAGTGCCGACCTCTCTCTTCCTGCGGTGACCACCGGAATCGACTACCGAGTCGTTGTTCCTGGTAGCACTGAGAAATGCCGACTTGCTTTCGAGAGCGAAGGTAACCACATCCGCGTCGGCCTTTTGGCCCGCCAGGCCTAACCAAACTTTCCCGTTCAAAATCTCTCTGCCCCAAAAGGCAAATTCTCAGTAACACACCATGAAAATTCTAATTGTTGACGACAGCAAAGCCATGCGCATGATTGTCAAGCGCACTCTTCGGCAGGCCGGATTTGGCGATCACGAGATCGTTGAAGCAGAAGACGGCAAGCTTGGTCTAGAGGCCACTGTGAGCGAAGCTCCCGACCTCGTCTTGTCCGATTGGAACATGCCCAATATGACCGGAATCGAGTTCCTTCAGGCCCTTCGCGCCATAGGTAACGCAACCAATTTTGGCTTCATTACTTCGGAGTCCTCCGCGGAGATGAAAGCCCAGGCCAACGATTCAGGCGCCATGTTCCTGATCACGAAGCCATTCACTGCAGATAGCTTCAAGGAGCAACTCACCTCCGTTCTCGGCTAGGGAATCGGGACCTTTCCGCTCTGCGGAGAGGTCCCCCCTCTTCCGATTACTTAGGGCTGTACTCTCCTAGTAGGAACCATGACCGTTCGCGAATACCGACACCTATCAAGCGCTACGCTTTTGGTCTCCGAAGAGGTGACCTCTGCGGAGGCGCTCGCTTTGGCATCTATGCCGGGCGGATGTGAAGGGAGTCGTTACCCGCTATTTGTTGAAATCGACAAGGCGATCGTCAAAGGTGGTTATGCCAGGATTGAGTTCATCCTTCCAGGCAAGCCGGGTCGATGGCTTGCTGCAGGGGAAGTTACTGGGGTTATTCCGGAAGCGAGAACCGGCCTTCCCAAAGGGGTCTGTCTAGAGCTTGTTGGATTGACGTTGACCAGAGATCACGCCGTCGTCGATTCCACTGTCGGCGCACAACCAGAGCCAGGAGCACCTTTAGCTTTTGTACCGGTCGTGGCATTCGATCCATCCGGCATAGGAATGGAAGAGGATGATGTTTGCGGCATGTTGGCCGATCTGATGGGCCGCGAAGTCGACGCGACGACCGAATGCACCCTTCCCGGAAAACTCAAAGACAATGCGATTGTTGCGGTTTTCCGTGATGACCAAGGTGGTGCCGCCTTTGCAATCACTTTTGACAAGGCGGGCGCCGCACGTGTCGGGGGAGCGCTCACCATGCTGCCCGAGGCCGCAATGAGTAGCGAGGCAAAAAGCAAGGGCATGCTCTCCGGTGAGCCCCTCGAAAATGTCTCCGAAGTGCTAAATATCATGTCTGCACTTTTCCATGAGGCGGGCACTCCTCATGTCGTGCTTGCTGAGGTTCTCAATGGCGTGGATATGCGTAGTCTCAATGATGGTGAGCTTGTAGCCCTATTCGACGAGCCCCGCTGGTCCTTGGCTCACGGCTTTGAGATTGAGGACTACGGCAAGGGCGAAGTCTATATCTCTGCTCGCTAGGCCATGGGTTCTGAGTCTTAGCTAGACAAACCGCCCTTCGCCGTGCATCTTGCGGCCATGGTAGAAATCAAGATGGAGTACCTCGGCGGATTACGCGTTGAGGCCGTGCACGGACCCTCGTCCACAAAACTCATTACGGACGCGCCCGTTGACAACTGTGGCAAGGGAGAGTCTTTCTCCCCAACCGACCTCGTGGGGGTTGCGTTTGGCACATGCGTCGTGACCATTATGGGGATCGCCGCCGATCAACGTGGTTGGAACATCGAGGGCACAAAGGTTCGGGTAGATAAGACCATGATTGCCGATCCGCACCGTCGAATCGACTCCCTCGTGATCGAGGTCACGGGGCTCCCCTCGGCCTTGGACGAATCCCAGCGCAAGGTGTTAGAGGCGGCCGGTAATGGCTGTCCGGTGCACCATACTTTACGGGCGGATACCAAGGTCACGTTGACCTATTCCTGGGACGGCTAGGCATGAGCCTCGAGACGAGACCGGGCCTTAGTCTATAAGTTCAAACTGCACCCGTGTGCTGAGCGCGGCCACGTTCTTTGGATCAAATCGGATGGCCTTGTCCAAGGCAGCGCGCGCCAATTCTAGTTCATTTGTTTCAGCGTATGCGCGGCCAAGTCCGGACCAGGCGGCGCTCATTCCCGGCGCAATTTTTGTCGCTCGCGTGTAGGAGACTCTCGCGTGTGCGAAGTCTTTCATTCGCAATTGAAGAGCGCCCAGGTTGCACCATGCAACCGGATTCCCTGGCCCTTTCTCGGCGGCCGATTGGAAGTGTGAAAGTGCTCCCGCCTCGTTGTGATCTTGCAGGTCGAGGCGGCCCAAGTTCGAGTGGGGGCGACCATAGGACTCGTCAGCTGCGAGCGCCTTTTCCCAGGACTCTCTTGCCGATGTCGAGTCCCCATTCTCCTCCTGGGCCAAGCCGAGGCCGTTCCACGCGAGTGCGTCTGCTGGGAAGCGCTTCAAGACGGCCGTTTCGTAGGCCAGCTTGGACTCATACGCCTCTGCTGAATCCCAGCAACCCCAAGTCGCGCCGACAAGAATGAATGGACCGAGAACACGAGGAATGAGCTGGAATCGACTCCCATGCACTGGCATAAAGTGGATGATCAGATAGCCAAGTGCTGGCAGACCCAAAAGCATCGGGGTGTACAGGAAGCGCCCAGCAAAAACCTCGCCCGCGGGCAAGAACTGAAGGACGGGAACGGCGGCAAGTGGCGCGCCTAGTAATGCGAATGCGAGGACAAACTCCCCGCGCCTGCTGCGCACTTCGCGAGCGAGGAAGAGCAAGCCACTCGCAAAGGAGGTGAGCCACATGGACCAACCCAAGAGGGCGGTCCCGACTCCGTTTGAAAGCCAATCCTGGGCCCGGTAGTTTGGTGTCTGCTGAAAAGGGGCGAGGAAGAGTTGGGCTGCCTCGACAAGCGCAGCGCCAGAAGCCTGCATACGGCCGGTGAGAGGAACCCCAGCCAGCGGTGCATGGGGGGCACTTGGGATTGCCGAGCCGAGGGCATGCTGTCGCAAGTAGCCATAGGCAAAAAGCCCGAGGAGTACCCCCAGTCCTATTCCAAGAAGGTCGCGTGTCTTGGAGTCGTTTTTTTTCTGCCAATCTCGTGCAATCACAAGAGCGGGAAAAACAGCGCTTACCATCCCGTCTTCTTTGCCGAAGAGTCCCATCAGCAGAGCGCAAGAAATGGAGAACCCGATCACGCCAAACCGAATAGGACTTGAAAGGGACCTTCTCGAAAGTAGCTCAAAGAGTGCTAGGGCCACCAAGAGTCCAGGTAGGACCGCAAGGCTTGAGGAGCGTGCCGAGATCCATGCGACGGCATCGGCGAGTCCCGGATGTATGGCGAAAATAGCTAGGCCAAGGACGCATGCAAAGGCCTCCCGTGTGGACCGCACTAGCCGCAGCGCAAGCAGGCAGGCAAGGGCCGCTGTTAGACCGTGAAGAAGTATGCTCGTGAGGTGGTAACCGGGGCTCCACTCGCCGTAAAGCTTATAGTCCATCCGCAAGCTGAGGCTTGCAAGGGGGCGATAGTGGCCCGCATCTCCAATGTGGTGCCAGTAGTCTTGGGTAAACGCGGCTTGTAGCGGTAAGTCTCCTCGGACGTAGGGGCTCTCCAAGATCGCCTGGGTGTCATCAAATGCGAACCCGCCAGGGAAAAGGGCCCCGAGCCAAGCCCACACCGCCAGCAAGAAGACCGCGAGCGGTGCGCGCTGCAAAAAACTTTGGCATCGCGGCAAGCCAGCGCATATCGCAAGGTCGGGGTTAGAGGGCATGCTGGATGGAGGCGCTGGCGGCGGTAGGTTCGGGGCAGGTCTGCAACATTCGTATTGCCCTAGGCATCCTACCCACGTTGTGGGGCAGGCTGTTAGAATGCACCGATGACTGCAAAGGATAAAACGCCCAAGGGCGGCAAGGAGCTTGGTTTCGACGAGCGACTCGAGAAGTTAGAGGCCCTGGTCTCCGAGCTCGAGGACGGTGGTTTGGATCTTGAGTCAGCGATTGGGCGCTACCAAGACGGTATCTCCCTCCTAAAGGACTGCCATGGCACGTTAGGTCAGTACAAGAAGCGCATCGAAGAGCTTTCGGTTGAGGCTGGCGAAACGATGTCTCAGATGGCGGACCCGGACTTTGAAGCTTAGTGCAGGGCTTGCGATGACGGACCCGGCGAGTAGCGGCGACTGCAAGACGTTCTTGTCTTCCACTCGGGAATGGGTTGACTCCAGTTTGGATCGGCTGATGCCCGCGTTGGGAACGGAGCCAAGCAGTTTGCACGAGGCGATGCGCTACTCCGTTTTTGGCGGCGGTAAGCGCTTTCGCCCCGCGATCGTTCGACTTGTCTGCCGTGGTTTTGGTGGGGATGACGCAATGGCCGCGAGGCCCGCGGCGGCCATCGAGCTTGTGCACACCTATAGCTTGGTGCATGACGATTTACCGTGCATGGACGATGACGAGTTGCGACGCGGCCGCCCGACATGCCATGTTGTGTTCGGAGAGGCCATGGCCACGTTGGTGGGGGATGCGCTGCAGCCTCTCGGGTTTGAGATCCTCGGGGGCTGTGAACGCCGGGAAGTTATCCCCGAGCTTGTTCGAGTCTTAGCTCGCGCTTCGGGCAGTGTCGGCATGGTCGGAGGCCAGGTTCTCGACATCGAGTCGTCCCTTGGCGAGCCTACTGTTCAAAGTGTGCGTACATTGCAAGCGATGAAGACTGCTGCCATGATCGAGGCTTCTGCTGAGCTCGGCGCATTGGTCGCGGGCGCCTCGGCGCATGGCGCCCGAGTGGCGGCGCGCTTCGGACGCTCCTTGGGTCTGTGTTTCCAAGTTGTCGATGATTTGCTCGACGTCACAAGCGAGGCGGCTGAGCTGGGCAAGACTCCGGGCAAAGATGCAGCTCTTGGGCGCGGTACATCGGTCCGTGTTTTGGGCTTGGAAGGGGCGCAAGCCGAGGCCCAGCTTCTTGCGCAAAACGCCCGTGAGGCGGCTCTTGAGCTTGGTTGGGGCCCGAATTCTCTCGCGGGGCGCTTAGTCAATTTCACTTTGGACCGAAGCTCCTGACCCAATTTGCAAAAAAGCAATCCAAGTTCACCCTGTCCGGATGTCATCTCTTCCGGGCAATACTTGTAAAGTAGCGCACATGACTGCCAAGCGATCCCCAAAGACCGGCCCCCATCTTTTGCGAGTCAACGATCCTAGTGATCTCAAAGAGCTCTCTTCGGCCGAGCTTGTGGACCTTTGTGAAGAAATTCGCACGTTCCTACTCGATACCGTGCAGCAGACGGGTGGCCACCTCGGGAGTAACCTCGGGGTTATCGAGCTGACCGTCGCGCTCCACAAAGTGTTCAGCTTCAAACGCGACCGCCTTGTGTTTGACGTGAGCCACCAGTGCTACCCGCACAAGATCCTAACGGGACGTCGTGAGAGGTTTCCGACTCTGCGTCAGACCGACGGGCTTTGCGGGTTTACACATCCAGACGAATCTCCCTTCGACATCTTTCACTTCGGCCATGCCGGCACCTCGATTGGCGTCGGGCTCGGGCTTGCCCTGGGGACAGCGGGCGCTTCGCCGCGTCCCCACGTCGTGAGTGTGATCGGTGATGCGAGCCTAGCCTCAGGTGTGGCTTTCGAGTCGCTCTCCGCAGCCGGCGCAAGCGGCGAGCGCATGCTTGTTGTGCTCAATGACAACGAGTGGTCGATTAGCCGAAGCGTCGGTGCTCTAGCTCGGTACCTGTCTCGCATTCGCTCCAATCGTGTTGTGCAGCGGGCGCACCAAGAAATTCAAGGACTCTTGCAGTCCATCCCTCTTGTTGGAAAGAAAGTTGATCAACTTGGCGAGGTTCTGCGCCACAGCCTTGTTCCCGGCCATGTGTTTGAAGAGCTTGGAGTTTCGTACGTCGGGCCGATTGATGGCCACGATGTCAACGGCCTGATCGAAGCTCTTGAGCGCGTCCGCGAACTCGACGGCGTCACCCTACTTCACATCCTCACCGAAAAGGGCCGCGGTCATCCGACTGCGCCCGAACATCCCGAACGGCACCACGCAGCCAAGCCACCGACGGATCGCGTTCTGTCACCCTCCGAATCCGAACCGAAAGTCCAAGGCCCCTCGTTCACATCTGTATTCGCCAAGGCAGTCGAGGACATCGCCGCTTCAGATGTGCGTGTGCATACATTGACGGGAGGGATGCCATCAGGAACGGGGCTACTCGACTTTGCAGCTCGCTTTCCCGCGCGCTTTCACGACACAGGGATCACTGAACAGCATGCCGTCTCTATGGCCGCAGGGATGGCGAAATCTGGATTGCGACCCATTGTGGCTATCTATTCGACTTTCCTACAGCGTGCCTACGATCAGGTTTTTCAAGAGGTCGTGTTGCAAGACCTACCCGTCATGTTCTGCATGGACCGCGCCGGGCTGGTGGGATCGGATGGTCCAACCCATAACGGTGTGTTTGACATAGCCTATCTGCGCTGCCTTCCAGGGATCGTTCTTTGCTCGCCGCGAGACGCTACCGACACGCGGCGTATGATCGAAATGTACATGCATCAAAACAGGCCGGTTGCGATGCGCTATCCGCGCGGATCCTGCCCGGCCGATGAGCGCATTCCCGCGTCTGAGCGACGTGAAATGACTCCCGGTAAGGCCGAGGTTCTGATTGAAGGTCAGCTTGACGATGGGGTCGCCATCTGGGCTTTTGGCCCGATGGTGCAGACAGCCCTCGAGGCCGAGGCCGAGCTGCGCTCCAAAGGGATCGAAGTTTGTGTCGTCGACGCTCGCTTTGCCAAACCCATTGACGAAGACCTTCTTTTCGAACATGCCGGCCGCGCTCGATTGATCCTTACCTTGGAAGAGCACCAACGATCCGGTGGTTTCGGGTCTGCGGTGCTTGAGTGCTTGTCCCGCAACCCTGGCACCAAAGCCCGGGTCCGCATGCTCGCCATTGCCGATCGCTTTGTCAATCACATGACCAGTCGAGACGAGCAGCATGTTGTTGCTGGCATCAGCACGAGAGACGTTGTGCGCTCGGTGGAGCAATCCCTCCGTGGCGTACGCGCCTAACCCGGCTCCGTCATGACTGGTTCCGACCTAACCTCAGTCCTCGTCCTCGCGGACTGTCGCAAGGAGGCCGTTCGAGAGTTCCTCCCCAAACTCGAAGAGTGGCTTGGCAAGCGCAAACTCGAGGTCTTCATCGAGAGCGACATCCGGGGTTACGCGCAGCGCTCTGGTCACGCACCCGAGCGAGCGGCCTCTCCGGTCGCACAGCTGGCTGTTGTGCTCGGAGGTGATGGAGCGATCCTTGGCGCGGCGCGCGCCTTCGCGGCTCACCCCATACCCATTTTAGGCGTCAACTTCGGCTATCTAGGCTTCCTCTCCTCAACGCCGCATCCGCGCTGTTTCGAAGTGTTGAGTACTGCGCTGGCGAACAACTGCTCCGTTGAGCCGCGTATGCGTTTGATCGCCGAGCTCAACAGTGGTGGCACTGCGGTCGCCCTCAACGACGTCGTCTTACAGCGCGGGTCCCACCAAGGGTTGCTGACGGTCTCCATGTCGATCGGGGAGGAGTGGGTGACAAACTATCGTGGGGATGGAGTCATCGTGGCGACTCCCAGTGGCTCGACGGCCTACTCGCTCGCTGCAGGTGGACCCGTTATGGCGCCTTCGATGCTTGGCATTGTTGTCACGCCTCTCTCCTCGCAAGGGCTGTCCAACCGCCCTATCGTCTTACACCCGGATTCGGAGCTCGTTCTGACGGTTACCGTTGCATCTGGAATCACGACCCTTGTGATTGATGGCCAGGGGTTTTACCCCATGGAGCCAGGCTCTTCGGTTCGCATTCGCCGGCACCCCGAACCGTATCCGATTCTCGTGATGGATGGGCTCGACCCCTACCGCCGACTTCGCGAGCGCTTGGGTTGGGCTACGGAGTTGCCCGGGGACCGAAGCGCTGGACCGCCACCGCCAGTGGACTGGAGTCGCGACTCCGAAGGACCCTATTAATCAGCGCTAGAATGTGGACCTGATCGACGAACCTTTTCCGTAGCTGAGAACGTCGAGCCAACCTCCTTGGGGAGAGGGGTACCTGCGCGACCGACTGGCGGGTCCGCTAAGCCTCGTTCGCTTCCAAAGCGACCCGAGCCGCATCTTCAGCAGCCACTGACTCCGACGACTGCATCAAACCGTCGACCATATGCAGAACGCGGTCACAGCGCTCCGCAACATTGCCGTCATGTGTGACCAGCAGCAACGACAAGAGACGCCGCTCTTGCTCTGCAAAGATGATGTCGAGGATACTCTGCCCGGTAGCACTATCGAGGTTCCCTGTGGGTTCATCCGCGATCAAAATGGGGGGGTCGAGGATGAGTGCTCGCGCGATAGAGACACGCTGCTTTTCGCCTCCCGAGAGTTGCGATGGGCGGTGTTTTAGGCGGTCTCCCAAGCCAAAGCTATGGAGCAGCTCGGACGCCTTCTCAGTGAGCTCGCGGCGGCGCTTACGACCGCCCAACCCGAGAAAACCCGCTGGATCAATCATCCCGGGAAGGATGACATTCTCTACTGCGGAGAGCTCGGGCAGCAGGTGGTACATTTGAAACACAAAACCGATGCGGTGGTTGCGTAGGCGTGCACGATCCAACGGGGAGAGTGCCCATGCATCGATCCCTTCGATTCGGATCTTGCCGGAGGATGGGCGATCCAGAAGGCCAAGGGAGTGCAGCAGGGTGGACTTTCCGGCGCCGGAGGCGCCAACCAATCCCAATTTTTCGCCGGGCGCCAAGTCCATGTCGACGCCAAACAATACACCAAGCTCGCGGTTGCCAATTTGGAAATGCCGCTTGATTTGAACGGCCTGTAGGGCGGACTCGCTTCCTGACTTGGGCTCTACGAAGGGTCCTGCTGCTCCGGAGAGCTCCGGAGAGCGGGGCGCATTTGTGCTTGTGGAGTCGTTGAATGCGGTCACTATTCGTACCTCAAGGCTTCAATGGGGTCGGTCCTTGCCGCACTCCATGCGGGCAGGGCCGCGAACAACAACGTGCATAGGAATGTTCCCGCCACGATGAGTGCGACCGCTGTGGGGTCGACATCGGCGGGAATGTGATCGAAGAGGTAGACCTCGCGATTGAAAATCTGAACGCCGAGTGCATCGGAAAGCCAGCGCTCGATGGGATCGATTTTATAGGCGGCCCAAACACCGGCGCCGGCACCAAGAATCGTCCCGATCAATGCGTCCCAAAATGCGACCAATAGAAAGGTCGCCATAATCCCGCGTGGCGTCGCTCCAATCGCAGTAAGGATGCCGATGTCACGGCGCTTCTCTGTGACCATCATGGAGAGGATTGCAAAAATGCAAAATCCGGCGACGACAAGGACCAAGCTCAACATGATCGCCATGAGCGTGCGCTCGTTTTCGATGGCGCCGAGCAGAGATGCCCGGAATTCTTCCCATGTCTTCACCTCACTTGTAAACCCACGAACTAGGGCCATGAGGGCAACGCTATGGCGGAGGTCGTCTCGGAAGGCGATACCATCGGCATCGTAATCCTTGAGGCGAATAAGGATCTCCGAGTACTCGCGGGCGTCACCGATCAAGATCTGAAGGGGGTCGAGCTCGACGTAGATGCGCTCGAGATCCATCTCGTTCTCACCACTCCGGAACGTACCACCAACAACAAATTTCTTGTTGTTAGTGGGGAGGGCATCCGCATTGTTATCGCTTTGCGGGATGATGGTGGCGACTTGAACCACTTCGCCCTGCCGAAGTCCGAGTCGGCTAAAGAGCTGTTCGCCGATCAGGACGACTGGAAGCCTCTTGGGGCTCTCGGGTTTGTAGCTTGCAGGTAGTGCAAAGGGGTCGTCGATATTGTCAACATGCCTTCCCCTGGGCCTGCCTCCCTTATCTACCGTTGGAGCCCGCGAGAGGGCCTCACGGAAATTTGTCGCCGAGAACTCCTGCTCGAAGTCAATGCCGACGATCTGCACCATCGGCAAGTCGTTCATCTGGCTATTGCCAAGGAAAGCAATCGCACGATCGGCGTTATTGCCCTCCTGTGTGATGATGCCCGGCCAGACGAGATGTGTAGAAGCCGCATCCACTCTAGGATCCGCTTGGATCACGGCGAGTAGCCGATCCGGGCTCGGCGGAATAAGTCGTCTATCCCCGTTTTCCCGTTCGAGTTGGATGGGCTGAACGAGGATGTCCGAGAGGCTTCCGCGGATGCTAGAGCGGGCTTCGTTTAGGAAGCCCGTCATGATCGAGAGGATTAAGATCAGCGCTGAGACGGCTACAAAAATCCCACCGATTCCGATGAGGTTCGTGCGCCGCTGAGTCAGGTAGCGCCAGCTGAGGAAGGAGCGAAACATGTAGGAGTGATCTTACTCCGCGGGTGACACAGCGGAGTCGTCGGATGTCTCGATCGACTCATCATTTGCACTTTGCCTGCGCATCGTCGGGAAAAGAAGGACGTCGCGAATGGAATCTTGGCCCGTTAGAACCATGACCAAACGGTCGATGCCGATACCCAGCCCACCTGCGGGCGGCATCCCGTATTCGAGGGCTTGCACATAGTCCACGTCGACCTCCCCCGGAGTTTCGGGGTCTTTCATCGCGACCTGCTCCTCGAATTTCTCCATTTGCAGAAGGGGATCGTTGAGCTCGGAGAAGGCATTCGCAAGCTCCATGCCGCCTATGAAGAGCTCAAATCGCTCGGCGAACACTGGGTTTTCGGGGTCAGGTTTCGCCAGGGGGCAAATAGCAGCGGGGTAGTGTGTGACAAAAATCGGGCCGCCGAGGTGAGGCTCGACGGTCTCGTCAAAGACCTCACCAACGAGCTTCCAATGGCCGAGTCCAGGGGCGACGGTTACGCCTAACTCCTTGGCGCGCGCGGCGACGGCGGCCTCGTCGTGGATGCTGACCCCGTTGTTGTGCTTTGCAAACAGGTCGTCGTAGCGCTCGCGCTGGAAGGGCGCCTGCACGCTGTAATTCTCGCCGCGGAAAACGATCTCCGTTGTCCCGAGGATATCCGTGGCGGCTCCGCTGATCATCGTCTCCGAGATCTCCATCATGTGAGTGAAGTCGGCTTGCGCCTCGTACAGCTCTAGCATGGTGAACTCGGGGTTGTGCCTGTTGGAGAGGCCCTCGTTGCGGAAGTTGCGCGCGAACTCGAACACACGCTCAAGCCCGCCGACGATCAGCCTCTTGAGGTAGAGTTCTGGCGCAATGCGCAGGAAGAGCTCCATGTCAAGCGCGTTGTGGTGCGTCGAAAATGGAAGTGCGTTAGCGCCTCCGAGCACGGGGTGCAGCGTTGGGGTTTCGACTTCCAGGTATCCGCGGCCCTCGAGAAAGGTGCGGATGTGACTCAAAATCCGGCTGCGTGTGATAAAAACGTCGCGCACTCCTTCGGATGCCCAAAGGTCGACGTAACGGCGCCGATAGCGCGCCTCTTTATCGGCAAGGCCGTGGAATTTTTCCGGAGGCGGAGCCAGCGCTTTGGACTGCAGCTTTACCTCTTCCGCCCAAATCGTGAGCTCGCCCTTTTGCGTCCAACCCAGCTCGCCTGTGATGGCAACGAGGTCACCCGCGTCCAGGAACTTGCGCTGGGGCCACCAGTCCGGTGTCGGACCTTTTTCCATGCGACCCTTTTGGATACCGACTTGGAGCCGGCCCGTGCGATCTTGAATAGGCGCGAAGATGAGCTTCCCAAAATCGCGCGTACCCATCATTCGGCCGGCGATGGTGACCGTTTGGCCGATCAGCTCGCCGGGCTCTTCGCTTGTGCCTCCGCCTTTGTGAACGTCGGCAACAGAAGTTGCTTGGACACCACGGGCGGGGTACGGATCGATTCCAGCCTCGCGCATGCGTGCGAGCTTTGCCAGGCGATCGGGGTGAATGAGGTCCGTCATAGGAGCACCTTTACTTTGGTCTAGGCTTGGCCCAGAACTGTTCTTAAACGAAAAGACGCCAGCGTCTGTGGGGCTGGCGTCTCTATTCGGTGGTGGAGGATAGGGGATTTGAACCCCTGACTTCCACAATGCCATTGTGGCGCTCTACCAACTGAGCTAATCCCCCGAATTGTGGAGTCGGGACAAGCCCGGTCCGGCACTTGGGAACGCAATACGCACCCTCATGTCGCGCTGAGAATGCCAGCGAGATAGCCGCTCGTCAATGCTAGGTGCGCTTTTCTTTGCGTTGAGGCGAACCCAAGGGTGTGTCTCTGGGGTCGCGTGACTATGCTATTGGGCTCGACCTTTCCTATAAGTAGCTGTGATAGCGCGTTTTGCGCCTCTAATGAATCCCGTGAGCACTCCAGAAGCCACCTCCGACCAATCCTCCACAAAGTACAACCCGGGGGCCATCGAGCCCAAGTGGCAGACTTACTGGGCGGACAACAAGTCTTTTTACGCCAAGAACCCAGGCGACGCCGATTTTGATCCGGAGCAGAAGAAGTACTACGTGCTTGATATGTTCCCGTATCCGTCGGGCGCAGGGCTTCACGTGGGGCATCCGATCGGGTACATCGGAAGCGACATCGTGACGCGCAAGAAGCGTATGGAGGGCTATAACGTTTTGCACCCGATGGGGTATGACGCGTTTGGTTTGCCGGCGGAGCAGTACGCGATCCAGACGGGCCAACATCCGGAGAAGACCACTTCGGACAATGTCGCCACTTATCGTGGGCAGCTCGAGCGCATCGGTCTGTCCTACGACTGGTCGCGCGAGCTATGGACTAGCGACCCTAGGTACTACCGCTGGACGCAGTGGATTTTTGCGCGCCTGTACGATAAGGGATTGGCGTATCAGAACGAGGTCCCAGTCTGGTGGTGCGAAGAGCTCAAGACCGTACTGGCCAACGAAGAGGTTCTCCAGGGCAAGTCCGAGCGTGGAGGGCACCCCTGTGTGCGTCGTCCTCTAAAGCAGTGGATGTTGCGGATTACAGCTTATGCCGATCGCTTGATTGATGACTTGGAGCTGGTGGATTGGCCCGAGTCGGTGAAGACGATGCAGCGCGAGTGGATTGGTCGCAGCTACGGCGCGACGGTCCATTTTCAACCTTTGGACTTGGACGGGACGGCACTTCAAGGAGATCTGATCTCCGTATTTACGACTAGGCCCGATACTTTGTGGGGCGCGACCTTCATGGTCTTGGCGCCCGAGCATCCCCTGGTGCAAGTCCTCACCACACAAGCTCAAAGCCAGGCTGTGCGCGACTACTGCGCGGCCGTTTCCGCGAAGAGCGACCTAGAGCGCACCGACTTGGCGAAGGAGAAGACGGGGGTCTTCACAGGCGCCTATGCTTTGAACCCGGTGATGGATCCCTCGGATCCACGTGCCAAGGTGCAGATCTGGATTGCCGACTACGTGCTGGCCAGCTACGGCACCGGCGCGATCATGGCCGTCCCGGGTCACGATACCCGCGACCGCGAGTTCGCGGAGACCTTTGGAATCGATGTCGTTGAGGTGGTGGAGCCGCCGGCGAGTTGGGAGCCTGCCTCGGCGGGCGATTGCTTCACTGGCGAAGGCGTAGCCGTCAACTCCGGCCCACTCGACGGCCTTTCGACTGCGGACGCTAAGAAGAGGGTGATCGAGCTGCTCGCCTCGAAAAACGCAGGGGAGGCTAAGACAAACTTTAGACTACGCGACTGGCTGTTCTCGCGTCAGCGTTATTGGGGGGAGCCCTTCCCCGTACTGCACACCGAGAGCGGACCCCAACGGGTGCGCGATGAGGACCTGCCCGTCGTGCTGCCGGCGATGGAGGATTTTACTCCGACCGAAGATGGTTCCGCGCCTCTGGGAAGGGTGACCGAATGGGTGAATACTATCGACCCCGAAACGGGTGCGCCCGCGCTGCGCGAAACGGACACCATGCCCGGTTGGGCGGGCTCGTGTTGGTACTACCTGCGCTTCATGGATCCTCACAATGACGACGCGCCCTTCAGTCAAGATGCGGAGCAGTATTGGGGCGGAGTCGACTTGTATATCGGCGGTACGGAGCATGCCGTGTTGCACTTGCTCTACGCTCGCTTCTGGCACAAGGTCCTCTTTGATGCGGGCATCGTCTCGACTCCGGAGCCGTTCACTAAGCTGTTCAACCAAGGCATGCTGACAGCGTTTTCGTTCCGTGATCAAAGCGGTCGCCTGGTACCGGCGGACGAGGTAGTCGAGGATGGCGACAAGGCCGTGCATAAAGCGACCGGTGAAGAGCTAGAGCGCGTGATTGCAAAGATGTCGAAGAGCCTCAAGAACGTCGTCAATCCCGACGACGTGGTTGCGGAATACGGGGTTGACGCCTTCCGCATCTATGAGATGTTTATGGGGCCGCTCGGTGACTCTAAGCCGTGGAACCCGCGGGACGTCTCCGGCTCACGCCGTTTCCTCGACCGTGTTTGGCGGCTCTTTATCGACCAGGATGGCGACGGGTCTCTGCGCCCGAACGTGGTTGGAGAGACCGCTGGTACTGAAGATCTTGAGCGTAGTCTCAACGTCATGTTGCAGCGTATCGACAGCAGCTTTGATGGTTTCAATTTCAATACCGCCATTGCAGGGATGATGACTTTTGTGAACGAAGCCAGTAAGCAGGTCGAGAACTTCAACAAGAGCCAGGCCGAGCGCTTCGTTTGCGCGCTGTCTCCCTTTGCTCCTCACATTAGCGAAGAGCTGTGGAGCAGGATGGGGCATACGGGCGGCGTCTCAACTGCGAGTTGGCCACAGTGCGACGAGTCCAAGCTTGTCGAAGATACCCTTGAGCTGGTGGTCCAGGTAATGGGTAAGTTACGCGCACGCGTGCAGGTCTCTGCACAGGCCACCACCGGTGAGATTGAAGCTGCCGCGATGGCGACGGTTCCCACGTGGCTCGAAGGCAAGACGATTGTGAAGACGATCGTTGTACCGGGCCGCCTTGTCAATTTCGTCGTCCGCTAAGCGGCAAGCACTCGACTCCCCCCCCCTCAGATAAAGATCCCCCATGGCACTAACTAAGAACTACGGGCTTGGCTCCGAAGCGCTGCTTGACGCAGCCGTCGAGCTCGTCGAACGAGCTCACGAACGCGACACGGTTTTCGAGGCCGAAGCGACAGTCAGACTGACAGTCAACTCCTTCGCACGATTCGCGGATACGGGGCCGACCCAAAGTGCTGAGCGGGCCAAACTCGACGTTCGCTTACGTATTCGACGCGAGGCCGGAGGCCAGCTTTTTGAAGCTGCTGCAAGTGGCCAAGCTCTCGACGAGATAGCCATGGACTCGCTCATCGATCAGGCCGATTCGATTGCTGCCATTTCTCCTGCGGTTGGAACACCCATCGAGCTTGGCGGTCATGTCGAGGTCTCCACGGGTACCTGTGATCCCGCGACGCTAACCCATGGCCCTCGGGAAAAAGCTGCCGCGATCAAGAAGGCGATCGCTGCCGTCCGAGCCGTCGGCGCAACTCCCGCGGGCCTGTTTGATACAACGGGCAGCGCGGTTGCGATCGCAAACTCCAAAGGCCGGCAGGTTCGAAACGAGTCCACACGGGCATCTTTCGCTCTGACCGTGACGGGGCCTAGCGAGGGTGGCCTCGGTGGCTCGGGTTGGGCGGAGAGCATTCGAAGCCGCGTGGGGGACCTCGACATTGACAGTGTGATTGAGCGAGCCATTGCAAAGGCCGCAATCGGACAGGAGCGCGGCGCCGTAGAGCCCGGTGAATACACGGTAATCCTCGAGCCGGCTGCCGTGTCCTCTTTGCTGCTCTTCGCAAGCTACTACGGGTTTGGCGCGAAAGAAGTCGCGGAGAAGTCCTCGTTTCTTTGCGGGCGAATCGGGGAAAAGGCGTTCGCCGATTCGGTGACGATTATAGATAATTGGAACCACCGCCTACATAAGTCATGCAGTTTTGATGGTGAGGGAAGTCCCAAACGAGTTACGCCCCTCGTCACCGGCGGCGTCCTTGGAAACCCCGTTACAGACCGCACCTTCGCGGTCAAGTCCGGGGGTGTTGCCGAAGACTCTACGGGTCACGCTAGCCCTCAACCCTCAAGCAGCGGACCGAGTGCGAGCTGCCTATGCGTTGAGCCCGGAGAGTCCTCGACAGCTGAGTTGATCGCTGGAGTGAAAAGGGGACTTCTTGTGACCCAGTTTCACTACACCAACATGATCGACCCCCGTGAGATGATGCTGACCGGCATGACGCGCAACGGCTTGTTTTTGATTGAAGACGGTCAGATCGTAAGGCCCCTCAAGAACCTCCGCTTCACGGAGAGCCTAATGCGGGCGATGGCAAATGTGAAGGCGGTCGGTAGCGAGTTGGATATCTCCGGCGCGCTCTTTGACGGCGAAGTGATTACACCAGCCCTCTGTGTTGAAGGCTTTCGATTTACCTCATCTACCGACTTTTAGGAGCTTACTCCAATGACCGATTTCATGAAGCTCAGTGTCGCCGCAACGGCGGCGGCAAAAAAGGCGGGCGCAGAGTATGCCGATGCGCGGGTCAACCTACTCCAAATGGAGTCCTATGGGCTACATAATGGGGACCTAGAGAATGCGTCCGTTAGCGAGGAGTGCGGACTCGGCTTGCGCGTCCTTGTTGACGGCACCTGGGGCTATGCCGCAACTGTCGGCACGGACAAAAGCGCTCTGCACGAAGTCGCGATGCGGGCTGTCAATGCCGCTCGCTCTCTGTCATCCGCGCGGGTAAAGCGTGTCACCATGTCAGAAGATGATCTGACCAGTGGCGAATATCGGACGCCAGTGAGAGAGGATCCTTTTGCACTCTCGGCGGCTGACAAGGTTGCCTTCCTGCAAAGTGTAGATAAGGGGTTGCAGGGCGAAGAGTCGGTAGTCGCTCGCGACGTCAACCTCGGCATTCGCAGGGAGCGCCAGTGGTTCTCCTCTTCCAATGGCGCAGAGCAGTTCCAAGAGCTCGTCCGCACGGGGGCTGGAGTCAGCGCAACGGCGGCCAAACATGGGATTGTTGAGCGGCGTAGTTATCCCGCCTCATTTGGTGGGGACTATCGTGCCGCTGGTTTTGAGCACGTGCGTTCGCTGAACCTCGCCGAGCACGCTGAGCAAGTTCGAGACGAGGCCGTGGCCCTTACGAGTGCCCCCATTTGTGAGGCCGGCGAGCGCGACCTTCTACTTATGGGGAACCAGCTGATGTTGCAGATTCACGAGTCGGTGGGGCACCCCAATGAGCTCGACCGCGTCTTTGGACACGAGGTCGATTTAGCCGGCGCGTCCTTCGCGACAACGGACAAGCTGGGCGAGTTTCAATATGGATCTAGCATTGTGAATCTCGTCGCGGACTCGACGGTAGAGGGTGGACTCGATACGCGTGCGTGGGACGACGATGGCGTGAAGTCCGGACGCTGGCACGTCGTGAAGGACGGCGTGTTTGTGGGGTACCACACGAGCCGCGAGTGGGCTGAGCGAATCGGTGAGACAACAAGCCGTGGATGCAACCGCTCGGAGGGGTGGTACAACCCACCAATCATCCGCATCACCAACCTGTCGCTCATGCCTGGAGACTGGACCCTGGACAATATGATTGCAGATACTGAAGACGGCGTACTCTGCGATACTGTCAAGATGTGGTCGATCGACCAGCGTCGCCTCAATTTTCAGTTCACTACCGAGCTAGGCTGGGAGATCAAGAACGGAAAGAAGGTGCGTATGGTTCGCAAACCTACCTACCAAGGAAATACAACCGACTTCTGGCGCTCCTGCGACGCCATTTGCGACGAATCTCACTGGCGCCTCTGGGGTGTCCCCAACTGTGGTAAGGGCAATCCTATGCAGGTTGCAGAGATGAGCCATGGCTGCTCGCCAGCGCGTTTTCGCAAGCAGACATTTGTCGTCTAAATCAATGGCGAATAGGGGAGCCCAAGCTCCTCTTGGAAATGCTGGGAAGCACAGTTGCCTCAACTTCATATCCCCTCTAATCTGTCTGCTCGAACAACCTTCACAATCCTAATCAGGACCACCCGCCGGCTCTTCCGAGCCGACCCCAGTATCGCTATGTTGCACAAAATACTCACCAGCCTCGACGAGTCCATTGGCTTTCCGTCTGCGTCCGCTCACTGCGATGTCCCTTGCGGCATCTACGACCCCAGCGCCGCTCAAGTCGCAGCGCTTACCGTTGTTCGTATTGCTGACTTGATCGCCGAGCTTGGGGCTAAAGACAGCCTCACCATGGCTGATCAAGTTCGCGTTGCCCGCCTTGCCTCTCAAAAGGAGACCCATTGCGGTCGCGTCAAGGACGAGATCGTCATCATCTGGGGTGACTTCTTGAAAGCCCCGCAGTTCGAGAACTGGGGCGGTTGCCATGACCTTGTGCACCGTATCTTGATGGCGGGCTCCAAGTGCCGCCAGGGTGTCAGTCGCGACGACGCCATGGCATTGCTCGGCTTGGTCAATGAGTTTGCTGAAGGCTTCTGGAAAGCCAAAGGTGTTGCCACCTTCACAGCAACCTGCCCCTACGCTCCGGCCGAGAGCGTCGTCTACCCGAAGCTCGACTAGCTTTCGGATTACGGAGTTTGCCCCTTGCTCGGCATCTATCGAGTTCAAGGGGACAGCATGGTCCCCGTCCTTAGTGACGGGGACTTTGTTTTAACGCTGCGACTCTTTCGCGCGGCAAAAGTCGGCGAGCTCGTAGTGGTAAAGCACAAGGCGCTTGGCGTTCTTGTGAAGAGGGTTGTTGCAGTCGACGGCAACGGCTCCATCCTTTTGCGGGGAGAAAATACGCAAAGCAGCTCGATCGAGGACATGGGGAGAATCGAACGCGCGCAAATCAAGGGGCGCGTTCTGAGATGCATTCGCCGCAGCTAGTGAGCGGCATCTCTTTTTGCCGCGAAGGTGACTTCCGTCCCCGCGTCTCGGCATTGTTCGAGGGCGAAAAGCGAGCGTGGTGCCAAGCCTAGTTAGCAAGGATCGCCGCAATCGCCGCAGGTAAATCCGGGCAAAGCATGTCGCCTTCAGCCAAACCATCTCTCTGCGCAGCTCCCTTGCCGGTCTCTACCAGTACGCACTTCGCAATGCCCGCGCGCTTAGCGGCCTCCAGGTCGCGCAGGGAGTCCCCAACACACCAGCTTTGGGTTACGTCGATGTCTAGCTCGGCGATAGCCTCAAGGTACATGCCAGGCTTTGGCTTGCGGCACTCGCAATCCTTTCGGTAGCGAGGCTCTCCCAAATCGGGGTGGTGAGGGCAGAACTTATAGAGGTCGACACTAGCCCCCTTTTCGGAGAGCTCGCGGCTTAGGGCTTCATGCAGGTCCGTCAGATCAGCTTCGGTTAGAATCCCTCGCGCGATCCCACTCTGGTTCGTGATCACCACGATCTTCCAGCCCGCCCTTTGCGCCTCCGCGATCCTCTCGGCGGTCCCGGGAATCAGCTCGAGATCTTCAACTCGACTTAGGTAGTCGACCTCGCGATTGATCGTGCCATCGCGGTCGAGAAATAGCGCTTTTTGCAACGGTACTTAGTAAACAGGCGCGCCTGCACCCGAAGCGGGCGGCGGCGCGTCTAAGTTGTCGGCACCCAAACGCAAGCGCAGGTGAATGCGACTCGGGGAGAGGGCGGTATTCGTCCGCACAGGCATCCAGAACTCACCAAAGGGAAGCCAAAGCGGGAAGCGCCACCCGAAGCCAGGAGTTCGAGCATCGTCGTAAGGGATCAAACTCCAAGTCCTATGGGGAGTCACATAGAGGCCCGCGGTTTGGTAGCCCACGAGCTCAAACTCGATGCGATAGGACTCGGACTCATCCAAGTCGATCATACAAGGAGTTGCAAAGCCGGATTCCATGCCATCGATGATCACCAGCGCTCCAGAAGGCTGTGTGGAGAAGTTCACCCCAGAGGGTCGCTTGTCCCAGATTAGATCGGGACGGGGCGACGGCCAGACCATGCACGAGGCCAAGCTGGCTGTAGCAAGTAGGGAAAGGACTAGGGAGATGCGGTTCTGTGGGGGTCGTTTGAAGCAGGCCATGGCACTATTGTCGGTAGGTTTGCGCCCAGAGGCAAGTACATCGCGCTTGCGTCTTGCCTCTTCCTTCGCCTATCTTCCCTTCATGCCAGCTCCCGATCCCCTCCCAGCAGACCCCCAGACGGCCAAAGATCCTCTTGCTAAGGGGCTTTTGGCTGCCGCATTTTTACTTGGCTCCCTTGTTTTTGTTCGGCTTGGGGACTGGAGTTTGTGGATCGACGAGGCCTTTACGCTCTCGGATTCTCTCTTTCGGTGGCCTAAAAATAATCCTTTGGGGTACATGCTCTTCCAGGGGTACTTCAACCTGGTCGGCGCTGCGGACGGGATTCGACCCGATGAATATACGATGCGGCTGCTTCCAGCGCTGCTGGGGTGGCTCGGGATTCCCCTGACCTATTGGGCCTTTCGACCCGCCGTTGGGCGGCGGGTTGCTGCGGGCGCAGCACTCATTCTCGCGGCGAGTGCTTGGCATTTGTACTGGTCTCAGAACGCCCGCTTCTACACACTCGTTCAAGACCTCGTCCTGGTAGCTTCGGGCCTCGTCTTGCGCGGCTTCTGTAGTCGGAAGGCAACCCTTGTCTCCGCTGGTCTCATCTGCTTTGGAGTCGCCTCTCTAGCTCATCCGACTGCGGCTCTTGTCGGCGGGGGCGTTTTTGTCGCACCCTTCCTTCTCCCCCTGTTCAAAGTCGAGATGCCCGGCATGCAGGGGGCCTCTCGCAAGGTGCTACTCGCCTTCGGAATCCTTGGAGTGATCGGGCTGCTCTTGTGGGCGCCCGAGGTTTGGACCGCTTGGAATGGTGACGAGAACAAAGGGAAAGGGAATCCCATTCACCTTGTCCTAACGCTTGGATTCTTCATCACGCCGGTTTTGGGAACAGCAGCTCTATTTGGCATGTACCAAGCGTGGCGCAACAAGAACACATTTGGTCTGTTTGCGACTTTAGTTGTGATCGCGAGTGTACTCGTCGCTGTAGTCGTCTCTGGTTTCGCTCGCGTTTCCGCTCAGTACCTCTTCGGCCTACTGCCCTGGGTTGCTGTACTGGCAGCACTTCCTTTGGACTGGAGAGAAGTACAGAGCCCTCAATCGGCGGCGCCCCAAGTCCGCTTGGGATTGGGCATACTCCTTATCGTCGTGCTCGGAGGCGCGACCCGTGAGGCCCTATACCTGACCGTACGGATGGGAGAGCGCCCGCAGTGGCGCGAGGCCTATCGCTACGTCTGGAATCATCGCGGCCCCTCGGACCACGTCTTCGGAATGGCCGGGCCCGTCGCGGAGTATTACTACGAGCCACGAAAACTCGAAGTTCGAGATGTGCGCTCGGTCACCTACCTCAACAAGTGGAACGCCAAGGAGGTGGGACAATGGGATCGCGTCGATCGAGCGACCTGGTTTGTCTTTAATCCCGAGGAGCTGTTCGATTGGCCCGCTGAAGATCGTCGCGAGTTCAAGGAGATGCTGCGCGAGGACTGCCGGCATGTGCAGAGTTGGCCTCTGTATATCGAGTCACGCGACCTCTCCGTGGAAGTTTACTTGCGCGACTGATGGCACCTTGCCTGAACGAATTGTGCCCCCTGCAAGTTGAAACTCGCCGGGGGCACTTCGTTATCTGGTTGAGTGAGCGGAGCTACTCCGAGGCGCGGCCCATGAATTCACCTGTGTCGGTGCTCACTCTGATTTGCTCTCCGACTTTGATGTGAAACGGAACCTTCACCGGCTGGCCGGTCTCGAGTACAGCGTTCTTTTTCACGTTGGTAGCGGTGTTGCCCTTGACAGCCATTTCGGCCTCGACCACCTCAAGAACGACGGATGTTGGCAAGGCCAGGTCAATCGGGGTTGATTCGTACCAAGTGATCTCAACCTGCTCGTTTGGCTTGACGAAGCCCATTTTCTCACCGACAACATCTTTGCCCAGTGGGAACTGTTCGTAGTTCTCGGAGTCCATGAAGACGTAGTCGCCATTGGACTCTTGGTAGAGGTATTCCGCCTTCTTTTTATCCAAGTAGGCGATCTCCACGGTCTCTGCTGACGAGAGGCGCAACGACTGCATGTTTCCCGTAGAGAGGCTTTTGATTTTGATCTGAATAATCGCGCGCAGGTTGCCCGGCGTGCGGTGGTCGTATTCAGTAATGAGGAAGAGTTCGTTGTCCTTCACTAGGACTTGTCCCTTACGGATCTCGGTTGAGCGGCTGGCCATGACTTAGGAGTGGAGTGAGGGGGGAGTGAAGTAGGGGGATTAGTAATCCCGGCGGCGACTCGACGAGGGGATGTCGAGAGCGCGTCGGTATTTGGTGACGGTGCGTCTTGCGATCTTTACGCCCTGGTCCTTCGCCAAAAGGTCGGCCAAGGTTTCGTCGGAGAAGGGCTTTTTCTTGTCCTCGTTATCGACGATGCGTTTGAGTTTGTCTTTGATGCTGGTTTGGCTCTCAGCTTCGCCATCACTGTTGACTGTGCCCGAAGTGAAAAAGAACTTCAGGGGGAAAATACCACGCGGCGTCTGTGCGTACTTTCCCGAAGCAGCTCGAGAGACCGTTGAAATATGCACGTGAGCTTCATCGGCGATTTCTTGCATGCGCATGGGAACCAGGCCGCTAATGCCCTCCTCTAGAAATCCCCGCTGGCGGCCGAAGATCGCGCCGGCGATGCGCTCCATCGTCGTCTGCCTTTGGTTTAGGGCGTTGATGAACCAGCGTGCAGATTCGAGTCTTTTTTTGACCCAGTCCTGCACGGCCTGGTTGTCGGGAGCGTCCCTGGCTTGGCGCAATAGGGACTTGTAGTTGGGACTGACTACGAGCTCGGGTAGGCGCTGGCGAGGCAGGCGGACTTCAAACTCACCATCAACCTCTTCAACGATGATGTCGGGGTGGATCACGGCTGCCGCCGTTTCACCTTGCCCGTGGCACGGATAGGGATCCAGCCCGCGAATCATCTCCAGGGCGTCCTTTATGTCCTCTATGCTGGCGCCCGTCGCGCGCGTGATGGCCGGCAGTCGGTTGGTTGTAATGTCCTCAAGGTGGTTTTCGACCAACTCGTGAACTAAGGGATCCCAAAAGGGGTGCTCTTCGAGTTGGAGCAGGAGGCACTCCCGCAAGTTGAGAGCACCAAGTGCAGGATGTGCAGCAGTGCGCAGGACTGTGAGGATGTCTCCCAAGTCCGGTGCGGTGATCGCGGCTTTATAAAAACCTGTCGCGAGGTTTTCTAGGGAGTCCGTCAGATAGCCCCGACCATCCAGAGAGAAAATCAGATACTCGGCAATCTGGCGATCCCGGTCGCTGAAGTTGAGAAATGCCAGGTGTTCGCGCAGGGTCTCGCCAAGGCTAAGCGACTTCGCCGGCGTATTATTCATAGCCTCGAGCTTGCGGTCTCCGGCTTCGGAGTCGGCTCTCGGCAGTCTTCGGCCGTCACCGAGCTCACGCTCGTAATTCTCCAAGACATCCAGCATGCCCTCGACACCCGGATTTTCAGGGCGCTCCTCGGGGTTGTGGTCCATGTGGGGGTCCTCCCCAGACTCGGCTGGGTGCTCGGCAACCTCTAGGAAGGGGTTTTCCATTAACTCCTGCTCGACGCGACCCTCTAGATCAAGTGTCGACAACTGCAGGATCTGCATGGCTTGGATCATCTGCGGCGACTGAACCAGTCGCTGCTCCATCCGCGCGTTTTGTGTAAGGCCGAGTTTCATGAACTCTTAAGTATAGTGGGGTAGAGGGGGCGATCGGGGACAGATTTGATTAGTTGTCTGCCCAAGTGGCATCTCTTTCTAGTGCTTTATGGGTGAGAAGCAACCCAAGTTGAAAGCGGATAGTGAGACTCGGGTGGTTTGGAGCCATACTGTGGTTCATGACGAATGAAGAGAATGGTTCCATCGGGACACCCCGGGGGCTCGCAGCCTGGGAGCTGCAAGCATGGAAGCGATTGCGCGCCGGTATGCTCGTGGAACAAGGGAATGCCGACAAGAAGCTCAGCAAAACTTGGCAAGATCGAGTGAAGTCGGGTGATTTTGATGCGGATCGGTGTGCCGATGAGATCTTGGCTTTGGGTCCACAGCGTCCTCAAGTCGAAGAAGAGCAGGCGCTCCAGCGTGCCAATCGCCTCGAGCGAGATCTGATCATGACTCCCCTCTTGCATGGCGCATCGGGCGCTAGTCGCAAAGTTCGGGGCGCCGCAAAGTCGGGCGTCGCGGCTGTCCTCTCTCAATTCATAGTCCTCGGTATTTTCGCTATTCTGGGGTTTCTTACCCTATTGGTCATGGCATTCCGCGGTGTCGAGTTCGACCCCTTCTTCCAGGCCATTATTGACTTCATTCCGGTGATGGAATCCACCGCTGGACCAGCAAGCTAACTATGACTCAATCTTCACCTTCCGGCGACGCCTTCGACGGCCTCTTTTCACAGACGCAAATTCGTCACCTGATGAAGACGGAATTCGGGCGCGCGAAACGATACGAGTACGAGCTCTCCTGCTTGCTGCTTGAGATCGATGGGATCGGTGCTTTTCGGGACCAGTTTGGCTTTGAGGCTAAAGAGGACCTTTGCAGCGACTTCGTCCAGGCGCTCCGTCGCGCGACCCGCTCCTGTGATTACCTGGGACGCATGATGGATGATCGCTTTTTGGTCGTGCTCCCGCATACCGGTAGTCCTGGGACCGCGGTGCTTGCAGCGCGCTTGCAAGAGTTGCTTCAGGAGATTGAGCTGCCGGACAGTGACTCGCCCTCACGTCTTCAGTTGACGTGTGGAAGCGCGCATTTTTCCGGTGGCACTCCCATGTTCTTTGACGCACTGCTCAATGGTGCTGAGGCGGCGCTACAGACCGCAGCTGCTGGCACACACCAAATCCAAAACTCCTGACCCGATGACTTCGAAATCGAAACCAAATGGTCGTGCTCTTCGAGTTCTACTTGCCGAAGACGAACCCCTCATCGCGGAGACGTTAGGAGATGCATTGGAGGAAGCGGGCTTCGAGGTCGTGAAGGCAGTGGATACCGACTCCGCTTTGTCGCTTCTAGAGTCGATGGATCCCGATGTCATCCTTACCGATATCCGCATGCCCGGTGCCGGCGGAATGGAAATCCTGAGAGCGTCCATGGCTAATGACGACAGTCGGCCCGTGCTCGTGATGACCGGTTTCGCGACCGTTGATAATGCAGTCGAAGCCATGCGGCTCGGTGCAGTGAATTACGTGCAGAAGCCGTTTAGCAACGACGCCGTTGTGCAGATGGTTCGCGGTACATCTAAAGTGCGCGCACTCGAGGTCGAAAATGCCTCTCTGCGCGAGCGGCTTCGCGTGCAGACTTCGTGTGGAACGATGGTCGGCGCCTCGACCGCCATGACCGCCGTCTTTGATCGGATTCGCACCGTTGCCGTGACAGACGCAACGATTTTGATCGAAGGCGAGAGTGGAACCGGCAAAGAGCGTGTCGCCTTGGCTTTGCATGCAGCAAGTGGGCGCGCGAGCGGGCCGTTTGTCGCTATCTCCTGCGCGGCACTACCCGAAAGTTTGCTTGAGGCGGAGTTGTTTGGCCACGAAAAGGGTGCGTTCACCGACGCCCACAAAGAGAAACACGGTCGCTTCGAAATCGCGAGTGGGGGCAGCCTCTTTCTAGACGATATCGACGACATGCCGCTCCCCGTTCAGGTGAAGCTCCTGCGGGTCTTGCAGGAGCGGAAGTTTGAGCGCCTCGGAGGTGAGAAGACTATCGAGATCGATATCCGCGTGATCGCGGCCACGAAAGCGCCCCTTCGAAAACTGGTGCGCGAGGGCAAGTTTAGGGAGGACCTGTTTTATCGGATTCACGTTGTCCCCGTTGACCTACCTCCACTGCGCGAGCGCGGTGGAGATATCTCCTTGTTGGCGCGTCACTTGGTCGAAAAGCATGGTGGCGAGCGCACCTATACCATCTCGGAAGCAACTCTCAATGCGCTGGAGCGCTATCCATGGCCCGGCAATGTTCGCGAACTCGAAAACGCTGTGCAGCGTGCTATCGCGCTCGCCGGAACCGGACGCGATTTGAAACGGGAACATCTCTTACCCTTGGACGAGCGTTGGCGCGGAGCTACCGAGCCAACAGATGAAGTGCGCCCTTTGCGCGAAGTTCTCAAGGAGGCCGAGGCGATCCACTTGGCCCGCGCACTCGAGTCCACCGGGGGGCACCGTACCCAAACTTCGGAGCTACTCGGCATTTCGCGGAAGGTCCTCTGGGAGAAGCTGCGCGAACATGGACTCGGCGGGGACGAAGAGGTTTAGGCGACCCGTGGAATTCACCGCATCCCTTATAGCTCTAGCAAAAGATCTACCTGCCGTGGAGCTGCCTCCCGGGTCTGTCGTGATTGCCGATTTGCATCTAGATGGCGAAGTCCCAGAAGATGCCGAGCAGTTCGAGGCACTGCTACAGCACTTGGCGAAAGCACCAGTTCTGGTCATTCTAGGGGACTTATTCGAGTATTGGCTCGGGCCGACCCAGGCCCGTATGCCGGGCTCTTTGCGTTTTCTGGATGCTCTCCGTAGATTCCCGGGCAAGATCGTCTTTGTCCCTGGCAATCGGGACATCCTCGCCGGCGCCGAACTTGAAGAGGCGCTGGGAAGCACAATCCTTATGGATGGATTTGTTGGACTCGTCGGTGGGGGAGAGCGCGTTCTGTTTTTGCATGGCGACGAGCTTTGTATCTCGGATGCCTCCTATTTGCGCTTGCGCAAGATTTTGCGCGCGCGAACGCCTCGCTTGCTTGCGCGCAATCTACCGGGGTTCGTGACACGCGCCTTGGCGCGCCGGCTACGCCGACACTCTGCCCATACCGTGCAATACAAAAAGCAAAAAGCCGAAACCGGGCAAGACTCTCAATTTGCGAATGCCCTCGTTCGGGCCGCTGGGTGCAGCGCGGTGGTCGTTGGGCATGCCCATACGTTTCAGGAGACCGTGTTTGCCGATGGTTCGAAGTGGTATGTACTTGACGCTTTTGGTGGTAAGCAGGACGCTCTCTTTGTCTCCGCGCAGGGCGAAATTCAATTCGGGCACGCCTTAAAATCCAGTTGAAAGACGTCCCCGTTTATTTCGCCAACGTCGCTCCAGTTCACAGCGAGCAACGCCACGCCGGACTCGGCGCCAAGGTGCAGTCTGCGCCGACTCGACCCCTCTTCTTGCGCCCTGGGAGTGGCCTTGTCCAGCCTGTCGTCCTAGTCGACAGGCTTCGCTAGTTGTATAGAGTGCAATCTAAATGTGGCTCTCCACTGAGTGTGTCCTCACGTGGTTGGATAGCATGTGCACCTCGGAATCCTTGTCATGACTGATCAGAACTCACAAAACAATGCAGCGGCCCCAGGTCACGAGCATCTTGTTGTCGCCCTGGACGGGCCGGCTGGTGCAGGCAAGAGCACGGTTGCAAAACGTGTGGCCCATGAATTGGGAGTGCGCTTCTTGGATACGGGCGCCATGTATAGGGCTGTCACGTTGAGGGCGCTCGAACTTGGGATCGACCCAGGGGATCACTTGGGATTAGGAACTTTGGCCGCTGGTCTGGCCTTGGATTTTAATGAAGAGGGGCAAGTCCTCGTCGAAGGCGTGTGTCTCGAGCCTGCTATTCGAGCGCAGGCGGTGACGTCCCTCGTCTCCGAAGTCTCGGCTCATGGCTCTGTTCGGGATGCCGTTGTCGCACGCCAGCAAGAGCTTGGGCATACGTGGCCTGGGCTCGTGGCGGAGGGGCGGGATACGACCACGGTTGTCTTTAAGGATGCACCATTCAAGTTTTATATGGACGCCAGCTCGCGCGAGCGGGCCAAGCGTCGTTCGAAACAAGAGGGCCGTGAAAAGGAGATCGAATCCATCCAATCCGACATTGAGCGCAGGGACCACTACGACTCGAGTCGGGCGCACTCCCCGTTGCAAGTCGCGCAAGATGCTCACGTCATCGATACGGATCAAAAGAGCCTCGAAGAGGTGGTGCACCTAGTTCTGTCCATAATTCGCGGTGATTCGCGAGACCAGGCATGAGTGCGGATAGCAAGCTTCGGACACGTAAGGGGTGGACTTACTACGCCTGTCAGGTCTCCTCTTGGTTGACTTGCCGGACCTACATTCCGACCCGTGTGATCGGACTGGAGAATATCCCGAAGACGGGCCCGGTCGTGATCGCTTGTAACCACCAATCTTGGCTTGATATCCCGATAGTGACGGCTTTTGTGCCTCGCCATGTGTCTTTTGTCGCCAAAGATACGCTGGCTAGTGGTTCGATCATGGCCCACATTCTGGAGCATTCAGGAGCGGTCCTTTTGAAGCGGGGGGAGTCCGATGTGGCTGCCATGCGCGAGATGGTGGCCCATTTGTCCGAAGACGATTGCCTTTGCGTTTTCCCTGAGGGCACACGCACTAGGGACGGTTCTATGGCGGATTTTCAGCGTGGCGCACTGCTCGCGGCCCGCAAGGGCAAGGCCCAAGTCGTTCCGGCTGCCATCAGCGGCTCCTTCCAGGCTTGGCCCGTCGGGCAACGAATTCCGCATCCACACTGCATTACGCTGGAATTCGGAAAACCCATGGATCCGCGAGATGGGGTGGAAAAGGTTCAATCCGAAGTGGCTGCAATGCTTGCCAGTCGTTAGACTCCCGGGTTCTCAAGTGACCGTTAGGCGCAATTTTGGCGTCATCTGGCCTTGCGTCTTTGTTCTACGGACCTCCATTTCGTCCCTTAGATAACCCCTTCCCATTCCCATGGCACTTATTTCACGTCGCGTCAAAGCATTCGAGCTTGACGCGGAAGTTCTCGACTCCGAAGTCGAAGACATTCTTGGCGGTTTTTCCGTCGAAGCTCTTAATGAAGAGCTCAATGCTACCATTCGCAGCATCCCTATCGACAGCATCGTCAAAGCGACGGTCGATACGGTTGACGAACGCACAGGCCTCGTCGTTCTCGATGTTGGTGGCAAGTCCGAGGGTACGATCCCTCTCTCCGAGTTTGGCGAAGAGCTACCCGTAAAGGGACAAGTCTTCGATGTCTACTACTCGGGACTGGACGAAACGGACACAGCAATGCTTTCCAAGCGCCGCGCAGACCGCTTGGCCGCATGGGAAACCGTCTCTCAAAAGTACAATGAGGGTGACGAAGTTCAGGGCGAAGTCCAACGCAAGATCAAAGGTGGATTGCTCGTCGACGTCGAAGGCGTCAACGTCTTCCTGCCGGCAAGCCAGGTCAACCTGCGCAGAACGCATGACATCTCCGAGTTCATCGGTGAACCGATTCGTGCGCGCATCATCAAGATTGACCCGGAGCGAATGAACATCGTCGTCTCCAGGCGCAAACTGCTTGAAGAAGAGCGCGCTGAGAAGCGTGAAAGCCTTATGGAGCAGCTCTTCGAGAAGCAAGTCCGTATGGGCACGGTCAAGAACATCGCCGACTTCGGCGTGTTCGTCGACCTTGGCGGTATCGATGGCCTTCTGCACATCACCGATATGTCTTGGGGCCGCTTGAAGCACCCCTCCGAGATGGTTGCCATTGGCGACGAGCTCGAGGTCATGGTCCTGCGCGTCGATCGCGAACGCGAGCGCATTGCCCTTGGTATCAAGCAGAAGAGCCTGTCCCCATGGGACGGCATTGAAGAGCGCTACGCCGTTGGCAATAAGGTCAAAGGCAACGTGGTCAACATTATGTCTTATGGCGCATTCGTGAAGCTTGAGGACGGCGTCGAAGGCCTCGTTCACATCTCCGAAATGTCCTGGACCCGCCGTATCAACCACCCTTCTGAATTGCTCACGCAAGGTGAAGAAGTTGAAGTCGTCGTTCTCGCTCTCGACCTCGAGAAGCAAGAGATCTCACTTGGTATGAAGCAAGCCGAGGCAAACCCTTGGGACCTTGCTCAAGAGCACTATCCCCAGGGAACGATCATCGAAGGTCGCGTCCGCAACCTTACGACCTACGGCGCATTCGTCGAGATCGAGGAGGGCATCGATGGCCTCCTGCACGTCTCGGACATGTCTTGGACGAAGAAGGTTGCGCACCCCTCCGAGGTTGTCAAGAAGGGCGACAAGCTCACCTGTGTCGTACTCTCGGTCGATGTAGACAAGCGTCGTATTGCCTTGGGCCTCAAGCAGTTCACCCCCGACCCGTGGATGGATTCGATTCCGAATAACTACCACGTCGGTGACCTGCTTTCGGGCCATGCCACGAAGATCACCAACTTTGGTGTGTTCGTGAAACTTGAGGACGACCTGGAAGGCCTACTTCACGTCTCAGAGCTTGCCGATCACAAGATCGAAAGCCCCGAAGACATTGTTGACCTTGGCATGAAGATTGAAGTTCGCGTGATTCGCGTGGACCTCGACGAGCGCAAAATCGGCTTGTCCTTCGTCCACGCTGACTTCCCTGAAAATGAGGAGTTCGTCAAGAAGGCCGCAAAGGCCGTCAAAGACGCTGGCGTAAAGGAAGTCTCCATGGGCTCGGGCATTGACTTGATGTCAGCCTTAGGCAACACCAAGCTGAAGGATTCTCAGGCTGAAGTTGAGACCGCTGAAGTTGAGACTGCTGAAGTTGAGACCGCTGAAGTTGAGACCGCTGAAGTTGAGACCGCTGAAGTTGAGACTGCTGAAGTTGAGACTGCTGAAGTTGAGACTGCTGAAGTTGCATCTGCTGAAGTTGCATCTGCTGAAGTTGCATCTGCTGAAGAGGAAACCAAAGAAGGCGAAGCCTAATCGGTGACCTTGGAAGCGGCCCTGGCCGCATCGATTTGACCCCGCGCCGTCCCTAGGTTGGCGCGGGATCTAATCTTCTTGATGAGTGCCGAGCGGCTTGTAACCGCTCGGCACTCATTGTGTATATATAGAGAACCATGAAACGACGACTGCTAACCCTAGGCCTCGCAGGCATAGCCTTTTGGGGTACGAGTTGCTTCCTCCTGAACCCGACCCCGATTGAAAACAGCGGTCGTTTTGGTACGAGGACGGACGTCAATAACTCTCTCGGTGATGGCGACGGGCCCGTAGCGGATGAGTTCATCCCAGCAATGCGTAGCGTGATCGATGGACTTCGAACGGGTGAGGATGAAATCGTCAGGAGCTTGCTGCTCCGCATGCGTGCCCGCGGTCCCTCCGGAGCGACGCTCGGGTGGATTAAAGACGTCGAACGAATCCTGGTAGGCAGGGACATGGTGTCCCACCTCGGGCTCTCCCTGGAAGTCCGCCTCTTACCAATCGATGGCGGAGGGCAAACGCGGATGCTTGGCTTGCGCGCGAACACCTTCCCTGACTCGGTCGAATCGATCTCGCTTTTTATCAGTCCGCCGACGCTCAAGATTGACCGTACTTGGATTGACGCAACGGGCCAAGATGGGCAAGAGTCTGATTCCGTTGGGATCGATACGATGACGATCTTCGAGCTCTCCGTTGAAGAATCGGATTGGATACCGATCATTCCATTGGGGGTTCCCAGGGGACAGGCGGCAGCCGTGCGTGAGATTTGGAGTCTGGAAATGCACCATTGCTACTTCATGCTCGGTGGTGAGCAGATTCCGGTCAACGCGCCTTTGGTCGCACCGTGCGAGCGCTACCTCTTGGGGAGTCACCTTCAGCTTGGTTGGCTTGAGCCCAATGCCGTTGCTGAGTTCGCTTCATCTACCGAGACTTTCAACATGTCCCAGCTTGTGGAGCGCGCAGTTCGGACCCGACCCTCCGACTGGCCGGTAGCCTTAGATTGTGTGGAAGGTGTCCTCGACAGCATCTCACAAGACCGGATCCAACAGCTGGCTCCGGTGCTTCGCTGGATGGCAACTCCAGAGGTGTCAAGAGACGAGTGGGGGATTGCGCACGCCCTTGGTGCTATGGAGGGTAACGACATTCTCGTGGACGGTGCGTTAGTCCATCCCTCTGCCTTGCGGCAGAACCCGAATGCTTGGAGGCGCTGGTTAAAAGCACGTGCATCCCTTCGAAGCCAAAGCGTCCCTAGTAATCTTGACCTTCCTGAAGGCAACTAGCATTCTTCGATTGCCTGCTAGGGACGGGTGCTTGAATGCTGTGTCATACTTTTTATTACTTCCAGGTCGCCCTATTGGAGCGCGACCGCCAATCTGATTTTTCGAGAGCCATTGTCTGGCCTACCGCTGATGACTACTGCAAAACCCGCCCAGGGACGCCAGGCCGACCTGGTCGCCTTTGCCCGCAATACCGTTGACCTAATCAACGAAAAGGAGCTCTTGGAACTTTTGTCCGAGGGGCGCCCGTTGCGCGTCAAGTTTGGGATGGATCCCTCTTCGCCTGACTTGCATGTGGGGCACATGGTTCAGCTCTTGAAGCTTCGCGAGTTGCAAGAGTTGGGGCACCAAATCGTGCTCATCGTTGGCGATGCAACGGCGATGGTTGGCGACCCAACTGGAAAGAACAAGTTACGTCCTCAACTCTCGCGCGAGGACGTCGAGCGCAACCTAGAGACCTATACGGATCAAGCTCGCCTGGTACTGGATCTTGAGAGGACCGAGATCCGGCGCAACTCCGAGTGGTTTGACAAGATGGACTTTACCGAGCTCCTCAAACTTGCCAGCCGAATGACCGTCGCCCAAATGGTCGAGCGCGATACGTTTCAAAAGCGAATGAAGGCTAACGAACCCATTGGGATTCACGAGTTCTTGTACCCCTTGATGCAGGGTTGGGACTCTGTCCAGGTTAGGGCAGATGCCGAGCTGGGTGGCACGGATCAACTCTTCAACAATCTGGTGGGACGGACTCTACAGGGGCAGGTCGGCCAAAGGCCCCAGGTGGTCTTCACGGGACCGCTCATCAACGGGCTTGATGGCCGCAAGATGTCAAAGAGCTACGAGAACTCGGTCAGCTTGACGGATCCTGCGAACGAGATGTTTGGCAAGCTGATGAGTCTCGACGACGAGTCTATGGAGGAGTGGTTTCGGCTGCTCACGCAGCTACCTGACGAGGAGCGCCAGACTGTTCTGGCAGGCCATCCTCGGGAGGCAAAGGCGCGCCTCGCGGAAGAGATCACAGCATTCCTTCACAGCCCAGATGCAGCTAAAGAGGCGCGGGCGGCCTTTGATAGCCAGTTCCGGGATAAGAATGTACCCGAAGATATTCCACTTCTGGAATGGCCAGCTCAAGGTGAGGAGCTGCCGCTCTTCCTGCTGGTCGCGAAGTTAGGTCTCGCCCAGACCAGCTCCGACGCGCGACGTCTGCAAAAGCAAGGCGCGATCCGCGTCAACGGCGAGCCCGAACTAAATGACAAGCGACGGTTTGCCACAGGTGAGACCGAAGTCTTGCTACAAGTCGGAAAGCGACGCTTTGCTCGGGTGCTCATTAGCGAAGTCACATCAAGCTAAGCTGACAAGCTGGCGAACCTATTCGATCTCTACTTTCGGCCTTGGTCCTGGTGGCCAAGGTTGCCCGAGGCCGCCAGGAACGGAATCTCCGCTGGCCTCTGCATAACCCAAGTTGGCGAGATCGTGGCTGAAGAGCTCGCGGACCTTTGTCCCTCGCTCTCCGCGCGGCGCGGGATTCGCATCTATATACGCATCGGTGACACGCTGTAGAGCTGCCTGAAAAGCTGCCCATTCGGGACTTGCGGCAATCGCCTTTCGGTCTCGAGAGCCCGAAGATTCTCCCGGATCTTGTGCTAAGTCAAACCGCTCGATCCGCTTGAGTTGCAGTCGGTGCTCTTCATCCAACCCCATCGTTCGAATGATTTTGGTGTCACGGGTTCGGTACGAGTCCATGAAGAGGTACTCATTTCGAAACAGGTCGTAATGCAAAAGGCTGCCCAGCTGACCGCGGTCTTCAAGGTCTTCACCGCGGACAGCTGGTAGTAGGCTGCGGCCCAAACTTGTTGCCGGCGCATCAACGCCGGCAAACTCGGCAATGGTTGGCAGGATATCGGTAAGGCCCACCACAACATCCGATCTCCGGCCAGAGCCACCGGGTTGGATGATCAAGAGCGGTACTTGCAGCACCTCGGCACTAAGGCTCTGCCGATGACCTCGATTTCCATGTTCGAAAAACTCATCCCCATGGTCGGCAGTGATCACGAGCAGAGCATTTTCCAAACGACCGGCCTTCTCAAGTGCGTCAACCATGCGGCCAATGTAAGTGTCAATGTACGCAATCTCGCCCTGATAGAGAGCGCGAAGATGCTCCAGATCGCGATCTGACACCTGGCGGGCCGGAGACTTGGAGTCGTCGAAGATCGCCTCGTTTTTATAGAAGTTCTGACCGGTCATTGAACCCGCATAGTCGGGGTCAAATTGGGTGTCAAACGGCGCCTTGGGGATGTAGTCGTAATGCGCGTCGAAGAGGTGGGCGAAGAGGAAGGCGTCTTGCTTGTCGTCGATGGACTCAATCGTCGCCTCGAGTGCCCGAAGGACATTCGGCGTCGTAATATCCTGGTGACCAAGGGTGTCACGCCCCGCTAAGATCGAGCGAACGAGGTCGTAGTTCTCTGCGGAGAGCGCCGCGCGGTACTGGCGTTCGATGTCGCGGCCTCCAGTCATCGCATTGTCGTAGACATCAAAACCGCGGCTAAAGCCATAGTCGCCAGCTAGAAACCAGCCCGTCCACCAGCCGCCAGTAAACCAACCCGCATCGTGAAGAACCTCCGGCAAGGTCGCGTGTCCGGGATCCATAGCCAAGTCATCCCACTCAACTCCATGTAGGGCTGGAGGGGCG
Source organism: uncultured bacterium (assembly GCA_937896235.1). GTDB lineage: Bacteria > Planctomycetota > UBA1135 > UBA1135 > CALBMX01. The sequence goes on from CALBMX010000032.1 coordinate 99,205, forward strand.
CCCGTAAACATGGTGGTATGGCTAGGGAGAGTCCAACTCGACGGGGCACTCGCCGAAGTGAAGACGGTGCCGCGCTCCGCAAGCGCACACATGTTCGGCGAGGCCTGCAAGTCCGTAAACGTCAAGAAATCTGCACGTACACTGTCGAGCGAGATCAGGAGAACCGTTCGCGCAGTTCCTCTGCCATCGTCTTCCGAAGGCGCGCAGGCGAGTAACCCGAGACAGATGCCTAGACCCGCTGCCCTATTCCAACTAGGGCTAAAGACGTGCTTCCTAATGGGGACCCTTACTCATTGTTGTGTTCGATGTTCGGCCATTTGCGCACGAAGTCAAAGTCTGGATCGTTCTCAGAGTCATGGCATTGCAAGCAGGTGTGTTCACCAGCTCGATCGATGTCAGCTACGTTCTCTGTAGTCGAATGTTTGGCGCCGGGACCATGGCAGCTTTCGCACCCGACCCCCGCAAATCCATTTAGGGTATCCCACCGTAGGCTATCGGAGTGTGTCCTCGACCCAAACCCGGAGTCGAACCCGAAACCCACCGAATGGCACTGGATGCAGTTTGGGTCTTGCGTCGCGGGTGCACCATCACGCAAGTCATCGGCAAGTGTCTCCATGGCGTGGGAGTGCAGGCTCTCTTGCCAGATCTCGGACGCGATTTGATGGCACTCCATACAAGCATCCGAACCGATGTAGCCACCGAGTGCTGCTTGCCCTTTGGAGTCGGCAACCGACTCACGGGCGGCGTAACTCTCAAGCATCATACGGTACATGCCGCGCATGGAGTCCAGGTTGGGATCACCCGGCACATCCTCGCTCACCGTAGACAGATTGAACTCGAGGCCATTTTTACCGGAACTCAAACCAACAACGTAACGAAGGCGAGTCCCCAAGTCAGCCGTCGCTGCTGAGGCTGACGTATTTTGGAGCGCGTGGCTTGCTTCGTATTCGTCATTAACCCGCAGCACAACCGAGCCCTCTCCAAGGTGCGCTGCGAGGGCGGTGGCATCCTTATCACTACCCTCAAAGAGGGCGAGGCTGGTTGCAGCAGGGTCGTGAATCCCGGATGCTTCCAGTGCTTTGAGTGCATCCACTGGATCGCTAGATTCCCAAAGAACAAAGTCGCCAGCTTCTTTGGTACCCGTGACGAGCTTTAGGCCGGGCGCAAGAAACGAGTAGACCTGAGGTCCTCCCATCGGGCTCTTGTATTGCGCACCATAAAAAGGCGCACGTGTATCGGGCGCGGTGGGGGACATGTTGAGGTTGGTCGCAATGATTTGAGCTTGGCCGATGAGGCCCTGCAGATTTTGCAGCTCAGCAGCCTGGGAGAGGTCGCTCTTTGAGAGTCCGACGACATCCATTCCCATCATGCTGTAGGAGAGCCAAAGCGTCTCTAGCTGAGCCCGAGCCCAGGAGGGAAAGGGCTCGGCATCGATCGACACGGCGCCACCGGCTGCGATGCGAATTGTGTTCCGGCCGTCAACCGGCGCAGCAATGCTCAGCATGGTTTGAAGACGATCAATTCCTCCGAGTTGACCGCCGGAGCATCCGCAGGGCTCGAGTCTCCCGCGTGGAGGACCGACAAGAAGTGCAGTCCATTGCCCCTCGTCAGTTTGCGAGGCTCTGGAAGCAGTTGGCAATACCTGCTCAAGCTCGCCTTGCGGAGAGAGGGCAGAGCTAGCACCAAGGATTGCAAACGGTGCAATCAGCACCGCCGCAAGTAGATATTTACTGGTCGAAGCCAAGGCCAACATAATCGAGTTTCATCTCTTTGTACTGGGGGTCATCAATCTCAAGGACGATGGTGCCGGTAAATGAAGGGGCGGAGAGCGTGTCGAGAGCGATCAAGCTCAGATCCCACTCTATGCTACCACCATTCTGATTTGGCCTGACTGGAGTGACATTGAACTCCAGCTCATCTGCATGGTCCCCAAGAATCTGGAAGCCCACGACCCTGAGGCTGTGGCCTTGCAAGTGAGTTTTAAGCTTTGCGATTGCGAGGCCAAGTCCATCGTCAGTCTTGACACCGACTCCTTTGGGGTTGGGGCGCAGGATCATTCGTCCTGGGCTAAAAGAGACATCCGGAGTGGTCGTTCCCGCCACAAGGACTTGCAGGGGCTCTCCTTCTGTACCGTCTTTTCGAATCGTGTTAATCCAAACGCTAAATGCTTGGCGGCCCAAGGGGACGGGGGGAGTAAAGCCCGCATCGAGAACCCACACGGGCTCCATAAATTGTCCCTGCCGAGTGAGGGTGGCAGTAGCGCCCTCGGGGAGTTCACGGATCTCTCCGAGGGTTAGGCCTGCTGTCCCCAGGGCCTTGATGGTGATGCGTCCAGTCGCACCTGCACCTTCGGGGACTTGTGGTAGGTTCACGCTCGCTGGAGCGAGCTGCCAGGGCATGTCAACGACAAGGTGGCATTCAAGGGTGAGGTAGGGCCTCTCGACGGAGTTTGTGGACACACGCACCATGAAGTGTTTGTCCGTATTCTTGACCTTGACCTCACCTGTATCAACGCGCAGGGCAATCTCGGCAATCTCTCCTGGCTTCAAGATCAGGAGCTCGAGCGGTTTTTTGGCGAGGGGCGGGGTGCGGGTGCCGTCCGCTTCGACCTTCATGATGCGCGCTACCGTGCATCCGCAGCCGGGATCGACCTTCTGGATGGTGACATCCCGAGGGTCTGAGTTCTTTAGAACGAAGGTGTGCAGTGCGTACTGTCCATTTTCAACGACTTTGAAATCGAAGTAGCCAGGGCGCTCGGGATCCTCGTCGGGCTGAACCTGAACAACGAGGCCTCTACCGCTAGAGTCCTCATCGGTGGCGGGGCTAGGAGCGACGCTGGAGGAGGCTATATCCCCACTTGAGCCGGAACAACTAGCGGCGAGGAGGAGGCTCAAAGCGCAAAGCGGCCTGAGAAATCTGAAAAACTTGGGCATAGAGAAGCCGAGGGGGGACAAATGTTTGGACATAATCCTAGTGTATATCTACGTTTAGGTCCATAGCTGACGAAACGGGCTCAGATCAGAGCGCACAAACAACCGATGTAAGTCGTCCGTAGTAAAACACTAGTCACGAACACCGTCGGCGTAAACACGATCCTCCATGCGCAAGAATCAAAAATTGGCCACTATGGCCGCAATCGTCCTCACTGTTAGTTTTGGTGCCTATAAGGCACTCAACACTTCAGACAACGCACAGGCTAGCACGCAAGTGACGCCCTCCACAGACTTGACTCGCGAAGAACGCGCGCAAAAGCAGCGCGATATGTACGGCGTGACCGAGGAAGCTCCAGAGAAGCTCAATAAGGTCGAGAACGGCCTTGAGGATCGCTGGGGTCACCTCGGTGAAGAAATCCTTACAACAGCTTCCGTAGACGCCAACGGCGAGATGGTCTACTTCGACAAGGAGCTCATCGCCGGAAAGAACAGCAAGGGTGAGACCATTTGGGCTCAAGGCGCTCACCGCATGTTCTTATTTCAAGGCGAGCTGGTTCGCGAGGTTAAGAACAAGCCGATTACCCTATCGATCACTGGCGGCAAAAAGCCTGGCGATGGCTTCTTCGCCAAAGCCCTTAGGCAGGGTGGAGAGATCGATCGCAGCAAAGCTCCTCAAGCGAAGAGCCCTGCTGGCCAAAAGTAAGTCCTAAGATTGGCAGCTGACTAGTGAAAACATGTCGGCACCATCTTTTAGAATGCCGGCGCGGAAGTTAAAACTTCCGCGCCGGCATTCGTCCGTACTCCCAACTTCCGTTCTTCCCCCGCCTCTTTATCATGGAATTCCAACGCACCGACGACGCAATTTGGAGCGCAATCGACGCCGAGACCAATCGCCAGGAGGATCAACTTGAGTTGATCGCCTCGGAAAACAATGCCTCCGCCGAAGTCATCGCGGCGATGGGGACCAGCCTTACGAACAAGTATGCTGAAGGCTATCCAAACCGCAGGTATTACGGCGGGTGTGAACACGTAGATGTTGTGGAGGACATCGCCCGAGGTCGTCTCAAGGAGCTGTTTGGTGCCGGGCACGCAAACGTTCAGCCGCACAGTGGGACGCAGGCGAATGTTGCCGCCCTCATGGCTATGCTCAAAGCCGGCGACTCCGTCCTTGCGATGGACTTGAATCACGGCGGGCACCTGTCGCATGGTCATCCGAAAAACTTCTCCGGGGAGTTTTATGACTTTCACAGCTACGGCGTGGAAGAGGAGTCCGGGCGCATCGACATGGATCGTGTTCGCGAGAAAGCTGTGAAGATTCGCCCTAAGATGATTCTTGCCGGCGCCTCTGCGTACTCACGCGCGATTGACTTTGAGGCGTTCCGAAGCGTTGCGGACGAGGTCGGCGCACTGCTTCTCGTGGACATGGCGCACATTGCCGGACTGGTTGCGGGGGGTGTCCACCAGAGCCCGGTACCATTCGCCGATATCGTGACCATGACTACGCACAAGACCCTGCGGGGACCTCGCGGAGGTGCAATCGTCTGCAATGACGTGGAGTGGCTCAAGAAGCTCAACACCTCCGTGTTCCCAGGTGGACAAGGTGGACCGCTCATGCACGTGATTGCCGCCAAGGCAATCGCCTTTCGAGAAGCCATGACGGATGACTTCAAAACCTATGCAAAGAACGTGGTTTCGAATGCCGGTATTCTCGCGGACACACTAGTTGGTCGTGGGATGCGCTTGGTCTCTGGGGGGACGGACAACCATCTAATGTTAGTCGACGTGACTGCACAGGGCCTGACCGGGAATGTAGCCGAGGATCTGCTGCACTCGGTCGGATTGACCTGTAACAAGAACCTGATCCCCTACGACAAGCAGCCGCCAATGAAGGCCTCAGGTGTGCGTATTGGCACCGCAGCCATCACGACCCGAGGCCTTGATGGAAACGACATGCGCACACTTGGAAACTGGATTGCGGATATTCTTCACACTCCAGAGGACCAGGCACTTGCAAAGCGTATTCGTGTTGAGGCGGGCGAAATGGCCGCTAGCCACCCTTTGTACAAAGGCAAGACGGCGGCCCCTCGCTAGACCCTTTGGGCAAAAACGATACGCGCCTTCCAGTTACCCTGCTCGCGGGGTTTTTGGGCAGCGGTAAGACAACTCTTCTCAATCGGATTTTGACGGACCCGGGTAGCCCCCGGTGCGCGGTGCTCGTCAACGAGTTCGGCGACGTCGGCATTGATGGCAAGCTTGTCGTCGCCGCCGAAGACGATTTGATCGAGCTACAAAATGGCTGTGTTTGCTGTACGGTCCGCGGGGATCTGCAGAGGTCACTCGGAGACCTCGTGCGTCGTCGCGGGCGTATCTTGGGCAGAGCTAAATTTGATCGTATTGTGATCGAGGCTTCGGGTTTGGCGTCGCCGGGTCCGATCGCCCAAACACTTGAAGTGGATGGCAATCTCGCTGATGCTTTGGTTCTCGATGGAATCGTAACGCTCGCCCACTCTGCAAAGATCGTTGAGCAGCTCCAGTCCTACCCGGAGGCGCGCGACCAAATCGGCTACGCAGACTTGGTTGTGCTGAATCACGCTGATCGCAGCGCTCCCCAGACGATGGAGGAAGCAGTCGCTGCGGTACTTGCGATCAATGCTCTCGCGCCACTTCACCAGACGACACGGGCAGAAATTTCAACAGCAAACCTGTTTGGTATCGAACGGGTTGACCTTGCGGGAATCGAGGTGGGGAACCGGCAACACTCTCACAGCGTTGACGTCACAACGATGGCGCTGCGCAGCGAGAGGCCGCTCGATTTGCACAAGCTGAAGATGTGGCTCCGTTTTTTGTCGACTAGGCAGGGGGCTGAAATCTTGCGACTTAAAGGCATTCTTCGTTGTGAGGATCAAGCGGCCCCCGTTGTGGTCCAGGCTGTCTATCAATGGCTTGAAATCGGACCGGGGACGGGAGAGCCACCGCTGGAATCCTGTCTCGTCCTGATCGGTAAGGGATTTGATCACGACGAGTTTGAACGCGGTTGGCAAGCCTGCCAAGTCTAAAAGCAATGGGATGCTAACTCAAAATCAAGCGGGCGCACTGACCAGGGAAGGTCAGTGCGCCCGCTTGATTTTAGGGATGACGCCGTTGTCTAGAAGTAGAACGTCGCGCCCATAAACAGGATGAGGCCTTCCGGCTCCGTAACGACATCCGCAGTCGCACCGCCGAGGTTCGGGAACGTCAAAGTGACCTCGCTTGCCTTGTCTGTCCACTCGTAGAAGCCACCCATGTCGATGCTCATGTTGTCGTTCCATAGAAACGAGGTGCCTGCAACGAGGGCGATGGTGGTGTAACTACCGGCAACAATGTCGACATTCTCAGCGGGGAATGGAGCTGGGTAGTTGACCGCTACGGAGCCGAAGTCAATCTGGTCGATGTACGAGTAGTCCACACCTATGAAGGGTTTCCAGCGGCTGTCTTTTCCGTAAGGCTCAAAGAAGTAGCGACTGGTTCCAATCCAGTGGACAGTATCGAAAGGATCGGCAACCAAGTCTGCAGTAAGGGGCGAAGCGGTGTCGGGTTCAAAGGAGCGCAGCTCGACGATTCCGCCAAGAGCGAAATGGTCGGTCAGGAAGTATTGGCCTTTGAGGGCGCCACCATAACGGGGTGTCAAGTCGACATTGTCGGTGCCTGTGTCACCCGTTAGGACCCCCGTTTGCCCGGCGGCGGACATCTCTGCGGAGTAGAACGCCCATCCGGATGAGACACCGATGGTAGAAGTGCCTTCGCCGATCTGGGACCAGGCCGAGTGTTGAAGTGCAGGGGCTTGGCAGGCGCCAAGAGAGAGGAGTGCGGTCATACAGCCGAGGGCTACACCGCTGGATTTGATTTGCTTAGTTTGCATTGGTATTCCTTGGTGTAGTCCCTATTGGGTGACGGTGTCATCGGTGATGTCGACTTGAGCGCCGGCGTTGTCGAGCCAGTCTATGATCTCATTTTGCATTTCATTGTAAGCTGCGACCAAGCTGCCATCAGCTTCGCCACTACCGTCTCCGTCTATATCCGGAGTAGGAGTGAGCAGGCTGGAGTGAGCACCTTGTGTGAAGCGAACAGCACCGAGAGTCGTTACGACGGTTCCGGTGGGGACAATCGTAAGGCCAAGAGCCGCGATCATAGGGTCTGTGCCAGAGAGTGGTGCCGTTGCGACAAAGTTGGGGATGACGCGGTCAGATAGACCGAATAGGTCATCCACAGTGCCGTCGCCGACAACCTCTTGAAGGAGGACCGGAGTCCCCGAAGCCGCAAGCGCGGCACAGTAGTTAATGGGGTCTGCCGTGTCGAGCGCCGTCTGGGCTGCCCACATGAACAGCTCAAACTCTGGTGTCCCTTGGATCAGGCCCGCCGCAGCAAGGCCGGCGAGGAGTGTGGGACCAAAAGAGGCAGAGCTCTCAAGCATGCGTGGAATGCCACCGCCGGGAACGTTCAGTATTGTCGTCTGCAGGTTGGCCTCGAGCGTAGAGAACATCGTGCCGACCATGGCACCTAAGGACATTCCCAAGAAGTGCACGTTAGCCGTGTCGAGGTCGATTCCCGCAAGGCCGTCCACGTCGAGTCCGTCACCAATAACCTTGTTGACGGCGAATAGATCGGAAGCCGCTTGGCGAAAGTTGTCCCGCTGTGTACGCAAGCTACTGAGGTTGATGAAGTGGGCACCGGAAGTGTCAGCTTGGCCATCGGGGGCGGCTGCTGTGACTCCTCCAAGGGCGTTCTGGGTGACGAGGTCAAGACCAAAGGTGCGTTCACGGACGGATGCCGTATCGTCGTAGTCGGCGAAGAGTAGACCACCCAGAGGGTCGGCCGCAGCGTCACTAAGGCCGTGTAAGGGAAGGTCGATCGCGATTGCAGCGTAACCCGAAAGGGCCAGCTTGTCGGCGATACCGAGCAGGGAAGTGCGGTTCGAGGTGATTCCGTGCTGGTAAATCACCACGGGCCAGCCATCTACTGGCATGGAAAGCCCAGTCGCCACGGAATCGGGCAACGAGATCAGCATCGGGATCGACTCGGAGCCGCTTTCTAGGGGAAGCGGGTTGTAGCGACTGATGTTGGCCTCGGTATCGATACCGAAAGGGAAGGTGTAGCGGGCATGCCAATACTCAACAAGCGGGTTCAGGTCTTGGACCAGAGCTCCGGGCGTCGAGTTCGCTGCTGCTGTCAGGTAGTACGGCAGCGTTAGCTCACCAGTGAACAGGTCGGCAAAGCCGCCTATGCTCGGGGAGACAGAGACTGTGTTGACGGTTGCCGAGGGTACGGTGTTGAGCGGAGTGTCCGATCCTGCCGGATGACCAGGGAACGCGGCGCCGATCGCGGCGAGTACAGCGCTTTCGCCACCAAGGGCTACGGTCCTTGCGGTTCCGAGGGCCGTCATCGTGTCCTGCGTCGTGAAGCTGAAGCTTGCAACGATGTCTTCGCTAGCAATCGCGCCACCGGGTGCCCCGGTGACTTCGGGATCGACTCCGACGATTCCCTCCATTGCGTTGACGAGCAGCTGCAGGCCAACAAGAGGGTGATCCGAAGGATACGGGTTCGTCACAATACTAGCTTTGGCAAGGCCGTATTCGTCGCCGTAAGTGGTCGCATCCCCGTCAACGTCGAGGACACCGTTTGTGATGACAACCATGTAGGCCGTCGCGGGTTTTAGCGCCTTTGTCGGCACGATGGCAAAGTCAGACACGGAGGTCGGTGCCAATACATAATCCCCTGGCGAAGAGAGCTCGCTCACCACATTTATGACGGGTGTTCCAATCGTTAGAGTCGTCAACGGGTTGACGGCGGTTTCGACTTCGAACACGCGTACCGTGTCCCCCGCGAGTACCGTTCCAGCGTCGATGTCATAGTCGAAGTGAAAGGCCATCGGTGCCGTTGTACTCCAACCATCAAGGCTGTTGAGCGAATCAAACAGCGACTGTTTGCCCGGGTCAGGGTCTCCGAATTCATCCAAAGCTGGAGGGAAGTTCAGAGTCGCGTCTACCGTCCCACTAAATAGGATGTCATTGGGTAGAGGAATGTCGCCCTGAGAGGGAGAGTACACCAGCGTCGTGGTGGTCGGTGTAGGTACGGTGTTGAGCTTGGTGTCGGTGCAAGCGCTAAGTGCACTGATTCCGAGAAGCGACAAGGCAAGGGTATTTCTATGCATGAGGGCCCTATGGATTGGAGGCGTTTGAAGGACTCGTGAGAAAAGCTGCCCAAAGAGCGGCCGTGATTCGAATCCGTAGTCACAACCTACAAAAAAGTAGTCGTCGATGCGAAAGTTTGGTTACGAACTCAGAGAGCCCCCTCCGCTGGACGTGCGGAGAGGGCTCTTGTTCTGCTTTCTAGATCGGCAGGCCTATTTTTCCCTCGACCAGCCCATCTCAACGGTTGCGCCAAAAATTTCGCTCCAACTCGGAAAAAGACGACCGGACTCTTCTCGCATCGCAGTGAGCGCTTGTTCAAAGGTTGCGCTTAGCCCTTCGCGGTCGCCCTCAAAGGTGTATCCGAGCTTCTCGAGAACAGGAAATATCTCTTCGAAGCGCAAAAAGGAGCGCAGCTGGTTCCGCTTATAGAGATCGAGAGCCGTCAAAAACTCGATTGTCTCCTCGGAGAGCTGGTCAGGCCGTGGGGGGCTCGTGCGTCGCGCCGGTCCTTTCTTCTTGCTGTTTGCTGAGCTCGAAGTGGAGTGATTGTTATTTTTTGAGGGCATGGGGATCAGGCGTTCCGTGGGGGGGAGACTAACTCCCTAACCCTTCGGAACACCGTGTCCCAAATCTGAAATCTGAGCTTGAGAAACAACAAGGAAATTGAAGCTTGTTAGGCGCGCGACATGGCCTCGAGAATTTTCTCAGTTGTTGGAGAGTGAATGATCCCGACCTCGGTGACGATAGCGGTGACAAGCTCTGCCGGTGTCACGTCGAATGCGGGGGCGTAAACTTTTGCACCCTCCGGGGCGGTCCGCTTGCCATAGCCCTCGGTGATTTCGACAGCCGGCCTCTCTTCAATCGGGATCTCAGCACCAGTTGCTACTTTGACGTCAATCGTTGATCTAGGGGCAACGACGTAGAAGGGGATACCGTGGTACTTGGCAAGGATGGCAACTCCGTAGGTGCCAATTTTGTTGCAGACGTCACCGTTGCGCGCGATGCGATCGGAGCCGACGATGACTGCATCGATCTTCCCCTCCATCATTACACGGGCAGCCATGTTGTCCGTGATAAGCGTGACATCGATGCCCGCTTGCATTAGCTCCCACGTCGTCAGGCGCGCGCCTTGCAAGAGCGGTCGAGTTTCGTCGGCAAAGACGGCAACGTTTTTGCCTTGCTCATGGGCGACGTAAATCGGAGCCAAGGCGGTACCCATTCCGCCAGTCGCCAAAGCGCCAGCGTTACAGTGAGTGAGGAGGGTCATCCCGTCTTTGATCAAGTCGGCACCCAGCTCTCCCATGCGTCTGCATTGAGCAGCGTCTTCGGTATGGATCGACTTAGCTTCTTCAAACTGGCCGGCAACAAGCGCCGCGCTATCCGCGCCACCCTCAAAATCCGTCTGTGCTCTTAGCACCATGCGCTCTAGCGCCCAAAACAAGTTGACCGCAGTCGGCCTAGCTTTCGCCAGTGTTTCCGAAGTGGACTTGATGTGCTTCATCAGGTCTCCCCGCTCACGACCACCCTCCTGCTGGATTCCCAAGAGCATTCCGTAGCCAGCAGCAACACCGATAGCCGGTGCTCCGCGAACAGCCAAGCGCCAGATTGCGTCGACCATGTCGGGAACGGTTTTGACATCAATTTCGACGAACTCTGCGGGTAGAAGAGTCTGCTCGACCATGCGGCAAAAACCGTCGCGATTCGTGCCGTCGATCCAAGAGAGAGTGCTGACGTTCATTTTTTGGGGGGTGGAGGGTCTGGGGTGCGCGCGATGCGCCTGCAAGTTAGGAAAGTCGCGCCTGTAGCGAGGCGTCCTTTGCTTCGACCTCATCGGCCATTTCGTGACGGAACTCGACCAATCTCGCAGCAAGCGTAGAGTCGGAGATAGCTAGTATTCGCGCGGCCAGGAGTGCGGCGTTTGCAGGGCCTCCACCGCCTACGGCAACGGTGGCGACGGGAATCCCGCTAGGCATCTGCACGGTGGCCAACAGCGCGTCCAGGCCGCCCAGAGGAGCGTTGTCCATTGGGATGCCAATGACGGGCTTCAAGGTGTGAGCAGCGACGACTCCAGCGAGGTGAGCGGCACCACCAGCAGCGCAGAGGAAAACTTCGACGCCCGCAGCTTCGGCTTCGTCGAGATAGCTCACTAGTGCAGCTGGTGTCCGGTGGGCAGAGCGCACCTTGGCTTCGAAGGGGATCGCCAATTTTCGAAGGTGATCAAAACAGGACTGAAGGCGATCGGCATCACTGTCCGAGCCCATGAGAATAGATACTTTTGAAGAGGTCATTAGCTTAGATTTTTTCAGGATGTCCGGTGACGATACCAACGGGAAGAGACCCCGTCAGGGTCTCGCAAATTTCAGCATAGGACGCCGCAAGCGTCGCCGAGATGACGGGGTCGATCGAGGGGCCGGGCGCCTCTTTGTTCCAGTCGAGTGTCTCCAGCCAATCCCGTAGGATCTGCTTATCCAAACTAGGCTGGTTCTGGCCGATGACATACTTGTCAGCAGGCCAAAATCGTGAAGAGTCTGGAGTTAGGGCCTCATCGATAAGGATGACCTCTCCGCCAAGGACGCCAAACTCGAATTTCGTGTCGGCGAGGAGCATGTTATGGGAAGCGAGAACCTCTGTGCCTCGCTCAAAGAGCGCCATCGTTGCAGCTAGTGCTTTCTCGAACACCTCTTTCCCGACGGTCTCGCTAGCGGTGGCTGGAGAGATGGCAAGGTCGTGATCGTCGTCCTTGGTCGTCGGCGTAAATAGGGGCTCGGGGAGGCGTTGGCAAAACTCAAGCCCTTTGGGGAGGGGGATGTCGCAGATCGTGCCGTGCTTTTGGTACTCCTTCCAGCCAGAGCCTACGAGATAACCTCGCACCACCCACTCGACGGCTGTCGGGGCCGCCTTCTTAACAATCATGATCCGCCCCTCCAAATCGGCGCGCTCTTGCTCCGAGATTCCGGGAATGTCATCGACATTGATCGAGATCAGATGATTTGCGATCAGGTCCTTCGTCTGCTCAAACCACCAGCATGCGATGTGCGTGAGTACGCGGCCTTTATTGGGGATGCCGTTCGGTAGAACGACGTCAAAGGCCGAGACGCGGTCGGTGGTCACAAACAGCAGTTTGTCGTCGTCCAGCTGATAGATGTCACGAACTTTGCCGGCGGTCAGTAAGGTGAGGTCGCCGACGGTTTTACGGCGGCCGTGATAGATAGAGTCTTGCATGGTCCCAATTTTGTTTTGTCGGAAGGTTTTGGGTGGCTCCCCTCATTTTTTTGAGTTGAGGTCAGGGATTATGTCAGGCGACTGCCGTCGCTACAATAAACCCATGCGCCAGACCTTTGACTCTTCCGAAATGGGACGCCCTTCTAGGTCGAATTCCACCTTTCTTGATCCAATCACCCCCCGCAGGCTTGCTTGCGCAGGACCGATTAGCGGGCAGCTGACCCCGCCAGCATCCAAATCCTTGGCCCAGCGAGCGCTTCTCTTCGCGGCCCTCTCCACAGGGAAAACACGGCTCACCGGGGTCCAGCGGTTCGGGGCATGCGATGACGTCGTGGCCGCCCTCGGCATCTTGGAGAACCTCGATCGCCCCCTGGATTGGGTCGGTCCCCTAGCCGTGACCATAACGGGGATGGCCCCTAGCCACATGGGTGGACTCCAACCGATTGGGCCGTTCGAAGTGGGGGAGTCCGCGACTCTAGCTCGCCTCGCAACCGCAGTCGCGGGCCTATGTTGCAGTGGAAGTCCATCTGTTCGAGGGCTCGGAACTCTGGGAAGGCGTCGAAGTCGGCCCTTGTTTGCTGCACTGGAGCGCGCCGGTGTCCGGCTTCGCCAAGGGGAAGTCGGAGGTTGGCCGGTTGGCATGGATGCAATCGGTCCGCCCTCCGACCTCTATCTTGAGAACCCTATTTCTAGCCAAGAGGTGAGCGCGCTCATGCTTGCCGCCGCAAGTTATCCCGACGCAATCCAAATCCATGTGAAGGGCCCGATCCCGAGTCGGCCCTACCTTGAGCTGACCCGCAGTTTGCTAAAGACTTTCGGCGTCCTGGCAGTCCCCGTAGAGGCTCGTTTCGAAGGGGGGGAGAGTTTTGAGATGCAGGGCGTCCTAACAGCGCCAAAGAATCCGATTCACTTGGAGCCAGACGCATCAAGTGCAGCGGTGGCGCTTTGCGCTGCGGCAATCACGGGCGGGGATTTCGAAGTGCCCGGGCCTTGGTCGACTTCGGTCCAGGGGGATCGGCATATTGTGGATTTCTTGGCCGAGTTTGGTGTCGAAGCCGGGCTCGTCACAAATGAAGAGGCGGGAGGTGCCACGGAATTCTTAGCGACCTCGGGGACACCGACCCGAGGTGCTATCTTGGACTTATCTGGACACCCCGACCTCGCCGCTCCGCTCGCCTCCGTTGCTGCATACGCCGCACTTCACGGTGGTGGCGTGAGCGAGCTGCTCGGTCTTGGAACACTTGTCGGAAAGGAGAGCAACCGCCTCGAAAATCTAGCGGCAGGACTTGCTGCGGTTGGAGTCGACGTCGAAGTCCGCAATGATAGCGAGGTCTGTGGTTTGCGAATCCGGCCTCGCGAAGTGCCCTTGTCCAGCTTCGAGGCAACGGTCCTCGACCCTCGGGGGGATCACCGGATGGCCTTTGCATTTGCTCTTTTGGGGTTACTGCATCCTGGCATCCAAGTCGCGGACCCTCTCTGCGTTTCTAAGTCCTGGCCCGGCTTCTGGGAAGACCTAGCAGGACGATGACGTTATCCTCTCTCCTATGACTACCTCAGACGAAATGGAAGCTCTCAATGCCGCGTCCCCAGTCGGGCCCGTACTGGTCTGTGGCGGTGCGGGATACATCGGCAGCCATACGGTTGAGCTACTCGAGCGACGCGGCGTGGATGTCGTCGTTCTCGATAATCTAAAGGCCGGTCATCGAGAAGCCGTTCAGGCGCCGCTCGAAGTTTGCGATCTTGGCGACGTGGAGGGGCTCGATCGGGTCTTCGCTAAGCACAAGCCCTCTGCCGTGATTCACTTTGCAGCTCTGTGTTACGTCGGCGAGTCTGTTACCGACCCTGCAAAGTACTACAAGGAGAACGTGACCAATACGTGGGAGCTCTTGCAGGCTATGCGTAGGGCGGAGTGCCGCGACATCGTGTTTAGCTCGACCTGCGCAACCTACGGGGAACCCACGGAGATGCCCATTCCGGACGGCCACTCCCAGAAGCCAATCAACCCCTACGGCAACACGAAGCTCCACATGGAGCACATGATGGGAGACTTCTCCCGGGCCTACGGCATGCGATTCGGTGCGCTTCGTTATTTCAACGCCGCAGGCGCCTCAACGATGCGCGATATTGGTGAGGCGCACGATCCGGAGACTCACTTGATTCCGCTTGTACTTCAAGTTGCCCTGGGACAACGCGACGAGATTCTAATGTTTGGCGATGATTACGACACGCCCGATGGCACCTGTGTCCGTGACTACATTCACATTGAGGATCTCGCGGACGCTCACCTTAGAGCTCTCGTAAAATTGCAATCGGGCACCGAACGCTTCGCTTGCAACTTGGGCACGGGAACGGGGTACTCGGTCCTTGAGGTGGTTGAGGTCGTCCGCAAGATTACCGGTCACCGTATTCCGGCGCGCATTGTCGGCCGCCGCGCGGGCGACCCCGCAATGCTCGTAAGTGGTGGCACCCAAGCAAAGGCGATTCTAGGTTGGGAGCCGAAGCGAGCAGACCTTGAGGTCATCGTTGCTGATGCCTGGCGATTCGCACAAGCCCACCCGAACGGCTACAAGAGCTAGGATTTGCGTGTTCGGCCGGCCTCTGCTGCCGTCTAAGAAGGTGATGTTCATCTTGCGAAGGGCTTGAGAAGCCTAGAAATCTAAGCGCAAAGTGAGAGAGATTCCGTGAAACGTATGGGTTCCGTGCACGCGGTCCCCTCCGCCCTTGATGGAGAGGCCGGGAGATGCACAATGGTGTGCCCATGAAAACCTCCCGTTTGCCAGCCGTACGTTCGCTCATCTTCGCCTTGGCGTCGCTTGGGACTTTTGTGTTGGGTGCCTCGCCGCAGGCAGCCCTTGGCCACGTGCCAAGTCGACCTCAGGATGCTGAGGCTGAAGCCGAGGCACGCTTTAAAGAGGCCTTCGGGACAATTACGGATGACGAAATTCGCCGTCACGTCAATTATCTAGCCTCTCCTGAGCTGGAGGGCCGCGATACACCGAGTCGAGGTTTAGATTTAGCCGCCCAATACATAGCCGCCCACTTCCAAGCGCTTGGTTTTGAGCCGGCGGTAGAGGGTGGCGACTTTATCGTGCCTTGGACGTACCCCAGGGAGCTGGAAGCACCCGTTGCCTCCGGTTGCGTTTTGGAGTTCACCGCCAAAGGTGAAGATGTCGCAATCTTCGCGCTCGGGCACGACTTCACACCTCTGCCGGGAGCAAATGGAAGTGCGGAAGCCGAGATTGTGTTCTTGGGTTTTGGAATCCACGCCCCCAAGGAGAAATACGATGACCTGAAAGGCGGCAAAATGAAAAATAAGGTCGCTATGTTCTTGTGGGAGGAGCCGCGTCATAAGCGCGTTCTAGAGGGACCTGAGATCTCAGAGGCGGCCAATATCTTTACGAAGTTGAAGGACCTCGAAGCCGAGGGTGTTGTTGGAGCGATCATTGTTCGGCGTAAGGCGGCCGACAATGCTGTAGATGAAAATGGCAAACTGATCTCCGGTGGTATTCCCGATGAGGAGTTCCCCGACGAGGCCCGGCCCAAGGCTGGGGAAGGTGCCGCGGAGGGTGAAGAGCCAGAGCTAGACTTTGGATTCCACCATACGTGGGCCTCGTGGAATGCTGCGCGTCAGGATCGAGTCGAGAGGGCAGCTATCCCCGCTATCGAGGTCACCCCGGAGGTGGCCTCCGCAATGTTAGGAGAAGATGTTCTCAAGCTCGCGCTCTCGATGGATAAGTCCGGTAAATCAGTTCGAAAGTACCCAAAGGGCGATGTCGTACTTTTTAGCGCACTAACGAAAACACAGAATCTACCCGCCCCCAATGTAATGGGGGTGCTACGCGGAAGTGACCCCGAGCTCGCCGATCAATATGTGGTTCTGGGCGCGCATATGGACCACTTGGGGATGGACTTTCGCGGGCGACTCGCAGCGGGCGCAGATGACAACGCCTCGGGTGTTGCAGCGCTACTCGAGCTTGCTGAGGCCTTGGCCATCGCGAAACCCAAGCGGTCTTTTATCTTCGCTGCCTTTTCCGGGGAAGAGGACGGACTCCTCGGTAGTAAGGCGATGTGCGAGACTCCGCCGATTCCTGCCAAGCAGTGGATTGCGATGCTAAACATGGACATGCTTGGCCGCGGTTCGGATTCGGAATCAATCGTGCTGGGGGTAAAGCAGAATCCCGACATGGGGAAGGTCTTAGCGCGTGCGCGGAAGCTAGAGAAGAGTGGTGTTAAGAAAGTAGAGACCAACAAGGGGGACGAGCTGTGGGAGCGCTCGGACCACTACTCCTTCCACTCCGTCGGCGTTCCAGTCCTCTTTTTCTTCGAGGCCCTGCCGATCACTGACAATCACGATTACCACACGTGGCGCGATACCCCGGATGGGGTGGATATGGTCAAGGTCGCGAATACGGCAAGGCTAATTTTTAATACGTCGTGGCTGCTCGGTCAAGAAGACACCATTCCCAATGCTCCGCGTCATTAAAAACAGCCCTAAAGGAGCAGCCGCCTTAGGGGTGCTCCTTTTGTATTTGCTCGTGCGCATTGCGCTACCCAGTGCGGATGCAATGGCCTCGATCCCAGAGGCCGATACGGGAGTGGTCGAGCCACTTGTACCCGCTGGTTTCTTTGCTGAAAGAGAGCCCCATGTAGACCAGCCGTCAGCGCGGAACGTCTCGGGTGAAGTCGCTGACGAGCCCTCACCACAGCTGGTTGAAACGGGGACCATAGCTCGGGGGACGATCGCAATTGACGCGGCGTTACAGGGGGACCTGGAGTCGCTCGTCAGCAAGTGGTTTCAAAAGGCAAGTAGCGCCTCTAAGGGGAAGCTGACGGGAGACGGTACCCAAATCTCCGTTCACGTTCGCTCGCTTGTGGGGAGCGACACCTTGGCTTCAATTCAGGGGGAGCGCATCCTCCGTCCGGCCTCGAATCTAAAAGTGGCAACAAGTGCCGCCGCGTTGCTCTTGCTCGGGAGTTGGGGCGGCGGGGAATATCAGACTGCCTTCGAGGGGAAGGGCGCCATCAGCGGAGGCGTACTCCACGGCGACCTAGTCGTCCACGCCGGCGGAGATCCGCTCGTGCGAGACGGAAGTCTTGGTGCTACAGAGAGCCGCTTGGATGAGGTTGCCGAGGCTCTCTTGGCAGCGGGCGTGCGGCGCATTGCCGGGGACATTGTGCTGAACGAGGGCGACTTCTTAGAGCCCGGGATCGGTCCGGCGTGGCCTAGTGCAGATCAACATTGGAACGACTACTGTGCCCGCGCGGCTGGACTTACGATCAATGGTGGTGTGCTTGTCGCTCAAGTGACTCCGGGTAAATCGGGAGCAAAGGCTTCAATTTCGGTGCATCCCTCCCCGCATGGTCTCGAGCGTAATTACTCCGTCTCGACGGTCTCGGGAACCACCAGTAATGTGATGGTTGGAGCGACCTCTTCCAGTGTTACCGTGAAGGGGAAGATCGGCTCTAAACTCAGCTCTGTTGTCTCCGATTTCGCTCACCCCGATCCGGTTGGAATGTTCGGGACGGTATTGAAGGACCGCATCACTCGCGCAAACATCCAAGTTGATGGGGGAGTCGTGCGCCGGCGCGGCCCGCCACCTGGTGAGAACATCTTGTACATGTTGACCTCCCCTGTGCTCGACAGTTTGGTTCCGATCAACACCCATTCGAACAACGGTGTGGCGGACCAGCTCTTCTTCACACTTGGGCATCGGATTGCTGGTGCCGGCACACGCGAAGGTGGTAGCGAGGCGATAGCGAAGGCGCTTGCGCTCGCAGGTGTCGACGGCGCGGGCCTGGTCCAAGTCGATGGTTCGGGGCTGTCTAGAGATAACCGTATTAGCCCAAGTCAGCTCACCGCTCTCTTACAGGCAGTTCTAAAAGGGCTTCCCAATTCCGATCCGGTCTCTCAGACCTTCCTGAACTCTCTTGCGGTTATGGGGGAGACTGGAAAGCTCGCGAAGCGAATGCGGGGAACTCTTGGTGAGGGGCACGTCTTCGCGAAGACGGGTTTTATCGATGGGACGAGCTCTCTTTCAGGGATAGCCATTACTCCTGACGGTTATGGCGTTATCTTCTCGATCATCGTTAATTACCCCACTCTTGGGAGCCTTAACAACGTGGCCTGGAAGCCGATGCAGGACGAAATGGTTCTGCGTATGTTAGAACTGAAGTTCTAGGTCGGATCCAACCGCCGAGGGCCCTTGTGGCCCGCTACAAGTCCAAACTCAATGTCAGAATACAACTTAGACGACGTGCTCGATGTCGCTCTCGCCGCCGCCCTTGAAGCCGGTTCCATTCTGACCGAGTTCGCTGGGAAGCTAAACGTGCGTCCCGATTTTAACGGGGAGAAGCTTTGGACGAAATCCTCTCGCCGGGACCTGGCAACCGCAGCGGACGTTGCCTCCGAACGAGCGATCGTCGCGCGCATTCGGGAGGCCTTTCCAACGCATGCGATTGAGGCGGAGGAAGAGGTTTGCGACCAAGGTGATGCGCGCATCGGGCCCCGTTGGTTTGTGGACCCACTCGACGGCACGATCAACTTTGTGCACGGGCTCCCCGCGTATTGCGTTTCGCTCGGATTCTACGTGGACGGAAAGCCGCTCCTCTCCGTCGTTCACCTTCCCCGCCTGGGCGAGACATTTCACGCCATTGTCGGGCGCGGGGCCTTCCTGAATGGTTCCAAGCTTCGCGTCTCGGAGACCAACCTGCTCTCCGAAAGCGTGCTCGCTACAGGCTTCCCCTATCGCCGGGGTGAGCTTGCACAGGACAACCTCTCTAACTTCAGTGGACTCTTTTACGATATCCGGGGCATCCGCAGGATGGGCTCAGCGGCAGTGGACCTAGCGTACACAGCCGCAGGCCGGCTCGACGGCTTCTGGGAATTGCACCTCTCCTCATTTGATGTTGCGGGAGGCGCCCTTCTCGTTCGGGAAGCTGGCGGAATCGTGACGGACGCCGATGGAGGCGAGGATTGGCTTCACGGTGGGCATATCATCGCCGCTGGGCCTGAAATCCACGCTGCTCTTTTAGGCCGTATTACCCACTAAAAGTAGCCTTAGGGCGCATTTCGAGGGATCTCGTGTGATTTAGGCGGAGTTTGGTTTGGGCCATTCGCGGTAGCCCAAAGGGCCCTTCGCGTGATACATTGGCAAGGTTATGTTGCCTCCAATCTGTACTTTAATCACAGGCGCGACCAAGGTCATGTCCTCCCTTCGATCCGTAAGGCTCGTGTTCGTGCGGGTACATGCCGTTGGGGCCTTACGCTTCCGGCTGTCGAGTCCCTTTTCGGGGATGCTGGAGGGGGCGCATTGAGCTTAGGTCCAATCAAGCTCAAAGGTATTCGCCAGAATAATCTCAACGGCTTTGATGTTGAGATTCCGCGTGGCAGCTTGACGGGGATCACGGGGGTGTCCGGGTCGGGTAAATCGTCTCTGGCTTTCGACACGATTTTCCGAGAGGGCCAGCGGCGATTTTTGGAGACTCTCTCCGCCTATGCGCGCCAGTTCGTTGGCCGAATGGAGAAACCCGACGTCGATCACATAGAGGGGTTGGCGCCGGCAATCGCCGTTGACCAGCGCTCTGTTCCGCGCGGTGCGCGTTCGACCGTGGGCACGCTTACAGAGATCTTTGACCACCTACGTGTGCTCTACGCGCGCGCCGGGACGGCCCATTGCCCCGAGCACGGAGTGCCCCTTACCGGACGGACTCCGGAGTCTGTGGTCGACGAGCTTTTGACCGCATACGAGGGCCAAAAGATTCATATTTGCGCGCCCGTTATTCGCGATCGAAAGGGTCAGCACAAGTCCGTTTTTGCGGATCTGACCCGCAAGGGATTCGTCCGCGCACGGGTCAATGGCGAAGTGATTCGGATAGAGGACGCTCCGGAGCTCGAGCGTTATGTCCGCCACTCCATTGACGTTGTTGTCGATCGCCTTAGTGTCAACGCCGATTCCAAAGGACGCATTCGAGAGGCCGTTGCAATGGCCGTGGAGTTTGGTGGTGGAGACATCATCGCGCTCGACAGCGAAATGGGCCAGCGCAGCTGGTCCACGCATCGCAGCTGCAAGCAGTGTGGTCGTGAGGCGCCCCCGCTAGAGCCTCGACTCTTCTCATTCAACTCGCCCCATGGTGCCTGCATTGATTGCAACGGCTTGGGGCGATTGCGCAGGCCAACGATTGCCAAGTGCGTCCGCGATGGTTCGCTCTCTATTCGTCAAGGTGCGCTCTCCGTAACCCGTGCAAGTGGGGGAGCCCTCCTCTTCCCCAAGGCCGACTTCAAATTCTTGGAAGCCGTAGCCCGGGAAAACGATTTTGACCTCGACACGCCTTGGGACGAGCTCTCCGATGCGGGGCGCGCCGCTGTTTTACAGGGAACGGGCGAGTCACGCTATACGGACTACTCCAACTGGGCCGGTGCGAAGAGCAAGGGACAGGTGACCTGGAAGAGGCGCTACCGAGGTGTACTCCCATCGATTCGGAAAAGCCTCGACGCAGGTTCTAAGCGCAAGCAGCTCGAGCGCTTCCTCGGCGAAGAGGTGTGTGGTTCCTGCGAGGGAAGTCGCCTTGGAGAGTACGGCCGCAGCGTTCAGCTGGGCGGCGTCACGATCGACAGCATCCTTGGCTTCCCCGTTTCGGGGCTCGACGCCATGTTGAACGGTCTCCATTTGAGCAAGCGTGAGGCGCGCATCGCCCGCGACCTGCTGACCGAGATCAGGAGGCGCTCGGCGTTCCTCGTTCAGGTTGGGCTCGGGTACCTCACCCTCGATCGCTCTGCCGACACGCTCTCCGGAGGCGAGGCTCAGAGGATTCGCCTAGCCGCGCAGCTTGGCGCAGGGCTGCAAGGTGTCCTCTACGTTCTCGATGAGCCGTCTATCGGCCTGCACGCGCGGGACCAATCCCGGCTGTTCCGAGCTCTTGAAGGGCTTCGCGACCTCGGGAATACCGTGATCGTTGTTGAGCACGATGAGGCGACGTTGCGGGGTGCAGACCACCTGATCGACATCGGTCCTGGCGCTGGGCGCAGCGGCGGGAACTTGATGGCATTCGGCACTCCGGAGGAGGTCTCGAAAGCGGACTCCCCTACTGGCGCACTGCTGCGCGGCGAGCTGCCCCTGGCTAAGGCCTCCGAAGGGCGAGTTGGTCTAGGCGCAAGCCTTACGATCCGCGGTGCAGAAGGCAACAACCTACGCGGTATCGACGTCGAGATCCCGCTCGGGCTTTTTGTCGCTGTCTCCGGCGTTTCGGGGTCAGGTAAATCCACGTTGATTAACTCGACCCTGCGTCCTGCACTGATGCGGCACTTGGAGCTCGAAGGACCTGACCCCGCTCCATTTTCGAGTATCGCGGGCTTTGAAAATGTGGACGCGCTTGTTGTCATTGACGCATCGCCAATCGGCCGTACGCCTCGATCGAATCCAGCGACCTATACGGGCGCGTTCGGTCCAATCCGCGATCTCTTCGCCGGATTGCCGGAGTCGAAAATGCGCGGTTGGATGCCCGGTCGCTTTTCCTTCAATGTCGCCGGGGGCAGGTGCGAAGCCTGCGGAGGCGCTGGCGCGACTTATGTCGAACTCCAGTTCTTGGCGCCCGTAACCGTCACCTGCGAAGATTGCGGAGGACATCGCTTCGGTGCAGAGACCCTCGGAGTTCACTTCAAGGGGCACTCGATCGCAGACGTGCTCGACCTCTCAATCGAAGATGCACTCGAGCTCTTCTCAGACATCCCGAAAATTCGCATTCCTCTAAAAACGCTGTTTGATGTGGGGCTCGGGTACCTTCGCCTAGGCCAGCCGTCGACTACTCTTTCAGGGGGAGAGGCGCAGCGGATCAAGCTTGCCAAACACCTCCAAAAGCGCCCCCGCGGGCATACACTCTACCTTTTAGATGAGCCCACAACGGGCTTGCATCAAGCGGATGTTCAGAAGCTTGTGATGAGCTTGCACCGTCTGGTGGATCTCGGGCAGAGTGTCATCGTGATCGAGCACAACCTCGATCTGATCTCTGTGGCTGATCACGTGATCGATCTCGGTCCCGATGGTGGTGATGGTGGCGGTGCACTTGTTGTTTGTGGAACTCCAGCGGAGGTGATGGCGTGCGAAGAGTCCTTCACGGGGCAAGCGATGAAGGCTGGCCCAGTCGCCCCCAAGGGTGCGCCTAACGAGAAATTCATCGACGAGCTAGCGAGGGGCAGGTCCGACACGATCTCTGTTCGTGGCGCTCGCACGCACAACCTGAAAAACATCAGCGTGGATATTCCGCGCCGCTCCCTTACCGTAGTGACCGGCCCCTCTGGTTCTGGGAAGACCTCGCTTGCGTTGGACACGATTCATGCCGCCGGAGAGCGTCGGTTTGTGGACTCTCTATCGACGTATGCGCGCCAGTTCTTAGGTACCAGGGATAAGCCTCCGGTCGACCGGATCGATGGCTTGGGGCCTTCCGTTGTTGTCGAGGCCGGAGGAGGAGGGTCACATCCGCGCTCTACGGTGGCGACCTCCACGGAACTCCACGACTACTTGCGCGTGCTTTGGTCGCGGGCAGGTGTACGGCGCTGTCCCGAGCATGGCCAAGAGCTGGTCAAGATGGATGCTGGACGGATCGCCAAGGATGTTGTGAAGCGCTTCGAGGGCAAGCGCGGCTGGATTGTTGCTCCCCTTTTTGATGCCCGTGTCGAATCCGAACAAGCAAAAGAAGAGTCCGCTGGCCCAGACGTGGGAGAATCGAAAGGAAGTGCGGCCTCTAAGGTCTTTGCCGATTTCGGCGAAGCGCGTTCTGCTTGGATAGCAGCCGGATTCGCGCGCGTTTTGATCGATGGGAAGGAGCAGCGCTTGACGCCCGACTTGACTCTTCCCTTTGGAACCGTGCGGGTTGACCTGGTTCTAGACCGAGTTACATTTGATGAGCCGAGCCGTGCACGGATCGCCGAGGCAGTGGAGTCCGCTGAAAACCTCTCCGATGGAAGAGTCAGCGTGGTTGAGAAACTGAAAGGTGGGAACGAACGTCACGAATACAGCGTTCGCGGCAACTGCACCATTTGCGGTTTTGGGTTTACCGAAAACTTAGAGCCGCGGCACTTCTCTTTCAACGCCCACGTGGGTGCGTGCCTGGACTGCTCCGGACTCGGAGCTTCCTGGCAATGCGACCCCGACCTGCTGATCGATCAACCCGAACTTCCCTTAGCTCACGCCGAAGGGGAGAATACGGCAAATACCGCAATCAGTGGAAAACTCGGGCGATATCTGACCAAAGGGAAGGGCTTTTACGAGGCTATGTTGCGCAAGGTCGCAAGCTCGCATCGGATTGACTTGAGCTTGCCCTTTGGCAAGCTTCCGGAAGCGCACAAGCGCCTCATTCTCTTCGGCGAAGGTGCCCGGAAAAGTTATGCCGTGGCCGTGGCGAAAGAGGGTGCGAACTTCTCCATGGAGCAGAACTATGAAGCGGCGTGGCCCGGACTTTGCGGCCATGTTGACGCCTGGCACCGCAAATCGGAGGATCCGGCATGGAGTAGCGCTCTGGAAGAATTCATGGCGCGCAAGGTCTGCCGTGGATGTAACGGTGAGCGCCTTGCTCCAGGTCCTCGGTCGGTGACCATCGGGTCGAAGCGACTTCCGGTCGCGCTCGCTTTTTCGGTCTCGGAAGCTCTGGAGTGGTTTGGGAAATTGCGCCTCAACAAGATTGCGCGGCAGTCGGTGCAGACCGTTCTTGATGAGGTGCGGTCGCGACTTGAGCTACTCAATCGGGTGGGTCTAGGTTATTTGAGTTTGGATCGCCCTATGGGGACTCTCTCAGGTGGTGAGATGCGGCGTGTTCGCCTCTCTGCCAACCTCGGCTCCAACCTAGTTGATGTTTGCTACGTACTTGATGAGCCCACGGTCGGCTTGCATCCAGCAGACGTAGAGATGCTTACCGATGCACTCAAGGCCATGCGTGATCGTGGCAATACGGTCATCGTCGTCGAGCACGATGAGTCGCTCATGCGGCGTGCAGACTACATTGTCGACATCGGGCCGGGTGCGGGCCGCAATGGCGGCAACGTCGTCGCTGCCGGTACACCCGAAGAGATTATGGCGAATCCAGAGAGTCTGACAGGCCGCGCACTTTTGGGTGAGTTCTCAACGAGGGCTGCGCGCGCCAAGAAGAATTCTAAGGATTGCGATGGAGGAAAGGTCGGCATTCGCGGCGCGACTCTGCACAACCTCAATAGCGTTGACTTTGACGCCACCTTTGGCTCACTCACCGGAGTGTGCGGTCCCTCAGGGTCTGGAAAGAGCTCGCTGATTATGGACAGCTTTGTTCCCGCTTTGCGAGGCGAACCTTCTGAGGGAAGATGGAAAAAAGTGGTTGGTAGCCTAGGGGGTGCGCGCCGTGTTGTGGTTGTGGATGCCAGTCCAATTGGGAGATCGCCGTCGAGCACGCCGGCGACAGCGGTGGGGCTGCTTGAACCCATCCGCAATCTGTTTGCGCGGACCCCAGAGGCACGAATGCGGGGTTTTACGACCTCTCACTTCTCCTATAACTCAACCAAGGGGCGCTGTCCTTCTTGTGAGGGCCGTGGAGCGACACGTGTTGACATGCAGTTCCTGGCGGACCTTTGGCTGACGTGCGACGATTGTGATGGCAAGCGCTACCGTCCTGAAGTACTTGAGGTTCGCCACCGCGGTTACTCCGTGGCCGATATCCTCGCCATGAGTGTGGACGAAGCCGCAGGCGTTCTCGAACACCAGCCCGCCGCAATGAAGATCCTCGGGACGATGCAGAAGGTCGGACTCGGGTACATCGCGCTCAATCAAAGCTCGACGACTCTCTCCGGCGGTGAGGCTCAGCGGGTCAAACTCGCTGGCGAGCTTATGCGTGCGAGTGGCGCGGGGCGAAGTGTAGTCATCTTGGATGAGCCGACGACCGGTCTCCACGCCTCTGATGTCGAGCGGCTTATCGGAGTGCTCCTTTACATCAAAGAGCGCGGCGATGCGGTGATCGTGATCGAGCACAACACCGACTTGCTGCGTATCTGCGATGAGCTGGTCGAGTTGGGGCCGATGGGCGGGAACGGAGGGGGTCGCATCATCGCGACAGGAACACCTGCCGAGCTCGTTAAAAACAAGGATTCGATTACGGGGCCCTGGCTCAAGCCTTACCAGATGAAGACGAAGAGGGCGCGAAAGACCACAAGCTCAAGAGGAGGTGCTTAGCTCATGCCTTTGCACCCCGATAATCCATTGATCGTGCAAGGTGACCGCACGATCTTATTGCACACCGTAAAGGCCCAGATCGGACCCGATGGCCAGCTTGTCAAGGATGAGCATGGCAACCCGATTAGTCACGAGCATCCTCGGTATGCGGAGGCGCGAGACGCCCTCTCCGCGTTTGCAGAGCTTCAAAAGAGTCCGGAGTACCTGCACAGCTATCGGGTGTCCTCGGTGTCCATTTGGAACGCGGCCGCTATCGGGCTAACAGGGGACTCAATCCTCAAGACACTGGAAGACCTCGCCTGCGTGCCGATTCCTAGGAATGTGGTCGTCGACATTCGGGATTGGGTGGCACGCTACGGACTGCTCCGGATTGAGCGCTTCGAATCTGGTGATTCCAAAATGCGTTTTCAGTTAACTTCGGGGGACAAAGATGCGCTGGATTCGGTCCTTGGCTTTCCATCGATTGCGAAGCTGATTGAACGCCAGGATGATGGGCGCATTCTGTTAGGTGATCTGGCTCGTGGTTCACTCAAACAAGCGCTGATCAAGATCGGCTATCCCGTTGACGATCGCGGTGGATACACCGAGGGCGACAAGTTTGCGATTCCGCTTGCGACAAAAACCCGCGATGGAAAGGACTTTGCCATTCGGGACTACCAGGCTTCCGCTGCGGATGCTTTTCACCAGGGTGGAGCCGTCACTGGCGGCAATGGCGTCATTGTTCTTCCCTGTGGAGCGGGAAAGACGATCGTCGGCTTGGCCGTCATGAACCGGGTCGGGGCCAAGACCCTCATCTTGACGACAAACACAGTCGCCGTCAGTCAGTGGAGGCAAGAGATTCTCGACAAGACTGATCTCACGGAAGAGGACGTCTCCGAGTACACAGGAGAATCGAAGCGTGTAGCCCCCGTCACGATCAGCACTTATCAGATGCTGACCTGGCGTAAGTCAAAGAAGGCTGAGTTCGAACACATGGCTCTCTTTTCAGGCCATAACTGGGGGCTAGTTGTTTATGACGAGGTCCACCTTTTGCCAGCGCCCATTTTTAGGGTGACCGCCGACCTGCAGGCACGTCGGCGACTTGGCCTCACCGCCACCTTGATCCGCGAAGACGGAAAAGAGGACGAGGTTTTTTGTCTAATCGGCCCCAAGCGCTTCGAAGTGCCATGGAAGGTCTTAGAGGGCCGCGGGTTTATCGCAGAGGCCCGCTGTACTGAGATCCGCGTAGAGTTAGAGCCGTCGCTTAAGTCGAGTTATGGCGCTGCCGCGGCGCGGAGTAAATTTCGGATTTCCTCAGAGAACCCGGCGAAGACTGGAGTGATTCAGAACCTGATTCGTAGGCACGACACGGGAAGGATTCTGATCATTGGGCAATACATCGATCAACTGAACGCGCTCTCACGTCATTTGAAGGTACCTCTGATCACAGGGAAGACCCCGAATGACGTACGCAACGTTCTTTATGGCGCGTTCCGGTCTGGTGAAGAGCCCGTTTTGATCGTCTCTAAAGTGGGCAATTTTGCTGTCGACCTACCCGATGCAGACGTGCTCATCCAGATCTCCGGTACCTTCGGTTCGAGGCAAGAAGAAGCACAGCGCCTTGGACGCATTTTGCGCCCCAAGTCAGATGGTCGAGGCGCAAGCTTCTACGCGATCGTCACCCACGGAACACGCGACCAAGATTTTGCACAAAAGCGCCAACTGTTCTTAGCCGAGCAGGGCTACTCCTACGAAATCGTCGACGCTCAGAGCTTGTCTGATGAGTTCGATTCCGCATCGATAAACCGAACGCCCGACTGTTCCGCCTGATTCTTATGTCCGCATCTAAAAAGTTTGAAGGGGCCAACCTGGTTGCGGCTCTAGCAGATCTCAATCGTGTTGATCTCGACGAGGTCGTGCGATTCTGGAACCCCAATGGAAAGGAGCCGCGCGGTGACGACAATCGACGCGAACTCGCAATCAAATGGCTACGCGACCCGGCTCTTGTAGAGGATCGTTTGCGCCAATTGGGGAGCCGTATGGGGGCGGTCGTCAGCTTCTTGCAAACTCGCGAGGGGTACCGGGCCGATCGATTGGAGCTGCTTGGTGCACCTGGCTTAGAGCGCTGCTCGCAAAAACATCTTGAAGCTGCCCTCAATCATCTGCGTAGGCGGGCGATCGTAATGTGGACCCAAGATCTGCGATTTGAATCCCACGGTATGCGCGTGCTCGCGCTTCCTGTTGAGATCGGCGATATGTTGCACGATCTCGATCGAACCCGGGTTCATGGGCTCTTTGATGCCTTGACTCTGCGCGGGTTCCTCGAGGCGAGAGCTACCTCGCCCCAAACAGCAGGTGACGTCTCGACGCGAAGGCAGCGTGAGATGTATCGAATGTATGTTGGTGATGCCTCCTGCGTTTCTCGGGTGGAACACCTGGAGCCAGGGCTGCGTCAACTGGTAGAAAAGGCCATAATGGAGTTCGGAGGTATTCTTCCTCGGGCACTCTTCGAGCAAATGGAGTCGGCCTTTCCGGAGTGGGATTGTAAGGGGTGGCGAGCCGACCTTGAAAAGGCTTTGGTCGGTACCGTTCGCCGTTTGGACCTCACTCGTTACGGCATCAACCACCGTGAGGAGAGCGTCATCATTTTTAATGAAGTTGCGCTGTCCTGGCTAAAACGGGTGGCGGTCCCCGGTGACCCCGATCGCCCAGCTGAAGAGCTCAGCTTGAGTGTAGATTTGGTGACAAACCTCTCGCGATTCTTGGCCTATATCGACGAGAACGATGTTCGCTTTACAGTGAAGGGGGAGATCTTCAAAACCACGGAGAGGCGCATCCTCCAGCACCTTATTCCCAACCCTGGCCGCGAGCTTAAACGGGAAGAGGTCCTGACGTGGATCTACCGCTTCGCCAAGAAGAATGAGCTGATTGATCGAACGGGTGAGCGTACGGTAAGTGTCTCTAAAGTTGGCCAGGAGTGGGGGAGTAAAACATTGGGTGATCAGCTGCGCACCGTTGTTGAGTACATGATCTCCGAAAGTGGTTTCGAAGGGGAGCTGTACCACCAAACCCGTATGCGGCGGATTTTTCTACGCCTCTTAAAGCGGGTCGACGCAGGGGTCTGGTACGACCTCATGTACGTGCCCTTTCTAACAAGGAATACTTACCTCGCCAGTCTCGACGAACTCGAAGTTTCCGACGACTTCGCCGACCTGTGCGAATCCAATCGCTACACGCCGATGGAAGATGTCCAGCGCATGGCTTGGAATCTGGTGCGCTGGATTCGCCAACGCCTGTTTCTGGCGGGTATTATCGATCTTGGCTACGACGGTACGGGGAGACCTGTTGCCATGCGTCTCACGCCGGGCGGAGCACGTCTTCTTGGTATAAGCGAAGGTGCGACAGGGATTAGCCCTGGTTTGGGACGGATCATTGTGACCCCCGATTTCGAGGTGGTACTTTTCCCTTCGGGTGATGACGTCGAGCTTATTTATGACCTCGATCGATTTAGCAACCGCGAGAAAAAGGGACACTCCATGCACTTCCGGATTTCAGAAGAGGGCGTAGTGCGAGCACTGCGCCAGGGGATGCATTTGTCGCGCATTGAAGAGGTGCTTGAGCAGCATTCACATACGCCGGTGCCACAGAATGTGCGCTACTCCATTCAGGATTGGGGCATTCGCGCCGGTTGGATGCAGATCCACCCGGACATGCGCGTCACGTGCAAACATGAAGAGACACTTTCGCGCTTCCGGGAAGATCCCGGCGTCCGAAGTTTTGTAGTGAAAGAGCTTGGGGATGGCGAGCTGCAAATGGCGGACACCATGACTGTCAAGCGCTTGCAACACCTCTTGCGTGACTTGGGATACCTCGTCGAGCTGGCTTCCTAGTGGCGGCAGTGTCGCCTCCGCGGCTAATCGGGCTTTCACCGGGGAATCTGCTCTCCGGTGACGGTCGCGGTCATCAGCGGTTTCGAAAGCGCGCCAAGGATTTGGTTCAAGCAGGCCTGCGGGGCATTCTACTGCGGGAGCCGCAATTGGAGGACCTCGAGCTACTAGAGTTGGCCCGTGAGCTCGCATTGATTCTCTCGAATGTAGAGGGCGGTTGGTTGGGGGTTCACGATGCGCTGCACGTGGCCCTGGCCGCGAAGGCTCATGGTGCGCACATTGGCTTTCGCTCGTTAGCCACTGCTGATGCGAGAAGGGTCATTGGTAGCGACATCGCCCTTGGAGTTTCGACACACCAGAGTGATGTGGCCACTCATTGGACGGGTGCCGATTACGTGTTTCATAGCCCGGTCTTTGCGACCCCCTCAAAGAACGGATTTTTGCACCCGATTGGCCTTGATGGATTGGTGGAATTTTGTTCGGCCGAGGGGATGCCCAAGCCGGGACCTTTGATTTTTGCACTAGGTGGAATCAATGCGGGAAACTGTACCGACGTCATGAAGCGAGGCGCGGCGGCAGGCCTCTTCGGTCTAGCAGTCCGGGGCGCTCTCTTTGTTGATGACCATGCGCGCGACAACTTGTCTACGATTCTTGCCGCCATAGTGGGGAACCAGGAGCTGCCCGAGGGGTAGGGCTACGATATGACCAATGAGGAACCTATCCGCGAGTCTACTCGCGAAGAGCGGCAGGCGCGTTTGGACGCCCGAATCGATCGTGAGGAGAGTCGTCCGAAGTTACTGTTGATCTCAGCGAATAGGCGCAAAGTGCTGCGGCTGATTCGGGTGGGCCTGATCGTCTTCGCCTTCGCCTCCATCTATTACATCCGAGCGAATTTCGAGTTCGTGAAGCTACCGGCAGAGAGCTGCACCCAGATCAGCGCATTTGAACCGGGGGTCACACTACTTGTGTACACCAGCCCGAAACCGGAAGATTTGGTTCTAGGTGACGTGGTGATGTTCAAGCTTGACTCGCAAACGGTGACGTACGGCCGTCTCTCCTCTCCACCAGGTACGGGGCCCGACGAGCTCGTCGCGGCAGGTGGCTATTGGATTCTGGGCGACAACCCCAAGTGCCCCGTTGACGACAGTATTTCGTTAGGAGCTATCGCTCCGGAGCGAATCGTTGGACGAGTCCTCTTTCCGCTTCGGTTTTAGTGGCGGATCTCGTGGACAGCCGTTGGAGTGAAGCCGAGCTACACCAGTGGCTACGGGCTGAACTTTCCGTCGATGGTGCCGGTCGCAAGGCGGGAACGCACGACGCCGCGGTCCTCGCAAGGGAGCAGGGGGCATCGGTTCTCTGTTGCGACAGAACCGAAGAGGGCGTCCATTTTGAATCGGGTGCTGATCCCATCGCTATCGGATGGAAAGCTGCCGCTCGCGCATTGTCTGATTTGGCTGCGACTGCGGCTACACCCCGCGCGCTCTTGCTTTCGTTAGCCGCACCAGAGTCGCGAAGTCTTGTTTGGATGCAAGCGGTGATAAGGGGAGTCATGAATGCGGCCGCTAGCCAAGGCGCGTTTCTCGCTGGGGGCGATTTGACCATGACAATTGGACCGGTCTCACTTGTTGTGAGTGCGTTTGGGTCGTTTGCGCCCGCTGATGAGTCCAGCCCTCCTCCAGGGCGCGACCGGGCAAAGCCGGGGCAGAAGCTCTTTGTTACGGGATTGATTGGCGGCAGCTTGCTGGGTCGGCACCTCAAAATCGAGCCGCGTGTTGTCGAGGGCCTCGAGCTGCACAAGGCCGGCGCCACTGCGATGATGGACATCAGCGATGGCCTCGCTATTGACGCTTCACGGATGGCGATTGCCTCGAACGTAATCCTCGAAATCGCATCACTCCCCATCCATCGGGATGCCTACAAGCGCGCTGAAGAGACGGGGCAGAGCCCAGTCCATCACGCCTTGTTTGACGGTGAGGATCACGAACTTCTAGCGACGATGGATTCCGCCGCTCATGACCGGCTTGGGCCAGTGCTTGCGATGCCAATTGGTCAAGTTCTCGCCGCGACACCAACTCGGCCCGCCGGCGTCTATATTCCATCTGCATGGCTTGGTGACGACGTGGCCGAGCCGGATTCTCAGGGAATTTGGACTCGCTTAGACCCAAAGGATGCGCGAGGATGGTCCTATGGAAGCTGAGCCCCAAAGCTGTATCGAACTGCTCTCCACCTCCGTGGAGGCCACCCTCGCTTGGGCCGAGTCACTTGGCCGGCTCTTGGGCCCCGGAGCCGTCATCGCACTGGATGGAGATCTGGGCGCAGGGAAGACCACCTTTGCACGTGGCTTATGCGCGGGCTTGGGCGTGACCGAGCCCGTTCACAGTCCCTCGTACACCTTGATGCACTCCTACAGCGGGCGCCTTGAGGTCTATCACTTCGACGCGTGGATGGAGGGCAGGGAAGCCGCCTTCTTGGACGGTGGGGGGGTCGAGTGGCTCTTCGGAGAGGGTGTCTCTGTGATCGAGTGGGCCCGACGAGTCGAGGATTACATGCCCTCCGAGCGACTAGAGATCGAGTTTCTTCATTTGAAAGCCCCCGCGATTGACGATGACGGGCACCCGATCGGGGATCCGATTCGGGGGATCCGAGTTCGTGCTCGCGGGCAAGCCTATCTAGAGCTTGTCACGCAACTGACCGACCCGAAGTCTCTCCCGAACGGCCTTAGAAGGGCGGAGGAGGCCGATAGGCTGCCTCCAGCGCGAAGCTCCGGTTCTTTGAGGGAATCCCCAGATTCGGTGAACCGAGGCTCGGACGGGCCGTTAGAGGCCCCGGAAAGGTTGATTTGAGCAACGACTGGCATTTCGAAAAGGACCCTTTGGTGGCCCTGCGGGAAGGAGATCCCGGTCCCTTCGAATCCTTCGTTCCAAAAGGTATTGTGGCTTTGACCGGGTTTTTTCGGCGGCAAGGTGCGGGTCCCTCGGAAGCCGAGGATCTCGCGCAGGAAGTCTTGATGAGAATGGTTCAACGAATCGAAAAGTACGAATCCCAGGAGCGCTTCGCGGCTTACGTTTTTCGCGTGGCGCGCAATGCGTGGATTGACAGTCGTCGCCGCCGCGCGGCTCGGCCTCAACCCATTCGTCTTGAAACGGAAGACAGCGAAATGGGCGTATTCAAATTAGACCCCATCGATCCGGGCGCCGGGCCAGCGCATCATTTGGAGGTCGCCGACGAAGCTAAACGTGTCGCCGACGCACTTGCAAACCTGAGCCCAAATCACCGCGAGGTCTTCGAGCTAGGAGTCTTACAAGAGCTTCCCTATGTCGAGATTAGTGCGCTTCTCGCCGTTCCCGTCGGCACCGTCAAATCACGCATGTTTCACGCCATGCGCACTCTTCGCGAGCTCCTCGAAGAGACACCTGCACGAGGGCGAATCCAGTAATGTCAAAAGACCCTAGACTTTCAGCAGAACAAGAGCGCTTGCTCGACCTGGCCATCGGTCGAGGCACGCTTCCTAACGTGTCCGATGGGTTGGGAGGCGAAGCGGCAGCCTTGCGCGAGTTTGTACAGCAGACGCGCGCTAGCCTCAGCGTGTTGGACACGATGGACGCCGCTCGCCTTGAGTTAGCCAAAGCTGAGCTCGCAGAGGCATGTGAGGAGCGGATTGCGGCATCCGGTCACCCGGGAATCTTTGGAGATTTCGTATTGGGATTTGAGTTCTTCAAAGCTCGCTTGAAGCGCAACGCCGCGCTGCGCATGGCCGCCGCGAGTCTTCTAGTCCACTTGACCGCGCTCCCCGTTTTGGCATGGTTCGCCTTTGCCAAGCCCGAGCCCGGTTACATCACCATCCGCTTTGAGGAGGCCCCCGTGGTCTTGACCGAGGAGCCCGGTGACGAGATCCTTGATATGAAAGTGGAAGATGCCATTGAAGTCTTAGACGCGGAGCTAAAGGCTGACGAGAAGTCAGACATGGTGCTTGAGTCTGAAGAGTGAGAACGGTTCCCTTGGAGTCGTGAAAAATCAAGATACGTTTTTTGCCGTTGATTTAGGCGGCACCGGCACGGCTGTAGCCCTTGTCTCGAGGGATGGCAAAGTGCTTTCGCAGTCGAGGTTTGCCACGCGCGAGTTCGTGCTAAAGGATCGACCCCATGTTTTTGGTTCGGAGGTAGCGCGACAACTCGGCCAGTTGTTACAGGGATTCCAAGGGGAGCCGCCTACGCATCTCGGCATCGGTGCACCCGACGGGAACTTCTTCAGCGGTGAGGTCCTCTACGCCCCAAACCTCGCTTGGCGCGGCGCGGTCCCCCTTGTGAAGATCCTCGAAGACCAGACAGGGCTTTCGGTCATCCTCGACAATGACGCGAACGCCGCTGCTCTTGGCGAGGGACTCTTTGGTGCGGGCCGAGGCCTTTCGGATTTTGTCGCCGTCACGCTGGGCACAGGTGTGGGCAGTGGAATCGTTTCCAGCGGCAATGTCCTGAGGGGAGCAAATGGTTTTGGGGGTGAGCTTGGGCACCTGACCGTCGTTCCTGGTGGACGCGTTTGCGGCTGTGGGGGATTGGGATGCCTTGAAACTTATGCTTCGGTTACCGCTCTCATAAGGACAGTGATTAACGGCGTTCTTAACAAGTCCTCTGGCAGCGGAGATTTTGATGCGGCCCTGCTAGAGCGAGATCCCGAAGCGGCCGGTCCGATCCTGTCTGCAAGTGCATTAGCGGGGAATCCCTTGGCGCTCGGGGCCTATCGCTTGGCAGGAGAGAGCCTGGGAAACGCGTTTGCTCAGCTCACAACCTTGCTAGCTCCCGAGTGTTTCATCCTCTCCGGTGGCATGTTGGCGGCGGGGGATCTTTTCTTGGCTCCACTGCGGGAGCGCTTCGCTCTCAATGCAGCGCGCTTCCACAAGCCATTGCCCAGAATCGTGCT
Organism: uncultured bacterium; assembly: GCA_937896235.1. Lineage (GTDB taxonomy): Bacteria > Planctomycetota > UBA1135 > UBA1135 > CALBMX01. The sequence continues at coordinate 133,497 of CALBMX010000032.1, forward strand.
TTCCGGGCTTGGCTCGGGCGATGCCGCTCTACTTGGCGCGGCTTCCCTTTGCTTTTCTTGAGTCAGTAGCCTCCTATCTGTAGTTACTAGGCCTAGGTGGGGCTATCCTTTGGCGCATGCAAACGACTCGAGCAGCACGCACCAAGAACACGCCTATGCCATTTCGCTTCCCCCCATTCGCCCTTGCGGCTTTGGCTTGGACATCATTTGCCGGTCTCGCTCCAGCGGCCGCACAGGTGGTGGTACAGAATGAAGTAACTCCACTAACGTTGGAAGACGCCGTCCTGCTCGCTCTCGAAAACAACGTCGGCCTTCGCATAGAGGTGTTCCGGGAGGAGGTTCAGCTCTATACCCATCTCGGTTCGTGGGGGAGTTTTGATCCCTTAGCTACGGTCACGGGAACCTATCGGGATAGTGAACAGCCGGCAACGAGCTCTCTGTCCGGAGGATCGGTAGTGAAGTCGGATTCGATCGATCTGAGTGCGGGTGTTCAATTTCCGCTTCAGAGTGGTGGTCGGTTTGATCTTGGATATAGCCACCAGAACTCCTCTTCAACCTCGTCCTTTGCTTTGGACGACACGTTGACCAACTCAGCCATGAGCCTGTCCTATACCCAGCCTCTTCTGCGAGGTGCGTGGAGTGGTTACAACACAGTGGAACAGGAAAAAGCTGAATTGCGTTGGTTGCAAGCAAAAGAGCACCATCGGGAAATCCGAATCACGCTCATTCTGGATGTCGTTCAATCCTACTGGGATCTCGTTGCGGCGCTCGAGGGACTTGCTGTGCAGAGAGAAACCGTTGAACTCGGCCGCCAGCAGCTCGATCAAAACATGCGCCGTCTTGAAGTCGGTGTCGGCACCGAAGTCGAAGTCCTTCAGGCGGAGACCAATGTCGCCACTCAGCTGGAAGTTTTGCTTCGCGCAGAGACCAGTGCGCTCGCAGCCGACGATGTACTAAAGGCACTTCTTTTCGCCCGTTCGGAGGGTGATGGATGGGAGGATTGGTACCAGTGGTGGGACCAACCCATTCTGCCCGGGACCCCACTTCCCGAGGTCGACGAAAAGCTCCCTCTGGACTGGATTGGATCACTCGGATTGGCGCTCAAGGAACGCCCTGAGCTTGCGCAGCGCCGCATCGATATCGAGATCAGCGAGTTCGACATCATGAAGGCCGGCTCCGAAGAGAGCGCTGGTTTGGACTTTACGGTCAGTCTCTCCAGTAGTGGCGTGAATGGGAAATCTTCGGAAGCTGTAAAGGCTGCGACCTCGTTCGAATTCCCGACTGCCTCCGCGGGGCTGACCTATTCAGCTCCTCTCTACAATCGCGCCGCGGAAAACGCTGTTCGCTCGGCACGAGTTGGGTTGCGCTCCGCACGCTTAGTTTACGAGCAGGCGGAGACTGCGATCCTAACGGAAGTTCGTGCTGCCGTTCGCGGAGTCAAATATCAAGCCGAGGCCGTCCGCGCCTCCCGTACCAGCTACGATTTGGCTTTGCGTCAACTGGATGCTGAGAACGCGCGCTTCGAACAGGGCCTAGCCACGAACTTTCAAGTGCTGGAGTACCAGCAGCAACTCTCCCAGGCCAAGGCGAACCTGGTGTCCTCAAGGACCGGCTATGCCAAGGCGCGAACGACCCTCGTCAAGGCTGAGGGACGCCTGGACAACGACCTCTAAATTTAGATGATATTCTTCTCGAAGCCATGGGCCCGCAGTCTTCGCGGCCTCTCCCTGATCCTGGTCACTTCGGCTCTCACTTGCTGTTCGGATGATGGGGATACTTCATCGCCTGAAGCTCAATCGGCGAGCTTGGCCCCCGATGATTCAGTCCTCGACGATGATTCCCGGTTACTGCTCCTCCGCTCGGACTGCGAGAAGAACTACTACTACGACAAAGACACAGGTGATGTTGTGGGCATCCTGCTGGAAAAATTACAGCATGGTGGATCCGACCAACTGAAACGAAGTAAAGAGGAGCTCTCGGAGCTCGGTGTGATCGCACTTCCCGAGGTTAGCCGCCTCTTGAATCGCAATTTTGATTCGGAAGGTGGGTTCTCCGTGGTCCAAAACTGTATTGAGATTCTGGGTTCGATGAATACCCCCGGGGCGCACGATCCCCTCGTAAAGTGTTTGGATCACCCTCGAGATGCTGTGCGAGCAGCTACGCTGCGCGCGCTTACCAAAGGCACCGCGCAACCCGAGGATTTTGAGCGTCTTCTTGGTCATCTCCCCGTTGAGCGCGAGGTTCCACGCCAACTTGCGGCCGTATCTTTATACGTGGCTGATCCCGTTCGCGCAGCCAACGAGTATCTCGATTGGTTTGAGAGCAATCGCAATCAAGATCTTTGGCCCTTTGTCATCGCCAAGGTCGTCCAAGAGCGTGATCCAGGCGTGGTGAGTCGCTGTGGAGAGGTCTTTGACAAGGTTCCCGACGTTGTAGGTATGTGGCTGGCCGCATCAGCTTCTGCCGCAGGAAACAGTGAGGCATTTGCATTGATTCAAAACCTCTTGATGTCTCCTTCGGAAGGCCAGAGGACACCCGCGGTTACCGCGATGATTGGTGCCGGAATGTTGGACGAGCTGCGGCCCATGCTAAATGGTGATCCCAACGCGAATATTCGTACACTGATCGGACAGGCCGCCATTGGTGCCGACCCGGCTCCGGAATGGCTTCTGGAGGAGATGACCACGATGCTTGGGGATGGCAGTGCCCAAGTGCGAAATCTTGCGCTTGGATATCTCGTCAGTGTGAATGAACCCACAGCCCTCGACCTCTGTATCTCCATGCTTCGAGGCACGCGCTCGGAGTTGCAAGACTCCGTTTTAGTCTTAGTGCAGAGGCTGCCGAGCCAACCTGAATTCGCAATTCGCTGCATGGAAACTCTTTTTGAGGTCGACGCAAAGGAGAGCCATCTCGAGCTGAGTGAGCGAGTGAGTACGCTGCAAGCGATTGGACAAATACCACTGGCAGAAGCAGCCATGTACTTGCGTGAGATGGGACTCTCCGGGAAAGGGAAAGCCCAGAGCTTGGACGTTCACCGCTTCGCCATGCTACAGGCGGCCAATACGGGTACCCTTGGGCGTGAATGGTTGAGGGAGGAGCTAGCATCCGAGACCAACCCCAAGCGCCGTTTGGATATTATTTGGGCGATCAGCTCGGACCGGGACGAGCTAAGTCGCTCCTTTCTAATCGATCATATCCAGTCGGAGATCGGCCCGAATGAGCTCTTGTTTTCCGCGGATCGTCTCGTGCGGATTGGCCCGACCTCCCGGGTGGCTCCCGTTCTTAAGCGCGTAGCGCTCGACGTGCGGGATCAGACCGTCCGCTCTGCGATCCAGTGCCTTTTATGGAAGTGGTACTAAAACCCGGGCCAGGACTTGCTGGGCCGGTGATCTAGACCACCCCAAGAGCCATCTTGGTTTAGATTGGCTACGAGCTTACCCTCACGAGTTAGTGCGTACGCCGTTTGGCCTGTTTGGCCTAGGTCGAATGGCCAAGCGACAAGCACAAACGCTCCGCCAGCAGCGGCGTCTCGCCATTCAAAAAGGTAGCCGTGACGAAGGAATAGACGCCCGTCTTCCGTCAAAAATTCACCATCCGTTAAGTTGGACTTAAGGGAATCGTCGGTTTGGGTAACCTCTTCCAGGCTGCGGGGAGTGGCGGCAAACACCTCGGAATTCAAACTGTTGGCGATCGCTGAGAGCAAGTTTTTCGCATGGGACTCATTCTCGGAAATCGCCATTCCGCGCAAACTCGAGAGGGTGATTACGACAATCACAGAGAAGACGGCGGTAAGCGTTGCGATCCCCATCATAGAGATGCCTGCGATGGAGTGGGCTGGAGCTGAGGACGAGTCGTTAAAGGAATTGCCGATTTGCATTGCGTGGGGCTGGAGTCGTTGCAGAGAATGGGTGTGCTCGATTCTGCTATGACTCCGCCCGCACTTCCAATGAGATCCGCTGAAAAGAGGATTCCTTTCAAAACGTACCCGAAGAGGCGTTGACCAGGCCTCCCTATTTCAGTTACCTCTTCTGCGAGATGGTACAAGCAAAAACAAGGCACATCCCTCGGGAGCTCGATCAGGCCGCGAAGACAGTCGCGCAGACTCTGCAAGCTGCGGGGTTCCGGGCCTGGATTGTAGGCGGGGCAGTTCGCGACTTGGTTATCGGGAGGAAGGTCTCGGAAATCGACATGACCTCGGCTGCGCGGCCAGAGGTGATTGAGGCGCTTTTTGAACACACGATTGGCGTGGGGAAAGCGTTCGGAACCATGATCGTAGTTTTGGGGGATGTTCAGATCGAGTTGACCACTTTTCGCGCTGACGGCGAATACAGGGATGGTCGCCATCCCGAAAGTGTGCAGTACAGCGATACTCCCGAGCAGGACGCCGAGCGAAGGGACTTCACCTGCAACGCGATGTTCCTGGACCCGCTCACCGATGAGTTCCTAGATCCAACGGGCGGACAAGCCGACCTGTTGGGGGGGGTGTTGAGAACGGTTGGGAATGCGAGCGAGCGGTTTTCAGAGGATGCCCTGCGGTTACTTCGGCTGGCGCGTTTTGCAGCTCGACTCGATCTCGAAGTTCCAGACGATATTCGCGATGCGGCAATCGCCTGTGCGCCTCGTCTTAGTCAAATCAGTAAGGAGCGCGTCCTCGCGGAGCTGACGAAAATCCTTACCGCTCGGGACTGCCATAAAGCGATTGGCCTTATGTTCGAGCTCGGGATGATCTCCTATGCGCTTCCCGAACTCGCCTTGCTGCACGGGGAGTTCTATGGGAACGAAGATTCGATCGGGCGCCGGATGAGTGCGCTTGAGTGGTTGGAATCTGATCACCTAGCCTCCGGATTGGCGGTGCTTTTTGATCCCCTTGGCGGTGAGCTCGAGAGCGCGCGATCCGCGCTGTTGAGCCTGAAGCCATCCAAGGCCCTCGCGCGGGAGGTTGAGCAGCTCTGGGAGACTCTGACCGCCTTGGAGGCACTCGAGCCCATGGATGCAGTAGACGTCGACAGAGGGCCTCATCGCGCCGCGCGACTGCTAATCTTGGGCCACTCCAACTGGCCTCGGGCCAGAGACCTGGCGGCGGCCTTTGGCGATATTCGAAGCCTCTCTGACGCTTTCGAGGGAGGGCACCTGGGAAGGAACGGGCGGGAGCTAGCCGAGTTTGCGTCAGAACTCTCGGCGGGCGACATTGCGCCTACGCCACTGCTCGGCTCCAAAGATTTGGGAGCGCTGGAATTGCGACCCGGACCACTTTGGGGCGAGACTCTTCAGGCGTCGTATGTCGCTCAACTCGAGGGGAAGCTAAAAACGCGAGAAGAAGCCTTAGCGTGGCTCGAGGTGCGCGCGGCTAGCTCGGCGGAATGAACGCCATCATTCGCCTGCCCACTTTGGCGAGTAGATGGAGGCCTGCCGCCGCGAGGAGTCCGTGCCACGAGTAGATCGTCACGACAACGGAGAGGATTGCAAAGGGGACGAAGCGAGACAGACAGAGCCCCATGACCGCCTCGATCTTTGCCGGTGTCCAACCCGTTGATTTGCTGAGCTTGAGGAGTGGAAGGGAATAGTGAATGGCAAGCGAGCACCCTATAGCCAGGCATGCCACTAGGAGGGTGCCGCTCTGGGTTGTGTTTTGAGTGAGAGTCGGCTGCCAGTACCTAAGGGCGCAGAGCGCGAGTGGGAGGCTCCACAGGAGGCCGACTTGCCGCCGTAAGAGACGCGGTGCGATGACCGCGAGCTGCTCCGGAGTTGCGGCGGCCTCTCCATCCTCGTAACGGCCAAGGGAGCTAACGGTGAAGACTAGCGCGAAGTAGATCGTTGCAGCCAGGGGGACAGCCGGCCAGATGTGGAGGCCGCTATTTGCCGCTACGACAAGTGCGCCAAATACAAAATTACCAGCCCTACATAGACCTAGCAATGCGGGGCCGAGTAGCGGGCCTCGAAGGCCGAAGCTGTAGCCGGTGGCAAGTGCGGCCACAAGGAGGAACTCGAGGTGGGAGACCCCCTTGGAAAGTCCGAAGATAGCCGGTGCAAAATAGGGGATGGAGACACCGCCAAGCACAAGAGCTGCACCTAGGAATAGAGCGTGCATCGGCCGAATAGCTCCAGTCGTGAGCGGGCGATTCCTGCCCGCAGCAACGTCCGTGTTCAGATCGTGCCAGTCATTCAGCGCCATCGATCCATGGTATACGCATAGGCTTGCAAGCAGTGCATAGCCAAGCTGCGGAAGGGCGAGGGGCCAATATAGACCCGCCACCGCAGCTCCCGCGATGGGGTCTGCGATGGCTGACGGAAACAGGGAGAGGCGTAAGAGCCTCGCCCAATGGAGGCTTCTACTGGTGCTCAACCGAACCAACGAACGACGTCGTTGTAGGTGACGTAGATCATCAAGAATAGCAGTAAGAACATGCCAACCATTTGGCTAAGTACCTGCACACGCGCCGAGACCGGCGAACCCTTGATCTTTTCAATGAGTAGGAAGAGCATGTGCCCGCCGTCAAGCAGCGGAATCGGCAAAACGTTGAGGAATGCCAGGTTCATACTCAGGATACACAGGAAGAAGAAGAGCTTGGAGATGCCCTCTTGCGCCCAATCACTGGAGACCTTACCGATGGTGATAATCCCGCCAGCGTTTTCTCCGGAGACCTCCCCGCTCACAATGCGCTGCATGAAAATCCAGGAGTCCTGCAAGAAGCGCAGGGTGCACTCGGTGCCGACGCGGAACGCCATGAGGGGATTGGTCGCCTGGTATACGTATTGATGCAGGCCGATGCCTATCCCGTAATTTGGCATGACTGACTTCTCGGGAGTGACCTTGAACTCGTGCATTTGAAGCGCTGCCCCAGGAGCGGGCTGGCGCTGCACGGAGAAGGTGAGCTTCGAGGGTGGCGACATAGCTCCGGCTGAGCGAGAGGCTCCACGCAGATCCTCCCAAACGGAGGTCGCGGTGCCGTCAATACGGACGACTCGGTCTCCGGTTTTCATGCCACTCCTCTCGGCTGCAGATCCCTTCGAGACAACGACTCGGGTGCTCTCGGTGTCCGACGTGAAAGCGATGTCCGAGATAAGCTGCGGAACCTCGTCCGCAGCGATGGCCGTATGGCGCAGTTGGATCTGTCGGCCCTCACGCAAGACGGTCAACTCCAGCTCTTTGCCTGCAGATTGAATCAAGACTCCTTGTAAGTCTTGAGCTTGTAGAAGCTCCGTCGAGCCCACCGCCAGAAGGCAGTCTTCTATTTGAAGCCCAAACTCGCTGGCTAGCCCGCTCCCACGGATTTTGAGCACTCTATTTGTCGGTGCGGAGATCCCCACGAGTGGGGTCGGATAGAGCTGGGAGAGATCTGGTGTGACGGTCACCCAGCGCTCACCATCAACCCCCGTGATCTTGAGCTCCAGAGGTGACTGATCGGAGAGGAACGGGTTGAGTTGGCTCGGGAGGGGGAGGTCGGGTTCTCCGCCTCGGACCGCGAGGAGGCGGTCACCATTCTTGATTCCGGCTAGTTCGGCTGGGCTACCCGGACTCACACTCAGGGTGAAGTCCGGATCAACTTCCGGGCCGATGCCAATCACGTTGAGGCCAAACGTCTCGTCCTTTTCGGGAACGATGTGAATGACCTCCGATTCCGTCTTTCCCGGCCGCCTTATGGTCATGTCCATTCCAGTCGAATCGCCCAGAGCGATTGCCGTTGGAATGTGTGTGAAGGCGAAGATGTCGGCACCGTCAACGGCGAGGAATTCGGTGCCCGCCTCTAGGCCTGCCTCCCAAGCCGGACTTCCCAAAGCGGGCGCGCCCATGACGGGTGCGATGAAGGGCACACCGGCGAGTAAGACGATGGGGAACACCACTAAGCCGAAAATGACGTTCATGATGACGCCTCCGGCAAAGATCAGAAAGCGCTGCCCGATCGACTTGGACCCAAGCTCGTCGTCCTGGGGGATTCGTTGCCCATCGTCGCCGTAGAGGTGGTCAAACGATGTGTCGGAGATGTCGGCTTCGGCTTCCTCTGTGGAGATCTCGTCACCAGCCATTTTGACGTAGCCGCCAATGGGCAGGAGTGCCAGTTGCCACTGTGTATCCCCCCATTTCCAGGAGAGGATGCGAGGGCCCATGCCTATGCTAAAGGTCTCCACGCGGACGCCGCAAAAGCGTGCCGCGAGAAAGTGCCCAAGCTCGTGAACGAAGATGACTAGGCCGATGCCAAAGATGGCAAGAAGGTAGTGAAGCATATTGGAGGACTAGCCTAGAGCTAAGTCGGAGGCGCCAGTTGATTTGCGGCGGGCGATCTCTTCTCGCGCAGCAATGCGGGCGAAGTGATCTGCGGCGAGAAGGTCTTCCAGGGTTTTTCCCGGCCACTCTAGTCTGCGGTCAAGGACGGCGGAAACGGTGGGGACAAGCTCGTGGAAGGGGAGTTCACCCTCTAAAAAGGAGGCGACCGCTACTTCGTCGGCGGCGTTGAGAACGGCGCCTGCGTTGCCACCCTCGCGAACGCAGCGAAAGCCGAGTTCGAGAGCGGGGAAGCGCACGGGGTCGGGCTCTTCGAAGGTGAGTGAAGAAAAGAGGATGGGGTCGAAGCCGATCAGGTTCGAGGTCATGCGCACGGGGTAAGAGAGCGCATGATGGATGGGCCCGCGCATGTCGGGCGGTCCCATCTGAGAGATTACGGAGCCGTCGACAAACTCGACCATCCCGTGAACGATAGATTGGCGATGTATGACGACGGCAATGCGCTCGGCGGGGAGATCATACAGGTGCGCAGCCTCGATGATCTCTAGCGCTTTGTTCATCAAAGTAGCCGAGCCGATTGTGATGCGCGGGCCCATTGACCACGTCGGGTGCTCTAGGGCCGCAACGGGTGTGACCTCGTGAAGTTCGTCGAGGGACAGGTCGCGCAATGCGCCTCCACTTGCAGTCAAGAGAACGCGTCGAACACGATCGATATCTTCTCCATGCAGGCACTGTTGCAAGGCGCAGTGCTCACTGTCGACTGGCAAGATTTTGACGCCGAATTTTCGCGCGAGTTCCATCAACAGCTCTCCCGCGATGACTAGCGACTCCTTATTGGCGAGTGCGAGATCGTGTCCCGCCTCGAGAACTCGCACAGAGGGGAGAAGCCCAGCGGCCCCAACGACTCCATTCAGGGCGAGATCGTAGTCCAGATCTCGTGCCATATCGGCGGCGGCTTCCGGGCCACTGAATACGCGCGTGCCGTCGGGGATTAGACCCGAGGCTTGCGCGTCGGCGACCGCTGCAGCGTCCGCAAGAGCTAATGCTGGGCATTTGAACTCGATGAGCTGCTCAATGGCTAGGCGCCAGGAGCTGCCGGCAGCGAGGCCAACTAGTTGGAATTGGGCCGGGTGAGCGCGTAGGACTTCTAGGCATTGAGTGCCGATGGATCCTGTTGAGCCGAGGAGAATGATGGAACGCATGTGTGCTATAGGCGGTTGAGCCTGATAGCTTAGGCGATCGGAAGCGCCGGGGGAATCCGCCCGGCTTCAATCATGTGGCAAGATCATGCTAAGTACTGTCCGCTTTGCCGGTCAGATTTGGAACAGCGCTCTGTAGGCGGGCAGGTAAGGCCCGCTTGTACGGCGTGTAAATTCGTCTTATACACTGGTCCGGCCGGTGCTTCCGCCGCAGTCGTTTTAGACGAAGACCGGAAGGTCTTGTTAGTTCGGCGCTCGATTGAGCCCTTTCGCGGTGACTGGGCCCTTCCCGCGGGGTATCAGGATTTGCACGAAAGCCCCGAGGAGGCAGCGGTCCGGGAGGTGCGTGAAGAGACGGGGATAGGCGTTGAAGTTGTTCGACTACTCGATCTTCAGCATGTCCCAGATGATCCACGCAAGCCCGCAAACGTCGCAGTCTTCTTGTGCAAGCTCCGCCAAGGGGAAGCCGCCGGCACGCTTCATGCGGGAGATGACGCCTCCGATGCGCGCTGGTTTCCCCTTGACGCTCTTCCGATGCACCTTGGGTTCCCCAACAACCGCAAAATCCTGGACGCGCTTTAGGCTGCGGGAAGCTATCCTCAGAGTTCGAATTTCAGCCACCATCTACCTGTAAAAGCAGCACTGCGCACAAACCGCGCCTCCCAACTCATCGTGAAATCCCTCAGCTACAAGGACGCAGGCGTCAATATCGCCGCGCAGGACGAAGCCCTCGCCCGCTCCAAGGCCGCCATTCGCGCCTCTTTTACACCGGGAGTCCTCGGAGACGTGGGGGCCTTTGGTGGTCTCTTTGACGTGTCGAAAATGGGCTTCGGCGAAGGTATGATTCTCGTGTCCAGCGCCGACGGCGTAGGCACCAAACTCGAAGTTGCAAAGCGCGCCGGAATCCACGACACCGTCGGCCGGGACCTCGTTCAGCACTGCATCAACGATATTCTTGTGCAGGGTGCGCGGCCGTTGTTCTTCATGGATTACGTGGGCACTGGGAAGTTGGACCCGATTGTGATCTCCGACGTGATTTCGGGATGTGCAGAGGCTTGCCGCGACAACGGGTTAGCGCTGCTCGGCGGAGAGACCGCGGAAATGCCCGGCCTTTACAAGGATGGAGACTTCGATTTGGTCGGCTTCATCGTCGGCGCCGTCGAGCGCGACCGTTTGATTGATGGATCGAAAGTCGCCGCCGGCCAGTCGCTGATTGGTTTGCCGTCCCTCGGACTTCACACCAACGGCTACTCGCTCGCTCGAGCAGTTGTCTTTGATCGACTGTCCCTTGAGTTGGACGATCGCCCCGAAGAGCTAGGCGGCGTCACTTTAGGTGAGGCGTTACTCGCTCCTCACAAGAGTTATCTCAAATGCACATGGCCACTTCTTGAAGAGGGCTTGGTTGCAGGTATGTCTCACATCACTGGCGGCGGACTGCCCGGCAATGTCAACCGGATGATGAACGGGACGAATGCTGTGATTGACCGCAGCTCTTGGGAGGTTCCCGGACTCTTTCGGCTTCTGGTAAGTGGCGGTAATATCGAGCGCGAAGAGTCTTTTATGGCCTTTAATATGGGCGTTGGCTTAGTAATTGCCGTTGATGCTGATAAGGAAGAGCGTGCAATGGAATTGCTCCGCGAGGGCGGTGAAGAGCCATGGCATATCGGGCACCTCGAAGCTGGCGATGGCCAGGTGCTCTTCAACGACTAGAGTCCTCAATAAATTTCCTGAATGATCCTCCACAGCGCCGCATTTGCCTTTGTCCTACTTCTCTTCAGTGGAGGAGAGTGGGACAAGGTGCGTGAGATTGCGCCAGGAAGTGAGCGTGGGGAGGCGATTGCAAATTTACTTGCCGATGACTCGGTTGACTTGGAATCCGCCGAGTTGACGCTGTCTTGGGAGGCTGGGCAGAGAGCCGCCGATTCCTTGGAATTCGAGCTGGCCTTTAGGATCCAAGAGCAGCTGTACCGCCGCGTTCCAGCGGAGTGGAGTGGCGTCAATATGGCGCTTACCGCACACAAGTTAGGACGCTGGCAAACAGCGGATCTCGTCTTGGGTGAGCTGCTCGAAAGCAAGCCCACGGATGCCGCCGGACTTTGGAGCCAACGAGGCATCTTTGCCCTTGGCGATGGTCGTCAGCGCCTCGCTCGTGAATACTTTGGCAGAGCTATTTGCCTCGGCTCACCCGACGCCACCGGAATCTTGGCGCGTGAGGACCTCGCGCTGTACAACTTTGAACCCGCACGGGCAGGCTTTCGCGCCGCTCTTGCTAGCAACTCTAAACACCCCTGGGCGCTTCGCGGCTGGGGACTTTCTCTTCTTGGGGCCGCTGCGCTCCATCCTGGGACCCGCAACTAAACTAGATATGAAACGATCCAATCGCTTTGGCCTCGTCCTTGCCCTCGGGCTTTCCCTGATGGCCGCCGTCTCACCTTTTGAGTTGCAACTCAAAGAGAAAGATCACAAGAAAATCGGTGACAGCCTGACGATTTACTACGAATCCGTAAGGACCAAGAAGGGAGTCGCTAAAGCTAAGAATGATCTTCAAGGCGTGCTCGACAAGTTCAACCAGGCACTCTCGAAGAAGGCCAAAACGGAAGTCGACATCCTCTCGCTAACCGAGGACATGACAGCATCTTTCTTGTGGGCTGGTGTTTCCGAAAGCAGAGTCACACTCGGCAAGATTAAGGAGTACACCTTTGAAACACCCTTTGGGCCGATTGAGTGCGCGATTCACGCTCCGAAGAAGTACAAGGCTTCGAAAGGACCTGTGCCTCTGATCTTGTCGGTTCCAGCAGAGGGGCAGATGCTCTCTCAGCACCTCAACGAGGACTGGATGCTTGGGGATGTACGCGATAATGCGATCATTGCTACATTGCAGATGCCCAAAAATGTCGACCTCTGGGGGAAATCCAGCAGGGAGCCGATCGGCGGCTTGGAGACGATCATGTTTGGCCTTGGAGAGATCATAAAGATGTATTCCGTCGATCCCGACCGCATCTTCCTCTCTGGTCGAGGGGACGGCGTGGAGGCGGCCGCTTATGTCGCTTCCATCTTTCCGTCAACGTTTGCGGGACTACTTGGTCGCTCCGGCGACTTGAAAGAGACCGGCCCCAAGAACTTCGGAAACATGAATGCCTATTTCAGTGGGGGCGGCTCGAATGTGACTGCATTCGGAGAGAGCGCTGCCGAGCTTGGGTATAAGACCGTCACGATTGAACCCGATGGAACAATCGAATCTGCGTGGCAGTGGATTAGTTCGCATTCTAGGTTCGCAAACCCCGCCAAGGTCGATTTCGAGATCAAGTCTCCCTATGCGGCCCAAGCTTACTGGATCTCAGCTGAGGGCTTTGACCCGGAAGAAGAGCCCGTCGTTTCTGGAGAGATTGATCGCGAGAAAAATGTGATCGTCATCACAGCGAACAACATCGCCTCAGTCGTCTTGTTTTTAAACGATTCCCTAGTTGATTTAGACCGCGAAGTCACCGTGATCTGCAACGGCGTTGAGCGCAAGGACAAGTTTACGCGCAGCCTGACGATTGCTCTAAACCAGTACTACAACTCCAACGATGCTGGCCGGGTCTACACGGCATTCAAGTCCTACGACATCCCGAAGATTCAAGAGAAATAGCCGAATCGCTTCGGACCGCTATGGCTCCAACACGCGCCTCGATTTTCCTGACTGCATCTGCCCTTTCGGGCGGTGCGGTCATGGCAATTGAGCTCTCGGCTGTGCGACTACTTGCGCCGTGGTTTGGTACGAGCCAGTCCGTTTGGAGCAATGTGATCGGAGTGGTTCTACTCGGTCTCTCCCTTGGCTACTTACTCGGCGGACGTGCCTCGCGAGGGAGTCGGCCCGCGGAATCTCTGGTCTACTTACTTGGCGTAGGTGCGCTTTTCACGGCTTGGCTTCCCTTTATCGCAGGGCCCGTTGCCGAGCTGTTCCTACCGAATGAGCTGCGACTTGACTCCGCCGCTGAAGTCTTTCGGTGGGGGAGTTTGGCGGCAAGTACCTGTTTATTCCTTCCCGCCAGTGTCTTGCTTGGCGGAGTCGGACCGTTGGTGGCCGAACTTGTAAGCCGTGAGGGTAATCTGCGTGCCGGGGATGCCGGTGGCCGGATGCTTTTTGCATCAACCGTAGGGAGCTTGATCGGCGTATTTGCGACCACTCATTGGGCCATCCCGACTGTTGGTTTGCGCTCTACTCTCCTTGCGGCGGCGGGCACCCTGTTACTTGCTGCGCTCTTGATTCAAGTCCTTACAACCGTTGCAGATCGCTGGGCTAAAGCGGCTCTACTCCTGTGCTTTCTTGGGGCACTTAGCGCAGTCTTGACGCCGCGTTCGATGCCCGTACTCCCCGAGGGCGTTGTACTTTTAGAAGAGCGAGAGTCTCCCTACCAGTACACACGGTTTGTGGAGGATCGGCGCACTGAGCCCTTCATGCGATCCCTTCAGGTCAACGAGGGGGCGGACTCTTATCAATCCGTTTGGCAGCCCGAGCTCGGTCTCTTACCGGGTGACTACTACTACAACGATTTTGTCTTGCCTGCATGGTGGCAGGGCAAGAAGGGGACATGGCGTTGCCTAACCGTTGGGATGGGAGCGGGAACGGCGAAGCGCGTCATGGAGGGTGCAATGCCACCGGGACTGACATTAGATTACACGGGTATCGAGCTCGATCCCGTTGTTGTCGAGCTCGCGGAGAAGTGGTGCGATTTGAAAGCCGATGGCCTCACCAAGATTCTCTCGGGGCTCGATGGGCGTGCAGCATTGGGCCTAGTCGAGGGGCCGATGGATCACATCCTCGTGGATGCCTATGCGAACCAAGTGGAGATCCCACCCCATCTGGCGACGATCGAGTTCTTTAACCAAGTTGAATCTCTTCTCGAACCCAAGGGCTGGTGCCAGGTCAACGTCAGCGGCTTCTCGGTTGTGGATCCAATCGTAAGCGCGATCGCAAGTACGGTGAGTGCGGCGTTCGAAGCACCCGCCTTAATTCTTCGTGTCCCGGGAGCTCGCAACTGCAGCGTTTTCGCAAGGCGTGGCGGGAGACCACCCGTGCCCACAGAGGCAGGTTGGATCCCAAGTGACTTTCCGGAGTCCATTGCAGCCCTGCTAAGGGGTAGAGAGGTCCGGGGGCAATGGGATTGGGTCGAAGTCAGCCACCCAAAAGGTATCGTCCTCACGGACGATTTAGCGCCGGTAGAGCGGTTACAGCAACTCTCCCTAGAGAAAGCGCGCCAGAGTCTGCTGGGCGCCTTCCGTGTCCCAGGCGCATGATGACTCTACTTCGGCACGCTCTGGTCTCTGTGGCCCGCCTGGGGGGCTCCTTGCTCGCCCTGGGCCCGCTTGTCTTTGCCCAAGGGGCGACTCCCTCTGATGTTGCATTTGCAAAGTCAGAGGCATTCTTGGTGAAGAGCGCTTTTGGCTCAGCCATGGCTTCCGCAAAAGGGATCCACCCCGAAGAAGTTCGGGCTAGGCAGGAGGCGATTATCCTCTACAGAGCCCGCAGCTATGACGCCGCACTTGAAAGAGCGCTGGTTGCTATTCAGGGTGGTCTGCGCGACGAGCTATTATTACTACACGCTGTGCGTGCCTCGGTCTGGATTCAAGACACAGAAGCAGCGGAGTATTGCCAGGGACTCCTCGAGGACCGCTTAGATGTCATGACCGGAGACGGGGCGGCAAACCTCTCATGGTGGGCCGATCAAGTTGATGGCCTATCCAGCTGGGTAGACACGATGATCCTGCAGGATGCCGAGACGGCAGCGGTGATTCGGCGATCGCGCACGACAACCGTTAGCGTTTTTGGTACTGCACTTGGCGTGCTCGGACTAGCTGCATTTTTTAGCTCTAGAAAAAGTTGAGAACTCCCATCCCCGAGCCATCAAACAGCGTTCGCGTGAGCGCGTTGTAGTTGATCCCTTGGGAGAGCTCCGAGCGCCATGGCAGGTCGCTACTCTCGGCAAGTAATCCGAGCGCACCTGCGGCCGCGGCTCGCACTTCGGCCGGGAGTTTGCTGTTTCTTGCGATTTGAGCCAGACTGGGTGCAGAGGCTGCGTCTGCCAGTTGACCAATCGCATTGGCTAAAGCTACAGAGGATGCGCTGGAAGCGGTATGGGTGAACGACTCTCTTAGATATTCGCCAGCCTCTTCTCGGGCCAGCAAGCCCAATCCCAAAGCCACATTCTCAAGCGGCTGAGGTTGATAGCGAAATTTGTGGACAAGGGTCCAGAGTTTGGCCTTGGCGTCTTTCTCACCAATCAAACCCATGGCCAAGCTGGCGTAGCCAAGGACTGAGGGGTTGCTGAATTTTGTAAACAACTTCTCTAAGACCTCACCTGAACGAGCATCTTCCGAAAGCCCGCAAGCAAGGGCAGCTGCGCTAGCCTCATCTGTCGAACGAGCTTCGTTGAGAAGAACACGAAGGTGCAAAGCGAACTCGTCGCTAGGGGAGGAGCCGGAAGCCTTCATTCGAGCCCCGTGGACTCCAGCGGCTAAGGAGATCCAGGACTTATCCGTGGTGCGACCCTTCTCCGAGCGCTCAATTAAGAAAGATTCAAATTCATGGGAGACGGACGTTGGCACCGGGGCACCCTCGCCGCGATTACATGCTTCTGCCAGCGCCATAAACGCCAAGTGTCGAGCATGATGATCGTCGGACTCTTTGGCGACGCTATAGAGTTTTGAGCGCACGAGAAGGTCTTCCGGTTTACCCCACGCACTTCCGATCCTACCGAGTGCCGTGACTAGACCTGCAAGTTCATGCCTCTGCGGTTTGTCTTCCATGCGCTCAAGAAGCCTGGCAATACTTTTGGCGCGAATCGCGGAAGGCGCGCCTGCGGCAAGGGTTGCGAAAACTACAGGCAGGTGTCCGAGGACAACTCGATCGTCTTCTGACTCCAGTTGGCGCCAAAGTCGATCGAGTAGAAGGTCGCGGGAACGGACGTTGAATGGCTCCTCATCCCCCTCATCTCTCGGAGCCACATCCAGCGCTCGGCGCGGGTCAGCAAACGGCAAGGACATCTTCCCGAGAGCTTGCAAGATCGCCACTCGGACGTCTTGGGACTCTTTGGTGTCTTCAAAGTGGCTGAGAAGGCTCAAGAGTATCATTCGCCTCTTATCGTCGTTCTCAGCGCGAGCCGCAATGATGGCAAGGCCGTAGGCCGCGAATGAGCGGGCACGATCATTGAACGAAGTTTTGAGCTCAGCTCGAATCGATTTTTCGTTGCCGAGGATTTGAAGTAGGATCGGAAGCGCTCGAGGGTCGCCTTGAATCCCAAGCGAGAGGAGCGCAGCTTCACGTGCCTCGGGATCCCGATCGCGAGCGCCATTTAGCAGCGTATTGAAAATCTCGTCGGACCCTGGGTGTCCGATACGCCCCAACGCTATATAGCTTGTAGCAGCAACGCTGCTGGTCTTATCTTCGGCGATGGCTTCCATCAGTGCCGGAAGGATTACGTCCAGAATGAGGCTGTCGGCGGGGCGTAGAGGAGAATCCGGAGGTGCCTGCGCACCTGTTGATGGGATTGTCCCTCGAAACCGCACCTTCAAGTTGAGGAGCTCGTCTTTATTGAAGTACCACCAATAACTCCAGTGCGAGAGATCCGTATTCGAAATCGTCTCTGCCGCTTGAGCTTGTTGCGAGTTGGGTGAGGTCGGTGTTTTTGCGCCGAGACCAGCCATACCTGCACCCGCTGTGGGGCCCGAGGGGAATGATGGAATCTCCGGAGTTGGCGGTGCTTTGTAAGTCGAGCCATGAGCAACGGCAGGGCTCGCAAAGCAAAAGGAACAGAGCCCGCCAATCAGGATTGCGATGAGAGGCGTTTGGAGCTTGAGTTTTTGGAGCATATTGGTTTGGGCGAATTCGACGAGTTCCGTTGACCTACAGAGTAGGCCAACGGAACTCGTGGCGTAACAGAAAGCTTTTCAAACTAGCCCATGGGGGCATGGGGTATGGGCTAGTGCCCTTTCTGGCTACAGGATATTGAGGATGCCTCTCCCTTCCTGGTCATTAAGCGTCACCGTCGAGGCGCGGTAATTCAGATCCGCGGCAATCCTGGAGTTCCATGGGAGATTTTCTTTGTCGGCAACAATCCCCAAGGCAACAGCGGCAAAGCCACGCGCTGCCGCTGACGCCTCATGGTTTTCGAGCAAGTTGACCAAGGGGTCGATTGAGCGCCTGTCTCCGATGAACCCCAATGCGGACGAAAGGGCGGCTTGGGTTGCTAGACTCCTCGCTGACTCTAGTTTCTTGACGAGATCGTCTACCACTTTTCGATCACCCAGTAGGCCAAGCGCGATGGCTGCTTGGCGAAGTAGTTGGGGGCGATAACTGGAGTCATTCAGGATCTCTTGAATGGGGAGAATGGCTTTTGGCTCCCCAATCATCCCGAGCGCAACGCAGATGTAGCCGCGTGCATCATCATCCGATATCGACTGCAATTTTTCGAGTAGGGTGTCTGCGAAACTGGTGTCGCCCATGATTCCTGCGCCAACTGCATAGGCTCCGATGCGAGGTGTTCGCTCGCCTTTGAGCTCGAAGTGAAGAGCTTCGACCACACTCGCCGGAACGTCAGAACCTAAACCATCTCCAAAGATGCCCATCGCGAGAGCTGCCCATGGCCTTATCGCGTTTCTACCTTTGGAGAGTTCATTCAACAAGTACTTCGAAACCTCGAGAATGGCACGACTCGGGTCTTCACTCCCCATGCGGCTACCGGCTTGTGCCAAAGCGATGGCTGTGAAGTTCCGAGTCTGATCATCGGACACGGTGTTCTTCACCTTCTTGAGTGCCGCACGAATCTCTTGGTCGATTCCTTCCGGATCGGTGTCACCTAGTTGTCCAAGGGCGAGCACACAGCTCTGCAAAACCTCCCTCTTGGCATCGCTGCCCAATGTGGACAAGAACATCTTAGTCGCCCGAGTCTTTAGTTCTACGCTTTCGGCTCCACTGAGCAGCCTACAGATCGCCGTTGGGACGTGTGCTCGGACGTTGAAGTGATTCGCATCATTCTCAAAGTACTCCATGAGATAGATCAATTGCCCGCGCCGAGTTTGGATCGTTCCGAGTTCACCGCCTAGGGGGACTTGGGGCCCGCTCCCCAGCTCTTCAAAACCTAATTTCTCAAGGGGGACCAGCCCCATTGCAATCAGGCATGCGACCTTGATGTCACGTGTTGAGGAGTCATCTGATTCCAGTGTGGCTTGAAGGCTGGCGAAAATGGACTGGCGAATGAGCTCTTCACCCGTTTGGCTCCCGACTAGGGCCAGGCCATAGGCTGCAAAAGAGCGCATCCGATAATTCACTTCATTGCTACGGACGAGTTGACGTCCACTTGAAGTGTCTTCGAGTAGATCCCTCAAGATGCTGACGGACGAGTCGTTTGCAAGAATCCCAAGTGCGATGACCGCAGTCTCCGCAATCTCGGAGTTGTTATCGTCGAGGAAGTTCGTGAACGACTCTGCGAACTTGGAGTTGCCGTAGTCGTCTACTTCATCGCCAATCTTAGCGAGAGCGAGCATGGCTCCTGTCACGATGTCGGGCTGCGTCTCTTTTGCGATTGCGTTGAGTAGAGCGGGGACGATCTTGTTTCTTATCTCTTCAGCTGTTGGCCTCATCGAGTCTTTCGAATTTTCCTCCTGTCCCTTTCCTAGAAACCAGTCGACGGAGCCGGTGCGCACAACGCCGAACTGAACGGCGTCCTTTAGATTAAGATAAGAGTCCTTATTGAACTCCCACCAAAAGGACCAGGCCGATAGATCGCCTCCGACTTGTCCATATCCGGTGGATGGGTTCCCACCACCTTGACCATTAGGTGCACCCGTGGGCGTGTGTGGAGTTGTGGGGTTGGAACCCCCCAGTCCTGGAGAATCAGGGCTCCCGACTCCTGGGGTGATGGGCGCGCCTGCCAGACCTCCGCCACCCGCAACAGGCGGGACAGTGTCTCCGGGTCCTCGGTAGGTTCCTCCGTGGGCGAATACATTCGGTTGAGAGAGGAGAGCTCCCGCCACAAGTAGTGATGGTGCGAGCGAGGAGATGGATGCGAACTTCATGGTGGTTCCTTTTGCTTGGATTTCGGACAGATGCGCCGACGCGCGTCTCTCCCTCAAGCAAGCCCCATGCCAATGTCTGGGTAAGTGCATCAGAGCGCATCTATTCCCGATTCCTAGCCGTTCTACGTGTCTTTGCTCTCCTGCAAAAACAGGGTGAATGACCGCGCTGTGTTTCGTAAATTTCCGAACAGTGCTCCCCTTGGGGAAGTGCAAGTCGGGGCTATTGGTTCGTTGAGCGGCGCGGCATTTTTGTTTGGTTGCGGCGATCGTTGTGGAAAGCACCGGAATACCCGACCCTACCTGTGGGTTAGGCAACAGTACAATACGATATGCGGTGGCCGAATGGTTGCTGCTGTTTCTCAACGAAGCTGTTCAAGCTCGTTCATCGAATCGCTGTCAAAATGAGACAAGGGCGCCCGGTCGGAAGACCGGGCGCCCTTGTCATGTGATCCTCTTGGATCCTCTCTTTAGTGACTAGAGGATGTTGAGAATACCCGTGCCGCCGGTATCGTTAAGAGTGACCGTCGAAGCCTGATAGTTCAGGTCCGTTGCAATCTTGGAGTTCCAAGGAAGGTCTTCTTTGTCAGCGACGATACCTAGAGCCACCGCTGCGAAACCACGTGCGCGTTCCGTAATGCTCTTATTCGAGAGCATCGCAACCAACGGGTCGATAGAGCGCTTGTCACCGATGAACCCAAGAGCAGACGAGAGAGCGGCCTGGGTGGCCAAACTCTTCGAAGTCTCAAGCGTGTCGATCAGGTCCTCTACGACTTTCTTGTCACCAAGAAGGCCCAGAGCGATTGCGGCCTGCTGTAGCAGCTGCGGGCGATAGGCCGAATCCTTGACGATAGCTTTGATGGGTTCGACAGCTTCCTGTGCCCCGATCATGCCAAGAGCAACGCAGATGTAGCCACGAGCATCGTCGTCAGACATACGCTCCAGCTTGTCTAGAAGGGGCTCTGTGAAGTCAGCATTCCCGAGGATACCAGACCCGATGGCGTAAGCGCCAATACGTGGGGTCCGCTCTTCAATCAGCTGAATGCGAAGAGCCTCAACTACGTTTTCCGGAGCCAAAGGGCCGAGGTTTTTGCCGAAGACACCGATGCCAAGTGCAGCCCAAGGGCGAACGGCATTCTTGCCTTTCGAAATCTCGGTCATGAAGTACTTGGAGATGTCCTTGATCGCATCACTTGCGTCACCTTCGCCCAAACGGCTTCCGGATTGAGCCAAAGCGATTGCGGAGAAGTTACGTGCCAGGGTGTCCGTAACGTCATCCTTAATCGATAGGAGTGCCTTGCGGATATCCTTATCGATGCCATCGGGATCGGTATCACCCAGCTGGCCGAGAGCGAGAATACAGCTCTGCTGGATCTCGTTTTTGGCCTTACCCTTCAGGGTCTTAAGGAAGACTTTTGCGGCCTGCTCCTTAGCATCCTCGTTGCCCGAGCCCTCAAGGAGACGGCAGACAGCGGTGGGGGCGTGGGCCCGAACGTTGTAGTGGTTTGCGCTGTCCTGAAAGTAAGAGAGCAGGTAATCGATCTGGCCCTTACGGCTCGAGATGCCCTCAGCGGCTGGCTCCTCCGGAGCGGGAGCCTCAGCAGCAGGATCGATACTTTCAAAGCCAAGCTTCTCCAGCGGGACGAGACCCATTGCGATTAGGCAAGCGACTTTGATGTCGCGGGTAGAAGAGTCATCAGACTCCAAAGTTCCCTGAAGGCTTGAGAAGATCGACTGGCGAATGGTCTCATCACCGGTGCGGCTACCAACAAGGGCAAGACCGTACGCAGAGAAGGCGCGTGTGCGGTTGTTGACCTCGTTACTTCCAACAAGCTTACGACCAACAGAGGTATCCTCTAGAAGATCGCGCAGGATGCTTACGGATGCATCGTTGGCCAAAATGCCAAGGGCGATAGCCGCAGTCTCCGCGATTTCCTGGTTGCTGTCACCGAGGAAGCCGGTGAAGAGGTCGGCGAACTCAGAGTTGCCGTCTTCGTCAGCCACGTCGCCGATCTTGGCAAGTGCCATCATGGAACCTGTCACGATGTCGTTGTTCGTGGAGGTCTTGAGGGCGTCGAGAAGCGCCGGAACAATTTTGTTGCGGATGTCTGCATCCGAGGGACGCATAGAGTCCTTGGCTTCCGACTCCTGGCCTTGCCCGAGGAACCAGTTGGAGGTGCCCGTTACGGCGCCGCCAGCGTGGATCGCACTCTTGAGGTTGATGTACGGGTCCTTGTTGAACTCCCACCAGAAGGACCAGAGCGTCAGGTCCGGTCCCATCTCGGGGGCGCCTGTTGTCGGAGTCGCCGCGCCACCAGGGGCGGCACCGGGGCTAGCAGGAGAGCCGGGTGTAGGGCTGCCTGGAGAGCCAGCTGAAGGGGATGCCGGGCTTCCGGCACCAGGTGTCGTGGGGGTTCCGCCGCCGCCGCCTCCGCCGCCCGCAGCAGGGGGAACTGTATCGCCTGGACCGCGGTACGTTCCGCCGTGACCGGTGGAGACGTTCTGCAGTGCTAGTCCGCTCCCGATGAGGAGGGCAGTAGTGAATAGGAGCTTCTTCATTGAAGTGTCAGTCGCCGCAAGGCGAGTTCGGAGTTGGGTATGTTGTTTGAGAGCCTGATAATCGTATGTCAGAGCGGCACCACTAAATAGAGAGCAATGTTCGTGCCAATCTGGAAATCTTTGGTGTTATGCCCCTGAGGGTCCCCAAATGGGGCCCTCAGGGAGCAGTGTCCCGCAGCGGAGGAATGCTGTTCCCTCTTGGTAACGGCGCCCTGCTAGACACCCTCTTTACTCAAGAAGGTGGCTCGCAGGTACTCTCTATTCATAGTCGCAATCGCATCGATGGGTACCCCTTTCGGGCAGGCCGCAGAGCATTCAAAGTGGTTTGTGCAAGCGCCAAAGCCCTCCTTGTCCATAGCTCCCACCATGGCGAGGACGCGGCGTTCACGCTCCGGTTGGCCCTGAGGCAGCTTGGCTAGGTGGGCAACCTTGGCTGCGGTGAAAAGCATGGCCGCTCCGTTAGGGCAAGCGGCAACACATCCGCCACATCCAATGCACTCCGCATAGTCAAAGGCCAGCTCGGCATCGTTCTTTGGGATTGGGATAGCATTTGCGTCTTGGGCAGCGCCTGTGCTCACAGAGACGTAACCACCAGCTTGGTGGATGCGGTCGAAGGCACTGCGGTCAACGATCAGATCCTTGAGGACGGGGAAGGCCGTCGAGCGCCATGGTTCAATTTGCACGGTATCGCCATCCTGGAAGCGACGCATGTGCAGTTGGCACAGCGTTGTCTCCGCGTCGGGCCCGTGAACTTGACCGTTGACAACAGAGCCGCACGTTCCACAGACACCTTCTCGGCAGTCGTGATCAAACGCAACGGGGTCCGTGCCTTCACTGATAAGTTGTTCGTTGAGGATGTCGAGCATCTCCAAGAAGGACATGTCGCTAGACACACCACCCAACTCGTAGTTTTCCATAGCACCTTTTGTCTGGCCATTCTTCTGGCGCCAGATTTTAAGGTTTAGCTTCATGATTCGTTCGCTCACTTGTAGCTCCTCTGTGCAAGCTTCACATACTCGAAGCTAAGGTCTTCCTTGTGCAGGGTTGAGTCATTACCAACACCCTGGAACTCCCAGGCTGCGGCGTAGCAGAAGTTTTCGTCATCGCGAAGGGCCTCGCCCTCCTCGGTTTGACTCTCTTCGCGGAAGTGGCCGCCACAAGATTCGTTGCGGCTCAAAGCGTCCACAGCGAAGGTCTCAGCGAACTCAAGGAAGTCGGCAACGCGGCCGGCTTTCTCAAGACTCTGGTTGAGGCTCTCCGCTTCACCAAGAACCCGAACGTCGCCCCAAAACGACTCGCGGATGTCTTTGATTTTGGAGATGGCCTCTTTCAAACCGGATTCGGTTCGCGCCATTCCACAGTGGTCCCACATCGTTAGGCCAAGCTCGCGGTGGAACGAGTCCACGGAACGGGTCCCTTGGATGCTAAGCAGCTTTTCGGAATTCTTGCGCACCTCAGCTTCAGCGGCACCGAACGCGTCGTGTGTCGTTGAGACTGGTTGCAAGTTGGAGCCTGCAAGGTGACCGCAAACCGTATTGGGAATCACGAAGTAACCGTCCGAGAGCCCTTGCATGAGTGCGCTTGCTCCTAGCCGGTTTGCTCCGTGATCGGAGAAGTTCGCTTCACCCAGCACGAAGAGTCCAGGGATCGTGCTTTGCAGGTTGTAGTCAACCCAAAGACCGCCCATGGTGTAGTGAACCGCCGGAAAAATGCGCATAGGCTTTTTGTAGGGGTTCTCGTCGGTGATCTTCTCGTACATGTGGAAGAGGTTGCCGTACTTCGCACGCACAGCCTCTTCGCCGTCACGAGCGATTGCGTCCTTGAAATCAAGGAAGACTGCTTTCCGCGAAGCACCGACGCCGTAGCCAGAGTCGCAGCGCTCTTTTGCCGCACGACTTGCTACGTCTCTTGGGACCAGGTTGCCGAAGGCCGGGTAGCGGCGCTCGAGATAGTAGTCGCGTTCGGCTTCTGGGATTTCGTCGCCGCGGCGCGTGTCTCCTTTTTCCTTTGGCGTCCAGATGCGACCATCGTTGCGAAGGCTCTCACTCATAAGGGTGAGTTTCGATTGATGCTCACCGGAGACCGGAATGCAAGTCGGGTGGATCTGCGTGAAGCACGGGTTCGCGAATAGTGCACCGCGTTTGTGGGCGCGCCACGATGCGGTTACGTTCGATGCCTTGGCGTTGGTGGAGAGGTGGAACACATTACCGTAGCCGCCCGTGCAAAGTAGCACGGCGTCTGCCGCATAACGCTCGTAAGCTCCGGTGACCAAGTTACGACAGATCACGCCGCGCGCCACACCGTCAATGGTGACGACATCTAGCATTTCACGACGTGTACGCATGTCGATGTTTCCGGCATGAATCTGCCGATTCATGGCCGAGTAGGCACCGAGCAATAGCTGCTGTCCGGTCGCACCACGCGCATAGAACGTGCGGCTAACTTGTGCGCCACCGAAGGACCGGTTCGACAGGTGTCCGCCATACTCGCGTGCGAAGGGGACTCCCTGCGCAGTAGCTTGGTCGATGATGTTGTTAGACACTTGTGCCAAGCGGTAAACATTCGACTCTCGCGCGCGGAAGTCTCCACCTTTGACGGTGTCGTAGAACAGGCGATAGATGCTATCGCCATCGTTTGGATAGTTCTTCGCCGCGTTGATTCCACCCTGAGCAGCAATCGAGTGGGCACGCCGCGGCGAGTCCTGAATGCAGAGGCTGGTTACTTTGTATCCGAGCTCAGCAAGAGTCGCAGCGGCTGCGCCGCCGGCGAGTCCTGTGCCAACAATCAAGATGTTGAACTTTCGCTTGTTGGCTGGGTTGACCTGCTTCATTTCGAAGCGGTGATTATCCCAGCGCGATTCAATGGGCCCGGTGGGGCACTTGGAATCGAGTTTGATTTGGCTACTCATTAGTTTGAGCCTCCCTGGCCTAGCCAGAAGTAGAGCGGAAGGGCTAAGAAGCCAGTCGCCAGAAGAACGGCTAACACCTTGCCGAAGACGCGCAACAAGGGCGTGTACTTGGGGTGGTTAAAGCCGAGGGACTGAAAGGCGCTACCGAAGGCGTGGCTAAGGTGAATACCCAAAGCGACAATGCCAAGGATATAGACGCATGCAGTTAGGGGGTCGCTAAGAGCCGTCTGTACGGAGTCAAACGGATCGACCTCGAAAGCTTCCTTTTGAAGACGGAAATCCCAGAGGTGCTTGATCAGAAAGATCAAGACGGTGACACCCGTGAGAAACATCGATTGCGAGGCAAAGGTCTTCTGGCCGTGCGTCGATACGACCTGATAACCGATGAGCCGCGCGCGGCGGTTTTCACGGGTTGTCTTGACGGCTAGGGCTATGTGTCCAATGAACAGGAGGGCCAGGGCGAGCTCTGCAATCGGGAGGATGGGGAGGCTCGAGATTCCATGCGCGTAGGCATTGAATGCGGCTCCTTCATCGCCGGCAAAGAGGCTCAGGTTTCCCGCGAGGTGAGCGATCAGAAAGCCGATCAGCATCAATCCCGTCAGGGCCATGAGCGCCTTCCTGCCCACTGACGAACTCACAAATCGTTCTATCCAGCTAAGCATGGGGTGGCGGGTCCGGCAATGCCGAACTAAGAGGGGAGGGGTGGGGGACGGGACAGTGGGGGTGCCCGAGTGGATTCAGTAGGGCAAGAGCGTACTCCTAAGCAGATTCCCGGGCAAACGATGGAACCGATTAAGTGCAACCAGATAAACATTCCATGGAGTTTCCTGTGGCGAGGCTCTGGGAACTCGACGACGATCACTGGCATGAGCTGTCGAATTCATCTCGTCAGGCATGGCCAGGTTCATGCCGATTGGCAAAACCGAATCTATGGGTGCTTGGATGTGCCACTCTCAGAAAAGGGCATGGAAGAGGCGCGCCGCGCTGCCAAGTTCCTCGTGGGCTTGCCTCTTGTCTCTGTGGTTTCAACGGGGCTAAGCCGCTCTGCATTTGGAGCGAAGTGTATTGCCGAGTCCCGTGGGCTAGAGGTTCTTACCGAAAACGCTTTGCGGGAAATCGAGCGCGGGGATTGGGCGAAGTTGAGCTTTGTGGAGCTCGAAGAGCGCTTCCCCGGAGCGCTCGCACATTGGAATGAGGACCCTTGGCAACGAAAGCCCCCGGGAGGTGAGAGCTTGAATGAGCTGTTCGCTCGCGTCTCGGCAGCTCTCGATAGGCTCGCCCAAAAATTTGATGGGGAGTCTATCGCAGTGGTCGGGCATCGCCATGTCCTACGCTGCGCAATGGCTGCCGCAATCGGGCGCGAGCAGTCCCTTCTCGAGATCATCCCCACAGGAATGGTGCTCAGCCTGGATTGGACTTCTGGTCAGGAGCCCTCAATGCATTCGACGCAAGCCTTCGAGTCCGTCGACAACTAGCAGGCAAGTCCTAGGGGGACCCCTAGTTGTTCTGGGGGCCTTTGCCTGGTCCCGGTCCGCCGGTAGGCCCCGCTCCAGCTCCGCCGAAGCCGCCGGGAAATGGACTGGAGCCCCCGCCGGGGCCGCCACCGCCTTGCATCATGTTCTTGAACTCGAACATTCCCTCGCCAAAATGATAGGCAAGCCAAACGAAGTGGCAGTCGACATTATCGATGGGATCATCAACCTCAAACGCCGCTTTACAGGTGAGGTCGCAAGGACGATCCTTGGAGAGGAAGCAGCGCTTGTCGTTTTTCATAGGGGAATCCATCGGGGGGGAGTTGCCTTAGTTTACCCACTAGGGAAGGCGCTTGAAGAGGCACAACCAGTTCCCTTCGACAACAACTTCGTCCTTTTGGTTGAGAACGCGCGTCAAGAACCTTACATGTCCTCTCTTACGGGCGGGAGAGGGCTCGTGGCTCTCAACTTCAAGTTCCAGGCGGACATCGTCTCCCGGGCGAACGGCGCCGATGAACTTGGCGTTGTTCTCAACGATGGCGAGCAGCGTTTCTCGAAAGATGCCCGTTTGCCAACCGAGTCCCGTTGCGACGGCCATGGTTAGGGCGCCATGCGCGACGCAGCCTCGAAATGGTGTGCGCCTCGCGAAGGCCTCGTCCGTGTGCACAGGGTTGTCGTCCCCGGAGACCTCTGCAAAAGCCCGGATCTCCACCTCAGAGATTGTTCTAGTACCCGTTCGAAAAACGGCTCCGTCGGAAAGTTCTTCGAAGTGTAGGCCAGCTTGGGCGGAGTGGCCTTCGCCAGTCGGGGCACCGTCTGGATGGCAGTTGATAGGAGGGGGCATGGGGAATCTTGAAGTGCGGGAAGGGGGCGTCGGAAAAGGAGGCGCCGCGAGACCCTACCTAGAGTATTGAAGAACGGTTAGCGCGCGTCTGTCTCTTCCTGAGAACTGGGGCCGGCGAAGGGGGTGCTGGAGACGGGGATGGAGCTCGCACGGAGGGGATTGTTCTGCGGGCCCTGGAGAACGCCACTATCTAGAGTGCAACATAACGCACATTATCAGACGTTAGGATTTGAGGGGAGTTCCACACGGGACCGGCTGGAAAAGCCTTCTCGCAGGCCAAGGTCGGGTATTTTCCGCAAGAACTCCATCGTCCACATTGGAACGCGACTGGCGTGGGCCTACCCTGTACCTATGACTTCAACACTTTGGTTCCGCGTCAAACTCACGGGAGCCAGCGCGCTCTTCCTCTGTTTTCTTTTCAGTTGCGGTAGCAATCCCGCCAACGGTGACGTTGAATCCTGGCCGGCGCTGCTCGCCATGCCTGACGTTGAGGTCGCTCGTGCGCCATTTACAACGGTTGACGTCAAGTGGAAAGAGCGTTTGCGAGAGCCCTACATCTACTTGGAAAACGTAGGTGACTACCGATCTGCTGGCGGGCGCATAGCGGAGCTCTTCCAAAAGGCCCAGGCGCAGGGAGCTCCAATCCAGGGAGCGCCATTTATCTTGTTTTATGACGATCCAGGTCAAGTGCCGACGGAGTCCCTACGTGCTCGGATTTGCCTCACCGTAGGTGATGAGTTTATGGCCAGAATGCCCTTGCTGATGGACGAACTCAGGTCGGAGATGGTTGTGTACGCGGCTATCGGAGGTGCTTATTCTGAAGTGCCTCGGGCTTATCACATGCTGTTCAATTATATGGCAGCCAAGAATTGGGCTAAAGCGGGCCCGATTCGAGAGTCGTATTTGGTGAGCCCAGCCGGGAACAATCCCGCAGACCTGATCACGGAATTGCAGATCCCTTGGGGGCCTGCGAAATAGGGGCTCTAGGAAGTCGCTTTCAGGTGGGGCGCAGCCGTTGCCGGATAAACTCGTAGTCCAATCAGGCGGTTCTCCGATTTCCTGCCAAGCAGAAGGTCGCCAGATTTGAGGGGCAAATCACGCAGCTCGTACGGCGCTGAGGCCTCTAGAGCGTAGCCGTTGTCGGTTTGCCAGCGATCCATTCCCTCTTCCGTTTCCGGGCCTCCCACGTACTCAAAGATGCGCCAAGCTTCCTGGGTCGCCGCATCGGACTCCGCCGCGGTTCGCAAGGTTCGGTTGAGCTCAGCCAGGCGTGGTAGATCGGGCGCAGCTGCGTCGATAAGCTCCCCTGAGCTCTTCCAAATCTCGTGGCCATGGTCTTCTTCAAGCCATTGGCAGAAGGTCGATAGAGAGGCGCACAAGTTTGAAAAATCAACGTCTCCCCCACCGTTTGGGGCTACCTCCCAGAGCCAGCGCGAGAGGAAGATTTCGATATGTTCGCGTCGCAGCTCTTCCGCGAGGCCTAAGAAGGAGCCGTATTGAATGAATAGCTCTAGACTTTTGTGGGCAGTGGCTTGCTCTTCGAGAGTGACCTCTTGCGCGCGTGATGTGTCCCAAAGAAACTCTTGCATAAGAGCACCTAGGACACCCGGGAAATCGGGGACTCGTGTCGGCTCTTCATCCTCTTCTTCGCCAATGATTCCGAGCTCGTGCTCGAGGCGTTTGAAGAGCTCATCGATGTCCTTCCCGGCTTCTCTTCCCGTGTCAAAGCGAGCCATGGCTTCGGCTCGTTTGGAGTCCTCGGGCAAGCTGTCTTTGGAGGTCAGCTCGGCTTCGGGTTTGACACCTTCAGGTGTCGCAACACTGGCCTGGGCAGCGCGGTCTAATGCTTGCCAGAGCAGAGTGATAGCCTGGCGAGCTTTCCCCAGGTCCACATCACTTTCGAATGCGAGCTCGTCCATGATCCACCCCATGGGATCGTCGCCACCGGCCGTAACCTTGCTCTTGGGCATCGGCGTGCGGCGAAGCAGTTGAACAAACTCATCGACCGTCTCGGAGTCAATGCCGCTGGCCGCTAGCGTCGCGCGAAGATTGGTCTCTAGCTGACTCGGGTCTAGGAGGGGCGACTCTTCGGGTTCCGCTTTGCTGACGGCAGCATCCGACTTGCGAATCGTCTCGCTGTAGAACATGACCTCTAGGTCGAGTTGGCTCATCCGCAAAGGGCCACGACTGCGTGCGCGCATCGCCTGAATGTCACGGTTGAGCGCGACTTGCAGAGCCTCATTCCTAATCGTAGTGGCCGTGGGTGATAAGGCCCACGAGGTCTTTTCACCATCAGTGGCAATATGGTGAGGGTAGATCCGCCCCACGACAAGGTCACCAATCGCGATCCCCTCTTCCTCTGGAAGATGGGCTAGCAGAGGATCTGCCACGGCGTATTGGCCCCGACCAAGGAGGTCCTCGATGAGGATGCCCTCATTGAGGGCAACCTCGCAGACGAGAAACACCCCAGCTCGCGAGGCGCGCATAGACGCGTAGCACTCAGCATTTTGGATCTCATCGCCGATAGCGTCGCTTTCAGTCTGCCGCAGGGCCTCTAGGGGGACACCTCCTAGGCTATCGGAGGGTCGCTCTAAGAGGAACCACTCCAGGTGCCTCTGGATGCGCTCAGGAGTCACTTGGCCGTCGCCAAATTCCTCAAGATCGTTCTTGTACTCCAACTCTAAATCCGTGCTCTTGCAAGCTCGCGCGAAGAGGGACTTGAGAACGCCTCGTATTTGTGTAAGTAGTGGGTCCATGATAATCGGGCGGGATTCTACTCGATTCTGAGCCTTGAGTACTGCGCACTTGCAACACTGCACCAGCACTTCCCAATAAGGGCTGTTCTCGTCACCATTCGCCGTTAGGCTTTGGCCGAAGCCAAGTCTCTTCAACCATACCCGCCAGCTCCCAAATGATTGCTCTCATACTTCAAACTGCTGATGCCACTCCAATGATGGAGGGAATCCCCTGGATCGATAAGGTCGGGATCGTACTTCTTGCGATTTTTGGAATCCTCGGTTTCTGGCGGGGACTTTGGTGGCAAGTGATACGCCTGATCGGCTTTGTTGGTGCATTTGCTGCCGCTAGGTTCTTCAGCCCTAAGGCAGAGCCGATGCTAACCGAGGCCTTCAACATCACCGATCCACGGTTCAGCCAGGGCTTGGCGTGGCTTGTCATCTTCATAGCCGCGCTCATTGTTGTCGTGCTTCTCGGCAAACTGGGCAAGTCCATGCTGGATGCCATGAAGTTGGGTCTTGTCGATCGTTTGGGAGGCGCGCTTGCCGGTGCCGTTACGGCGATACTCATCCACAGCGCTTTCTTGGCAGTGATGAGCTTGTTTGCCCAAGCGGATTGGCTGAATGAGCAGCTGGTAGGAAGCTGGAGCGACGGCCTATTTGTAAGGTTGGCGGAGGAGTATCCCGTGATTGTCGACAAGAAACAGTCCGTTTGGATCGGCACTGAGTTGCGCTCTTCTGGATTCAATTTACCGGCTATGCCGGCAGTTCACTAACTGGGAATCCTTGGGCTACTAGGGCCCGAGTCCTGAGGCGACTTTTAGGGCAGCTGGTCAATGAGGTCGATGAGCATCGCCTCGTGGCTCGGGTTGAATGCGATGTGCTTCTTGAAGTGCTTTCTCGCATCTTCAATCTTGCCCACAGCCATCAGCCCCATGCCAAGATATCTGGCTGCAAAGACCTGCTTGGGGTCTAGCGAGTAAGCTTCGCGGGAGGCGGCAAGGGACTTCTCCTTATCTAGGTCAAACAGAGCCCAGGCGAGCCCAAGCCAAGCGCGTGCATTGTTGACTTCATTGTTAGCGATTCTTTGGAATGCGTCGGCGGCTTCTTGGAACTTGCCTACATTTAGCGCGCGCTCTCCGAAGTTGAGCACGGCCTCGGGATCTCTTGGATTTTGCGTCATCCAGATGCGCGCCGCATCGAGTGCTTTTTCTGGTTCGTTTGCGCCCGCGTAAGCTTTGGAAACTCGATCCCAGTTGGGTCGGTCGCGATCTTTCAAGGCCTCGGCCGCTTCGAGATAGGAG
This sequence comes from uncultured bacterium, assembly GCA_937896235.1. Lineage (GTDB taxonomy): Bacteria > Planctomycetota > UBA1135 > UBA1135 > CALBMX01. The sequence goes on from CALBMX010000032.1 coordinate 164,792, forward strand.
GCGCGCATGGACTCCGTTGCATCGACAGGGAGACTCATCGGAGGGCACATCACCTTAGGTAATTTGATCGGACCATCTTGAGCAAAAGCGGGGTCGTGCTCGTCTCGATGACAACGGACGCAGCCGTTGAATCCCTTGCTAATGAGACCGGGAACCATGGGGCTGGGTCCTCCAGACATATGCGCAAATCCGCCGCCGTGACAGGCGGCACATTGAACGTCTTCGTAGCCATCTACACGCGATGGCCTATCAAATCCGCCTTCTGTTTGGTATCCCACAGTATGGCAGCCAATGCACTCGGCGTCCATCTCTTGATCGGTAGCCTCAAGTGTTGCATACGCACGGCTATGCCTGGTTCCAAGCCAGAACTCGAATTGTGCGGGGTGGCACGAGCGGCATGCGGCTGCTCCGACAAAGACCCCCTTGGAGGATGGCTTTGGGGTTGCGCCAGCGCGCTGTTCTGCCCAGTACTCATTCGTGATTTCGTGGTATGCGTCCACCGCCGCAAGGGCTTGGGCGCTGCGTGGGATCCCTGAGTGCATCGGGACCTGGGTATGAGAGAAGCGGTTTACGGAAGGGCTCTCTTCGAGCCGGATAAGTTCGAGGGCCGCCTCGTAGTAAAGGGAACCCTCTGTCTTTCGCTTCTGGTCCCACTTTTCTGTGCCGTACTTCTTTTCGAGTCCAACTAGATCTTGGTAGGCCTGGCGAGAAGCATCGCGATTGATCTTGAGTACGTTGCGCTCCGAGTCGTCAGCGAGGTGCCCGGGGATACCGTTGTTTTCAGCGGCGAGATAGTCCGCCTTGTCTTCAAACCACCAGTCCATCCGCCCCACGCGTCCGCCCTTGACGATCGTGGTGAGAATCGGTGTGTTTCCAACCATCGTAGTCGGAGTCTCTACGTCGTAGAAGTGCCCACCGAAAACCAAGTCAAGCTCGGGGTGGAGCTCCGCCAGGATTGCATTCCGATTAAAGCCAAGGTGGGAGACGCAAAATAGGAGGTCGACTTGAGGCCGAAGTTCTCCGATGATCTCATCGGCGCGCTGTTTCCAATCTTCCAAAACATAGCCCTGCTTTTCGAGCATCTGGTCCACATGGAAGTTCTTAAGGCGATCATCTTTGAGCTTGATGATGCGTGCCTCTTCAAGCTTCGGGGCGATCAGGCTGAAGAGGCCAATCTTCAGTCCGGCTCGCTCCAAAACCAATGTGTTCGTCAGGGGATGATTTCCATCCTGGTCAACTATGTTGGAGGCTAGGAAGGGGACCCCCGACTCTTCTGACATCGAGATCAATTCGGGAATGCCAAGGCTGATCTCCGCTTCCCCAACGCCAATGGCGTCACATCCGATCTCCCTCCACACATCCATGAATCCGTGAGCCTTCAAGCGCAGCTGTTGGACGGTGTTTCCATCTTCCGTCACACCCTCGGCGAATAGATCACCCGTATCGATATGGAGTGTTGACTCTGGGCGGACACCCCGCTCTTGCTGGATGTAGCCGGCAATGCGATCGATACCACCGATTTGGCCTGCAACGCACCCACAGGGCTCGATGTATCCGTGCACATTGCCGGTGTAGAGCAACATCAGGTCCGAAGCCTTCACTATCTTATCCTCATCGCAAGAGCCTAGAAAAAGGCCGCAGGCGAGGGCCCCGAGAACAGCAAGTCCAAGCTTGCTGCGAAAACTCGGGAGGGAGGCCATGGGCTTAGTGTTCATTTTTGGCGAGGTGTGGAGGGTGGGACTGATTTTGGGAGGATGACGCGGCTTCACTATTCCTTAGTAGTGTATACTTCGGAATCATACGAAACGGTTGTGCCCAGTGTTGGGGAAGCAGGTGCTATTCCTGCACGGTCCCGCCACTGTATGTCGACTGCCGTCCTTCGTGTCTTGACTCGCTTTTTAGAGCAGAGTGTTGATGCGGAAGGTTTTCCTTCTGGCCACTGGTGTATTGCACTGGGAAGGCCGAGAGACGGTCTACGACGAGTCAGGATATCCACCTGGGCGCAGGGATTTTTTACGGGCCCGAAGGAGGCCTTGTCCCATGGCCTAGGTCCCGCTTAGGGACGATTGGGGCCAAGGATAGGGTTGATGTCGAGTCCAACATTCGACGTGGAAATCGAACCACCAGCACCCTACTTCATATGCAACTCAAGCATTCACTCGCCACCATGGCGCTCTCCATTCTCAGCCCTTTTGGGATGTCCATAGCCCTTGCACAAGACCTTGTAGAGCCCGGCTTTGCGGGGCATGCACTCCCCTACCCAGGGCAGGGCACGACCGGCACCTTGTCCAATGGGGACATCGTCGCTTTCGACGGCCTTAGCGTCGACAGGTATGACTCTTCGGGCAACCTGCTTTTCAACCTGGCGAGCTTCCCGACATTTCTGTTTGGCGGTTGCTTTGCGATCGCTCCTGATGAGTCCTACGCCATCGTCGGTGAGTCATCCACACATGACATATTCAAAGTCGCACTCGATGGTTCCGGCAAGTTGTTGTTGACCAATATGGTCTACAACTACGATGCAGCTTTTGCCCCCAGCGGAGAGCTCTATGTGAGTGCGGCAACTTGTGGTTTTAGCTGCGGAAACGACCTGATTGAACTCGACGTCACCACAGGTGTGCAGCGGAAGGTTGCCTTTCTGCAAGGGGCATCCGGCCCCATTGCTTTCGATGGCGTTGGCAACATGTACTACGCAACGGTGGACGGAGGGTTCCCCGCTGCGCCGGGCTCAACAACCGTCCTCATCTTTAGTGCGGCTGATCTTGCCGCCGCGGATTGCGCAACGGGCGTCTGTCTCACCGAAGCCTCAGCGCTTACCTATGCGACAGGCTATGACGGTGTCTCGGATATGGTCTTGGATCCCGCCTCCGGTTACGCGTATCTCGCCGAGAACGACTTCGGAACTGGAACGAACCGCATCTGGCGGGTTACGGGGGGTGTCGCCAATCCGAATGAGATTTTGGTGGAAGGTGCTACCTTTAACTGGATTGCAAACCTTGAGTTTCGCTCCGGCGCCAGCGTAGCAACCTTCTCAAGGTTTCAGCCGATTGGCACGTCGAGCTTGCACTACAACTCGACGGACTTTTTCTCAGCTTGGAACCGGAATGAAGTCCAACCAGCAAGGGCAAACCTAGCTATTAGTGGCGCTGGTGCGACGGGGCCAGGTGCCGGTAGTTTTGAGGTCACGGGTGGAGTTGCCGCTGGTGCCGCCCTGTTCTTCATCAGCCCTACGGGCCCTAAGGGGTCTTCGGAGACTGGCTACTCGCTGGCCGGAATCGCCTCTCCTGTTTTTACGGACTTGAACCTAGCCAACCTGTTCCTGCTTCCCGGTACGGTCGCTAGCGACGGCGTCGGTGCAGCTAGCTATGGGTTTACCAATCCGGGTGGAATCACGGGACTCATTTCCGCGCAAGCTGTTTTACTTGATACCGACTTTACAACGGTGATGGGCACCACACCCTCGGTAGATCTTTAGCAAATCTGAGCGAGTTAAAAAGCGCGCGGCGCCTCGTCCATAGGGGACGAGGCGCCGCGCATTTTTCGTTGGTCGAAACTTTGGCTTGTCCTCTAGCTAAGCCATTTGAACGCTCGTTACCCAAGGAAGGGCCTCGAGTAGCTTGGGCTGCACAACTTCATACAAGGTGGAGCTTTGCGCGTGGCACCCGAGGCACGCCCCCGATAGCTTGACGACTACGCCACCCTGATCATCGACGCTGACTAGGGAGATCCCCCCACCGTCCATTTCCAGCATAGGCCGGATGCCGACAAGGATCGCTTCGATCTGAGCGATTTGGGCGGGTGCGCCGGTGGCGGGTTCAGGGGGGTCGTCCGCGCGAAAGTTGTTCAATATGTCTAGGAGTCCCATAACTACTTAGAATGCATCCAAGTGGCCGGAACTTCAAGGTGCCAAATGCCATTGCTGCAAAGAGTGAGGTGGGAATCCTGTAGAAAGCCGTCAGGCGGGGGGATTTGATCCCCCGGCTCCCAAGTTCCGCGAATGTGCCAGCGGCCTTGCTCGCACTCAAACCTAGGCTGCTCCGCATGCGCGCTCCCCCACCAAACGAGCTGCGCGATGGCATAGGGCAAGGTCACCGGGCAACTCGAGGTTAGCAGCGGTAGGTTCGAATCGAGCGGAGGCTTGCCTCGCAATTCCCGGATGTAACTCACCAACAGAGAAGAGCCATCACCGCGATTTCGATTCATCAGCACGTCTGCACCCTCGTTCGCACAGGCTACACCCAGGGACCAACCCAGTTGGTCAATCTCTTCCCCCAAGCTGTCGAGCCCCTGGAAGGAGCTCTCCGGCGACTGGCATCCGAGGCCGCGCATCGAGTCAATCCTTATCCGCAAGCGCCCCATGCGCTCTGTGAGGAGCGGCAGGAGTCGAGGTGCGAGGGGCTCGAACATTTTGACCTTCTCAACCATGCTTGTTGCTGAAAAAGAGTGTGGTACCAGGAAGGGGAATCGAACCCCTACTCCCTTGCGGGAAATGGATTTTGAATCCATCGCGTCTACCAATTCCGCCACCCTGGCGTGGTTCCACAGTTTCCTCTGGAGGCGGGTGCATTCCAGAGGGCGAGTACTTTGCGCGAGGACGGTGACGTTTGCAAGCCTCTCTAGCCTCAAAGGCGGTGTCTTTTCCGCCTGACGCCAAAAAACAGGGGGGTAGAGATTCGAAAACCGTGAGCCTATCGACGCAGAGCCGCCAGGCAGATGCTCTCGCAAAGTTGCGCGAAGGTCATTCCGGCAGCCTCGGCGGCAAGTGGGAAAAGGGAGCGCTGCGTCAGGCCGGGCAAGGTGTTAACCTCCAGGAAAACGGGAGTGGGGTCTGGTTCCGAGATCGGGACGATGAAGTCCACCCGGGAATAGCCCGTGCAACCGCTTGCGATATGGGCTCGGAGCGCGTCGCGTTGGATGTGCTCCACATGATCCGCGTCCAGGTTTTTGGGAGGGCAAAATTCCTCCGCGCCCGAGTTGTTGTACTTCTCTTCATAGTCAAAGAAGCGGCCATCCTTGGGACAGATTTCAACGGGAAGTAAAGCCCGAGGCGTTCCCGCATCGTCATCGAGAATCGGGCACGTGACCTCGATCCCTAGGATGCGGGCCTCGACTAGCGCTTCATCCCCAATCGCAAAAACAGCGTGCAGTGCTTCCGACAGACGCTCGTCGTTTAAATGTTCAGGATCGAAAACATGGGTCGCGATTGAAGATCCCCCATGCCTGGGTTTCACCGACAAACCATGCTGCGCTCCCGGCAGCTCTCGCAAGTCCCGAAGGACTGAAGCCGGCGACCGTTTGAACGCGTCGAGTGAGATACAGATCCCTGGTGGGATGCGAATGCCCTCGGGCTGAAGCATGCGCAGGCTCATGACCTTGTCCATGCAAAGCGCAGATGCTTGTACACCCGAACCGGTGTGTTTGAGGCCTAGGGTCTGGAAAAATCCTTGCAGGACTCCGCCCTCGCCGTCGCCGCCGTGAAGGGCGATGAAGTAAACATCGACATCGGCCAAAACGGTGGTGATCAACCCGATGGGACTGCCGGCATCTCTCTCGCAGCGCCAGGTAAGCCCATCGCTTTGAATCTCGACTTCAAGCACTTTATGGTGCAACGTTCGCAAGGCGACAGACACTGCTTTTCCGGTCTCCATCGAAACCTTGCGTTCGTCTGTTGCACCGCCCCTAAGAACTGCAATGGTAAGGGGCGCACCTTTCCCTGGACTTGTCTTGAGCGTCTCTGCCGCTGCTGGCCAATCACTCATTCGATCGCCTCGGGGTCTTCAAAACGCAATCCCCCGGTAGCCGTAACTTGACCAACATGCCCGTCCCTTAGGCGTTGGATAAACTCGTCGCGATCTTCCGCAAACAGGGGGTCGACCTCGATGGCGGGGAACTCGCCGACGCGACCTTGAGGTGCTTCGATCCCGGAGTTGACGAGCCATGAGGCAAACATGCGGCAGAGATCACTTCGACAGGAGTCGGCCGAGTCTTCACCGTCTCTGTTCTTAACGGGACTGAACTCAACCTCGCGGCTAACCTCAAGGGTGACACTCGACGCGCTCTTTGCGAGCGCATCGAAAACGAATGTCTCAAACTTTGCTCCGGCGATCGCGACCTCGTCAGCCGTCTCACCGAGCGCACTCATAGTCTTCCGCGCGACGTGCCACGGTAAACTTAGTACACCACCGGAGGTGAGCTCTTTGACAAAGCTGACGTCGAGAGCATGAACGGCGATGTTGCCGGCTCGGAACAATAGATTTCCAGTCTCGTCTGTTGCCTCGCGCAGCTCTGGAGCAAGGTCGGAATATTCGATGCATCCCATGACGCCATCAATGTTACCAAGCACGCCAACTTTTTCGCCGGCGTCGCGTTTGGCAACAACCTTGGAGGACATCCCAGCGCCCGCACGACGGTGTAATCCAAGGAAGAGCGCATCGGCCGGTCGGGCGAAGGGGTTGTCCACTTGGAAGTAGCTGATCAGGGTGATCCCACGCCTCTCCATGTCTTCTAATGCACCCGAGCTCGCGAGGGCTGCCAGAGAGCCACCGTGTCCATTCGGAGCCAGGAATAGAGAGTCTTTGGCGGCGAGCAACATGCGGCCCTCTAGGTCGAGGGCGGGCAGCATGTCTTGACTGAAGAAGAAGACGTTTGTGGGCTCCAAACCGAAGTGTCCGTTCTCTTCAAAAAACTTTCGTGTGGGTGCGTCGTTGGCTGGTGAGGTCATCACATACCAAACCGGTGCATTGCCATGACGGCGACCGGCGGCAAGTAGGCGGCGGGCATGCAGCTCGAATAGCGTGCGGTCGCTAAGAGGACCAACTGGAAAACAGCCTTTCGGCCCGTCGTATCCAAGCCTAGAACCCTGACCTCCGGCGACGATCATGTAGCCGACTTGGCCCCCGTCGAGGAGCTCATTTCCTTGTGCCGTTGCGAGGTCGGCGATAGCGCTTGCACCCTCATCGCGAGCCAGCGGAAAGAGGTCGGGAGGGGTGAGCTCCGGCGTGGACTCCGACGGAGCGGGTTCGTCCATTTTGAGCAGGGCGCCTAGTCTTCCTAGCAGCTCGTAGTCAACAGCCTGTAGCTGCTTCAAAAGTTGTTCGCGACCCGCCTCGTCAAGCTCAGTCCAGAAGCGAAACACATGGGCCTGCCCCGCGGCGTCGGCCCGCACCCGTTCGGTGTGGGTGCGGCCTGCAAACGTGTTGTCGGGGGTCGAGTTAGCTTGAGAGCTCATGGTCTTGGCATTGAATCAGAATCTTGAGGACGCCGCTGGTGGCAGCGCTCTGGAAAGCGGCGGGCGCTTCCCGCAGGGGGAACGTTCCGTGGATCATGGATTCTACTTCGATTGCGCCCGACTGCAGTGCACGGAGCGCGGGTTCGAAGCGTCCACAGCGCGAGCCTACCAAGTTGATCTCGTCGACGACAACCGGCGTTAGGTCGAGAAGAGCGGGTTGGGCTGAAGTTGTCTTCAGGATAAGGGTACCGCGGGGGTGGACCCAGGAAAACAAGCGCTGAAGTACGGCTGGGTTCCCCGTCGCTTCGACTGCAATCGGGTAGCGCTCAGTGATACTGCTTGGGGGCGTGTCGTTGTCGAGTAGTCCTGCACGCTCTCCAATCCCCTCCGGGGTCCGCTCGGGGTGGTGCCCCGCGAGATCAACCCTAGCACCGGAAGCATGCAAGACCTTCGCGATGAGAAGGCCCAGTCGGCCATCCCCCACCACAAGGCAGCGCCTTCCACGCAGGTCGGGGACTTGCTCGAGAATTGCAAAGGCAGCGGCTAGGGGCTCGACAAAAACGGCGTGACGAGGATCTAGCCCCTCCCCCACCAACAATAAATTGCGCTGGGGGAGGCGCAGAACCTCGGCGAATGCCCCTGGCCGTCCCATGATGCCGAGGACGTCTCGTTGGGAGCAATGGCGTCCCGCTCCCGGCCCCGTACAGTCGTAGCACACCCCGCAACCGGCGTTGATTTCACCGACGACGAGTTGACCCTCGTAGGGCCCCTCCATGGCCCTCCCCACAAACTCGTGGCCGGGGATCCCCGCGAAGTTCATGTATCCTGCGGCGAGCGCTAGATCGGTCGCGCAGACCCCTGCGTAGTCAACGCGGACCCGTGTCTCCCCGTCCTTAGCCGGTGGGTCAGGCAAGTCATTCCTAAATATGGGGCTACCGCCCTCCAGCCAGATTCCGCGCATGGTACTTGAGAGATTGGGGGGGAACGAGATCGAGGGAACACCCCAAACCGTATTTGGATTGGGGTGCTCCCTCGAGGGGGTCTAACAGCCTTGCAGAGGCGCAGGGCAGACCAGCGATCTAGACTGCAGGGATCTCAGCAGAGAGAGTCGATAGGACCTGCTCTAACAGTTTCTCAAGAGCGACGACACGCCGCTCGTTGGCGATTTGTCGCTCAACCAGCTTTTCAACTACGGGGGGGAGGATGGCCTCGCGGGTGTAGTTGTTAATCATGTTGATGATCTCGGCGCGATTTGCATCCGGGAGCTTGTGAAAGTGGTAGTGGTACTTCTGATTGAGGACCTCTTCGGTGACCGCCATACATTCGTTGGTAAGTTCTTGCACGTTGTCGTGCACCTCGTGGAAGAGGTTGACCTTGTAATCGTGAAGTAGCTTCTTGAACTTTCGGTGCACTTGAGTTCTGACCTTGGGTTCTGGGCACGGCGAGAGGCCGCACGTTGGACTGGATAGTGAAAGCCTTGTCGGGTGCTTTTAGCCTAGTTCAAGTCTCCCGATTTTTGGGAGAAATGGGCCAAAAACGACTCCGTGGGGCCGCACCTTTTATAGGTGCTGTAAGGTGATTTTTCTAGTTGTCGCGACCTAGATCTTCGCTATTTAGAGGTGTTCAGCGTGATTTCGTCGAGTTGGCCGCTTGCATCCTCAAAGAGACTGCAAGCGGCCAACTTAAAAGGCCAGGTGCAGAGCCTAGTCGGGTATCCCGATGCAGATCGAGACATTGTGTCCGCCGAATCCAAGTGAGTTCGAGAGTGCGTTTCGCACCTTGAGTTCACGCGCGGCGCCTGGGATATAGTCCAGGTCACACTCGGGGTCGGGAGTCTCGTAGTTTCTGGTCGGATGAACAATGCCCTCATGAATTGAGCGCGCAGTGGCAACCAATTCAACGGCGGACGATGCACCTAGACAGTGGCCGATCATCGACTTCGTCGATGAGACCATGAGCTTGTCGGCGTGGTCGCCGAAGCAGCGACGAATCGCGCGCGACTCGATCGAGTCGTTGAAGTAGGTGCTCGTTCCATGCGCGTTGATGTAGTCGACCGTTTCGGGGTTGACTCCACCATTGCGCATGGCAATCTCGAAAGCGCGCGCGGGCCCGCTTCCATCTGTCTTGGGTGCCGTGATGTGAAAGGCATCATCGGTAGACCCGTATCCCTTCACCTCGGCGTAGATTCGAGCACCACGTGCTTTTGCCGCTTCGTATTCTTCGAATACTAAGATGCCAGCGCCCTCTCCCATGACAAAACCGGTGCGGTTTTTATCAAAGGGACGGCATGCAAGCTCGGGCTCGTCGTTTCTTGTTGAAAGCGCTTTTGCCGAACAGAATCCACCAAGGGAAAGCGGCGTCGTTGCAGACTCCGAGCCACCCGTGATCACGATATCTGCCTCGCCAGCGCGAATCGACATCAGGGCCATGCCGATAGCGTGGCCAGACGATGCGCAAGCGCTGCACGTGGTGAACGTGGTTCCAAGGATCCCATGGCGGATCGCGACCTGGCCGCTAACGGCGTTGGCCATAATCTTCGGGATGAAGTGAGGGCTCACACGGCGCGGGCCGCGGTCCACCAAGATGGTGTGCTGGGCCTCGATCCCGATGATGCCACCGATACCGGTTCCTAGGATGCAGCCAACACGCTCGCGTTTGCTTTCATCTAAGTCCCGAAGATCCTCCAAGCCGGCGTCCTTGAGTGCTTCATCCGAAGCGACAAGGGCGAGCATGGTGAATGGATCCAGCTTGCGGAAGTCGGAACTGTCGAAGAAATCCTCGGGGTTCCAGGCAGCGGTTCCAGCAATCTGGGCAGAGTGCTGACTGGCGTCAAAGTGCGTGATGGGTCCAATCCCGTTTTCGCCCGCAATCATGCGGGACCAGGATGTTTGCACATCAGCACCAAGGGCGTTGATAGTCCCTAGGCCTGTGATAACTACACGACGCATGATCAATCCTTTTGATAAGGATCTAGCCCTCGTGCTCCCAATGGAAGCGAGGGCAGAGATCTTTGAAGTCGGTTAGGACTTGGC